>CAYRDC010000003.1:0-184494 GCA_964422925.1 uncultured Chitinophagales bacterium | reverse complement strand
AGGTACAGGCATAAATAGGGAAGCCATCTCATATATTGGTTATGAGACGGCCTCTTTGTTTTTTTCTGGGGTCATCTGCCGGTTTACTCCTCGAGGTGCGACAGTTCTTCCGGCAGGTTTTTCGGGTTCAGTTTCACATCCCGGTTTTCGTCAAGCCCGTACTCGTAGCCGTAAATCTCGACTTTCCCGTCCCGGAAGAGGCTGAAGAGGTTTTCGATGTCCTGGTCGATGGTGTGCAGGCTGCCACCGGTTTTAAGGGCCAGGGTGAGGTATTGCGGGTTGATGCCCATATAGTCACCGCAGAGTATGACCTTGACGGGTTTGTTTATCTTGTCCAGTAAAGCGAAGTCGCGCATATCGGAGTTGTTGTCGGCTATCAGCACCACCTCGTCCACGTCAGGATAGGCATCCAGGCCTTTCAGGATGGCTTCAATGTCGTTTTCGGGGATGTCGCCCCCGTCACCCCTTGACTGAACCCAGCGCATGGTAGCGATGATGGTTTCGATATTCTCGGGCTCCACGAAATAGATGCCCCCGGTTTTCCCGATTTTTTTCACGTCCAGTGTGCGGTTTCCGTCATTGAAAAAAACCAGGTGACGGATTCCGCTGCGGGCCATGTGCAGGGCCTGCCAGAGCACCACCTGGCTTCCGTAAGGATACATGCTGCTGGTCCAGTCAACCACCACCAGCAGGTTTTCCCACTCTGGGTGCCGCTCGAAAACGCGGATCACCACTGAGTCATTGTCCTGTCCGAAACGGCTGAGGTTCAGCCTGATTTCCTGCACTTCCTCCTCGCTGAGCCCGGTTTGTGCGCTGATGTCGAAATATTCCGTGGAGAGGTCCAACGGCTTTTCAAACACCACCGGGGTTTCTTTCGGCTCATAGGTTATCAGAATGCCGTGCAGCAGGCTCCGGGCTTCGTCTATGTCCGAACATTCGGTTTGCTCCATCAGGGTCCAGTGAACGTCCGGGTTGTTCAGCTTCGGGTCGAGCAGGAAGAGGGCTTTCAGCCGCCTGGCCAGCAGGGTGCAGAATTCGGGTTCCCAGCGCCTGAAATTCTCCGGGTAGGCGCTGTAAATGACGTTTACCTCCACCGGTCGGCTCTGCCTGCGGAGGCGCTTCCAGTTTTCGGGGTTGTCAATGCGGAATTCATTGTACCCGTTGAAAAGGAACACCTGGTTTTCGCGGCATTCTCCCAGGTATTTGTGTACCTGCCGGAAGGCAAAGATACTGTCGAAAAACTGCGTATATGCGAGGGGATAATCGAGTACGTCCGGGGAAAAGGTTACCCTGTCCTGTGCGGTGGCGGTTGAAAGGGAAACCGAGAACCAGAACAACAAGTAACAGGCTGTTCGCCTAAGTGGTGAACCCGGCCTGCGGGCTGCGTTATGTACAGGGGGCAAAGGCATGCTGTGTAACCTTTACACGAGGGTTATATACGCATGCCTTTCCCAAAAGTTTAAGTCATGTGAAAATCAAGGATTTGTATTCGGGTTTACCAAACCGCGATAATGATCCCCCCAATGGCATATCCAATGATGGAATAAAATGCATCGATAGCCATCAGCTTGGCACTTTTCCCTTGATACATGTAACCGTTTACCAGGCTGGTCCCTATAAATCCCACACTTACCAATACACCCAGTTTGAGGCCCATTAACCAATCATGAAATTCATAGCTCAGAATGAACAAAGCCAGCACGAGCATACCGATAAACGTGAGAACAAACCCGGCAATGAACATTTTGGTAACGCCTCCCTGCGGTTCTTCCGAAACCCCTGATTCTTTCGCCCATGCATTTTTAAACAGGAAACTGTACCAAATCCATCCTAAAACAAACATGGCAGCTGTGGCAACAATTACGGCTAACCAATTAACGTTTTGTAAAACTTCAGTTACGTCCATAGCACTGGTTTTTATTGATAATTGCGTTTTAACATCCGTAAATTAAGGCTTTTTTGCGTGAAAACACTATTGTCCAAGGTTTTTTATCCACAACCAATGGGGGCCGGGATTAATTTTTCATCAAGTTCAGCAAAATGGCAGCCATTCCGGCAACGCCAACGGGAATAGCTTCCTGGTAATCGGGTGTGAAATGATTGTTGTGAATATCCGGTAATTGCCGTCCTTCCTCCCGGGCTTTTTCCAGTTCCCCCGGATTTGCCACGCCAAGCCATAACAGGCAAATGGGTACTTTTTCTTCAGTCAGGCCATAGCGTGAGAAGTCTTCCCCGCCCATAACCGGTTTGTAGGGTATTACATGCTCTTCACCCAGCAGAGGAATTAGTGCCTTCCGGGCCCTTTCGGTTAATCCGGGATCGTTGTAAGTGGAGGGTGTAAATTCATCAGCCAGTTTCACTTCCGGGTAATTTTCAGGATCCACTCCGGCAGAAGCGGCAATGCCATTGCAAATGCGCTGAATGGCATTTATGATCTGGTTTCTCACGTCAATGTTATAAGACCTTAGGGTAAGCTGCATTTTCACGTCATCCGGTATGATATTGTGCTTGGTTCCCCCGTGAATGGATCCCACGGTGACCACGGCCGGTTCCAGCGGGGAAATTTCCCGGCTGACAATTGTTTGCAGCGCCAGGATGATCCGGGCCGAAAGCACGATGGGATCGATGCTGCGTTCGGGCATGGCGCCATGGCTGCCGCGGCCATGCACGGTGATATCCACCATATCCACATTGGCCAGTGCATAGCCCGGAACATAAGCAATGCTGCCGGCCGGCACACTGCCTTTTACATGGAAGGCCAGCGCATAATCCGGAACAGGGAAATCGCGGTACAAGCCCTTCTCAAGCATTAATTTGGAACCCCCGCCCCGTTCTTCTGCCGGCTGGGCAATGAACAATAAAGTGCCCGACCAGTTTTCCTTCAGTTTGGCTAATAAACGGGCGGTTCCTGTCCATACCGTCATGTGCACATCGTGGCCGCAGGCATGCATTACCGGCATTTCAATGCTGTCCACATCCACCTGGCGAACATTGCTGGCAAACGGCCAGCCGGTTTCTTCCACCATAGGCAGGGCATCCATGTCGGTTCGCACCATAATCACTGGCCCGGGGCCATTCCGTAAAATACCCACTACGCCATAACCGCCATAATTCGTGGTTACCTCAAACCCGGCTTCTTTCAGCTCGCGGGCCATTTTCCGGGCGGTTTCCCTCTCCCTGAATGAGAGTTCCGGATGGCTGTGCAAATCCTTGTACAGCGCTTCCAGGTAAGGCATATCTCCGGTCGCGAGTTCCTGAAGGTTTTGCGCCACCAGTTCTTTTAAACAAAAGACAACCAGACAGAAAGTAAGTACAATTATCTTTTTCATAGAGAGAACAACTTGACTTGAGAAGGCCCTAAATTAGAAAATTGCGCTTACTGGCACTGAATAACCACTTCCGGGGTGGACATCCGGTTGCTTTCATGCCCGGCACGGTCAACGATATAAATTTCATAGCTGACCGTATCGAAAGTGGTATAGGTCGGGCGGCAGTTCAGACTGAAGGGGTGAATGGTGAACCAAACCGTGGCGCTGATGGCCTGGGGGTTGTCCGCGGAAGAGATGTATGGAATTTTATAAGTAAGCGCGAACCCGGTCCGGCTGTCGATGAGGTAAGCGTTTACATCCGATTCATTGTTTTTCAGCCCGATATCCCCGTCCCCGTCCCGGAAATCGATGCTTACCACCAGGGAATCCACTCCCGAGACCACCAGGGATTTCGACACATTGGCAGCCGTAATTTCAGGTTCAACCGGGAAATCTGGTTTCCGGGTGCATGCAGCGACCAGGATCACCAGGAACAGGACGGGTATGGTTTGTTTCATCTTCATTGGCATAACTAAGATACCACAAAAAAAGTATTTCGGGATTGAAGTATTTTTACCGCATGCCTGTCCAAGCGCCCGAACCGGAACGTGTTTTTTCAGTGAACCCGGATGATTTCCCGGCCATAGCACTGGAGGTTTTTCAATACCAGTATCAAAGGAACCCGGTATACAGGGAATTCTGCGACCTGATGGCTGCTGATGCAGATAATATCCGGAAGCCGGAAGACATTCCCTGTCTGCCCGTTTCGATGTATAAGACGAGGGAAGTGAGCTGTCATCCGGGCAAGGCGCATCCCCTGGTGTTTGAAAGCAGCCGTACCAGCGGTCAGGAACCTTCCAGGCACTATGTCTGGAACCCTGATTGGTACCGGCAGAGTATTACCGGCAGTTTCAGGCGTTTTATCGGGGAACCCGCTGACTTTGCCATACTGGCGCTTCTCCCCTCCTATCTCGAACGGGAAAACGCTTCTCTGGTGTACATGGCGCGCTACCTGATGGAGTTATCGGGTCATCCGGATAACGGGTTCTACCTGCATGAATTCGATTCGTTGGCAGAAAAACTCCGGAAACTGGAAAGAAACGGGCAGCAAGCCCTGCTCCTCGGGGTTACATTTGCCCTGCTGGACTTCGCGGCCTCCCACCCGGTCTCGTTACAGCATACGCTGGTTATAGAAACCGGGGGCATGAAAGGCAGGCGCGAGGAAATGACCCGTGAAGAAGTTCATACTGTGCTGAAAAAGGCTTTCAGGGTGGAACAAATAAGTTCAGAATACGGGATGACGGAACTTCTTTCCCAGGCCTGGTCCGGAGGGAATGGCATTTTTCATACCCCGCCCTGGATGCGCGTGATGGTGAGCGATCCGTACGATCCGTTGAGTCTCAGGAAACAAGGCCAGGGGCGCCTGCATATCATCGACCTTGCCAACGTGGAATCCTGTTCCTTCCTCGCCACGGATGACTTGGGGAAGATCCACGCGGACGGCAGTTTTGAAGTGCTGGGCAGGACCGATCACAGCGAGATCAGGGGTTGCAACCTGATGGTTCCCTGATCAGTCGCCCCGCTGAAAAACAGGTTCCCCGTCAATAATGGTCATTTCCACCTTCGTCCTGAACACTTCGGATTCATTAACGGTCATTATATCCCGGTCCAGCACCACGATATCGGCTGCCTTGCCCGGTTCCAGGCTGCCGCGGTCGGTTTCTTCGAAGTTGCTCCTGGCAGCCCAGATGGTCATAGCCCGCAAAGCCTGCTCGCGCGTGAGCGCGTTTTCTTTCTGGAATCCGTTTTCCGGCCAGCCCTGCTGGTCCTTCCGGGCAAAAGCGGCATAGAATCCGTACAGAGGATTGATATCCTCCACCGGGAAATCACTGCCGGCCGCCACGTATCCGGCCGCAGACAGCAGGTCCTGGTATGCATAGGCGTATTTTACCCGGTCCGGCCCGAGCCGGTTTTTCGCCCAGTACATGTCCGAAGTGCAATGCGTGGGCTGAACCGAAGGGATAATGCTATACCGCCCGAACAGCGGCAAGTCATCCGGATGAACGACCTGGGCATGCTCAATGCGCCAGCGCAGGTCGTTGCCCGGAGCCAGGAATTGTTTGTACAGTTGCAGCACTTCCCGGTTGGCACTGTCACCGATGCAGTGGGTGCACAACTGGAAACCGTTTTTAACCGAAAATTCAGCAAACTGTTTCATTTGGTTGGAATCCAGCAGATTAAGCCCGTAGCTTTCCGGGTCATCATGGTAGGGTTGCAGCAACAAAGCGCCACTGGATCCGAGCGCTCCATCCGCATAAAACTTGAAGCTCCGAACGTGCAGCCTGCCCGTATTCACTTCCCCGTGCGCGCGGGCCCATGAGAGGTTCCTTTCGGTGGGGTTCAGCATAGCATAAATCTTCATCTTCAGGGCACCTGCCTGCTGAAGGGAATCGATCATCTCCACAACAGGTGCATTCAGGCCCGCATCGTCCACGGTGGTAAGCCCGACCCGGAAGCAATGTTCCTGGGCGGTGAGCAGGGCTTCCCGTGCTTGTTTCCTGCCCGGAACGGGCACCACGCGCGCCACCAGGTCCACGGCATTGTCTATGAGGATTCCGGTCAGCCGGCCGTTCTTTACGATAATCTTTCCTCCTTCCACCCTTGTCTCAGGGGTGATACCTGCCGCGTCCAGGGCCGCCCGGTTCACCCAGGCCGCGTGCCCGTCAATCCGTTTCAGGAACACCGGGCGGTCGGGGAAAAGCCGGTCCAGCTCCGTACGGTCCGGGAAGCTTTTCTCCGGCCAGTCGTTCTGGTCCCACCCCCTGCCGATGATCCAGCCTTCCGGGTGATCCGTTGCATATTGCTTCAGGATGTCCAGCGCCTCCCGTACCGAACGGGTCCCCACCAGGTTGGCATACGTGCTGTAAATGCCGTATCCGAAAAAATGGCAATGAGCGTCATAAAATCCCGGATATGCGGGGCGCCCTGCCAGGTCTATGACCTTTCGGCCTTCGTATTTTTCCAGGATCGTTTCATCGGTACCCAGGTCTATGATACGCCCTTTGTCCACAGCCAGCGCCTGACAGGTGCTGAAAGCCGAATCCACGGTGTATATCAAACCATTATGAAGGATAAGGTCAACCGGTTTTTTGCTTTGATTTGTTGTGCAAGCCATAGTCATTTCAAGGGCAATAACGGCAAGCGAAACCCAAAGATTTTTAGTCGTAAGTAAACTGAATTTTTTCATCCGGCAATGAATGGTAATGGTTTATTAATTCCAAAAGTTTTTCCGCGACCTGCTGCGGGGCGATAAGCTGCCCGGTTTCGAAATACCCTTTGAATTCCCCGAGCCTTGAGAAGTGCTCTGGTGGGGTTTCCCGGATCTGGTCCTGCATCAAGGTATTCACAATGCCCGGTGCCACAGAGAGTATTCTGACATCCTGCCGGTTATCCAGCCGGATTTCTCCTTGTAAAACCCTGGCTCCCATGTCGAGTCCGGCTTTGGTGCTGCAATATCCTGCCCAACCGTCCACCGCGTGGTTAGCTGCTCCGCTGGAAATATTAATGATCAGCTTGGGAAGATCAGCGGACGGATAATCTTTCAGGAAACGGTTGATCAGTATCAGTGGAGCCGCCAGGTTTACCTGGATGGTTTTGGCAAGGTCCTTTTCGTCCAGAGTGCCGAAATGAGCTATTTGCCCAAGCCGGCCCGCATTATTTACCAAAACCAGCTGGTTGGCACCGGAAATCTCCGGGAAACGAAAGGCTGCTACTTTCGACAGGTCGGAAAGGTCGAGGGCCACATGCCGGTAATTGGAATGTTCGATGGATTGGCTCCTGGCCAGTCCGATCACGATCCAATCCGGTTCTTGAAGCAACCGTAACGCGAGGGCCTTGCCAATCCCCCGGCTGGTACCCGTTATGAATGCGAAGTTTTTCATAGCGCTTACAAGTTGAAATTATCCGGTTTCCGCGTCCAGTTCTCCCTCTGAACGGGCAATGACAGCCGCAGCGGTCGAATCTCCGGTCACGTTCACCACGGTGCGCATCATGTCCAGGATACGGTCCACCGGAAAGATCAGTGCGATCCACGATGCCGGCAGCCCAACGGATTCCAGGACAATAATCAACATGACTAATCCCGCGCTCGGAATGGCCGGTGCGCCAATGGAGGCCAGCGTGGCCGTTACCACAATGATCAGCTGCTGGCCCAGGGCCAGGTCATACCCGTAAAACTGGGCAAGAAAAACGGCCGCTATCGCCTGGTACAGGCTGGTGCCGTCCATATTCACCGTGGCTCCGATAGGCAGTACGAAAGAGGTGATCTCCTGCGAAACGCCCAGGTTTTCGTTCACGCATTCCATGGTCACGGGCAGGGTAGCCGCGCTGCTGCTGGTGCTGAAAGCCACGATCTGCGCTTCGCGGATCCCACGGAAAAAGTCGCGGTATCCTATTTTCCGGACAAGAGTTTTAATAACGGTCGGGTAGAATAAGGTTACCAGTATCACCAGCCCTGCAATGACCGTCAGGGAATACCAGAGCAGTCCTTTGAAAATGTCCAGCATCAGGTACGGGTCATCGCCTGCCAGGCGGGCCATTTGGCCGGCCAGTAAGGCGAAAACGAAAAAGGGAGCCCCCTGCAT
Source organism: uncultured Chitinophagales bacterium (assembly GCA_964422925.1). Lineage (GTDB taxonomy): Bacteria > Bacteroidota > Bacteroidia > Chitinophagales > S012-47 > CAYRDC01. Next base: position 176,543 of record CAYRDC010000003.1, on the reverse strand, counting down.
GATGATGTCCACCATTTTGAGAATAACCTCATTGATGCCGTCAATGACCCGGATCAGGGGTCCGGCCCGCTCGTCAGGGATCATGCTTAAACCAATTCCGAAAAATATGGCAAACAGGATCACCTGGAGCATGCGCAGATTATCTGAAAGGGCCCTGAAAATATTCTCCGGGAATAAATCTACCACCGGCTGGAGGGGCCCCCGGCCTATCAACTGCTCGGCATCCTGTTTTTTGGTGTCGATTTTCTCCTCCACCTTAGCGGCCTTTTTAAATTGCTCCACGTTGGCCTGCAAATTGGCTTTGGAGGTTTCGTTCAGGCGCTCTCCCGGCTGAATGACATTGACCAGCAAGAGGCCCAGAGTAACCGCAAAAACGGTTGTAGCCAGGTAAAAGGTCAGGGTTTTCAGCCCGATCCGGCCCAGGCGGGTTACCTGCAGGCCGGAAATCCCTTTTATGATCGAGAATAAGACCAGGGGAACCGCGATCAATTTGAGCAGGCGGATAAAAATATCTCCCCAGGGGTTGATCCAGTCAATCGTAAACCGGCTCCAGCCGGCTATGCTGGATATAACGGCCCAGACTATGCCCAGCAGCAACCCGATAATGATTTTCCAGTGTAAAGCAAGTTTCTTCATAGCTCAATCCATTCTGGCTCCCAGGTTCAACAAATATTGATCGGCAATGACCAGGGCCGCCATGGCTTCGACTACCGGCACAGCCCGCGGAACCACACACGGGTCATGCCGCCCGCGGCCGGGCCAATGGTGCAGTTTCCCTTCCCGGTCAATTACTTCCTCCCCTTTCAGCAAGGTGGAAACCGGTTTAAACGCGACCCTGAACCAAATATCCTCACCGGTGCTGATTCCGCCCAGCACACCTCCGGACCGGTTTTCTTTCGTGCGGATCCTGCCCGTTTCGAAAAGGAACGAATCATTATGCTCGCTGCCTTTCATGTTCGCTGCCCGGAAGCCATGGCCTATTTCAAAACCTTTGGCCGCGTTTATGCTGAGCATGGCTTTGGCTAAACCGGCCGGCAATTTATCAAACACGGGTTCTCCCAGCCCGGGCGGGCAGTTTTTCACTATGCAGGTAATAATACCGCCTGTGGTATCGCCTTCCTGCTGTACCTGCTGAAGATATTCCATCATAGCCCGCGCTGCTTCCGGATCAGGACAGCGAACCGGGGATTCGTCCACCGCGTCAAGGTCCAGCTGACGGTAAGGGGTATTACAACTCACCGGGCCGACAGCTGACACGTACGCCCTGATTTCCACGCCCTTTTCCCGCAGGAACAGCTGTGCGAAAGCGCCACCCATAACCCGGACAGCAGTTTCACGGGCAGAAGCGCGCCCCCCGCCACGGTGGTCACGCCTGCCGTATTTCATTTCCCAGGTCCACCCGGCATGCCCGGGGCGAAATTTGTCGCTGAAAAATTCGTAATCCTCCGGTCGCACATCCCGGTTCCGGATCAGGAAGGCAACAGGCGTTCCCAGGGTAACCCCGTCCATCACTCCGGAGAGGATTACCGGCTCGTCTGTTTCCTGACGCTGCGAGGTGAGAGCTGACTGTCCCGGCCGTCTCCGGTTCAACTGGCAGCGGATAAAATCCATATCCACCCGCAAACCGGCCGGGCAGCCATCCAAAATACCGCCAATGGCCGGCCCATGCGATTCCCCGAAAGTCGTTAAGCGAAACAGTCTCCCAAAGGTATTTCCAGGCATGTTGCGAATATAGGCATTCAACCGAAGCCAGACACATGCGGATAACCGTGGACTCTTAAATTCAGGAAATCTGCCTTAATTTGAGCCGGGAACTGATTACTTATGCGCCTGCTTATTCATCATATCAAACGCCTGGTCCAGACCCGGGAACCAGAAGAAAGCATCGTAAAGGGAAAAGCGATGCAGGAGCTGCCAGGCCTCGACAATGCATGGTTATTGATTGAAGACGGACGAATCCACAGTTACGGATCCATGGAGCAAACCCCACCCCCAGCGGATGATGAATGGAACGCCAGGGACGGACTGGTCTTGCCGGCCTGGTGCGATTCGCACACGCACCTGGTATGGGCCGGAAGCCGGGAAACTGAATTTACAGGACGTATCCGGGGCCTCAGCTATGAAGATATTGCCCGACAGGGAGGCGGCATATTAAACTCTGCCAAAAAACTCAATGAAACCTCCGGGGAAGAATTGCTGGAAAGCGCCTGGCAACGCCTGGAAGAGATTGCTGATTATGGAACCGGTGCCGTAGAGATTAAAAGCGGCTATGGGCTTACCCTGGAAGGCGAGCTGAAAATGCTCCGGGTAATCCAGCGGCTGAAAGAGACAAGCCCGCTGACCATCAAGGCCACTTTTCTCGGGGCTCACGCCATTCCCGACCCATGGCGTGTCAAAAACCGCGAGGGATATATCGACCTCATCATCCGGGAAATGATTCCGGCTATTGGTGTCGAAAAACTGGCGGATTATATTGACGTGTTCTGCGACCGGGGTTTTTTCACCCCGGAAGAAACTGCCCGGATCCTGGAAGCCGGAGCGAAATACGGGTTGAAACCGAAAATCCATGCGAATGAGCTGGATTACTCCGGGGGAATCCAGGTAGGCGTGCGCTACGGAGCGGTATCGGTCGACCACCTGGAATACACCGGGGACGAGGAAATAGAATGCCTGAAAAACAGTTCTACCATGCCTGCGCTGCTGCCCGGAACCGCTTTTTTCCTAGACCTTCCTTATCCTCCTGCACGAAAAATGATCGAAGCCGGGCTGCCTCTTGCCCTGGCTTCTGATTACAACCCGGGGTCCACACCTTCCGGCAATATGCAGTTTGTGCTGACCCTGGCCTGTGTGAAGATGAAAATGACGCCCAACGAGGCTATAAATGCCGCAACGCTCAATGGCGCCCGGGCTATGGAAGTAGAGCAGGAACTGGGTTCGATCACACCGGGTAAACGGGCCAACCTGCTGATTACGCATCCCGTGCCTTCAACAGATTATCTGCCTTATGCATACGGGAAAAACCACACCGCAACGGTTATCCTGAACGGGGAAATCCGGAAACGATTCGGCCCCTGACCGGGAAAATGGCTAATTTTGACCAAAATTCGGCTGATGGACTTTGATAGTATCCGGAAAAAAATTGAAGAATACCAGGCAAGCGGGAAAAAACTGTTTGCCTCTTCTTCCTTTCAGACGCACAGCACAGTCATGCTTCACCTACTGAGCCGGATTGACCGGGAAATCCCTGTTTATTTCCTGAACACCGGTTTCCTTTTCCCGGAAACCCTGGTTTACCGCGACCAGATTGCTGATCTGTTCGGGTTGAATGTTATTAACCTGTATTCCGCAACGCCTAAAACCCAGCAGGTCAATGGAAACGGTCGGTTTTTGTACACTTCGGATCCGGATTATTGCTGCTTTTTGAATAAAATCCAGCCCATGGAACCGGTTTTGGCAGAGTATGACGTCTGGATTAACGGAATAAGAGCCGATCAGAATGAAAACCGGAAAACCTTCAAAACGGAAGAAAAAACCCCACAGGGAGCCATCCGTTTCCACCCCATGCTCGACTGGACAACAAGGGATATTGAAGCCTACCTGGCTGACTATAAGATACCCCGCCATCCGCTGGAGGAAAAAGGATACCTGAGCATTGGATGCGAACCCTGTACACGCAAGCTGGACCTGGAAATTGAATCGGACCCGAGACTGAGCCGTTGGTTCGGCATGAAGAAAACGGAATGCGGCCTGCACACTGAATTGATTGCCAGATGAGAATACTGATTACCGGAGGAGCCGGATATATCGGAGCGGAATTGGTTTACCTGCTGTCAGAAAAACCGGATATCGGGGAAATCGTTATATACGACAATTTAAGCCGGAAAAATTACAACCTGCTGTTTTTCAAAAGAATTCATGGTGCCAACAAGATCAGGCTGGTAAAGGCGGATATCCTGGACAGCCGGACCCTGCGCAAAGAGCTGGACGGAACCGATGTGGTGGTTCACCTGGCCGCTAAGGTCTCCACCCCGTTTTCCAATGAAGACCCGCATCAATTGGAGCAGGTAAACCATTGGGGTTCAGCAGAACTTAGCTACATCCTGGAAGAAAGCCATGTAAAAAAAGTAATTTATCTGAGCAGCACATCGGTGTATGGTTCTTCGGATGATATCGTTTTTTCTGAAGAGTCGCCCTGCCACCCGGACACTTTTTACGGGCGTTCCAAATTCCAGGGCGAACAACATTTTTCCCGTTTGAGCAGCAAAATGAAAACCTATATCGTCCGCTGCGGCAATATCTACGGGTTCAGCCCGTGCATGCGGTTTGATTCCGTGATCAACAAATTCATGCTGGAAGCCAACTTCAACAAGCGCATATCCATTCACGGCACCGGGAAGCAAAAACGCAGCTTCGTGAATATCAAAAAGGTGGCAAATCGTATGTGGCAGCTTATCGAATCGGATATTCCCAGCGACACCTATAACCTGGTCAATTTCAATACCAGCATTCTGGAACTTGCCTCGCTGATCAAAGAAATCTACCCGGACCTGGAATTTATCTTTGTTGACCAGCATGCAAAGCTACGCAACCTGGAAGTCGATCCTAACACCCGGTTCCTGAAGTATTTCCCAATGACTTACACGGACCTTAAGGAAGAGCTGAAATTTTTTGCCTCCAAGTTTGCTTTCCGCTAAGCCTCCAGGCGCTGTAGGGTTTCAAAGACTTTCCGCACCGGCAAACCGACCACGTTAAAATAATCGCCTTCGATTTTTTGTATACCGGTTAAACCGATCCATTCCTGTATGGCATAAGCGCCTGCTTTGTCGAGCACTTCATAATGATTGACATAATAGTCAATGATTTCCTCGCTTAACGTGGCAAAGGTAACCCGGGTATTTACTGAAAACGATTCGCTTTGCCTTTTGTACGCAATAAACACCCCCGTAACCACTTCATGGGTTTTGTCGCTGAGTTTTCGCAACATTTCTTTGGCTTCCCCGAGGTTTGCAGGTTTACCAAGAATCTCCTTTTCCAGTACTACGATGGTATCAGCAGCGAGCAAAGGAAAATCCACAGCCCCCGCCCTTTCCATTACTTCACGACCCTTTTCTTCTGCCAGGCGGATGGTCATTTTCCCATAGGTATCCATACCTTCCAATATGGTTTCATCAATCTCCGGGCGAACAACTTTTACTTTATATCCGAGCAGCTCCAACAATTCCCTGCGTCTCGGGCTTCCGGAGGCAAGCAAGATGGTCCGGTTTTTCATATTAAATCCAGTTTGGCGGCCCTGCAAGAATATGTACAATTCCCATGGCGAGAATGCCCCCGAGCATTACAATCTTCAATAAACCACTGGCCCGGTGAAAATCCTGTTGCGTCTGGGCCCTGAAAATCACTGCCATCATAAGAGCCATTGGCAGTTCCACGGCCAGGCCGACATACAATAGTATCTCCCATTGTCCCGGATCAAACAATATGGAAGAGAAATAAGCAATGGCCACAAACATTACCATGGATAAAACAATCACCAGGTATTTGGCCTTACGAATCCCATACACGACCGGAAAAGTCCGTGAGCCGGCCAGTTCATCGCCATGTATGTCTTCCAGGTCCTTCACCAATTCCCTGACCAGGGAAATCCAGAAGGCAAAGCCTGCAATAATCCAGAAATAAGCTTTAAGAATCCGGAGCTCCCGGGCAGGCAGGGACTGCCCCATCAACTCGTAGGCCCCGACAATCAGCACAACCAATGCTGTAAGTGAGGATACCAATATATTGCCCCACAATGGTTTATGCTTTAGCCAGGAAGAATAAAACCAAAGCAACAGGGACACTGCCATGGGTACCAATCCAAGAAACCAGATGCCGACCCTCGTAGCGGCCAGCAAGCCCAGAATTACCCCAGCGATGTTCAGCATGCTGTGAATCAGAATAGCCATGCGCCTGGAGACTGTGCGCCCGACAATAGTTTGTGCCGGCCGGTTCAGGGCATCTATTTTAACATCAAAATAATCATTGATCACATATCCGGCAGCCGCAGTGAGCGCGGTGGAAAATACCAGCAGTATTAGCCCGGTATGATCCAAAACCGGCTGCATCCCGGCTAACTGTAGTACCGGTTTTACCACCGCGTACATAAGCAAGTACTGGGTCAGTACAATAAACACCAGGTTCAGGGCTCTTATGAGGCGTATAACGTATCTAAGCTGTGTCATCCCTTATGGTTTTGCCGCTTTTGCATAATGTAATCCGTCAACAAGCGGTATATTTCCTGTTGCTTTCCTCCGGGCAGCATCGCAAGGTGTTTTTGAATCGTGGACAAGTCGCCCCTTACAGCCGGTCCGGTTTGGTAGATGTCCGGATTCCCTTTCATAGCATTATCCAGGGTCTGCCTGATAAGCGGCTCGAGCATCGGCCAGGGAATCTCGTGTCCGGAACACAAATCATAAGCAATCGCCAGCATTTGGTTGCTGAAATTATTGGCAAAAACCGCTGCAAGGTGCAGCCAGGATTTTTGGGTGTCGTCCAGGCTGGCCACTTTATCGGTTAGCGTCAATGCCAGCTCTTTGAGCAATTGAAGGGTTGATTTATTCCCTGCCTGGACATTGATATAGATATCCCTGAAATTCACCTTTTCGCCTTTCCGGAAGGTTTGCAAGGGATAGAAGCTTCCAAATTGATCAGCCACCGGACGCAGTGCATCATAAGGCAAGATACCCGAGGTATGAACCGCACAGCTAAATTTCAACCCGGAATTCGCCAGCTTTTTGATCGCATCATCCGGGATGGCGAAAATATACAGGTCACTCTGATCATCGAGCTGGGTTAAATCATTTACCGGTCTGGCTTGTACCGCTATCGCCACGGATTTGGCATGCGACAGGCTGCGGCTGTAAATTTCGTGTATGGTAAATCCGGCATAAAACAAGGCATTTGCCAGGTGAGACCCGACATTGCCACTGCCGATTATGCTGATCTCAGGTTTTTTCACTCGGAGCAATTCTGCGGTGTTCCCTGATACGATTCAATAAACTTATGAAGAATCCCGTAATCGTAAGGACTATTCCTGTCCACAGCAGAATAATAAAGGGAAATACAATGGCTTTCATAATTACCCAATCTTGTTGCTCGAGTACATTGAAGGTAAAATCCCCGGTTTCAGGGTTAATGGTGCTGATGGCAATTTTCATACTGCCCAGGCTGTCAGGCTCTGACCAGGTTTGGGTTTTCCCTATCATAAATTTGGGGTGTAACTCATGGACCTGGTCAAGGGCTATTAAAGTTACCGTAGCATCGACTGATAATAAAGTGTCATTAACGGAAACCGGCTGAAAACCGCTGAACACGGCCATTCCTTTGCTGATAAAGAAAGTATCTCCAATTCCTGCGTTATAACCGTTTACAGTCGGTTTATTCAATACATGGCCTGACTGGTCAAGCGGGACAGAAGTCACATGGGTAAAAATGTCGCGGTTCCAGTAATGCTTCGTAGCCGGGTTCACCACAATGCCCATACGGGGATGGTCCAGCAGGTGGGGTTTGAGCACAAAATGTTCAAGGGTATCTCCGCTGGTAGTGTCTATCCGGTCATAGGCAATCCGGTAATAATAATTTCTGCCATCGATTTCCTTCCCGGTGTAGGTGACCCGGTATTTCTCCATCCATTCAGGCTGGCCAAGGTTTAACTTGAGGTTGTTGAGGTTGAATTCTGCCGGCATATCCTGGCTGTAGGCCATTCCGCTTGTGTTCCGGGATATAATTTTGCTGTTGGCCAGGGTGATAACCATTGAAGCCAGCAGCAATCCAAACCCAAGGTGCGTGACGGAAGCTCCCCCAATCCTGATTTTCCCTTTCAAAACCACCAGGAGATAATTCAAATTGGCAGTCAGGGTAAACAACCCGGCAAACAGCAGCAGGAGGTACGCAAAATTAGTTTCCTGCAAGGGCAGTTGGATGGCAACAGTTAACACCAGGCTGATAAAGAATGGAGCTGCAAGTTTTCTAAAAACCTTCGTCCAGTCGGATTTTTTATACCGGAGAAACTGCACAAAGGCTGATAACAAGGCAATAAGTATTGCGAACCAGACTTGAATGCTGTTATAAAACGTCTCCGCATCCTGGGGCGGGGCATAATTGGTTTTGAAAATTTCTATCCCCAGCAGCTTGAATCCATCCAGAAACGGAAACCAGTTCACCAGGCCTGTATTCACACTGTTCAATACGGGGATGGAAGTCGTAAAAGTGATCTGGATGGAAGATATCAGTAATACCAGCGAACCAACAAACATCCAGAATTCCCGGGAAGAAGTTTTTTCCTCTTTTTGCGGGTTGGGGATGGATTTCCAGTTATCAGCCAGCAGGATCAAGGCTGGCAGGATAAAAGCTATAATAAGCACAATTAACTGCCCCATCATGCCCAAGTCCGTAAACGAATGCACCGAACTGTCGCCCAGGATACCGCTTCGGGTCAGGAAGGTGGAATAGAGAATCAGGAAAAAGGTGATGATTATCAGGATATAGGTTGAACGCAAAGCATATTTACTGTGCATATAGATCAGCAGGGTATGCAAAGCAGCCACCAGAGTAAGCCACGGAACAAACGAAGCATTTTCCACCGGATCCCAGGCCCAAAAGCCACCGAAGCTTAGCGATTCATAGGCCCAAAGACCACCCATAATAATGCCGGTTCCAAGTATCAGGGCTGAAAAGACGGTCCAGGGAAACACCGGGCGCGTCCAGGAGGTGAAATCCCGGTTCCAGAAGGAAGCCATTAAAAACCCAAAAGGTACGGAAGTGGAAGCAAATCCAAGGAATAAGGTAGGCGGATGAATAACCATCCAGTAATTTTCAAGCAAAGGGTTCAGTCCGGTGCCACGAATCTGGGTAACATAATCGGACATCAGGAATAATGCATTATCCGGAAAGGCTTCCCGGGTCAATTCAAACGGGTCGACCCCCAGTTTAATATTGGCGGATAAGAAATCAGCTACCTCCCTGGCATGCATTGGCAGAATTACCAAAACAAGAATATTTACCGGCAATGCCAGCAAGAACAGCAGCCAGAATGCATTGGGTTTTTCCCGGGTTTTGAAAATGGCTGCCAGGTTCAATACAGGAACCAGGCTTTTCCAGCCTGCCTGCCCGTATTTTTTTAGCAAATACCAGAAAAATGCATTGAGCGCCAGAAACAATGCCAGTAAAACAATACCCCGGTTAATATAAATACCCAGCAGCATGGAGATCAGGACCACCTGAAGGATGGACAAAGTGGCTAAAACGGGGACCGACCACTTTTTGTCGACCCATTTCATCACCGCCAGGCCCAACAGGGAATGCCAGAATATCCATAAAAGGAAACTGCCCTGCTGGCCGGCCCAGAAACAACTGACCAGGTACTTCAGGGGCATATCGGTTGACGAGTGGCCCCTGACATATTCATATTCAAAGCGGTGGGTGAAAATGAGGTAGTACAGCAAGCCCATGGTTACAACTATGCCAAGGGCCTGAACACCAAAACTGATATTACCGACAAACCGCCAGGAATTCCAGGCGGGCATTTCCCGGTTACGCTGCGCCTGCCAATAAGCAAAGAATGCCAGCAGGCTGGTCACAAAGGATATAATTAAGGCCAGATGGCCTGCCCTGCCCGGCCATAATAATTCCCCCGCATAATTAATCTCCATAAATAATGTTTAGCTACCGCTGCCGGTCAGGTCCTGGTTCTTGTATTTGGAAGGACATTTGGTGAGCAGGTCGGTTGCGTAAAAGCCGTCTTCCGTCATTTTACCTATAACAACAATCTGCTCAGTGAGCTCAAAATGCTGTGGCACATCTCCGTTACAAACAACTTTGGATTCCTGCCCGTCCTTGTCGACCATGTAAAAGGTAAACACATTGGCATTCTCCTCCGGATTGAACTCCACTCCTTTTTCGGGCACATACTTACCAACCACATGATATTCCCGGTCCGGATGATTGGCAGCTGTTGAGAATGATTCGTAGCTGCTATAATTCCCCACCATGCCAACAATGAGCGCGAAAGCGGCTGCCAGCAGGATTAAGGTTATGATGTGCGTTTTTTTCATAGGTCAGGCTTTTGTTTTCGAAGCAAAGTTAACCGTTTAACCGGAACCGCCCCAATGATATTTGTCATCCGTTTAACAGGCTAAACCATCAATTTCAAAACAGAGTTTCCGGTTTCACCCCAAAATAAGAATACCCGGTACCTGCCGGGTATTCAATGTATAATGAATTCCAAAATTTATTGCTTTACCAACCGGATCACTTCAGAATAACTCCCGTTTTGTAACTGCATCAAATAAACACCATCAGGTAGCTGCCTGAGGTCTATTATAAAATCAGCCTTGCCATCCCGGTCGTTCAATTGTTCCTCATAAACCGTTCTGCCAACCAGGTTAATGACCCGGAGATGGGTATTTATGCCAGGATAGTGCGTGAATTGGACCTTATACATACCCGGGCCCGGATTTGGATGGATATTTAAGTTGTAAAAACCATCGGGTGTTTGAATACCCACATTGTTTATGGTTACCGTATTGGAAGTTCCGGAGCATCCATTGGTATCAATCACTACAACATAATAGTCACCGTTTTGTGTGGCCGTATAGGATTGGGAAGTGGCCCCGTTAATGGGCGATCCGTTAAAATACCATTGGTAAGACGCTCCCGTGATGTCAGAAGATAGCGTATGGTTATTTACAACAATTGTGGGATTGGGAGCAGGAAATACCGTAACATGCACTGTGTCGGTAACACTGCAAACTCCATCCGACCAATCCAGTAAATAATCCTGGTCACTCGTTGGGGAAACTGTTAGGGAAGTACCTGACACCGGGGAAGTCAGATCACCACCCGACCAGGTAAAATTATCATTGCCTGTGGTATTGTTAACTGAAAGTGTCAGATTCTCACCGGCACATACTTGTGCAGGATCAGGAGTAATCTGCCATGGATCATATTCATCCGCTCCCATCATTGGATTCATAAGATTTCTGGGATCAAGGTCAAAGTCCACTGGAACGCCCACCATCGGATCGCCATGATGCGGTGCCTGATCACGACAAATATGGAGATCAGTGCTCGAAACAAAATGCACCGCATCATTTACAGCATGCGCTGATCTACCGGTTGAAATTTGCCAAGTTGCCAGGTCCGGATAGCCGAAATTGTTCAAAGTAAGCAAATTAGTGCCACCGGTATTGTACCAGTTGTAATCGAGGTAATCAATATACACAAGGTCTTCCAGGTCTAACGCAGTGTTATTATCTGAAACCAGGATATTATTGGCAATACGCAGGTTGCTCGAATTTCCCTGCTGGTTGTATGTGTTGACCAGCAAGGCCACGCCCGAAGGGTTGTATACTGTATTGTTATAAAAATTTACCCAGCGTGAAGACCGGATATGCGCCTGGCCGATAATCATGTTATTTACCACTTTGGTTTCCGTTCCGGAAGATCCGTTCAGATAAGATAAATCCAGCTTCCCGGCAATGAAATTGTTGGCAATAATGTTGCTATTGGGACTGGAATAGTAATATACATTGATGCCTCCATTCATATGCACATTACCCGCATAAAACAGAAATTGATTATAGGTGAGATAACAATCCGTTCCACCATTGTTTGTATTATTAAAGGTGCAACCGGTTATTTTCAGGTTGACTCCATTTTTATATCTTATAGCATATTTTCCGTTAATAAATTGGCAGGATTTGAAGTGAATGAATGAATCAATCAAGCTGGCTTCCCCATCTACAATGGTTTTATCAGTAAACACATTGGTTGTTCCGGTCTTCCCTTGAAAGATTACATTTTCAAAACGGACGTATTTTGATTCGTTCCCTATAATCAGCACTTTCCCATAATCGGAGGTTCCTGATGCCATAATGGTCAGGTCTTTGAATGTTATACGATCGGTTCCGTCAAGGTTCAGCACCCAGTTATCAATGGAAGAGGAGGCGGGATATCTGAGAATAACACTGGCAGGATTACCGTTTTCTGATTGAAATACAATGGTATCCCCGGCATTGACTCCGCCTATTTCCGGCATGGTTACTTGTTCGGTATATGTGCCTGCCCGCACATTGAAAATCACGGTTCCGGTAATACCCTGATTTACCATCGCGTTAACCGCATCGTTAAAAGTTAGGTAATCCGGTGCGGTTCCGCCTATTGTGTAGGTGCCGTTTAATTGTGCATTCAGTTGAAAATACAAACTTGGAAGAACGGTTAACAACAGGATTGTAAAAAGTCTTTTCATTGTAATGGCGTTTTATGACTCTAATTTAAGAAACCTGCGCTGAAAAAAAAGGAATTCCTGTTATGCAACCGAATATCAGATATTTGCATCTACTTTACAAAATCAGTTCTTAACGGTGTTGATTAAAATCATACCATGGGTTGACAAATGTCACCCCTTCAAGGAATACCCCCAACTACTTTTAACCTCGAAAAGAATTTTTGCATAAAGGAATCGATGATATTTATTTTTCATAAACCTAAATTTGAGCCATGAGAGTTAAAGAAATCCTCAAAACCGGAATTATCCTGGTCTTTGCCGGCATTATTACTGTTGGCATGAACGGGTGTAAAAAGAAAGCCGGGTGTACTGACCCGACTGCTGTTAATTATGATCCAAGCGCAAAAGTTGATGATGGATCATGTATTTCCCCGGAACAAGATGCCTATAATAAAGCCGATGGCATACTCGGTGGAAAATTGTATGACAAATTCTGGGCTTCAGAAACCGGTTGGACAGCTCCAAATGGAATTAATGCGGCTGACATTACCAATTATGGCGATTTTTACCGTTGTAAACAATGCCATGGCTGGGATCAAATGGGCCGGGAAGGTGCTTACATTGACAGGGCCCCTAAAACAACCCGTCCAAGCGTTGGCCCAAGTTTGATTGAGCCAATTGAAAATGACCCGATTGAGGAATTTTATGATCACCTTAAAAACGTAACCGGCCGTCCTGTTGATCCAACTTTAACACAAGATGGAACAACAGGTTCGGGCGATGCCATGCCTGCCTTTGGTACTATTTTAACGGATGAAGAGATTTGGGATATCATTAAATTCCTGAAGGAAGAAAGACTTGATGTTACACAATTGTATGATTTAACTACAACAGGTACCTACCCAACAGGAACCAAATCATTCAGTAATATAGGAAAAGATGGAGATCCTGCTGCCGGTGACGCTTTCTTCAGCGCTAATTGTGCCGGTTGTCACGGTGCTGACGGGAAAGGAATTGCGATCATTGACGAGGGTGACACCCTCACCGTTGGATTCTTTGGCAGGAACAAACCCTATGAATTGCAACACAAGATCAAATTCGGGAATCTTGGATCAGCCATGACTGGAGTACCTACCGCTACCGTTGCTGATGTGAAAAACTTGTTTAAAGCTCTTCAGGATCAACTAAAGTATCCTGACTGATAAATATCATACTGAAAAAGCCCTGCCTCAGGCAGGGTTTTTTTTAGGATTTTTACACCAAGTGACTTTTATCATTTTTACTGGTATCTTTCAAAATTACTTTTGGGACAACCTAACCTGACTAGAAATGAAAAAACTATCAATCGCTCTAATCAGTCTGGCAATTTTAATAATTGGTGGGTGTCAATACCTGCACATTGTACCGGAGCCAATACCAACAGATGTAAGTTTTTCAGCGGATATCATTCCAATTTTTACTGCCAACTGCATTGGCTGTCATACTTCCGGTGGACAAGCTCCCGATTTGACATCCGCAAATGCTTACAATTCAATTATTAGCATGAACCTCGTGGACACTTCAAACCCGACAGCCAGCATCCTTTATGTGAAAGTGAACACTGGTGCCATGCCTCCGGGAGGTAAGCTTCCCCAATCTCAAATTGACCTGATTTTAAAATGGATTCAACAGGGAGCAAAAAATAATTAACGGTAGAACTTATCTTTAAAAATGTAAACCACTAACTATGAGACCCATAAAAACAAACATTGGGATATTATTGGTCTTGGTATTCGCCAGTTGGAATACCATTGCACAAACCAAGGAAGATAAACCAATTAAAAATACTTTCCAGGGTACGCTGATTTTAAACAATCAAACGGTAGAAACACTAACCGCCAAAACACTCCTGTTCACTATTCAACATCGTTTTGGACAGGCCAATAACGGTTTTTCAGATCTTTTCGGCATTTTCGGCCCGGCTAATATTCGTATTGGGCTTGGCTGGGGTATTACACCCCGGTTAATGGTAGGGATTGGCGGTACCAAATCGAATAAACTATATGATATAGAATGGAAATACCGCATTTTGCAACAGACCAAGCATAATAAAATTCCGGTTTCACTCACTTATTATGGTGATGTTGCAGTCAATACTACAACAAATACAGTTTACAAAAGTTTTTTTAACCGTCTTTCTTATTATCATGCTTTAATACTGGGAAGAAAATTTGGAAACGCCTTTTCAGCCCAAATCACAGGTTCTGTTTCCCATTTCAATCTGGTTGATTCATTAATGAAGAATGACAATTTTGCCGTTGGGTTTGATGCGAGATATCAGTTCAGCGCTCAATCAGCTTTTATAGTTGAATATAATCAACCTCTGACTAAAAACGGGGCTTTTAACATCAAGCCCGATGTGGGCTTTGGACTGGAAATTGGAACGGGTGGCCATGTATTTCAGATTATTTTGAATACAGCAAATGCCATTGTTCCCCAACAAAATATTGCCTATAACACGAATGACTTCACTCAAGGAAATTTCCAACTTGGGTTTAACATTGTACGGAAATGGAGATTCTAAAAATTGAATTGTGAATGGCACAAAGATTGAGACATAACTTTTATAATTTATTAACCTGAAAAACCTAGCATGATGAAGTACTTAGTTTCAGTTTTATCAGTTGCTTTGGTTATTGTTGCCTGCACTGCTTCTAAAAACATTGACCAAACCCAGTTAAATGATCAGGATTTGGTGACCAACGACCAGCCCGTAATAATAAATAATATGATTACGGGAGGACCGGACACAACCGCCTGGGTTGCTCCTCCAGAAGTAGATTCATTAAAAAATCCTTTTAAAGGAGATGAAGAAGCCATTAAAGCAGGTGAACTGCTTTACAAAAGGAAATGTCGGTCCTGTCACGGTCGTGCTGGTGATGGCCAGGGAGTTGGTGCAGCGGATCTTTCCACACCGCCTGCAGACTTCACATTACCTTCTTTCTGGGAACAATCAGAAGGATCTATCTTTTGGAAAATTGAAGAAGGTAGAAATGATATGACTTCATTCAGAGGAGAGTTAGATGAAGAAGAAATTTGGCAAATAATTACCTACATTGAATCTAACTTCAAACCTCAGGAATGATTTGCTATTAAGGGCTTGTCTAAAAAGACAGCTCCTTTGCTCAATTTTCCGGTTACTTGATATTAACTTTTAAATTCTCGACAATGATCCGAAGTACCCTGAAACGTCTTGTACTTCTGAAATATACCTGTATAGTTATCTATCTGTTTACCGGCATATTTTTTCTGATGGCCCCCGGCAAATTATACGCACAGGAAAATGGTGCTGATCTTTTCGATGAATATTGTTCTGATTGCCATTCCATAGGTGATGGGATATATATGGGGCCTGATTTAAATGGAATTGCTGTCAAAAAATCTGAAAGCTGGCTTATAAATTTCATAAAATCTTCAAAAACAATGATCGCAGCCGGTGATCCTGATGCGGTAGCAATTTTTGAAGAGTTCAAAAAGAAAAAAATGCCGGATACCAAATTATCCGATGCTGAAATTAAAAGTATACTTGACTATATCTCAAGTCAAAGCACTATCACCAATAACAATGGAACTGTAAACGAAAAACCTGAAGAAACCAATAACAATATTCAGGAAGAAAGTACGGAAACTCAAAATAAAGACTTAACCCAGGAAAGTACCTCCGGAACTGAAAGCCAACAAGAATCAAAGGCCGCTGTCACAAATAATTCACCATCTGCCGGTAACCTGGAAAACAGATTAAATGAGCTGGAACAAAAATTAAATGAGGTTATTGCCTTCCAGCAAAATATCCGACCTACTGAAATCACACCATCTGATATCCAAAAAGGTAAACAACTTTTTGAAGGGAAAATTCAATTTGAGTTTTCACTGCCGGCTTGTAATTCCTGCCATAATGCTGAGCCTATTGATACTTTTAACTGGAATCCATCCGCTTTTGAGATAGCACAAAAATATTTTGCAAATCCGCTGGTTTCCAGTGAAGATGTTTTAAAACATCCGGTTTCGGATACCATGAAAGCTATTTTTAAGGATAAGCCGTTAACAAATAATGAAATTTTTTATTTGAATGCTTATCTTAAAGACCTTGCTAAACATGGCCTGTCGGCACCTCCTCGTTCTATGACTAGTAAAGCTTTCATTATTTCAATCATACTGTTACTGTTTTTCCTGTCGGATCTTTGGGTACTTCATTGGATAAAACCAAGAGCCATACCCATTATTATTGTATTGGGCTCAATTGTATTTCTATCCTATGCAACGTTTAAGGAAGCCACTTCAATCGGTCTGTCCCAGGGTTATTCACCAGACCAGCCTATTAAATTCTCTCACAAAGTGCATGCAGGCGAAAATAAAATAGATTGCAAATACTGCCATAGCAGTGTAGAATTTAGCCAAACTAGTGGTATACCCTCATTAAATGTCTGTATGAATTGTCACAATAAAATAAAAACCGGAACACATTCTGGTCACTTTGAAATAGATAAGTTGCAGGCTGCTTTCAAAGAAGGTAAGCCAATTCCGTGGGTTAAAGTGCATAACCTGCCGGATCATGTGTATTTCAACCACGCGCAACATGTAAGTGTCGGTAAGTTGGATTGCAAAGTTTGCCATGGTGATGTGGCCTCTATGGATCGTATGGTTCAGGTAAATACCATGTCAATGGGTTGGTGCCTTAGCTGCCACCGGTCCCAAAAAGTGGACTTTACCAATAAATTTTACGATTCCTATAATAAACTGCATGAAGAACTACAGCAAGGTGCAATTGACAGTGTGTTAGTAAAAGACATTGGTGGTGAAGATTGTCAAAAGTGTCATTATTGATCAAAACGACAATTCAACAGAATAAAAATTTACAAAATGAGCAAGAAATACTGGAACAGTGTAGATGACTTCAATAAAAATCAAAAATCGACTACCAGTAAAAACGCTACAGATCTTAATATTAATAATTTTATTGATGAAATAGCTTCAGCTAAAACAAACCGGAGGGATTTCCTGAAATGGTGTGGTTTTAGCATTTCAGCAGCTGCTTTTGCAGCCAGTTGCAAATCACCTGTTCAAAAAGCTATTCCCTATGTAATCAAACCTGAAGAGGTTACTCCGGGCATCCCCAATTATTACGCATCAACATACCAGGCCGGAACGGACTACGCTGCTATTGTGGTAAAAACCAGGGAAGGAAGGCCTATTAAAATTGAAGGGAATGACCAATCGCCTTTATCCAATGGCGGAACCAGCGCCCGCGTTCAGGCCAGCGTACTTGATCTATATGATGATGCCAGGTTACGCCATCCATTAAATAAGGGCAAAAAAATTTCCTGGGATAAATTTGATGAAGCCATTACGGACACATTGAGTTCCCTTGCTGAAGAAGAGAAAGCTATTGTACTGCTCACCTCTTCTATCAGCAGCCCTTCTACCCGACAATTGATTCAGGAGTTCCTGGAAAAATATCCTAATTCTGAATGGATTGTGTATGACCCGGTTTCTTATGCCGGATTGCTCCAGGCTAATGAGATTAATTTTGGAAAGCGATTCATACCAGATTACCGGTTTGAAAAAGCCAGTCTGATAGTAAGCTTTGATGCTGATTTCCTGGGCACATGGATTGCACCAGTAACTTTTTCAAATCGTTACGCCAAAACACGGGACGTATCGGAAGAAAACCCGTTTATGTCAAAGCACATTCAGTTTGAAAGCCGCTTGTCCTTAACCGGTGCCAATGCGGATGAACGTATTGCTTTAAAACCATCCGATCTGACTCAGGCAATCATTACTTTATATGATGCCCTGGCTATAAAGGCGGGAGCTCCATTATCCGGTATTCAGGTGCAAGTGCCTGTGGATATGTCGGCTTATGCAGATGCTCTTTGGACGCAAAAGGGCAAGTGTCTGGTTATTTGCGGCAGCAATGACCCCAATGTGCAGCTTATAATTAATGCCATCAACCGGATCCTTGACAATTATGGAAATACGATTGACCCATCCCGGGCATGGCTCACATGCCAAAGTAATGATAAAAAGATGCAAACTCTGGTGGATCGTATGGAAAACGGTGAAATCGGAGCTTTGATCATGCATGATTGCAATCCGGTGTATGACTACGCGCGGGCTGATAAATTTTCAGAAGGATTGCAGCAAGTGGATGTAAGCATTGACCTGGCTTACCGAATGGATGAAACAGCTTCTTTATGTTCCTTTGTCGGGGCCTGCAATCATTACCTGGAATCGTGGGGCGATGCCGAACCTGTCAAAGGCCAGTTTAGTCTTGCCCAACCGACCATTCAAAAACTTTTCAATACACGTACGCTCGAGGAATGCCTGCTTAAATGGACCGGAAAGGAGGAAGATCATTATTCGTATTTACGGAATTACTGGAAGGCCCAGATAATGCCTTTGCAAAATTATACAGATGACTTTGAGGAATTTTGGCATGATTCACTGAAAGCAGGGGTTTTTATCACTACGGCAACAGAGCAGGAAAAAATACATTTTACCGACCAAGACCTGAGTCCTGTTTTTGAGACCGTTGCTGGGACCAAGCCATCTGAGGAGTTTGAATTGATTTTGTATGAATCCATTGCGCTGGGCAATGGAAGACAATCCAACAACCCCTGGTTGCTCGAAATGCCTGATCCCATATCGAAATCAACTTGGGGAAATTTTGCGGCACTTGCTCCTGCCGATGCTGGAAAACTTGGAGTAAAAACCAATGATGTCATTAAAATCGGTAAAATCTTATTACCGGTACTGGTACAACCCGGACAGGCAACTGGCAGTATTTCTGTGGCATTGGGATACGGCCGTACTCAGGTTGGTAAGGCGGGTAATGACGTGGGTACAAATGCCTATCCCATGGTAACTATAAACCAGGGGTATTTTCAGTACTCGGGCAAACCTGTTACACCGGAACCTACCGGAGAAGCAGATCCCATTGCATTTACCCAAACCCATGATACTCTTGAAGGGCGGCCCATCATTCACGAAACCACCCTGAAAGAGTATGCTGACAACCCGTTGGCAGGAAATGAGGTACATGAAGAAATTCAAAAAGAGCTTGTAACACTATACGAATCAGTGACCTTTAACGGACCGCATTGGGGCTTGTCCGTTGATTTAAATAAGTGTATCGGTTGCAGCGCCTGTGTTATTAGCTGCCAAGCCGAAAACAATGTTGCCGTGGTTGGGAAAGACCAGGTATCCAAAAACCGGATAATGCACTGGATCAGGATAGACCGTTACTATTCAGAATCTCCTGAAAATCCTGAAGTTGTGTTCCAACCTGTCATGTGCCAGCAATGCGATAATGCCCCTTGCGAAAATGTATGCCCCGTGGCAGCAACCATGCATAATGAAGAAGGGCTGAACCAAATGGCTTACAACCGTTGCATTGGCACACGATATTGCATAAACAACTGCCCTTACCGGGTCAGACGGTTCAATTGGTATGCTTACTTTGACAATCCCAAATTTGACTATAATATGAACAGTGATCTGGGGAAAATGGTGCTGAACCCGGATGCGGTAGTAAGGTCGAGAGGGGTTGTTGAAAAATGTTCATTCTGTGTACAGAGAATTCAAGATGCCAAGTTGAAGGCAAAAATGGAAAACCGCAGCATTCGTGACGGGGAACTGCAAACCGCATGTATGCAGGCCTGCCCTACCAAAGCCATTGTATTTGGCGACTTGAACCAGAACGACAGCAAAGTATCTCAACTGTTTGAAAACAAACGGAATTACCATTTACTGGAAGAGTTACATACGTTGCCGTCTGTTGGTTATTTAACAAAAGTGAGGAATAAAGAAAACAATAACGGATTATCCTAACGCGAATAAACCAGTTAAATAATGTATAATCGAGCGATTAGAGGTCCATTAGTACTGGGTGATAAAAGCTATGGGCAAATTACCAGTGAGATCCTCTCTCCTATGGAACGTAAGCTGCCGGTATGGTGGTATATAGCTTTTACTATCAGCGCAGTTGGTATGTTGTTTGGCGCCTGGGCTGTTTATCGAACAATCGCATACGGTATTGGAGAATGGGGCGTAAACAATACCGTAGGCTGGGGATGGGGAATTATCAATTTCGTTTGGTGGATCGGAATAGGACATGCCGGAACAGCTTTTTCTATCTTTCTGCTGGTATTAAGACAAAAATGGCGGACTTCCATTAACCGTTCTGCCGAAGCAATGACGGTGTTTGCCATTCTCTGTGCAGGAATGTACCCAATTCTTCATCTTGGACGAGTTTGGTTGTTTTTCTACATTTTCCCATACCCAAATTTCAGAGGACCTCTATGGATTAACTTTAATTCGCCATTATTCTGGGATGTAGTGGCTATAATGACGTATATTCTGGCTTCCATTACGTTTTGGTATGTCGGCATGCTGCCTGATTTTGCTATTATTCGCGAACGGGCTAAATCAAAAATAAAGAAATGGACTTACAACCTTTTAAGTTTAGGATGGGACGGATCAACCAAAACATGGTTCCATTATGAAAACTTAAGCCTTATTCTGGCCGGTATTACTGCCGCTTTGGTGGTAAGCGTCCACTCAATAGTTGCCATGGACTTTGCTACTTCCGTGGAACCCGGATGGCATACCACCATTTTCCCTCCATATTTTGTGGTAGGGGCTATTTTCTCAGGATTTGCCATGGTGCTTACTCTTGTAATCATTATGCGGAAAGTGTTTCAACTCAAAGATTATATTACTGATTCGCATATTAATGCCATTGCAAAAATCTTAATTTTTATTTCCCTTATTATGGGTACCGGATATGCCACGGAATTATTTATTTCCTGGTATTCCGGGGGCCAATATGAAATATTCACCTTTTTTCATAACCGTGTAAGTGGCGATTACAATTGGGCCTACTGGACCATGGTCACCTGCAATGCCATAATTCCACAACTGTTCTGGTTTAAAAAAGTCAGACAAAATATTACCCTGGTATTCATTATCGGATTGATCATTAACCTGGGAATGTGGTTTGAACGGTTTGTCATAGTAATCACTTCATTGACAAAAGACTACTTACCGGCTAACTGGAGTACCTACCACCCAACAATTGTTGAAATTGGAATTTACGTGGGAACACTGGCATTTTTCACATTCGGTATATTAATGTTCTTCCGCTTCTTCCCTGTTATTGCAGTTCATGAAATTAAAGGGGTAGCCAAAATTGGTGAAGAATCAAATCATTGAAGGAGGTAAAACATGAGCCAATCGGTTTTATTAGGAGTTTATGACCAGGAACATACATTGATAAAAGGAATTCATTCCTTACAGGAGAAAGGATATAAAATCATTGATGTGATAATGCCTTATCCTGTACATGAGGTTTTCCAGGCCCTAAAGGTTAAATCCAATATGCCCCGTCTTGCCGGGCTGTACGGCTTAGTTGCTTTTGCTCTCACCTGGTATTTTTTGTACTGGGCAAACACTACCAGTTATCCTTTGAATTTTGGCGGAAAACCGCTCAATGCCACTCCTTCTTTTGTGATTATCATATTTGTATTGGTCATAAACCTTACAGGATTTTTAAGTTTTATGACCTTACTGAGTAAACGAAAAATGTACCCCGGTAAAAAAATTAAACTGGCTGATTTGAGAGCTTTGGATGACAAATTTGTGATACTTGTTGAAAAAACTCCGGATATGGATGAAGAAAAGCTTGAAGATGCAAGATCCGTTCTTACTTCAAGTGGTGCAATAGAAACGAACATCAAAACCATTTAGCAATTATCCGAAAATTCATGACAATGAATCGCAATAATAAAAATTGGATTAAGATTTTAGGAGTAAGCGTTTGGGTTATCCTGTCTGTTGCCTGTACCCATGACAGAAATACTCCCGGTTTTGATTATTTCCCGGATATGAAATATTCAGAGGCTTATGATCCATACGCTCCTAATGAGGTAACACCAAATCATTCCACGGCTTTGCAACCCATTAAAGGAACTATCCCCCGCAACTATGATCCATATCCATATCCTAAATCTGACGAGGGGATGATGATGGCCGGGGAAAACCTTCATAATCCCTTGGATTCAACAGATTACAACCTGAACAGGGGAAAACAGGAATATGAAATATTTTGTGCCCTTTGTCATGGATTTGATGGCAACGGAGATGGCCCGTTAATTACTTCAGAGAAATATCCTTCCTCCGCGCCCAGTTTAATAACAGAAGACATGTTAGCCAGGCCGGAGGGAGAAATATTTCATGTAATTACCGTTGGTTCGGCTATCATGGGTGCCCACGGTTCGCAAATCAGGCCTGAAGACCGCTGGCGGATTATCATGTACATCCGTTCGGTATTGGCTCAAAATAACCCGGAAAAGGAAAATGAATCAGAATAAAGCCATAATCATGGAAGAAAAAATATCTGTAAAACCGGTATTTGTTTATGTATCACTGGCTGCTGCCATTATTGGATTAATCACTTTTTTGGCCGGTTTGTTTATAGACAGTGGAAGAACCTGGGCTAATTACCTGGTGGGGAATTATTATTTTATTTCTTTGGCTATCGGGGCTTCGTTTTTCCTGGCTATTCAATACATTACACAATCCGGCTGGTCAGCCGCATTTAAGCGGATACCAGAAGCTTTTGCCGCATATCTTCCCATAGCCGGAATCCTGATGTTATTGCTTTATTTTGGTTTTAACCATTTATATCCCTGGTCAAACCCGGATATAGTGAATGCCGATGAAATCATACGGCATAAAACACCTTATTTGAATGTTCCGTTCTGGATTATCCGGGTCATTGTATTTTTTGGCCTTTGGATTCTTATGACCTATTTGTTGAGAAAGGAATCCTTAAAGGAAGATATTGAAGGAGGATTGAAACATTTCAACCGTTCTGAATTTTATTCTAAAGTGTATATATTTATCCTGGCCATTACGTTCTCCCTGGCTACTTTCGATTGGACCATGTCTATTGAGACCAAATGGTTCAGTACGATCTATGCTGCTAAAAACTTTGTGTCTGCCTTCATCCATGGAACTGCGCTGATCGGTCTTTTGGTTCTGGGCTTAAACAAGTTAGGATATTTCAAGGCATTTAACGACAGCCATTTATTCGATTTCTCCAAATACCTGTTTATTCTGGCGATTATCTGGGGCTACCTGTGGTTTTGCCAATATCTGTTAATCTGGTACGCCAATATACCGGAAGAGACAATTTATTTTATCCCTCGTGTGAAAGGGGCTTTTTCAACATTTTTCTTCTTGAATATCATACTTAACTGGGCGGTACCCTTCTTAGTATTTTTGTTCCTGAAAGCCCGGAGAAGCCGTATCGCATTTACCTGCGTAGCCATTATACTTTTAATCGGTATGTGGGTAGATCTATATTTACAAATTATGCCTGGAAGTTATGGTACTCCTAAATTTGGACTTATTGAAATAGGCACATTTATTGGCTTTGCCGGTTTATTTGCATTCTTTACAGGGAGAGCTTTAAGCAAAGCTTCCATTATACCAGTTAATCACCCGTACCTGAACGAGAGCCTCGCCCATCATGTGTAACTACACAAAGAAAAGCATTAGAAAGCCCGGATACGGGCTTTTTTTATGCTTTGCACTGAAGTTCAAGGCGCATCATCCGGAATTTGCCCTGTAAGTCCTTACGCATGTGAAAACCCATGCCCCATTTCCTACCGATGTCCGTTGCTATCCGGTACCCGTCAAATTCATTCAGCTCGAAAAACACCCTGCCGGTTTTCATACAGGCCATGGCACACGCTGTAATGGCTTCATAAAAAAGGGCGCTGCGGTTGGCCGGGACAAACAACGCTTCTGCCGGTTCATGATCCAGCACGGTGGCGTTCATCCGGCTTTTTTCGGTTTGGGTGACGTAAGGCGGGTTGCTGACCACAAGATCCACTCCCTTGAATAACTTTACGGATTCGGAGGCCAGAATATCCGCTTTTACAAAATGGATTTCACATCCGTGAATCCGAGCGTTTTGCGTGGCTGTTTTCAAAGCCCGTTCACTGATATCTATGGCGGTTACCCTGGCCTCGGGGAAATGCTTTTTCAGGACAATGGCAATACAGCCACTGCCGGTGCCTATGTCGAGAATATGCTTTATTTTCTGATTTTCTGAATCCCGGATCACCCAGTCGACCAGCTCTTCGGTTTCCGGGCGGGGAATAAGCACTGATGGGTTTACCCGGAAGACCAGCCCCATGAAGTGTGCCTTGCCGGTTATGTATTGCACGGGTTCACCCTTAGCAAGCCGTTTTACAATCTTCTCTAGAGAATCAGCCTTTTCAGTGTTCAAAGACTGACCGGGACATACCATCAGCTCCTTGAGGGAGATGCCAAAGGCATCGGCCATTATCGTACGGGCTAACTGGTCAGCTTCGCGCTGATTATAAAGTTTCCGGCCATGCTTTCGTAAAACCTGGTATGCCTCACTGATGGTCATAATCTGGCGGTAACCGGTTGTTTAATTCCTGTAAATTTACCCGCTAAATGACAGACGGGGACATTAAATTTATGCAAAGGGCCATAGACCTGGCCTTGCTCGGTGCCGGGTATACTGCCTCCAATCCGATGGTGGGGTGTGTAATAGTACACCGTGGGCGGATTATCGGTGAAGGATATCACCAGGCTTTCGGGAAAGCCCACGCGGAAGTAAATGCCATTAATAGCTTGTTGCCTGAAGATAAAAAACTGCTTTCAGAATCGACTTTGTATGTAAACCTGGAGCCTTGCTCCTATTACGGGAAGACTCCGCCATGCAGCGATCTGATTGTCTCCCATAAAATACCCCGCGTGGTGATCGGTTCCAGGGATCCGAACCCGAAAGTATCGGGCAGCGGAATACGCCACCTCCGCGAAGCTGGCATTGAAGTGGTGGAAGGGGTGTGTGCTGAAGCGGCTGATTTTCTGAACAGGCGCTTTTTTGCGTTTCACCGGAAGCAGCGGCCCTGGATTATACTGAAATGGGCCGAGAGTGCCAATGGGATTATCGGTAAATCCGGCAGTAGGATCCGGGTATCCGGCCCGCTAAGCCAGCGTGTGAGCCACCGCTGGCGGGCTGAAGAACAATGCATCCTGGTTGGAACCAACACGGCAATGACGGATAATCCCCGGCTAACGACCCGCTATTACCCGGGCCCGGATCCCTGTCGGGCCGTTATTGACCGCCATTTAAAGCTGCCTGGTTCGCTGGACCTGCTGGATGGCAGTGTTCAAACCATCGTTTTCAATGAATCCAAAAACGAAACCACAGGCAATATCCTTTACCGTAAAATTCCTTTCGGCCAGGAGTTACCACATGCCGTTGCCGGGGAATTATATCAGCTGGACATCATCAGCCTGTTGGTGGAAGGCGGGCGTGCCCTTTTGCAATCATTCATTGATGCCGGCCTTTGGGATGAAGCCAGGGTTTTTATTTCCGGTAAGGTTATCGAAGGAGATGTAGCCTCCCCTGTCCTGTCACATGCCGGATTGATGTCGGAAAAGCATATTGGAAGCGACCTGTTAAAAATCTATCTGCACGAATGATTTACCTGTTGCTAAGCATTATTTGCGCTACGATCATTATCGCCCTGTTCAAGGTTTTTGAAGTCTGGCCGGTGCGGATTTTCCGGGTGATCGTGATCAATTACTTTGTTTGCGTTGTCATGGGTTTACTGTTCGAACCTTCCGCATGGCCTTCTGATTTTCATGCTGAATGGCTGAAGTATGCGTTCATACTGGGACTCCTGTTTATCACCGGATTCTATTTGATGAGCCGTTCAGTGAATGTCAGTGGGTTAACCGTTTCTTCCGTGGCTTCCAAAACTTCCTTCATATTGTCGGCTACAGGGGCCATGTTGTTGTTTCATGAACCGGCAACCTGGCAAAAATCCCTGGCCATTATCATTGCCGTACCGGCTGTGCTGTTGACCATGCAAAAACCGGGAAGGATAAACAACCTGCTTCACGGGCACCTGGCTTTTCCGGTGTTGGTGTTGATCAGCAGTGGTATTATTGAATTGCTGCTGAAATACAGCCAGGAATACGCTCTGCAGCCGGAAGAATTTCATCAGTTTCTCATTTTTCTTTTTGGCACCGCGGCTTTCAGCGGTTTGATTCTTACTGTTGCACATAAATTCACCGGAATCAAGCGCGCCTCCTCGATATTCCCGAAACGGGAATGGCTGGCAGGTGTGTTGCTGGGTATTCCGAATTATGGTTCTATCTATTTCCTGGTCCGTGTGCTGGACCTGCCGGGATGGCAGGCCTCAGTGGTTTACCCGGTCAATAACGTGGGGATTGTATCTATGTCTGCCCTGACCGCCATGCTGTTTTTCCATGAGAAATTAAGCCGCCCGAACTGGATCGGGTTGATCCTCACCATTGGTTGCATTTTACTGGCAGCATCATCATTATAAAATCCGGATTCATGAAGACCTATCAAACCATCCGGGGAAAAGCCGAAGGGCTGTACCGCGAAAAGGGCAGCAAGTTTTACGCGTTTGCCCATCCGGCCTGGACGATGGAAGAAGTAAAGGCGCTGGTGCAGCATTACCGGAAGGCGCATCCCAAAGCCCGACACGTATGTTATGCCTGCATATTGGGCCCACAGACAGAAACGGTTTATTCTTCCGATGCCGGGGAACCTTCCGGGTCAGCCGGATTGCCCATATTAAACCAAATCCGTTCTGCGGGTCTTACCAATGTGGCTGTGGTGGTGGTCAGATATTTCGGGGGAACAAAACTCGGACTGCCCGGTTTGATAAAAGCCTACAAACAGGCTGCGGCTGATGCTCTCTCGAATGCGAAAGTGATCATACAGGAGGTAAAAATCTGGTTTGAACTTATGTTTGACTATGCCCGTATGAATGACGTAATGAATGCCATAGCCTCTTGCGGCCCGGAAATTGTAAGTCAGGATTTCAGTGAAAATGGCCGGATCACCGCGGCAGCCACCAGGGAGCAATTCACAAAATTCAATAAACTGATTTCCCGTTATCCGGATATCGAAATTTCCATTCTTTATGAGAGGTAGCACCTGTATGCTTGTTGTTCTGATCAGCCTGCTGATTCCCGCTTCATTCCCTGTAATGGCACAAGACATCGTGCCGGAAGAAGGTGAAACGGTTATTTTTTATCCCGGCTATGTACAGGGTCCTGCTTCCGCAGAAACGGCTAAATTGTTTGCCTTCGAACATATCGATAACCTGAGTACCTATCCGAATGGATTGGAACTGGATTATTCCTCGGCTTCTTCCCATACCCTGCATTTCAACTTCCGGCAGACTTTTCTTGGAATTCCCATCCAGGGAGCCGGTGTTACCATTAACCTCAGCCCGGAAGGCCGGGTTTTGTCCTTGTTTGACTATACAATAGACACCCGTACCTGGGATATCGCGAAAATCCAGGCGAAGAAAAAGGTTTTTGATAAGGAATTTGCCCTGCAAAAATTATCCTCCATGCATCGGGCAGGCGTGGAAATAGCGGGTGAAGTGTCCCTGTTGCCCAATGGAGAAGAGGATCCCGTTGTCGGCCTGGCGGCTACCTTGTTCAATCCATTGAATTCAGCGCACCGCTTTATTCTTTTGGATGATAACTATCAAATTATTGAAAATAAGGATCTGCACCGTTACTTCCAGGGCGACACCACTGCCACGGTTTGGGTTTTCAATCCCGACCCACTGACTACCGCGCATAAAACCTATGGCGGATTGTACTCCGACAATAATGACAGCGACAACCTGATGTTGAATAATCAGCGTGTTAACAAAACGGTAACGGTCAACTTCATCGGCAGTTCATTTACCCTGGAATCCCCTTACGCGAAAATCACAGACCTGCAGCCTCCTTCCATTCCTCCGGCTACGTCAGCGGATGGCACTTTCAATTTCACTCGTTCGCAGGATGGTTTTGAAGACGTGAACGCCTTTTACCACATCAATGCTTTTCACCAATATCTCGAGGACCTCGGGTACCCAACGCTGGCTTCCTTCCAGGTTCAGGTCGATGCGCACGGGAGCACTGACGATAATTCCTATTTCGTTTCTAACATCCCTCCCCGCATGATCCTGGGAGAAGGCGGAGTGGATGACGGGGAGGACGCTGATGTGATCATTCACGAATATGGGCACGGAATCAGTTTCAGCGCCAACGGGAATTTCAACCTGGATTTTGAACGGGATGCCCTCGATGAGGGCCTGGGAGACTACCTGGCCGCCTCCTACTCAAGGGCTATTGACGATTATAATTGGCAGAATGTGTTTTCATGGGACGGGCACAACGAGTATTGGAGTGGCCGTGTGGTAAACAGCACCCAACATTATCCGGATGACCTTGGCTCCGACATCTATACAGCCGGCCAGATATGGTCATCGGTTATGATGGAAATCTGGACTGACCTTGGCCGGGAAGTTACTGATAAGCTGATGATTGAATCGTTGTATAGCTGGAGCAGTAAAATGACCATGAAGGATGCCGCGTTGCTGGTGCTACAGGCAGACCAAATCCTGAATAGCGGAGAAAACTACATGACTTTATTTACCCGTTTTTACAACCGGGGGTTACTATCCAGTATCCCCACCCAGATCAATGGGAATCATTCCTTCCTCCTGGATTCCGGAAATCTGATGGCCATTATTGATCAGAACAGCTCAACTGCCACGCTTGAGATTTTCGATATGCAGGGAAAGCTCATATATGCCAGGCGGGACTTCAAGGACAAAATCGTACAAATACCACGGAATTGGTTTCATGGCAGCGGAATGTATATTGTCCGGCTTCAAACGAGCCTCGAAATCATCAGTCAGAAGATCATATTTGTGGATCACTGATAAAAATTCCAAAGATTAATATGCAGAAACCGAATTTCAGTAGGAATCAATTTGCCTGTATTCTGACAGCCGTATTTCTTTTGGCTGCGCTTTCCTGCAAAAAGAAAATGCCTGACCCGGATGTGGCAAGGGAAGAATTGATTTTTCATTCCGGTTTTGAACCCAACTCTGCCGGAATCCCCGATTCAGCCCATCAGGATATTACAGGCGTTGACCAGTCAGTCAATGCGCCCAATGACTGGTCGCTGCACCTTGATGCGAACAAATATATCGGAACATTCTCCATTCAGTACCAGGGAGGAACCGATTCGGACCGTTATGCCCGCATCATTCCTGACCCGGTCGACTCATCCAATCACGTGTTAAAATACTGGTTGAAATATCCAAGGGTACCGGATAAAAATACCGGATATTTCAAAGGACGGATACAGGCCAATTTGTATGACAACATCGACCTCTACGAAGTATATATCAAAGTACGGGTGAAGTTGCACCCGGATTTTACCATTGTGGAAAATGCGCCCGCTCCGGTAACCTGGCTAACAGTACAGGAATTCTGGAACAACAAGAACTGGGGAACCTATAAAAATGCATTCAGAATCTCCATTAACCTGCAGAAGCCGGAAAATGACCCGGGACATCCCCTGCATTTTGATGTGCACGCCCAAACGTATGACAACAAAAAGTTTCAAACGGTTTGGGAAGAATATAATGGGTCTTTCGATATCCCGCTGGATGAATGGATGACCTGGGAAACCTATTTTAAAGAAGGGGATGCAAAAAACGGCCGGTTTTATTTTGCTGTTACCAGGGCCAACGGATTAAAGACCGTCATATTCGATGTACATAACGTAACGCACCACCCCAAAGACAGGTATCCGGACGGGCTGTCTCATTTCAATCCCATGAAGTTATATACCTCAGGCGCCCTGGTCGATTATGTCAGGGAACAGGGCGGGGTGTTGCAGATATACTGGGATGACTTTGAACTATGGCGAAACCACAAGCCATAGGCCGGTATTTTCAATTCACAGCTTTATTTTGTCCGGGTCGGGTGTGTGGATAGTACCGGGACGGTACTATGCTGAATGATCCTCCTGGCGGTAGATCCCAGGAACAGTTCAGTCAAAATATTCTCTTTCGTAGTCATGATGGCAATCATGTCGGCACCCACTTCTTCCGCATGGTTAATGATTGATTTGGTCACTTCCCCATTACGAATCAATTTGGAGCCACACAAAATGCCCTCTTCTTTAATTATCTCAGCCAGTTCATTTAGCTTATCGTTAATTTCATCTGCCTTGCTCCTCATCTCATCCAGCGATTCTGTGACCGTTGTCAGGCACAATTCCGCCCCGAGAGCCTTTCCCCACTGAATGATAGAATCCACTTTTTCACGGGTTGCCTTGTCGACATCCAGGGCAAGGATGATCTTCTCAAATTTTATTTCTTTAGGGGCGGAACGAAGGGTAATCACCGGGCAATTGGCATTATATACCACCCGGTAGGCGTTACTGCCCAGGAAGTATTTTTCCATTTCATTTATACCGCTCGCTCCTTGGGTTCCCATTACAATGATATCAGGGTTTAAATCATCCGCGTATTCAAGGATCTTACGGTAAATCTTTCCGTTGGCAATATGTATATTGGTTTTCAGGCCCCACAAAATGGAATTATCGGTACGGAAATCATCAATCCGCTCGCTCACTTCCTTTTCCAGCACTTCCGTATAATCCAGCACTTTTTGAATTCGGCTGTTGTATTTATAGGTTTCCACCACGTGTAATACTTCAAGGCTTGCATTAATCTTATGAGCTACAGCCGCGGCAAACCGTAAGGCATCCAATGAACAATCAGAAAAATCAAGGGGAACGAATATCTTTTTATCAAACAAATCCATACTCAGGTCTTTAATGAAATTTAGATAATTTGGCGCCTAAAATTAACAATATGTCACAAATTATTCCTGAATCAGAGCTCGTACTCAACCCGGACGGCAGTATTTATCATTTGGCGCTGCATCCTGAAGATATTGCTACCAGGATTTTGCTGGTTGGAGATCCGGACCGGGTTGCACGCATATCCAGGCATTTTGACCATATAGAGATTCAAAAACAAAAACGGGAATTCGTAACACATACCGGTACCCTAAACGGACAACGAATCACTGTTATGTCAACCGGTATTGGAACTGACAATATTGACATTGTACTGAACGAGCTGGACGCCCTGGCAAACATAGACCTGAAAACCAGGGAGGTGAAGCAACAACACACTACTCTTCATTTCATCAGAATAGGCACTTCCGGTTCCCTGCAGCCGGATTTACTGGTGGATGAGTTCCTGGCCGGTACGCATGGTCTGGGGCTCGACATGCTGATGCATTATTATGATTCGCCCGAAACCGAAGAGGAATCAAAAATGAGCGAAGTCTTGATGGCACATGGCACGTCCGCTTCCATGCCCGCCAGGCCCTATTTCCGGGCCGCCTCTTCCAGGCTGCTCGGGCATTTTACCAAGCATTATTCCTTTAAAACAGGCATAACGGCTACCTGTGCCGGGTTTTATGGTCCCCAGGGCCGGCAATTGAGAGCTGCCCTGAAGTATCCGGATTTCCTGGAATCGCTGCAGCGCTTTGAATATAACGGCTTGCGCGTTATGAATTTTGAAATGGAAACGGCAGGCATTTACGGGCTTGGCCGGATATTAGGACATGAATGCTTGTCAGTGAATGCCATCATAGCCAACCGGGCCACTCATACTTTTTCTAAAGATCCTTACAAGACAATCGACCGGTTAATTGAAACCGTCCTGGAAATTGTCAGTAAACCTTTTGAACCCTGACTTTTTCCAGGAAAAAATCAAGCCCCTGGCGCATGGTCGGGGTTAGTTTGTATCTGATGGAATGATTAAAATAATGCTCATAATTCACCCCGGGCATAGGTTTTTCAGCCTGGATTACCTGCTTAATATGCCTTACGCCATAGTGCAGCGCTTTGTCAAAACGTGACAAAAATGATTTTTCCAAAGGCTCCCGACATACCCAAACGGCAAAAACGAATGGCAGGCCTGTGAATTCTTTCCATAAGGAACCCAAGTCATACACATATTTAAAACCGGAACGCATCCGCAGCGCCCTGTCTCCGATAACCAAGCCGGCCGCGTCATCTGTAATCAGGTTTTCATAACCCGGAACACCATGCAGGAATTCCAAGTCCAGTTGTAAGTATTCTTCGATAAGGATGCGGGTAAGCTCCACCGAAGTCCGGGACTGGTAATCCAGATACAGGTACTTGACCTGCTCGAGTGGTTGCTGGCTGAGAAGGCACACCGATTCAACAGGGCCATCGGAAGCAATGGCAAAGCGGCTGCATATCTGATAAGGTTGGATTTCGGCCAGGATAGCGGCCGGAACCAATGCCAGGTCGGTTTCTCCCCGGATAAACTTTTCAGCGCCTTTGGAGGGAATATCCAGGCTCAGGTCAATCCGTTTGTATATCCCGGAATGCGTTAAACCATAAATAAATGGCCGGGTGTTCAGATAAGATACCGCTGAAACTCTAATTTTTTCCATTGAGATGTGATCGGTCATTAAAAAGACGTATCCAGTATTCCCCCTGGTTGTACACCACCTCATAAACGGACAGGTTATCATGTGGAAAATCATCCATGTTTTGCTGGCTTTTGCCCAGCATGAGGCAAAGCAAACTGCGAATCGCCCGACCGTGGGTGCATACCAAAATTTTACGGTAAGGGCTTTGCTCCAGTTTCCTTAAAAAACGCAATTGCCTTTCCCTGAGCAATTCCGGGGTTTCTCCTCCCGGAGGGCCAGCCTGCAAATTTCCATTCCTCCAAGCTTTTAAAAATCCCTGAAACACTACCTGCAATTCAGCTGTATTTTCCCTGCCCTCGTATATTCCCCAATCCATTTCATCAAGGTCAGGAGTCGAAACGGAGGGATAACCGGCTTCCAGAAAAGGCGCAATGGTCTGGCAGGTGCGTTGCAAAGTGGAGTAGTAAACTATTTCAATTCCTTTATCGCGGTAAGCTTCGAAAAAGCGCCTGGCTTGTTCCATCCCCGTTTGGTTCAATGGCATATCCACTCCCCGCCCCTGGATAATTCCCCGGTGGTTATATTCTGTTTCTCCATGCCGCACCAGGTAGATTATCCTTTCCCATTTATCGTGCATATAGCTGATTATCTTTTATTTATATCCTCTTACCTGAACTTCCGGTTCAAATTCAACAGTGCTGTAATCTTTTACCGGGTGGTACAAGGTATCTCTTTCCACCGGTTGAAAGCCGGCCCGCTTGATAAGATTCACTATTTCTGAAGTACTCATGGCTGGGTGCTGTTCTTCCGCTCCGGCCATGGAGTAAATTTTCGTGGAATCATCGATCGTGCCATCCAGGTCATTGGCGCCAAACCCGAGAAGCAACTGGGCAGTCTGCCGGCCGATCATCGGCCAGTAAACCTTCAAGTGCGGGATGTTGTCCAGGTAAATCCGGGCTACAGCGTACATCTTTATATCTTCAATCAAGTTGACTTCAGGCACATGCGACATCTGGTTGTTGCCATTGCGAAACTTTAGCGGAATGAAAGCATTGAACCCGCCCGTTTCATCCTGCAACTGCCGGAGCCTTTCCATGTGGTCGATCCGGTGTTCGTACTTTTCTATGTGCCCGTAAAGGATAGTGGCATTGGATTTCATGCCCAACTCATGAGCCGCCCGGTGAATGGCCAGCCATTGGTCGGCCGTGCATTTATCGGCACAAATCTGCTGCCGGATTTCCGGGTGGAATATTTCAGCTCCGCCTCCCGGCAGGCTATTTAGTCCGTGCTCCTTCAGGTATTGCAGACCCTCCTTATAGGTCATCTTCGCTTTCCGGATCATATACTCCAGTTCCACGGCCGTATAGCCCTTGATATGAAGCCCGGGATGAATTTCACGGATACGCTGCAGGATACGGGCAAAATATTCCAGCCCCATTTTGGGATGCACCCCTCCCACAATATGGACTTCTGTTACCGGTTTGCCAACATAGCTTCTCACGATGTCCAGCATTTCCTCTTCACTCATTAGCCAGCCGTCTTCAGGCTTTTTCAGCATGCGTGAGTAGCTGCAGAATTTGCAATCGAAAACGCACAGATTGGTGGGCTCGATGTGAAAATTCCGGTTAAAGTAGGTGGTTTTGCTGTGCAGGCGGGTCCTGATTTGGTGGGCAATACTGCCCAGGAAACCAATGGTACCTTGCCGGAAAAGCAAAAGACCCTCTTCCGGGCTGATCCGTTCGCCAACCAGGGCTTTCTCGCCTATTTGTTTCAGCTCTTTGGGAACCCTATTGTCAGCCAAACGGATCATTTTCAGTTTTTCACCGGTAAAGTTAGCAATCCCGTGGCTCATCCCTCTTAACGGAGCACTGAAAGTTTTTGCTCTGTAACCGCAGCCCCGGCTGTGATCCGGATTATGTACAGGCCATTGGGCAAACCGCTTACATCAATGCTTTCGAGCAGTTGATAGGCCGATTGGGTGCCACCGGTTTCCAGCAGCCTTCCTGTAGCATCAAAAAATTGCCATAGAACTTTTTCAGGTTCTGATAAGGTCATGTCAATCCAAACCTTATCGCCTGCCGGATTGGGATACAGTTTTACATTCAGCTCCAGGTCGGGGGAAGACATCCCCACAATATTTCCCACCGTAGCGCTGGCTATCTTCTGGCAATTATCGGCATCTGTCACTGTGACATGATAAGTGCCTGGCGTCAAACCGGTAGCCTGGGCTGTGGTCTGGTGCTGTGTATCATCCCACAAATAGGAATAAGGCGGTTTGCCCCCCAGCACCCCTACCGTGGCCGTCCCGTTTGGCTTCCCGTTGGTAGCGCTGGTGGTAATAGTGTTCAAAACCATCCCCGATGGTTCGGTAATGTTGGCGTGCTTGACCGCTGTGCAACCCAGCGAATCTGTAACAGTTACTATGTATAACCCGGCTGCCAGGCTGCTGGTGGTGGCTGTGGAAGCTCCGTTCGACCAGGAGTAAGCGTAAGGAGGCGTGCCCCCGGTTACCTGGGCTGTGATACTGCCGGTATTCGTTCCATTGCAGATCACATTGGTCTTGTTCAGGCTTACCGATGGAGCCGGGTTCACCTGGATGTAATTAAGCTGTTCCGTGGAATCTGTGCCAATGGAATTGCTAACTACCAGCTTTACGGTGTACTGCCCTGCAGTTGTGAAAACCACTTCCGGGTTTTTGCAATCCGTGCAGACCGCGTTGCCTCCGGTGAACGACCATGCCCACGAGGACGGGTAGTTAGACGATAAATCTGTGAACTGCACGGTGTCACCGGCACAAACAACTGTTTTATTGGCTGTGAATAAAGCCACCGGTGCGGTAGTTGCCTGGGCGTTCAGAAGTATGTTGTCGATATACAAGTTATTGCCCCAGCCGGATTTATTGCCAATGGCAATCGACACGGCCGGGTAGCCAACCAGGGAAGAAAGGTTTACAGAGTCCTTACGCCACTGACTCGCATTCGGAATAAAGGCCACGGTTTTATCCGGGGCGGTGGCCAGCTGGCTTCCTCCCTTGCTCCAGACCGGGATAAAGCTGTTTCCGCAATCGGTTGAATAATAAATAACCAGCGTATCGCTGTAATTGGAATTAAACCGGGCGTATGCTACATCGAAAGTAAGATAGGGATTGTTCAGTGCCGAAAAATCAATCAACGGTGAACGGTACTGGTCCATTGTGCCGGTTGGGTCTGGACCTGATCCGAAATTAGTGAATTTAATGCAGGCGTTGGAGTTGCCGTAAGCCCCGATGCCTGTAACGCGTTCCCAGGTCCGGTCACCGTCAGGGTTGAACACTGACCACCCATCCAGGAGAAACTGGCTGTCTTCAAAGGATTGCTGTTGAGGCAGGGAATCTGTGGCACCCGTGATGGTAACATAGCTGGTTTTTACCAGGGAATCTGTCCCGTATTGATTGGTAGCCACCAGCTTTACGCTATAAGTGCCCACGCTTGTATAAACCACCTTTGGTTTTTCCAGCGTGGAAAAAGAAGGATTTCCCCCCGGGAAAGTCCACTGCCAGGAAGTGGGGAAATTCAGGGATTCGTCAAAGAATTGCACGGTATCGTTCAGGCAGGCAGTGGTTTTGTCCGCGCTGAAATCCACCATGGGTGGTGCAGTTACGGGCGAGCATCCCAGGGAATTCAGTAAACCGGGCCGCAGGTTGAACAAGGCATCCCGCATGCGGTTGGCCTGTCCCTGGGTGAAAATGTTCATACAGTCGTCATCCGTGTAGTCCATATAATTTTGAACCATATCCAGTGAGCCGCAGCTCTGATGCAAGATCGGACAACCGTAATTGGGGGCATCTGATAAAGGGGTATCGTTCACAAAATCATCCTGTCCGCAGGGTCCGTCTCCCCAGATATGCCGAAGGTTCAGCCAATGGCCCACTTCGTGGGTAGCGGTACGGCCCAGCGAATTCGAATTAAACGGATTATCCGGGTAGCGGCCGAAGTACTGGTAATCAATGACCACTCCATCGGTGTTTTGGTTCATGCCCGGAAACTGGGCATAGCCGCCAATGCCCGGGGTGAGGTTACAAACCCAGATATTCAAATAATCCGAAGCCGGCCAGGCATTGTGCCCGCCCTGGTTGGCATGTTTCACTTCATCATTCAGCCCGAAGACGGTCACATTGGTTTGCGTCCGGGTGATCCCGGAAGTGGGATTATTGTTCGGATCGCGAACCGCCAGGCAAAATTCAATTTGCGCATCGCCTGCCACCGGTTTGAACACATTCAAAGTGTTGGAAGTGTCTGCGTTATGGCGCCTGAAATCTTCATTCAGAACATCCAGCTGCGATTGGATTTGTGCATAGGAAATATTCTGGGCGGCCGTTTTATACACTACATGAACCACAACAGGTATGGTAATGACGCTGCCGGATTCTTTTTGCTGGAATGCCGGATCCGATAAACGCTGCTGTACCGCCTGTTCCATTTGCTCGAGCAAAGGAGCCAGTCCGGGGTTTTCAGCAATCTGTTGCTGCAGATGAGGCATTGTGCCACAAGGTTCAACTTGTGCAGTGGCTCCTGCCGCTGCAAACAGGGCGGCCAGTAAAATCCAAAAACTCCTCATTGGCTGAAAATTATAATAGGCTTATTATGAAATGCAAAAATACTCAAATTAGCGCCTTTTCTTTGGCCGGCTCTCTGCAGGGTTGTCAATTTCCTGTAAAACTAGTCCTTCAGGTATGTCATATAATTTCGCCACCGGTTGAGCACTTCCCGCATATCCTTTGGCGGTTCGGTTTTAAATAAAAGGTCTTTTTTCATAACCGGATGCCGGAATCCCAGGCTCCTGGCATGCAAAGCCTGGCGCGGCAGGATTTTCAGGCAATTTTCTACAAACTGCTTGTATTTGGCATAAACGGTACCTTTTACAATCCGGTTGCCACCGTAAACCGGATCTCCGAAGACCGGATGACCGGCCCAGGCCATATGCACTCTGATCTGGTGGGTGCGGCCGGTTTCGAGCCTGCATTTCACCAGGCTCACATAACCCAGATCTTCAAGCACCCGGTAATGGGTCACAGCATGTTTGCCGTGATCGCCTTCCGGGAATACATCCATTTTCTGCCGGTACCGCAAATGCCGGCCTATATGCCCGGAAATGGTTCCCTCCGGTTGATCGAATGTGCCCCAGACCAATGCCAGGTAATCCCGCTGAACGGTTCGTTCGAAAAATTGCCGGGCCAGGTGGCTCAGGGTGTATTCATCGCGCGCCACTACCATCAGCCCGCTGGTGTCCTTATCGAGCCGGTGCACCAGGCCCGGTCGCGGAGTTTCCCCATCCGGCTGTGGCAACCGGCCGAAATGATACAAAAGAGCGTTCACCAGGGTCCCCGAATAATTCCCCACGCCAGGATGCACCACCATTCCGGCCGGTTTGTTAAGAACGACCAGGTACTCATCTTCATAAACAATGTCCAACGGGATGTTTTCCGGTTCGAGCTTTCCGGGTGATGGTGGATGCGGCAGGAATACAGCAATTTCATCGCCCGGCCGGACTTTGTAGTTGGATTTTATTTCCTGCCCGTTGACTTGGATACATCCGGCTTTTATGGCCTGCTGTATTCGGTTCCGGCTGATCCTTTCCAGCTTGTGAAACAGGAATTTATCAATGCGTAGGGGCTGCTGTCCGGCATCGACCACGAGCGTGCGGTTCAGGTACCAGTCTTCTCCGTTGGACGATATGTCTTCCGCCTGGGGGAATACTTCCTCACGCATTGGGTTACAAGATAAGAATACCTTCCTTTCCGATGAGCGGAATCTCGGTTAGAAATTTTTCAGAAATACTGCCCGGGACAAACACGTATTTACGGTCGTACAAATGGTGCCCCTGCCAGAAACTCACCAGAAACTCATTGGAAAAGCTGAATAGTTCCTCCGGGATCATCTCCAGCTTTATAAATGTACGGGGAGGAATATCGCCCAGGGCCTGGCGCAACACAGAGGTCTTCCGCTGCCGGCCATTGATTTTTCCAAACCCTGATGAAGAAACCAGGACTTGCAGGATGGGTTCCTGCCGGAGGTTTAAGAGGTACACATTCCATTCCGTGGCTCCGGTTTCAAGGGTTTCGCGCACCACAGCAATACCAACCTGTTCAACTTTCCGGAAAGGAATATCTTTTTTCATGAGCTTACCACCTGCACGCGGGCTTCAAATACATCGGCAAAATGACGTCTCAACTTTGCTTTTACGTCATCCAAAAGAATAGTTTCACCTAATTCTTTTTGCAGGGAAGTAACTTGTTTGTCCTGGATTCCGCAGGGCACGATGTAGTTAAAATAATTCAGGTCCGTGTTAATGTTGAACGCAAATCCGTGCATGGTTACCCAGCGGCTGGTGCGAACACCCATGGCACATATTTTCCGGGCGCGGGCCGGGTCCTCCGGGTCGAGCCAAACCCCGGTAGCGCCTTTCATCCGGCTTCCCTGGAGTCCGTATTCCACCAGGGTACGGATAATGACTTCCTCCAGGCTGCGCATGTACCGGTGTATATCCGTGAAAAACTGGTCCAGATCCAGGATCGGATACCCGACAATCTGGCCGGGGCCGTGAAAGGTGATATCTCCCCCGCGGTTTGTTTTTACATATTCAACTCCGCGTTCGGCCAGCCAATCCGGGTTCATCAGCAAATGCTGTTCATGGCCGCTTTTGCCGAGGGTAATCACCGGGGGGTGCTCGCAAAAGAGCAGGTATCCCGGCCGGTCTGCCCGGTTAATCCCCCGCGTGACACGGTTTTGTTGCTTGGAGGCAATTAATTCGTTAAACAGCTTTTCCTGGTACTCCCAAGCTTCCCGGTATGGTATCGAACCGAGATCAAGAAATGCTATTTCTTTCAAAGCAACCGGGTTTGCCATCATTACAAAGCTTTTGGCATTATAGTTTCGCAAGGGCCGCTTTCAATTTATCAATCACGGCAACTTCCATTACATCCACTCCATTCAGGCGGCTCAGGTGTAGGGAAGCCCAGTCGATGAGGTGGATCAGGAACAGGGTCCGCTCCAGGCGGGAACGGCCTTCCGCTACCACGTCATACACACTGGCGCCACAACGTTCAATGTCCTCACGGATCAACTCCATACGCTGCCGGTTTCTCGCGAAATCATCTTCCCCGCGGAGCATAACTACTGCCATGTTATGGCGTTCACCCCTCCAGCCTACCAGTTCATTGTGATTCATTTCCGGAATAACATGATGCCAGCACAGCATTTTGGCATTTTCATTCAACTGCTGCCTCATGCGGATGGCAGCCGCTTCATAAGCGGTTGTCGCGTAAATCACAGGGATAAAACCCTCCAGCTTAACGGCAAGGTCTTCCGCTGCTTTTTTTATGGCCTCCTGTTCTTTTTTCAGCATTTGAATGGCCGCTTTGAGTTCCGGTTCAAAATCATGATCCCACAGGCGGAGGCCACGGAGGATATACATTTGCTGCACAAAAGAATAGCCCAAACAAGACCTCGGAGGCATACCCCCGGGAATACGGATAGTGTCGAGCCCATTGCTTGCCGCCCATTCAACCAGTTTTCCGCCTGAAGTGACGCAAACTATTTGGGCGCCTGCCCTGAGCGCCTCTTCCGCAGCCGAAAGGGTTTCTTCCGTATTGCCTGAATAAGAAGAAGCAATTACCAGCGTGTGCTCACCGGTAAAAGCAGGAATATGGTAATTTTTATTGACCAGGAACGGAACCTGAAGCCCACCGGCTGCCAGTTCACGCGTAAGGTTGCCCCCTATACCCGAACCGCCCAGTCCGGTTACAATAATATTCCATATCACATGAACCGGGGGTTTAAGGGCTACCTTCCGCCCGATAGCCATGGCCTCTTCCAGTTGTTCGGGAAATCGCTTGATCAGGTCTTCCATAGGTTTAAATCTTTTCTGCAAATAACGTAATTTTCAAGTGGAGATAGGCCGTTTGCTGGGGATGTTAATAGCAGAATAACTAATTTTAGGTTCGGAGTTCCGGTATGTTAAAGAGGCTTTTCACAGGCGTTCTCATTTTTTACTGCGGACTTTGCCTGTCTGTCGCCCAAACAGGTTATTCGCTTTCCGTATTGAAAAGCACCCGGGATGAACTGGTTGTCCTTTACCGGGCCAATCCGGAGATGATTGAAACCAAGGACGGGGATTACCCGGTTAAAATCCCCGGTTCCGGCACCCTGGCGCGGGAAGGAAAGCCCCTGCTGCCTGCTATAACTTTCTGGCTCGCCTTGCCGGGCAAAGTTACGCCTGCTGTACAGTTTGAACCGAAAGCTTATCAATCTGTTACAGGTGTTGAACCCGTCACCTGGGAAGGGGCTCCAGGTCGCTCCAACGAAACCACGGTTTCGTCAGGTTCGCCCTTTTCTTTTGACATAACCTACCCGGAAA
Source organism: uncultured Chitinophagales bacterium (assembly GCA_964422925.1). Lineage (GTDB taxonomy): Bacteria > Bacteroidota > Bacteroidia > Chitinophagales > S012-47 > CAYRDC01. The sequence goes on along the minus strand of CAYRDC010000003.1, from coordinate 135,481 downwards.
CGCAATGGAAGTTAAAACAGCCTTTGAGCGTATTGGGCAGCCGGGCCGGTGCTTTCACGCTTTTCCCGGTGCAAACCGATCCGGACAACCATGGATTCAGGGTGCTGACCGAAGCCATCATCACCATCCGGTATGACCGGCCGTTACAGCCCACTGCCACGCCTTCCCTGCCCCGGGGATTTTTTCTGAACGGCAGCCAATTCACGCCCCGGAGGTCTTCAGAACCCATACCGGGGCCACGGATGCTGGTCATTGCCCACGATAACTTTATCCCGGCCATTCAACCCTATGTGGACTGGAAAAACAGGCAGGGCATCCGCACGAAACTGGTAGCCACTTCGGAAATCAGCCCATTCCCCAATGCCTGGCAAGTGTATGACTATGTCCGCCAGGCTTATTTGGACACCCCTTCCATTGATTACCTCTTACTGGTTGGAGATTTCAACTGGGTGCCGGTTTTTTACGGCATTGGAAACTCGCTGAATGATCATGCTTATTCGGTGATGGACACACTGGATTACCTGCCGGACATTACGGTGGGCCGGTTTTCGGTAAACACCCCGGAAGAATGCCGTACCTACGTGGATAAAGTGATCGCATACGAAAGGTTTCCGGTCCTGTACAGCAATAACTGGTATAAAAAGGCCATGGTTATCGCCAGCAATGACGGATTGGATAACCAGCACGGTCAGCAGATGCGCCAGTTTTTCCTGGATCATGGTTTTCAACCAGTTGATGACTACCGGGAAATAACCGGCACGAACACCCTGCCCAATGTTATCGGCAGCCTCGAAGAAGGGCGCAGCTGGGTTTTCTATATCGGGCATGGCTACAGCACCGGCTGGTCGAATGTGCATCCGGGTTATACCACAACTTCCATCGATTTAACCGATAACATCCCCTTTATCCCGGCTATCATAAGCATAGCCTGCGCCAATGCCGACCTGGACATGGTTGGCGGAGACTGTTTCGCGGAAAAGTGGCTGAAAGCCGGTCCGCAAAAGGGAGCGGTAAGTATCCTGGCCGCTACCGAAAACTGTGCCTTTTATTGGACCGATACTCTTGGCAAGCATGCCGTATTCGCGTATTTCAACGGCATGGCCCGCGATTTCGGTCAGGCTATGGATTACGGAAAACTGGCCATGTACACCGCTTTCCCCCAGCCTGATGGCGGACTCACTGAAGAAACCATGCAGCAGTTTCTGATTCTTGGCGATCCCACTTTGCAGCCTTTTGCCCAAACCCCTGTGCTGCCGGGTGTGAACCTCCCGGCTCAGTTAGCACCCGGACTGCAGGCGGTTGATGTATTGGTAACGGTGAACCAGCAAGCATTCCCGGGTGCGCTGGTCTGCCTGTATGATTCGGTGTTGAATGTCTGGGCCAGCGGCTATACCGATTCTGCGGGCATCGTCCCGTTTTCCGTCAACCTGCCGGACACAGGATGGCTTCATTATACGGTAACGGGGCCAAACCTCTACCCCGTGGAAGGGGTAATACGGGTGGGCACCCCCACGGGAATCAACCCGGCTCCGGAACAGGGAATCAAATTATTTCCAAACCCGGCCTCCGGGTATGTCAAACTCCAACTTCCGGAACAAGGATTATCGGAAATCATGTTGTTTGATCCGGCCGGCCGGTTGATAAAAACCTTTTTCTCAGAGGAACCGGTTATGACCATTCCACTGGAGGGCATTTCTCCGGGCCTGTACCGGATCAGGGTCGAAACCGGTAAAACGGTCCTGGAAAACCCGCTGATCATCCTAAACTGATTGGTATGGCATCCCACCTGGAAACAGGCGCCAAAGCAGAAGAACTTGCCGCTGCCTTTCTGAAACAAAAAGGCTACACCATCGAAGCCCGCAACTGGCGGCACGGGCATGCTGAAATCGACATCATAGCCCGTCAGGGTGACCGGATCGTATTCGTAGAGGTCAAGGCGCGCTCCTCGACCCGGTACGGATACCCGGAAGAAGCGGTAAGCCCCGAAAAAGAAGCCCTGCTGGCCCGTGCCGCGGAAGAGTACCTCCAGGAAACTGACCACCAGGGGCCCATCCGGTTTGATATCATAAGCATTGTTTTTTCAGGAAACCGCTGCGACATTAAACATATCGAGGACGCTTTTTATCCAACGGATTAGACAACCGGCTTCCGGGCTTTGAACAAAATTTGGAGAATCCGGGTATAATAATTTTACTTTTGCACCAGCAAATTCCAGCTGGAAATACTTTCAAACTTCTGTTTATGGCCGACAACCTCATGATTGTAGAATCTCCGGCAAAGGCCCGGACAATCGAAAAATTTCTCGGAAAAGATTTTAAGGTTCAGTCCTGTTTTGGCCATGTCCGCGACCTGCCCAACAAACAACTGGCCGTTGATACAGAACATGACTTCACCCCGCAATACACCGTCCCTGCCGAGAAGCAGAAAATAGTAAACGAGCTGAAAAAAGCAGTGAAGAAAGCCCGGGAAGTATGGTTGGCCACAGATGAAGACCGTGAAGGGGAAGCCATAAGCTGGCATTTATGCCAGTTACTGGGGCTCGATCCGGAAAAAACCAAGCGGATTACATTTCACGAAATCACCAAGCAAGCCATCCGGGAAGCGCTGGAACACCCCCGGAGCATTGATATGAACCTGGTGAATGCCCAGCAGGCCCGAAGGGTGCTCGACCGCCTGGTGGGTTTTGAGATATCCCCTCTGTTGTGGAAAAAGATCAAGCTGCGCAAAAGCCTTTCAGCCGGAAGGGTGCAATCCGTTGCCCTGCGGCTGATCGTAGAACGGGAAAATGAAATCCGGCAGTTCCGGCCGGAATCCTTTTACCGGGTTAACGCCTTGTTTCATGCGAAAGACAACCGTGGCCTCGACTATGAATTCAAGGCAAGCCTGCCTGAAAAAACAGCCAAAGAGCAGGAGGCACTGGCATTGCTCGAACAGTGGAAAGGGGCCTCCTTTGTCATAGCCGACAAAGAAACCAAGCCGGGAAAAAAATCACCCGCTCCTCCTTTTACCACTTCCACCCTGCAGCAGGAAGCCAGCAGGAAACTCGGCTTTTCCGTTTCCAAAACCATGACCATTGCCCAGCACCTGTACGAAAACGGGCACATAACCTATATGCGTACTGATTCAGTTAATCTCTCTGACCAGGCCCTGCACCATGCCCGGCAGGTGATTGAAAAAATATTCGGTTCAGACTACGCAAAAACCAGGAAATACCGAACCAAATCGAAAAGCGCCCAGGAAGCCCACGAAGCCATACGCCCCACTTATTTCGAAAGCCAAACTATCGATGCCGGAAGGGATGAAAAACGGCTTTATGAACTGATCTGGAAACGTACCCTCGCCAGCCAGATGAGTGATGCCGAACTGGAAAAAACCGAAATAAGGATTAAAAACGACAAGAACGATAAAATACTGGTAACCAATGGCGAAGTCATTGTGTTTGAAGGTTTCCTGAAAGTATATGGCCATATAGACGCGGAAGAACAAAACGGGGAGGAAGGCGGCCTTTTGCCCCCGCTCCGCAAAGGGCAGCCTGTTAACCCGCTCATCATAACCGCCACGCAACGGTTTACCCGCCAGCCCCCGCGCTACACCGAAGCAACCCTGGTGAGAAAGCTGGAAGAGCTTGGAATCGGCAGACCGTCCACCTATGCCAAGACCATCAAAACCATCCAGGACCGCGGGTATGTTGAAAAGAAATCCATGCCGGGGACAGAACGCGACTACATTCAATGGGTTCTTGAAACCGGCAATATCCGGAAGGCTGAACTGAGCGAAACCTACGGGCAGGAGAAAAACAAACTTTTCCCTACAGATATCGGGGAATTGGTTAACCAATTCCTGCTGGAGTATTTCAGCGATATTTTTGATTATTCCTTTACCGCCAGCATTGAGGAAGATTTTGACCGTATCGCCAACGGCAAGGCGGCCTGGAATGAAATGATCCGGCATTTTTACCAGCCGTTTCACCAAAAAGTGAATGAAACCCTGGAAAAATCCGGGAAAGTGACAGGTGACCGCTTACTGGGCAACGACCCGGAAACCGGAAAACCCATAATTGCCAGAATGGGCAAATTCGGCCCTATGGTGCAAATCGGGGAAGGGGGCGGTGAAGAGAAACCGCGGTTTGCCAAGCTTTTGCCTGATCAAAGTATCAATACCATCACCCTTGAAGAAGCGCTTAAGCTATTTGCCCTGCCACGTGAACTGGGTGCTTTTGAAGATGAACCCATGGTTATTTCACAGGGTAAATATGGCCCGTATATCCGGCATGGCGGACAATTTTATTCCATCCCCAAAGGAACAGATCCGTTTCAATTAACCCGGGAAGAAGCTATAAAAATCATTCGTGAAAAAAGACAGACTGACCGGAAAAAAGTAATCCGGGAATTCCCGGACCAGGACATCAGGATTCTGAACGGCCCCTACGGGCCTTACATTAAAAAGGGAAAGCGTAATTACCGCTTACCCGCTAAAACCAACCCGGAATCCCTGACCCTGGAACAATGCCTTGAAATAATTGAAAAAGCTCCTGCCCGGAAAAAATCAGGCAGACGAAGGAAATAAATCAGCTATGGCGAATCAACCCGTAATTGATGCCTTGATCAGGTTGTTAGATGACACCGATCCGGAAGTATTCCGCCATGTCTTTGACAAACTCACTGCCTTTGGAAAAGAGATTGTACCCGAACTTGAAAATGCCTGGGAAAACACATTTGACCCGGAACTCCAGGAAAGAATTGAAGAAGTTATACAGGTTATTCAATTCAATGAGTTATGTATCGAATTCAAACAGTGGATTCAGGAAGGAGGATATGATTTACTGGAAGGCCATATCCTGATTACGCGTTACTTCCATCCGGACATCGATATTGAAAACCTGAAGGAGAAGATCCATCTAATCCGCAGGGACGCATGGATTGAGCTAAATGAAGGCTTCGAACCCAGCCAGGAAATTCATGTACTGAACCAGGTTATCTACCGTCTGCATAACTTCAAAGGCTTCACCAGTGAAACAGAGGATGCTTCGAGTTATCTGTTAAACACTTTGCTGGATACGCATAAGGGCAATCCCCTGGGGTTGGGAATGATTTACCTGATTGTTGCGCAAATGCTGATGCTCCCTGTATATGGTGTGCCGTTGCCCAAGCATTTTGTGCTGGCTTATGCCAGGGATTATATAACGGATTTTAACAGCCCGGTCCGGGAATTAAAAAAGGAAATCCTGTTTTACATTAACCCGGTCAATGTGGGCAATACCTTTTTTGCCAGTGATATGGAAGAATACCTGGAGAAATCGGGCATAGATAAAACCCGTTACGGAGCCCCTGCCTCCAATCCGAAGATAATCAGCTATCTGCTGGATCAGCTTATTCAAACATATACCCGTCAGGGCCGGGAACTGCGGGTGCAGCAATTGAATACCTTGCTGAATATGATTAAAGACTTACAATAATTCCAAAACCTTTTCCGGGGGTCTGCCCAGTACCGCCTTACCCCCTTTTTCAACTATCGGCCGCTGCATCAGTTTGGGAAAGCGAACCATGGCCTCTATCCATTCAGCCCGGCTTAAGTCTTTCCCCTTAAAATGTTGCCTGAATTCAGGTTCATTTTTCCGGATCAGATCTAAAGGTTCCATTTGCAGCTTATTGAGCAAATAATCCAACTGTTCATGGGTAAGCGGGGTTTTCAGGTATTCAACGATTTGGGGATTTACCCCATTGTCCTGAAGAAGTTGAAGCGCTTCCCTGCTTTTTCGGCATCTTGGATTGTGGTAAATGATCATATTCAATGAAAAATTATGCATAAAAAAAGCCCCGGTTGGAACCGGAGCTTTTTCAGGGTAAAATTTAATTACTGGGCGTCATCCTTAATTTCTTCCATTGCGGTATCTTCCAGCATTTCATTAACGCTGTCAAGTGCTGCATTGAGGGAATCGATGGCAGTTCCCAGTGAATCGGTTAATTCCTCAGTGGTGTCTTCCATGTCATTCATCAATCCACCCATTTTGTCGAATTTGACTTTCCAATCCCCGTCTTCTTTAACAAGGTCAAGGGTCATTTCATTGCCATCTTCTGTGTAATGAACAGTAGCTTCATCGCCATTTTCTTCCACATCACCGATGACAATTTCTTTGGGTTCGGGCTTTTCTCCACCCAGGTTTTCACCCATTTCGGCTAAGTCTGCCATTGATTGCAATGCTTCCTGACTGTCTTCAGTAGCATATTCCTTAGCCTTGTTAAAATTCTGCTCATTCATGGCATTTAAAAAGGCTTCTGCCACCCCTTTGGGATCTTTGGGCGCATTTCCGCCACATGACATCATGAAAGCACTTACCACCAAGGTAAGCAATAACGCTTTTGCGGTTTTAACGGTACTCATACTCAAAAATTTTTTGACTGTGGTTATTTAAATAAAGATCATCTATGCCAACGTAAGTTTTGTGTGCAGTTACAGACAAAGGTATAAAATTCCTGTTTTTTGTCGCATAAATCCAAATTTTGTAGATAAACTCTGCGCAGTAAAGCTTTTCGTCATCATTAAGGTCAAAATTCATATCAAATGCCAGTCTTTTTTTGTAAAAAGTGCGGGCAATGCTGTCTGCCCGGTGTATAATTTGCTCAGAAACACGATACCTGTACACAGCAAATGCGCTTACTTCATTGGCATCGCAAAAAACAAATACGGAATCACAGCGGATGCGCGCGTTCGGGTTATCCGTACCGCCAATACTGTGGAAAACCAGTGGGGTGCCATCCTCTGACAGGCTCACAAAACCGCAATGTGAATACTTTGTTTCATGCAGGGAATATTTTCTCAGTTGGTTACTGAAAAAACTTTTCCCCCTGCGAAAAAGCAAATCACCGGTTTTGAGCATGGAGTAATCAAATTGAACTTCATTCCATTTCTGCCGGGCATAGGCGTATTTTTCTTCAAACGTGCGGGGACGGGCTGGTTTTATGAAGTCGAGATTCGTGGTCCAGGTTAGGAAAATAACAGACAGAACCAAGTAAGTTATTCCAAAAGCAAGTTTTCTAATGTTCCTCGGCATAACAGGTTATCGAATCGTTTCGAAAAAACCGGTTTTCTTGTTTTTCCGGACATTGTCCCAATTAAAACAGGTTCCGTTCATGGCAATATACACCCCATGGGGCATCGATTGCACAAAGCCCAAAGCGTTGCCCAGGTTGAAAAAACCATCAGAACTCCCGAACTTATAGGGTATCATCGCTCCGGTAAGGACAATGGTTTTGGGAATGGATGCTTTTGCAATACATTGGGCTGTCTCCACCATAGTATCGGTTCCATGCGTAATGAGAATCTGATCTTCTTCTGCCTTTTGGCAATGATGAACGATTAACTGCCTGTCTTCTTCGGTCATGTCCAGGCTGTCGATCATCATCAGGGTACGGATATTAATGTCAAGATTGCTTCGGCCTAATTCAAAAATTTCCGGCAGGTGCGTATCCTTAAAATACAACTGGCCGGTGATCATATTGTATTCCTTGTCAAAAGTTCCGCCTGTCACAAATATCCTGATGGCCATCCTCCGGGATTCTCATTCAAAATTATTGGTTATTTTTAGAATCCCTGAAATTCTTATCCATGAAAAACAAAAAAATCTCCTGTTCAGTCGTTTTCTTCATTTTATTATTCGCGGGACAGGTTGATTTTAAAACATTGGGGCAACCGGTAAATTATCCAGTTGATATTGGCAGCCTCATAACTTTTTCTCCGGTCCGGGATGAATGGCGGGGATTTAACCAACCATATTCTACTGTGAAAAGCTGGATGGCCGACAGCGCTTTCCAGGCTGAGTTTGTCAGGTTGCGTCCCGGCATTCTGCGCTGGCCGGGCGGCACCAAGGGCAATAGCTATGACTGGATGCAGGATTTAAACCACCCTGTTCATTTTAACATGCAGGCTATGGCCGCCTTTACACGGCAAATGAACATGAAGGTGAATTATATGCTGAATTTCGGGACAACCACTTCTGCCCAAGCGGCAGAACTGGTCAGGTTTTGCAATAGCGGAAAACCCAAATACCAGGCGATGCGCGACAGCCTGCTGGGCGACTCTGCCCGCCTGAACATTCAATACTGGGAGATTGGCAATGAAATCGCTAACCCATGGACTTTCGGGGTTTCCTGGCTGGCCTGGGACAGTGTTTTGCATTTCCGGAACGGCCAGGTAAAACCTATAGACCGCTACCTTGTGGATTCCCTCTATTATTACGGGGGCGGGTTCCGCAGGGAAGGATGGGTGCCCGAAAACAATGAACTAAACAAAGTGAGTGCTATCCTGGGAGAAGTATATTTCCCGGACAGCACCGATCCCGACACCATTGATATTTATGTGCAGTTCCCGAAAATCTCCCCTGATTCGATCCGGGTTTTCGCTTTCGTATCTAATTTGTCGAAAAACGATCTGGCCCAGTATTCCCAGCAGCAGGTCTATAATATGCTGGCCAGCCCGGCCTTTGAACTGGATTCTTCTCAATTCCATTGGAAAAACGATTCAGCCGTTACGGTAATCCTTCCCGTACAGGCCGATTCCGTATTGGCTGTATTGGTAGAATACAATAGCGTGGAACATCCGGGAGCTTTTGAATTGCGCGATTCGATGAAAGCCGCGGACAGCACCATTCAAATTGGGTATGAAGTCAAGTTTCTGGGAACCCTCGACAAAAGCTCCCTGTTCACGAACCGGCTAAAATCCAGCCCCCCGGAATTTATGATCTTCCATGGATACAACCGGAGCATTGTTTATCAGTTCTACAATACCGGCCATTTCAGTGAAATCGTTTACCAGGCTGAAAGAAAGGCAGCCCATCATATTTCTTTCCAAAAAAAACTTGACAGCCTGTCTCAAGCCCTGGGAATTCAACCAATAAAAACAGGCCTTACGGAATGGAACCTGACCCTTTGTGACAGTTGCCCGGTAGGGTGGCATGGAGTGGTTATCGCCTTGTATGACGCGGCTTTCTGGAGCGCTTTTTATACCGCAGGTGCCAGGGATGATATTCACTTGTCCCTCATCAATCATTTCGCGGTCATAGGCTCCGGGCAAAACCATATCCAAATGTTCCACATCAACAACGGCAACCTTACTATGGAGCCCGCGGTGCCGGCCACACGGATGGTGAACGAGTGTGTGCAAAGTCCTGCCGGCCTGTTGCTGGCCTCGGATACGAGCCAGATCCCCACCATGCCGCTGATTTCCAAAAACGACAGCACCGGGCTGCCGGATACCCTGATGATCCCGGCATTTGTAATTCTTGGCAGCATGGAACCTGACAGTTCCATTTTGCATTTGCTGATCATCAACCGGGATGATGACACCTCCTACCCTGTCCGCCTGTACGGCCGGTATACAGATACCGTTATAGTGGAAACCCTCACAGGGGTGCCCCAAAATGCCGGCATTTCGATGAACCTGGACACACTGGTCTTTTCACCGGCTACAAACCACGTGGACTATTTGCTGGATTCTTACTCCATGGCTGCTTTTCACCTGCACCTGGCGCCCACACCCATCGGGATGAACTCTGAGCCCGGAATGGCCATAAGTGTATCACCCAATCCGGCTAACAATTTCATCGAATTCACTTGCGAAACACTTGCCACAATTTTTGTTACAACCACTGTCAGCAACCCGCAGGGAGAAGTGTTGTGGCAAAAAACATTCCGCAGCGGCCCGGGTCAACCTTATCGGGGACAAATCAGTACTGCCGGATTACCCACAGGAATGTATTTTCTGACATTAACCAGCGAAAATCAGAAAGCAACCAGGAAATTCGTGGTAACTCATTAGCGAACCAGGGTCACATTCCCGGAATAGAGGTAAGGCGTGCCGCTGTTTGTTGCAAACCGGATAGTGTAGGTATAGACTCCGGGAGGGGATTCGGTGTTTTTATACCGGCCGTCCCACTGGTAGAAGTTCCCACCACCTGTGAAAACGATTTCGCCCCACCGGTTATGGATCTCGATGCACTCCACAGCGCTCAGGGAAATACCCGGGAAGAAATCATTGACCCCATCCCCGTTGGGTGTGAAGATATTGGGCAATTCAACCCTCGGGCTGATGGTTAACCGGGCAGTATCCGCGCAGATTGCATTGCTCTCCACCAGGACAATGGTATAATTTCCGGGGATTGCGTAATTATGGGAAGGGTGACTCATGTCCGATGATTGCCCGTCCCCGAAATCCCAGAAGGATTGGCTCCCCCCGGTACTTTGATTAGTGCATTGAATGGTTTGGCTTTCCGTCCAGGCATTGTTACCCATCGACAGGAAAGTTGGATCTATAGTGAAAGCAGCGTAAACCTTTGGAATACTGTCATTAAACGGTATGGTAAACCCGGTGACTGATCCGCCCGCACAGCCATTGCTGCCGCCATAAAAAGTTCCGTTGCATTCACCGGCCATACCGCCCTTTGCCTGGAGGTCAATCATGTTGGCGGGTACCTGGTTCGACAAATACAGGAATCCACCGCCACCTCCACCGCCCGGGCCGAATCCCTGGGATATGGTATTTCCGCCATTCCCACCGGAAAGGCTGACCGTTAGCTGGCCGGAAATATCCGAAACCTGCAGGGCTACCGTTCCTCCGGCTCCGCCCCCACCGGCTCCGTCTCCATACGCCCCGCTGCTGCCGGCACTGGCTCCGGTGGCCAGAATGCGGTGCCCGTTTGGGTTCAGCGTTTCAGCTATAATTACTACAATTCCGCCACCATTGGCGCCACTGGTGCCGTTTCCGTAATGCTCATGGCCGGCACCTCCGCCTCCACCTGCAAATAGCCGATTACCGGCAACATCCATGTCGATGGCATGCCCGCCCAGCCCGAAAACCAGTTTTTCACCGCCTGAATTATCCACCGGGTAGCCCCAGCCACCGTTACCACCACAGCCGGAGTTGGCACCGCCCCCGCCCCCGGTGGTATGGATGTTTCCGCCCCCGCCTCCATTGGCTGGCGCGCCACGTGCCGAGGTAAAAGGCGCTACGCCAAACCCGGCAATACCCTCTCCTTTTTTGGCGTAATACTGCGGATCGGTTTCCGCCATGTAATCATAGCTGATATCAAAAATGCATTGCGCAGTATGGTGCTCCCCGCCACGAAATCCTTTACCCAATACATTAATATCCGCCTGCAAGTTAATGGAACCCAACGCGTTAAGCACCAGAACCCCTCCGGTTTGCCCATTCCAGGCCGGACAGGTAAGCGTCCCGCCAACGGTCACATCCCGGTACTGCGGCACGCGGATTACTTGCGTATGCCCTGATACGCTGTATGCGTTTATGGTGGGATATTCCAGGATCAATTGCTGGCCGGAAGCTTCTTTTACCAGTGCCAGTTCAAACCGGCCGGCTCCCGCATAATCGAGAATGCTTCCATACAGTGAGTCATTCTGGTCATAAATCCTGGCGCCCTGCATCTGTATGATAAGAACCAGGTCTCCGGCCTGAAACCCATCAGCTGATGCAACCTGCAGGCTGTCGCTGCAAGTGCCTGCGTCCCGGGTCAAATAGGTATATTGATTAATGATACCACTCACTGAGGGGCTGCCATCCCGGCCATCGCCATATCCCTGCCCCAACAGCCAGGGCTGCAGGGACATCAGCAGACTGATATGGATAAACAACCTCCGCATCAGTTGATCTTAACGATTTTCAGTTGGTGAGGTTTATGATTTATCTGTAAAGTTAGCACATACAAAGCTTGCGCGTAGTTATTCAAGGTGATTATCACAGTCTGCGAACCTTCCATGCTGGCCAATGTTTTTTCCTGTAACACCTGACCCGGCAGGTCGGTGACACGGTACCGGATTACATCGTCAATATTCAAACCTTTCAATTCAAGAATCAGTTTCCCGCTGGTTGGGTTGGGATAAACCCGAAAGGTCACTGCGCCCGTGGTATCCACCGGTGGCGGTTCGGGTGGTTTTTTCAGGTTTTTATAAAGAGAAACGCCTCCGCCCCAGTAACCGATGACCAGGTCTATGGCACCATCACGGTTCAGGTCGCCTCCGGAAGCAGTGGCAAACAAGCCGTGCCAGTCACCGGTCAGCATGGAATCAACCAGTGTCCAGGTGGTATCCCCTTCCAGGCTTACGCTGTCGTACAAATAAATCCAGCCATTGGATGAGCCACTCACAAAATAGGGCCGCCCGGTGGAATCCAATGGCGCGATCCAGGCCGTGCTGAATCCGTTGAGTTCACCCGGCTTCCGGACATCCACTTTGCCCAAGTATTCATCCACCAGGGTAAACTGGGGATTTGATTTGGTACCGGTATTCTCAAAATAATTCAGCGTTCCGATTTTTTCGCCTGCAATGATGTCCAGCAGCCCGTCCCCGTTTAGGTCGTAAAGAAAAGGCGTACAGTTCTGTCCCACATCGAATTGCTGCATCTGTGGCTGAACCAATACAAAATCCGGTAAGCTGCCGGCCGGTGCCTGGTTTTCAAAATAATGCAGATAACCGTTTTCATCGCCCAGGATCATATCGGGGTCCCCGTCATCATCCAGGTCGCCAAAGGCCGGGTAAATGCTTTTGAACAGGTAGGAACTGATATTCCCGTAATCGGCATCGATTAATGTAAATGCCGGTTTATCAGCTGTTCCGGTATTTTCAAAATAAGCCAGGGAGGCCACCGCACCACCACCCGGCTGGTAATATTTATGATTGCCGATAATCAGGTCTGGCAGGCTGTCATGGTTAAAATCCGCCAGCACCGGATTCGCTCCGTCCCCAACTTCGATCATTTCTCCCTGCAGGAAGTCATTGGTCCGGTAAGTAAACTGCGGGAAAGCATTGGAGCCTGTGTTCTTATAATACCAAACCCCATTCGTGTTTTCCGAAACATTCAGGGCATTGGGCGCTGCCAGCAAATCGTTCCGTCCGTCATTATTCACATCCAGGTAAAAAGCGGCCGGAAACCTGGGAATGTTTACCGGGAAGGTTTGGGGATACAGCGTATCGATAGCGGTTATCAGGGCATTGGCGGAATCTCCTCCATTGTGCAGCAGGTATGGATTGTTGCAGTTAATATCCCCGATCAACAATTCCTTGTCGTGGTCATTATCCAGGTCAAAAGCCAGGGTGGTAGAACCGGCATGCCGCTGCCCGCCCCCTCCGGGCCCTACCCCGGTTTTACAGCTAATGCCCAGCGTTACCGTGCAACTGCCAAAACCTTCTTCAAATTTTCCAAAGCACTTGTCCTGCAACACGAATTCCAGGCTGTCCGGCACACCATAATTTTCCATGGACATATTCCGGAACCATTCCATCAGGTAACCGGAAAACTCGAAGGTCAGGATATCCAGGTCTCCGTCATAATCCACATCGGTAAAAGCCGGCAGATCCCAGTTGCTGACAAAGAGGTTGAAAACCCCGGGATTGTAGTCGGCATACAGCAATGATTTCACTTTGGTAAAATGAAATCCGAAGCTACCCCCGGGATCATTCCGGTACACCTCTACGCCCATATCGAGCCCTGCCATGTTGGAGGTAAACAGATCGGTCCGCCCGTCCCCGTTGTAATCTTTCAGGATCACCCAATCATGCAGGCCTTCCGGGAAAGCCTCTGCGTATTGCGGGGCATACTTGTAATCCACACTGTCCGGGGTTCCCTGGTTCAGAAAGGTAAGGATACGGTTATTGCTGCGTTCAAAAACGAAAAGGTCCCTGATCCCGTCTCCGTTTAAGTCGATGGTAGAAAACTGGGGGTTATTCAACCCGCCAGCCCAGGCAAGTTTCATGTTGTGATGACCATCGGAAACAGGGATGCTGTCCCACCGGGCAAACCATTGCGCCTGCAGGCCTTGCGCACCGCCCAGTAACAAAGTACAAAGGAAACAGAGTAAACAATGTATGCCGGAATTACGGGTCATCGCCTGTATTATAATTTGGCTACCCGTGAAACGAACCGGGTGTAATCATCCAGGTCGAATAACTCTACCAGGTATATTCCCCGGTTCCATTGGCTCCAGTCGATAGCAAGGTTGTTGTCCATACTTCCTTTGCCCGGCCGGTAGCCCCACACGGATCTGCCGCTCATATCATAAACCCTGACTGTAAACATATGGTTCAACGGATTGTATATCGAAAGCAGCAATTCCTGGCCCCGCACAGCATGGAAGCGAAGGGATTGTGAGGCCGGGTCACCGGTTCCGGCAGTCACATCTTCGGGAAGATACAAGGTATCGGTATAAACCCGGTCTCCACCCGAGGTATTATCGTTGTTGGCCGAAACAAAAGCTCCGTATACAACCACTCCACCGGAACCTTTGGGTGGAGCCACCCAGTCGTACATCCAGTCATGCATACCGGGTTTCAGGCTGCCGGTTTGGGTTTGCATCACGTATTCCAGGCCTGAAGACGTAACCATTTGAGTTTTCACCGGATCAGTGATCATCACGGAACCTGCATTCTTGCCGTCCGGGAATAAAACCACGGTTTCAAAACCCATCACGCTGTCCCCGGTATTCATCATGTAAGGCATAAGAGTAAGTGTTTCACCCGGTTTATACCCGTTGGCTGGCACCCCGCCCATTACCGTAATTTCCGCGAACCCGGGACCTGTGTTCGGAGTGTCGATATGACAGGCCGGGCTGGTGGCACAAGAGGTTTCTCCCGGGGCATTGGTCGTGCCGGCAGGCGGGCCGCCCTGGTAAGACTGAAACAAAACAAAAACACATACAGCTAACGCTATTGGCAGGATTATTCTTCGTAAACGGAAAGGAAAGGCCGCTCGCATAAAAATTCAATAAAGCGCTCATTCAAAAATACAATATCATGACTGTTACAAATGTAGCAAATTTCACACTGCAGCCTGCACCACGCTCTCGACAACAATACAAATCCTTGCTGCCTTGACAAAACAAAGGCCCTGAATGCACAAACCCTTAATTTTGCCCAAAACAGCCTATGGAATACAAAAGATTTGGCCATGAAATCGCGCTCCGGGTGGCCCGCGGGGAAGAATTGATCGAAAGCCTGAGATCTGTTTGCGAAAAGGAAAACATCCGGCTGGCCACTGTAAGCGGACTGGGGGCTGCCGGTGTTGTCGAAATGGGCTTGTACAATGTTGAAAACAAGGAATATCATTCCCATACTTTTACCGGAGAATTTGAAATTGCCCAGGTAACGGGTAATGTCACCACTATGGATGGAGAGGTATACATTCATTTGCATGCCACCATTGGGGATGAAAAATTGCGGGCCTGGGCCGGCCACCTGAACAAGGCGGTAATCAGCGCGACAGCCGAATTGTTTATTCACATACTGGAAGGTGAAACCAACCGCACCCGGAACGATGAAACCGGCCTGAATCTCTTACATTTCCTGGATTAACACCAGCCCAAGACAATGCCTGACATCCAAACAAGCACGCGTCTCCTTTGCTATCACTGTGGACAGGTATGCCCGGATGAGAATATCAGCGAAGATGAAAAACATTTTTGCTGCGAGGGATGCCTGCAGGTGTACCGCCTGCTGAAGGAGAATGACCTGTGCACTTACTATGAGCTGGATGAGCAGCCCGGCATTACCCTTGGAGAAAAAGTGCTGGAAAGCCGGTATGAATACCTGGATAACCCGGAAATCATCAGGCAGCTGATCGATTTTTCCGAAAACGGGATCAGCCGGATCACCCTGCTGGTTCCCCAGATGCATTGCACCTCCTGCATCTGGTTGCTGGAAAACCTTCAAAAGCTGAACCCGGGCATTATCCGTTCACAGGCTAATTTCCTGCAGCGGCAGGTCACGATTACTTACCATGAAAAAGCTACCAACCTTAAGCAGCTGGTCGTTTTGCTGACAAGCATAGGCTATGAGCCTGCCATCCGTTTTTCTGATCTCGAAAAACGGACAGCAGGCCGATATTCCCGGAAAATAATTTACCAGCTCGGGCTGGCCGGATTTGCCTTCGGGAATATGATGTTGCTGAGTTTTCCGGCATACCTGGGACTGGGAAATCCGGACCAGGAATTTGCCCGTCTGTTCTCCTGGTTGAATGTGGGTTTTTCCCTGCCGGTGCTTCTATATTCCGCGCAGGACTACTTCCGGTCCGCGTGGTACGGGCTCCGGCAGCGTATGCTGAACATAGATGTTCCCATATCCATCGGAATACTGGCACTTTTCACCCGGAGCTTGTACGAAATCATTACCGCCTCAGGGCCGGGATATCTTGATTCTATGGCTGGTTTAGTGTTTTTCCTGTTAATCGGTAAATGGATTCAGCAGCGGACTTACAATGCTATCGCGTTCGACAAGGATTACCGCTCTTATTTTCCGGTGGATGCCCTGAAGCGGGAAAACGGACAGGAAAAGCCGGTTCCGATTTCCAATTTAAAAAGTGGCGATCTGGTGATTATCCGCCACAAGGAACTGATCCCGGCAGACGGTACTCTGATTAAGGGAGAGGCCCTGATTGATTATAGCTTTGTTACCGGAGAATCCGAACCGGTGATTAAAAAACCGGGCGACACGTTGTATGCAGGAGGGAGGCAAGCGGGCGCGGCCATTGAGATCCGGCTTAGCAAAACGGTATCGGAAAGTTACCTGGCCCAACTGTGGAACGCATACGACCTGAGCAAGGCCCGTGAACCCCGCGCTGCCTGGTTGGCAGACCGCATCAGCCGCTATTTTACGCCCGTTATCCTGTTGATATCCCTGGCTGCCGCGTTGGCATGGCTGCCGGCCGGCCTTTCGAGGTCTGTTTACATAGCCTCAGCAGTGCTGATCGTGGCCTGTCCGTGCGCGCTGGCCCTGTCGGTGCCTTTTACGCTGGGCAATGCCATGCGCCTGCTCGGGTTGAACCGTTTGTATTTGAGAAACCCGTCCGTACTGGAATACCTTGGAAAGGTTACGCACATTGTATTTGACAAAACAGGTACTCTTACCAGCAGCACCGAACAGCAGCTCCGGTGGACCGGACCTGAATTAGCTGCTGAAGACCGTAAAGCCATCAAAGCGCTGACCAGGCACAGCGCCCACCCGGTAAGCCGGAAGATTTATGAATCGCTTTCCATGGAAGGATCAACTGCAGAGGTGGAAAATTTTCATGAAATACCGGGCCAGGGCATTGAAGGGATGATCAATGGCAAATTATACCGCATCGGACGGTATGCTTTTGTAAACCAGCAGGACCATCCGGAAAAGAACCCACCCGGAACCTGGCTGGCTGTCGGTGGGAAGGTGCATGGACATTGGCAAATGAAGCATTCTTTCAGGCCGGGCGTTAAAAAACTTATCCGGCAACTGACCAAGCGTTACCGGTTTTCTGTGATTACCGGTGATGATGATAAAGAGAAAAAGTTCCTGCAGGAAATATTTCCATCCGGTACTTCCATACATTTCAGGATGAAACCGGTGGATAAAGTGCGATTTATCCAAAGCCTGCAAAAGGAAGGAGAAAAAGTACTGATGCTCGGGGATGGGCTGAATGATGCCGGAGCCCTTTCAGAAGCCTGGGTTGGATTTGCTGTCAGTGAAGATATCAACCATTTCAGCCCGGCTTGTGACGGAATTCTTGAATCCGGTTCATTTACTCTTCTGCCTGGATTCCTGCAGTATGGCAGAAAGGCTGTAAAAATCGTTTATACCGCCTTTGGCATCTCATTCCTTTACAACCTGACCGGGATTGCCTTGGCGGTACAGGGCTTGCTAACCCCGCTGCTGGCTGCCGTGCTGATGCCAATCAGCAGCCTGACGGTGGTATTATTCAGTGTCGGGGCCAGCGGATTGACGGCTAAATGGACCGGATTGTCGAAAAGTAGCTCGGAGAATTATGTGATATAGATCATAAATTGTTTTTTACTACCTATTTTTATTTGCCCAAAAGCCCATGAGCGCTATTTACATACTCATTTTTGCCAGCCTGGGAGTGGCTCTGTTGTTCCTGATCGCATTTTTCTGGGCTGTGAATAAAGGGCAGTTTGATGATGATTATACACCCTCGGTAAGAATATTGTTTGATAACGGGAAACCGGAAAAAGAAACCAAAGAAAAAACCAACAAAACCGAAAAGAATGAGCAAGATTGAGCAATTCAGTTATGACAACCGTATCGTTCGCAATTTTGCCCTGGCAACTATTGTATGGGGAGTAATTGGAATGTTGGTTGGTTTAACTATCGCATTTCAGTTAGTTCAGCCAACCTTCCTGGGCGGAATACCGGAAACAAGTTTTGGCCGCCTTCGTCCTTTGCATACCAACGCGGTTATTTTTGCTTTTGTAGGAAACGGTATTTTCATGGGGGTCTATTATTCCCTGCAACGCCTGCTGAAGGCAAGAATGTACAGCGATGTATTGAGCCGCATTCATTTCTGGGGCTGGCAACTAATTATTGTAGCAGCAGCTATAACACTTCCCTTGGGAATTACCTCCGGTAAAGAATATGCCGAACTGGAATGGCCTATCGACATTATGATTGCCGTAATCTGGATCATTTTCGGCATTAACATGTTCGGGACTATCCTGAAGCGCAGGGAACGTCATTTATACGTAGCCATCTGGTTTTTTATCGCCACCTGGGTTACGGTAACTGTTCTGCACGTAGTGAATTCACTGGCCATTCCGGCCGGATTGTTTAAAAGTTACCCGGTATATGCCGGAGTGCAGGATGCTTTGGTTCAGTGGTGGTACGGGCACAATGCCGTGGCCTTTTTCCTGACAACCCCTTACCTGGGGCTGATGTACTATTTTGTTCCGAAAGCCGCCAACCGGCCCGTTTATTCCTATAAACTTTCCATCATACACTTCTGGGCCCTGATCTTTATTTACATCTGGGCCGGCCCGCATCACCTGCTTTACACGGCATTGCCCGATTGGGTTCAGTCTTTGGGAACCGTTTTCTCCGTCATGCTTATAGCCCCCAGCTGGGGAGGAATGATCAACGGGTTATTTACCCTGCGTGGGGCATGGGACCGGGTCCGAACCGATCCGATCCTAAAATTTATGGTAGTGGCTGTGACGGCCTATGGTATGTCAACATTTGAAGGGCCGATGCTGTCTATTAAGTTTGTTAACTCTTTAAGCCACTTTACAGACTGGACCATTGCCCACGTACATGTGGGAACCCTGGGATGGAATGGTTTCCTCACCTTTGGGATTTTATACTGGCTCATCCCGAGGTTATTCAATACTACGCTTTTTTCGAAAAAGCTGGCCAACTGGCATTTCTGGGTAGGCACGCTGGGCATTGTGCTTTATGTAGTGCCTATGTACTTTGCCGGATTCACGCAAGGACTCATGTGGCAGCAGTTCAACCCGAACGGCCTCCTGAAGTATCCCAACTTCCTGGATACCGTGGTACAGATATTACCCATGTATTGGATGCGCTTTATCGGAGGGAGTTTGTATTTGTCAGGAGCATTGTTAGGCGTTTATAACCTGGTGCGCACTATGACAGCCGGTAAACTGGTGGCCAATGAATCGGCCGAGGCCCCGGCACTGGAGAAACTCAACCGGGAACCGAAAGGGCATTGGCACCGGTGGATTGAAAGAAGGCCTGTGCAAATGCTGCTGGTTTCACTGGCACTAATACTCGTTGGCACTTTGGTGGAATTGGTCCCGACCTTTATGATTAAATCCAATGTGCCTACCATTGAAAGCGTCAAGCCATACACGCCCCTTGAACTGCAAGGAAGGGATATTTACATCCGGGAGGGATGTTATACCTGCCATTCGCAGATGATTCGTCCTTTCCGTTCGGAAACCACCCGCTATGGCGAATACAGCAAAGCCGGTGAATTTGTCTATGACCACCCGTTCCAATGGGGTTCCAAACGAACCGGCCCGGACCTGGCCCGTGAAGGAGGTAAAAACCTGAATTCCTGGCATTATTACCATCTGTTGGATCCGAGATCCATATCGCCACATTCGATTATGCCGGAATTCCCCTGGCTTATAGAAAACGACCTGGATACCACCACGACAAGGGCAAAAATCCGGGTAATGCAAAAACTCGGGGTTCCTTATCCGAAAGGGTATGAGAAGAAACAGGCTATGGTTGACCTGCGAATGCAGGCCCGCGATATTGCCAATGACCTGCAGCAAGCCGGTATTGAAGTGTCGCCCAACAAGGAGATCATAGCAATAATTGCTTACCTGCAACGGCTGGGTACCGATATCAAGAAATCCGGGAATTCTTCAACCGCAGCGGCTTCGGCCGGTAACTAATCACATTGGCAAATGTTTAAAGAAATCATTCAAAATATTGCCACTTCGGAAATGTATGGAACCATCTCCTTTTTGGTGTTTTTCATCATGTTCCTGTTCCTGCTGTACCGTACATTCCGGCTAAACAAAGCGTATTCACAGCAAATGAGTGAGCTGCCACTGGACGACAGCACTATTCATGAACCAAAAAATCAGGACTACAATGAAAATAGTTGAGCATATTCTCAAAAAAAGCATCCGGCAGTCTAAATGGATGATGACCTTGTCTATAATTGTGCTTCCTGCTTTATTGAATGCACAGGATGCCACTACACCGGCAAGTAATCCCGGTTTTTTTGAGAGCCATCCCCAATTGTTGCTGACCCTGCTGATTGCCATGCTGGCTATTGTTTTGGTGGTGTTGATTTTCCTGGCCAATGCCCTGGTGAAAATCAGCCGGGAAATGGTAGAGAAAGAAACACAGAAGACCGTAGAGGTCGCATTGTTTCCTTTCCTGAAAGGCAGTGGGTTAAAAGGATTGTGGAAAAAACTGAACCGTGCCGTGCCGGTCACCGAGGAAAAGGATATCCTGTTTGACCATGATTATGACGGTATCCGTGAACTGGACAATCAACTGCCACCCTGGTGGAAGTATTTGTTTTATATCACGATCCTTTACGCGGTGGTTTACTTCTCCATTTACCATGTGTTTGGTATCGGTAAATCTTCTGCGGAAAAATACCAGGCTTCCATCGAAAAAGCTGAAAAAGAAGCAGCGGAATACCGTAAACAAATGGCAGAAGATATCACACCGGAAACCGTTACCGTCCTGAAAGATGAAGCGTCATTGTCTGAGGGTAAAGACATTTTCCTGAAAAACTGCCTGCCTTGCCATGGCGACAAAGGCCAGGGGATTGTTGGCCCAAACCTGACTGACCAGTACTGGATTCATGGAGGGGGCATAAAAAATATTTTCACCACTATAACCAACGGAGTTCCTGAAAAAGGCATGATATCGTGGAAAACACAATTGAGCCCCAAACAGATACAGAAAGTGGCCAGCTACGTCCTGAGTTTACAGGGTACCAATCCTCCCAACGCCAAGGAACCCCAAGGTGAACTTTGGACCGAAGGGGAAACGACACCTGTTGATAGCGTGTCAACGAATTAATCAATTAGAAAAGCTGGTACAAGCATGACACCCCGGAATCAGGATCCTGAAAACACTTTCAGGGACCGGCAGCCCACTATTGCCGAGAGTGGGAAACGAAAATGGATTTATCCGAAAAAACCCAGCGGCCACTATTACCGCGCCAGGACCTGGGTCAGTATTTTACTGCTGCTTATCCTGATTTGTACACCCTTTATCAAAGTAGGCGGAGAACCCCTTTTCCTGTTCAATATTATACGCAGGAAATTTGTGTTTTTCGGGCTTGTGTTCTGGCCACAGGATTTTCACCTGTTTGTCATCACTATCGTGACATTTATCGTTTTCATAGTTCTTTTCACAGTGATTTTCGGACGCGTGTGGTGCGGGTGGACCTGCCCGCAAACGGTATTCATGGAAATGGTATTCCGGAAAATCGAATACTGGCTGGAAGGAGATGCCGCTCAACAGCGAAAGCTGGATCAATCGTCCTGGACCTTTAACAAGTTCCGGAAAAAATTTCTCAAACACGCTTTATTCCTGGGCATCAGTTTTTTCATTGCCAATGTATTCCTGGCTTATGTAGTTGGCATTGATAAACTGAAGATTGTGGTTACCCATCCTCCTTCTGATCATCTTTTCGGGTTTATCATGGTGCTGCTGTTTACCGGCATATTTTATTTCGATTTTGCCTTTTTCCGTGAACAAATGTGCCTGGTGGTATGTCCTTACGGCAGGCTGCAGGGCGTGCTCCTCGATGATGACAGCATAGTGGTGGCCTATGACCATGTACGCGGTGAACCAAGAGGACACCTGAAAAAAAACAATCAACTTGATGACCAGGGAGACTGTATTGACTGCGGCTTATGCGTAAGGGTTTGCCCGACAGGCATTGATATCCGGAACGGAACCCAACTGGAATGTATTAATTGTACGGCCTGTATGGATGCCTGCGATTCTATTATGGACAAAGTGAATAAACCCCGGAAACTGATCCGCTACGCGTCTATGAACCAGATTAAAAAAAAGCAAAAATTCAGGTTTACACCGCGTATTCTGGCTTACTCTGCCGTGTTACTGGGCTTAATTGTGTTTCTTAGCATGAGCCTGAGCACCCGAACAAATATTGAAACAACTATCCTGCGTGCCCAGGGTTCCTTATTTACAAAGAATGAAGACGGAACCGTGAGTAACCTGTACACTTACCAGGTGGTGAATAAGACCAAATCCGTTTTGGATTTTGAATTCCGGCTACTCGAACCCGAGGGGAAAATACAGCTGATTGGTGATCAGCATACGGTAGAAAAAGAAAAACTGGCCGAGGGTTCATTTCTTGTAAATATCCGTCCGGAGCAACTTACAGGAGTAAAAACCCGGATCGTTATAGGAATATTTCAGAACGGGAAATTAATCGATAAGCAAAAGACCAGTTTTCTGGGACCGGGAGGTTAAGGATGCGGCCGAATTGGATAACCTATGCATTAATCGTTTATGGCTTGTTTGTAGCCGGCATATTGTTTATGGTTTTCAAAGCCAGCCAAACGCCTCCGCTGCTTGAAAGTAAGGATTATTACCAGCGCGGCCTGGACTACCAGGAGCAAATTAACCGGAAATCAAATTCCGTAAACCTGAAAACCCCGCTCATCATGCAGTTTGAGCCGGAACAAAAACAGTTAAAGCTACAGTTTCCTCCGGGATTTGAAAACATCACAGGCACTATTTTCTTTTACCGCCCAAATGATGATCTGCTGGACCGTACTATAGCCATTGCCCCGGACAGCGCTAACCTGCAGGTAGTGGATATGCACTCCTTCCCGGCCGGTATGTGGAAAGTGCGCGTTACCTGGGAGGCATCGGGTACCGGGTATTATGACGAGATAATCATCAGGCAGCCTTATTAACCGTATGGAACCCTGGACTGCATTACTGCTGGGATTGCTTGGAAGCGTGCATTGTGCCGGCATGTGCGGACCTATTGCGCTCATGCTGCCCTTCAGGGGCAACAGCCCGGCTGCTGTGGTTTCGCAGGTAATCCTTTATAATCTCGGCAGAACGCTTACTTATCTGATCATTGGTGCTATCCCGGCCCTGATTGGAAGCGGATTAAACTGGTTTGGCTGGACCCAATATTTTTCCATCGGTTTCGGATCGCTTTTGATCCTGAGCGTTCTCTTTTCGTTCAGCCTGGAAAGCGGTTTTGCCCGTCTGCCCGGCTTCAGGTCCTTGCATGGGTTTATCCGTGGCAGGTTAGGCAGGTTCCTGGCCAACGGAAAGGGCGCGCGTTTCGGGCTGGCTGGCATGCTGAACGGGTTTCTCCCCTGCGGCCTCGTGTATATGGCAGTGGCCGGAGCGGTCACGGCCGGGAACTTTTGGCAGGGGGAGCTCTATATGCTCCTCTTCGGCCTGGGAACCATTCCAACCATGTTTTCCATTGCCTGGCTTGGGCAAACTTTTGGCCGGAAGATCAAAAATTCGCTGCAACGGGCCGTACCCATCATCATACTGTTGTTTGGGATATTGTTTCTGCTGCGCGGTATGAACCTGGGCATACCGTACCTGAGCCCCTCCCATCCACAGGGCATGCATTCCACTATACCATGCGATTAGTTCAGCGCTTATAGTCTTCAATGGTCAGCCGGTGGGCGCAAAAGGAATATTCCCGGGAGGTATTGGAGGCTATGATCACCGTTTTGCCGGCACTGAAGCGCTCCATCAGATTGAGGTACCAGTCCACGCCTTCCCGGTCAAGATTAGTAGTGGGTTCGTCCAGCAAAATAAGCGGAACGGACGGGATGATGGCCAGGGCCAGTTTCAGGCGCTGCTTCATCCCGGAGGAAAAGTTTTTGATAAACTTGTGCCGGTGTTTTTCCAGCCCCAGTAAGTCGATTATTGTACGCAGGGAAACTTCATCGGAAAACGGCTTGAACCGGGCGTGAAAATGCAGGTGTTCTTCCAGCGTCAAATCCTCAATCACTTCCAGGTAGGGGGCCGAAAGGCCCAGGTAGGCAAAAATTCTCTCCTGGGGGATGTCCTGCTGATCCAGCTTCCAGGAAATCCTGCCGCTGGTAGGTGTTAACCAGCCCGAAAGTATGCTTAGCAAAGTGGATTTACCGGACCCGTTATGGCCCAGCAAGGCATACGACTGCCCGCTTTCAAATACATAATCGACCGACCGGAATATCCATTCCCTGTTAAACCGTTTGCCAATGTTTTCGAGAACTATGGTCATAGTCAGATGCCCCGGATGATCCCACGGGTTGAGCCTACGATGAAGTCGATAATATTTTCCTTGTAAGGCGAATCCTTAATATCGGAACGGATTACTTTTATGGCCTGGGTGGTGTTGAATTTCCGGACAAACAGGATGCGGTAAATGTCCTGGATATGATGCACTTCTTCGGTGGTAAACCCGCGCCTGCGCATACCAATGGAATTCACACCGGCATAGCTTAATGGTTCACGGGCTGCCTTAATATAGGGAGGCACGTCTTTCCGCACCAGGGAACCGCCACCGATAAAGGCAAAATCCCCGATCCGCACAAACTGCTGAACGGCCACCAGTCCCCCAAGCACCACATAATCCCCCAGTTCGATATGCCCGGCCAGGTTTACATTATTGGCCAGAATGCAATGCTGCCCCAGCACGCAGTCATGCGCCACATGCGTGTAGGCCATAATAAGGCAATAATCTCCGATCCGGGTGGCGTATTTGTCTTTAGTGCCCCGGTTGATAGTGGCAAACTCCCGGATAGTGACATTATCGCCAATAAAGGTTTCGGTTAATTCGCCTTTGAACTTAAGATCCTGGGGGAT
Source organism: uncultured Chitinophagales bacterium (assembly GCA_964422925.1). Taxonomy (GTDB): domain Bacteria; phylum Bacteroidota; class Bacteroidia; order Chitinophagales; family S012-47; genus CAYRDC01. Next base: position 110,360 of record CAYRDC010000003.1, on the reverse strand, counting down.
GGCAGACACTACGGCACCGGGAAATATCCGGCAGTTTTTCCCGATGCGCGCATTTTCCATAATAGACGCGTAGGGGCCAATCCAGGTACCATCGCCTATTTCAACATTATCGGAAATGGTTGCAAAATGTTCGATACGCACATTTTTTCCAATGCGTGCGTTGGGGTGTATTTGCGCAGTCGGACTAATCATTTCTTTTCTTTCTTGGCAATCTGGGCAACGAGATCGCCTTCCGCAACCAGTTTATTGCCCACCCAGGCTGTTCCGTGCATTTCACAAATCCCACGCCTGATGGGAGCTATTAATTCCATCTGGAGCACCAGGGTATCTCCGGGAATAACCATGTGCTTAAACCGGGCTTCTTTTATTTTCAGAAAAAAGGTAAGATACTCAGACGGGTTTTCTACCTGGTTCAGCACATATACCCCTCCGGTCTGGGCCAGGGCCTCAATGGTCAGCACGCCCGGAAATACCGGATCGTCCGGGAAATGCCCCTTGAAAAAATATTCATCATAGGTAACGTTTTTTATACCCACTACGGATGTCTCATCCATATGGATAATCTTGTCAACCAGCAAAAACGGATGCCGGTGTGGTAAGAATTTTTTGATATCCCCAGTATTGAAGATGGGTTCCTTGTTAGGGTTGTATACCGGAGCTTGCGATTTGTTTTTAGCCATACTTCTCAACTTTTGGGCAAAGGCAACATTTGTGTCATGACCCGGCTTCCGGGCAGTGATTTTCCCTTTCAGTGGAAATCCCACCAGGGCCAGGTCACCGATTACATCCAATAATTTATGTCTTGCAGGTTCATTGTCGAAGGCCAGCTCTACATTGCTGAGTATCCCTTCATCCAAAACCTTCAGGTTAGGTTTATGGAAGATATCCGATAACCGCCTAAGCTCTGCTTCCGGTAACTTCCTGTCCACAATCACAATGGCATTGCTCAGGCTGCCCCCTTTAATCAGGTTGGCATTGGCAAGCATTTCCAGTTCGTGAAGGAAACAAAAAGTCCGGCAAGCCGCAATCTCGCTCCCAAAATTAGCAATTTTCGAAAGCCGCGCTTCCTGAACCCCAAGTACCGGGGAATTGTAATCGATTTGCACACTTACCTCAAATTCATCACCCGGCTCCGCACAGATATAAGCATCCTTTTGTGTATCATACAATTCGATGGTCTCCGGTATGCGGAAATACTTCCTGGGTTTTGGCAATTGTTTAAGCCCGGATTCCCGGATCTGTTCGACATAGGGCTTTGCACTGCCATCCAAAATGGGCACTTCATCGCAATTGATGGTAATCAGGGCGTTGTCAATCTGCATGCCTGCCAATGCCGCCAAAATATGTTCGATAGTGCTGACACTGGTCCCGTTATTTGAGATAGTTGTGCCGCGGGTTGTTTTAGTGGCATATTCGGCTAAGGCTGGTATGATCGGTTCCCCGGGTTGGTCGATGCGTTGAAACCGGATGCCGGAACCGGCAGGAGCCGGATGTATGGTCATTTCCGCATACTTTCCGGTATGCAATCCCACCCCTTCAAAAGTTACCGGGTTCTGAAGCGTAGTCTGAAACAGGATTTTATTCATTCAGGGGATTTCAGCTTTTGTTCAAGGTTAGCAATTCTTTTTTCAAGTTCTTCCAACCGGTACAGGCGGGCGATCGCTTTGTAGTGTTGCCTGAAATCGATTGCCGGAGTTCCGCTTAACCGGGCACCTGTTTGTTTTATTGATTTGGAAACTCCGCTTTGGGCATTTACCTGCGTACGGTCTGCTACGGTGATGTGCCCCACAAAGCCGGCCTGCCCTCCTACCCTGACCGAACAGCCCAGCCGCGTACTGCCGGAAATGCCCACCTGGGCGGCAATGGCTGAATCGGTTCCGATCTCCACATTGTGCGCGATCTGCACCAGGTTGTCAATCTTGGTACCGCGATGAATTATGGTGGAACCCATAACCGCACGGTCAATAGTGCAATTGGCACCAATTTCCACTTCTTCCTCAATTACCACATTGCCTGTTTGCGGGATTTTCAGGAACTTTCCGGAGGTATCAGGCGCATATCCAAACCCATCCGACCCGATAACGGTACCGGCATGAATGATACAATCCCGGCCAACACGGCAGTCGCGGTAAATCTTTACCCCGGGATACAGTATCGTATTTTCCCCGATAACCGCCTGTTCACCGATATACACCTGCGGGAAAATCCTTGCGCCATTCAGTACTTTGGCTCCTTTGCCGATCCAGGCAAAAGCGCCTATATAGACATTTTTACCTACATCAGCCTCCGGATGAATGAATACCGGATTTTCCCGGCCTGGCGATGGCGCTGCGGACGGAGCAAACATTGCCAGCACCCGGGCAAAAGCCAAGTACGGATCCTCAACCTTTAAAAACGCGCACGGGGAGGAAGCCGGAAGCTCAGTCCCAGGGCTTACCAGTATCAGGGAAGCTTCAGAAGTTAACAGATATTTTTCATATTTCGGGTTGGCCAGAAAGGCAACCGCCCCTTTCCCGGCCGTTTCAATTTTGTCCGGATGGGTAATGATTACCGATGGATCGCCCGTTAATTCGCCATCCAACTGTTTACTTAATTCCCCGGCCGTGATTTTCATATTTTCTGAATCCTTTCGGAAAGATGAGCAGGATAGCAAAGATAATACTTTACAACAGGCTGGCTTAAGAAGCTGATATTTAACTGGTCCGAAGCTTCCGCTATATCCTGCAAACTTCCGTCCTTATTTAAAATGTTGATTTTTTCCGCTGCACGGTTGTAAGCGTTATTGGAAGTACTGCGCTGGAAAACGAACCAGGAAGCTTCCTCCCTGTTGATTTTCCAGTCCCGGGCCAGCTGTGCCTGCATATCTTTAATCACTTCTCCGGCATATGCCTGGTTCCGCAATGAGATTTTCAGCAATTTCCGGTTTACCAACCCCCGGCTCAAACGGCTTAATACGGTATCCGGATGATTCATCCAGCTCTTAAGGGTGGATACAATATCCACATCATCCAAAATGGCAAAATTTCGCATGGCAATACTATCCGCCACAAAATCTTCCAGTTTTACCGTATTGGCCAGAAACCAGTGAAATGGCTCCGAAGCAGGAACCTGAATGTTATTCCGGACCAGTTCCCTGGCCCTTTTCAGGGCGTTTACCAGCATTTGTTCAGCTGCCAAAACGGTTTTATGGAGGTAAACCTGCCAGTACATGATCCTGCGGGCAACGATAAATTTCTCGATCGAATAAATGGCTTTCGATTCCACCACCAGCTGTCCGTCCGATACATGGAGCATTTTCAGGATTCGGTCGTAACCGATAATGCCTTCTGAAACGCCACTGTAAAAGCTGTCGCGCATCAGGTAATCCAGCCGGTCCACATCCAACTGCCCGGCCACCAGCTGGCTGAGGAATTTTTTGGGATACTGCCCCCGGAATATCTCAATAGCCACATCGAGTTTCCCGTGAAATTCCTGGTTCAGGGCCTCCATAATGCGCAAAGAGAGCATTTCATGAGGCACCGATTCTATAACAGCCCTTTCAAGGGCATGGCTAAACGGCCCGTGCCCCACATCATGAAGTAAAATAGCTGCCAGGGCACCTTCCCATTCCGCTTCAGATATTGGGATATCTTTTTGCCGCAACACGTTAATGGCCCGGCCCATCAGGTGCATGGCGCCAATGGCATGAGACAATCTGGTATGCCGCGCTCCCGGGTATACCAAATGGGTCAAACCCAGTTGCATGATGCGCCTCAGGCGCTGGACGACCGGGTGCTCAACCAGGTCAAAAATTAATTCAGTTGGAATAGTAACAAAACCGTAAACCGGATCGTTGACAATTTTACGTTTATTCCTCATAGAGCATCCGCCAGATGACCCAAACATCGGGCTTATTCCGTTAATTTGGAACAAATTTAGACAGAAAATATGAGCGCAATCAAAATACTTTGGGTGGATGATGAGATAGACTTGCTGAAAGCGCAGGTCATGTTCCTGCAGGATAAAGGATATGATGTGGAAATTGCCACCAACGGAGTGGATGCCATTGAAAAATGCCGGAAAGAAGATTACGACCTGGTGTTCCTCGATGAACATATGCCGGGTCTCTCCGGCCTGGAAACCCTCAGCCGTATCAAAACCGAATCCCCTACCCTGCCCGTAGTAATGATCACCAAAAGCGAGGAGGAAAACATAATGGACGAGGCCATTGGCGGCCAGATTGAGGATTACCTGATCAAACCGGTGAAGCCTAAACAGGTGTTGCTCAGCATCAAAAAAATCATTGATAACCAGCGCCTGATCCGGGAAAAAACCTCGCTGGCTTACCAGCAGGAATTCCGCCAGATTTTTATGGCGCTCCAGGAGCAACAGGATTATAAGGGCTGGGCAGATATTTATCGAAAGCTGGTCTATTGGGAGCTCAACCTGGAACGGTCGGAAAGTGAACAAATGAAGGAGGTTTTCCTGCAGCAAAAGGCTGAAGCCAACCGCGAGTTTTTCAAATTCATCCAGGGGCACTACCTGGATTGGATCAACGGGCGGGAAGAAGTACCTGTGATGTCGCATACCCTGCTGAAAAATTATGTACTCCCGGGCATCGGCAAGCAGAAACCCACCCTGTTTTTATTGATTGACAACCTGCGCTTTGACCAATGGAAGGTGATTGAACCCCTCCTGAACCATTATTACCGGGTGGAAAAGGAAGAATTATTTTACAGTATTCTCCCCACCTGCACGCAGTACAGCCGCAACGCCATATTTGCCGGCATGCTGCCGGCCCGGATCAGGCAGGAATATCCCGGATACTGGATTGATGACGAATCGGAAGAAGGGAAGAACCAAAAAGAAGAAGAATTGCTTTTGAACCTGCTGGCCAGGATGCGGGTGGATGCAAGAACCCGCTACACAAAAATCACTACATGGGAAGGAGGCTCCGACCTGGAAAACGAAATGCATAATATGCTCAGCAGCGATTTAAGTGTAGTGATTTACAATTTTGTCGACCTGATGTCGCATGCCCGGACGGAAAAAGGCATACTTCGGGAACTGGCCGGCAACGAAGCGGCTTACCGTTCCATAACATTGAGCTGGTTTAAGCATAGCCCGCTTTGGGCAGGGTTAAAAAAACTGGCTGAAAAAAAAATCCGGCTTATTATTACCACTGACCACGGGACTATCCGCGTGCAAAGCCCCAGCAAGGTGATTGGCGACCGGAATACAACCTCCAACCTCCGGTATAAAACCGGCAAGAACCTTCAATATGACCCCAAAGATGTCTTTGCAGTAAAACACCCGGAAGAAGCCGGATTGCCAAAGCAGCATGTAAGCTCATCTTTTATTTTTGCCCGCGAGGACAAGTATTTCGTTTACCCGAACAATTACAATTACTATGTGAACTATTACAGGAATACTTTTCAGCATGGCGGCATATCTTTGGAAGAAATGCTCATACCATACATTGAGTTGAGTCCAAGGTAATCCTATGGAAATTGAATGGAAGGAGATCGGTCTCCGGGACCTGCCGGATGTGGCAAAAAAAATCCTGAATACTTGCCAAAATCGGAAAATTTTTGCATTTTACGGTAATCTTGGTACGGGAAAAACAACCCTTATCAAAGCATTGTGCAGGGAACTGGGAGCGGAAGATGAGCTTTCAAGCCCAACTTTTGCTATAGCCAACGTATACCGGGGGAGAGAGGATATTTACCATCTGGATATGTACCGTATCAATAAACCGGAAGAGGCCATAGAAATTGGTATTGAAGAATATCTCGATGGACAACATTACTGCTTTATCGAATGGCCGGAGATTATTGAAGGGATGCTTCCTCCCGAAACCGTTAAAGTGCGAATAAAAATAAATACCACTCCGGATTACAACCGGGATATTTTCATTCAATGCAATGACTGAACAGAAACCATCCGAAAAAAAGGAATTCCAGGAGCAGATTGGTTATCAGACCCTGGAGAAACCGGCCTATATCGGCCAGCATTCCAAAAAACTTTTTATTGGTATCCCAAAAGACAGCACCCACCTGGAGCGAAGGGTTCCATTAACCCCTGTCGGGGTCAGCATTTTAGTAAACAACGGCCACCGGGTAATTATTGAAAGCGGAGCCGGTGTGGAAGCCAGTTATGAAGACCGCGCCTATGCCGAGGCCGGGGCTGAGATTTCCTCTGACCATGAAAAAATCTATGACGCCCAGATTGTATTGAAAGTCACACCGCCCGACAGCCAGGAAATCCCCTTGCTGAAACCCAGCCAGATCCTGATTTCGCCCATCCAGCTGCCAACCCTGAAAAGGGAGGTGCTGGAAGGGATGTTAAAGAAAAAAGTGACTGCCCTGGCTTTTGAATATATCCGCGATGCTTCCAAATCCTTCCCGATTGTGCGAAGCATGAGCGAAATAGCCGGCAGCACTTCGATTATGATCGCTTCCAATTACCTGAGCAAGCCTTTTGGCGGCAAAGGCATACTCCTGGGCGGGCTTACCGGAGTTTCCCCGGCCCGGGTCGTAATCCTTGGCGCGGGCATTGTCGGTGAATTTGCCACCCGCGCTGCGCTGGGACTGGGCGCTACGGTTAAACTGTTCGACAACAACCTGTACAAGTTAATGCGGGTCCAGAACCACGTAGGCACCAGGCTGGCCACTTCCGTATTTAACCCCGACCGCCTCATGGAAGAATTAAGCCGTGCGGATGTCGCGATCGGAGCGGTTCACAGCGGAGCCGGCCGGACCCCTATCCTCGTAACAGAAGAGATGGTGCAAAACATGAAACCCGGCTCTGTGATCATTGATGTCAGCATTGACCAGGGCGGTTGTTTTGAAACATCAGAAGTCACCACTCATGAACACCCGGTTTTCAGGAAATACGATATCATTCATTACTGCGTGCCAAACATTCCGTCCAGGGTGCCCAAATCCGCTTCCGCGGCTATCAGCAATATCCTTCATCCCATTTTAATGACTATCAGCGACTATGGCGGGCTCGACCCCTATTTGGAGCAAGTTACCTATGGCAGAAATGGGGTGTATATGTATAAAGGCTGCCTGACCAATGCGCATATAGGCGAGCTGTATGGTATAAAATACACTGATGTAAACCTGCTGATTGCCACAGGCTCTTAATTCATTCCATTTACACTAAAAACATTTTTTTTCGTGTTCCCGTAAAGAAGCGGGATTTCGTAATTTACGATTGAACCATTAATCTACCTGAAATGAGCGCCACGATTTCCACTAAGGGGCTGATGGTGTCGTTATGCCTGGCCCTTGTTTCAATTTTCTCTTCACGGATATTGCCCGGACAAAATCAACTGGTTCGCTGCTACACCATGGAAACGGACAGCATGTTGCGCGCGGCTAACCCCAAACTCGGGACCCTGGCCGAATTTGAATCGTGGCTGCAAAAACGCATCCGGGAAGGCCACCAATATCAGCGTGGACCACAGGATGTTTATGTGATTCCGGTGGTGGTCCATGTGGTCCATAACGGAGAAAGTGTAGGGAGCGGACGTAATATCAGCCTGGCGCAAATCCAGTCGCAGATTGATGTGCTGAACGAAGACTACCGGAAAAAAAGCGGTACCCCGGGTTATAATTCGAACCCGGTAGGGGCAGATACCAAAATTGAATTTGTTCTGGCCAAACGGACACCGTCTGGCGCTTCATCCAATGGAGTGGACCGTGTGGATCGCAACAGCAACGGATGGAGCGCGCCACCTTATACAACAAGCTATGTGGACGCAGTCATCAAGCCGGCTACCTATTGGGATCCGAACCAATATTTTAATATCTGGGTAACCGATTTGAGCGGTGGAATACTCGGTTACGCCCAATTCCCTTCCTATTCTTCGCTGGCAGGGTTTGATTGTGATGAAGGAGCTGCCAGTACGGATGGAGTGGTTATCGGTTATCAATATTTTGGTTCGAGCGACAAAGGTACTTTCCCGGTTTTATCGCCTCCTTACGATAAAGGGCGCACAGCCACCCACGAAGTGGGCCATTGGCTGGGCTTAAGGCATATCTGGGGTGATGGAAACTGCAGCGTAGATGACTTCTGTGGCGACACTCCATGGGCTGCGGCAGCCAATTACGGTTGCCCTACCGGTACCATTTCCTGCAGCTCAACCGATATGATCGAAAACTACATGGATTATACGAATGACACTTGTATGAATATTTTTACCCTTGACCAGACAACCCGTATGCGTACCGTTCTGGAAAATTGCATACGGAGGAATTCACTCCTTACCTCTCCGGCTCTGACCACTCCTGTCAGCAATGATGCCGGAATTTCCGAAATCATAACTCCCGTCATAGATTACTGTTCGTCCAGCATTACACCGCAGGTGAAACTGAAAAATTACGGTACGAGCAACCTTACTTCGGCTACCATCCATTACCGGGTCGACAATGGCACGGTAAACACTTACACCTGGAGTGGCGGACCAATCAGCACAGGAAATACCGCCACCGTCACTTTATCATCCATAACCGTAACAAGCGGTACCCACACGTTCAACGCCTGGACATCCTCTCCCAACGGCAGCACGGATGGCAATACCACCAACGATACGGCCTTTACTGCCCATTTTGAATACACTACCGGGGCATCCACCACCTGGACAGAAAATTTTGATGGCAACCAGTTTACCCCGGACAATTGGACAGTGAACGACCTGAATAACGATTGCTATACCTGGCGGGAAGTGAGCCACCTGACCGGAAGTCAGAACGATACCACCAGTGCGGCTTTTCTGTATTTTTACAACTATAGCTCACCCTCCGGCCAGAAGGATGAACTCATCAGTCCTGCCATTGACCTGACCGGTGCCAATACCGCAACCCTTACCTTTGATGTGGCATACGCAAGGTATGATGCAACTACCAATGATGGCTTGCAGGTAAAGCTATCCACCGATTGCGGTAATACATATTCGAATACTATTTATAATAAATCAGGCAGTGCGCTTTCCACCGTGGGCAATCAGTCCACTTCGTGGTTCCCTACCTCTTCTTCACACTGGCGTACTGAAACCATTGACCTCAATTCCTATACCGGCAATACCATCCGCCTGAAATTCGTATCAGTCAACGACTATGGAAATAACCTGTTCATAGACAATATTTCTGTTACTGCCACGGCATTATTACCCGTTCAACTAATTCAATTTAATGGACAACGGCTGCCGGACGGATCGATAACCCTGCACTGGAAAACAGCTTATGAAGAAAATATTAGCTCCTACCTGCTGGAACGGTCGGCCGATGGTATCCATTTTTCCCCGGCCGGAAGGGTCAACAAAAACACCGGACAAGTGATTGCATCCGGAACAGAATATTACTTTAACGATGCAAATGCGCCAAAAGGGGCTTTGTATTACCGTCTCAAACAGGAAAATGCAGACGGAGCGATATATGTGCTGGGCTTAACCCAAATAAAAGGCCAACCAATTTCTTCTGCTATTACGGTCTTTCCCAATCCATTTGACGATTTTCTTAGCATTCAGCATGGTAATTCCTTCCAAAACCGGGAAATTCATGTAGACATCATCAATGTGCTTGGCCGCAAAGTATCTTCATGCGTGTTTGATTCTGAATTGAATCCTGTTTACACGCTCTCTACCTCCGGCTTGCCCAGGGGTGTATATTTTATTCAGATAATTACTGGTAATGAAACCCGGGTTTTTCGGGTTATCAAACAGTGATCCGCCCATCCTGGATGCGCAGAATTCGGTCGGCCATGCGGGCCAGTTGTTCGTTGTGTGTGGCGATCAGGAAGGTTTGCCCGAAGGTGTCGCGCAAGGTAAAGAACAGTTTGTGAAGTTCGAGCGCGTTTTTTGAATCCAGATTTCCGCTGGGTTCATCGGCCAGGATCACATCAGGCTGATTGACCAGGGCCCTGGCAACAGCCACCCGTTGCTGCTCCCCTCCTGACAATTGTCCCGGCTTATGATTGGCCCGGTCTTCTAGCTTAAAAAAAGCCAGTAATTCATGGGCCCGGTCCCTGACTTTCCTATCCGGGAACTTCCCGATATACCCCGGGATGCAAATGTTTTCAAAAGCCGTAAACTCAGGAAGCAAATGGTGAAACTGGAACACAAAACCGATATGCCGGTTCCGGAAGCGGGATAACACCTTTCCGCTTAACAAGCTGATATCCTGTTCGTCAAGAACCACCTTGCCCCGGTCGAAGGTATCCAGGGTGCCGAGGATGTGCAGCAAGGTGCTTTTGCCTGCCCCGGAAGCCCCAACCAGGCAGACGACCTCGCCTTTTTTTATTTCCAGGTCGATGCCTTTCAGCACCTTCAGGTTGCCGTAAGACTTGTGTATATCACTGGCTTTGATCATGTTGCCACAGAGGAGTTGAACAAAGGTATAAATTTTCGCACCCGCGGTTAGCGTATTTTTTCTTCACTGCTTTTCAAATCAGCCAATTTACTCCTAATTTTAGGCGATTTTTTCAGGCTATTAATCCAAACTAAGCATGAATATACACGAATACCAGGGCAAAGAGATCCTCAAACGATACGGAGTGGCTATCCAGGAAGGGATTGCTGTTGATACGGTGGAAGACGCTGTGGAGGCAGCCAAAAAACTTCAGGAAGAAACAGGAACTTCGTGGTGGGTTATCAAAGCGCAAATTCATGCCGGTGGGCGTGGTAAAGGCGGAGGCGTTAAACTGGCAAAAAGCCTTGATGAACTCAGGGAAATATCCGGCCAGATCCTTGGCATGACCCTGGTTACCAAGCAAACCGGCCCGAAAGGCAAGGTGGTGCACAAGGTGCTCATCGCCCAGGATGTGTATTATCCGGGCGAAGCCGAGAAAGAAGAGTTTTACATGAGCATCCTGATGGACCGCGGGCGGGGCCGGAATGTAGTGATGTATTCCACGGAAGGCGGTATGGAAATAGAAGTGGTTGCCGAGAGAACCCCGGAAAAAATATTTAAGGAATATGTGGATCCGGGTACAGGCCTGCTTCCTTTCCAGGCGCGCAAAATTGCTTTTAACCTGGGATTGAGCGGCCAGGCCTTCAAAAACATGGTAAAATTCGTTACCAACCTGTATAAAGCCTATACCGGAACAGATGCCAGCTTGTTCGAGATTAATCCCGTGCTGAAAACATCAGACAACAAAATCCTGGCTGTAGATGCCAAAGTAAACCTGGACAACAATGCGTTGTACCGGCATCCGGACCTGGCTGCCATGCGCGACAAAACGGAAGAAGACCCTGCTGAACTGGAAGCCAGTGAGTACAACCTGAATTTTATCAAGCTGGACGGAAACGTGGGCTGCATGGTGAACGGGGCCGGCCTGGCCATGGCAACCATGGATATGATCAAGCTGGCCGGAGGTTCGCCCGCCAACTTCCTGGACGTGGGCGGGGCCGCCTCGCCCGAAACCGTGGAAGCCGGCTTCCGCATCATCATGAAAGACCCCAACGTAAAGGCTATCCTGGTAAACATTTTCGGAGGCATCGTGCGCTGCGACCGCGTGGCTAAAGGCGTGATTGAAGCTTACCGGAAAATCGGTGAGATCAACATTCCAATTATCGTACGCCTGCAGGGCACCAATGCGGAAATTGCCAAGGAAATAATCGATGAATCCGGGTTGAAGGTTCAGTCGGCCATCCTGCTCCGGGAAGCGGCTGAACTTGTGAATGCCGCTGTTCAATAATTCCTTTTGGGATTAAATATGTTTCTTACCCTTCACCCGGAGAATCCTGAAACCAGGAAAATCCACATGATTACCGATTGCCTTCGTAACGGAGGTATTATCCTTTATCCCACCGATTCGGTATATGGATATGCCTGCGACCTGTCGAACCGGAAGGCCATACAGCGGCTGGCCCGGATCAAAAAAATCCAGCCGGGAAAAGCAAAATTCTCCCTGATTTGCAGCGATATCCAGATGATTTCGGAATACACCCGCCAGTTCAGCCGGCAGGTTTTCCGCATTCTGAATCGTTGCCTCCCTGGGCCTTATACCTTCATCCTTGAAGCCAACCGGGAAGTCAGGAACCTGCTGGGCCAAAAAAAGTCAACCGTTGGCATCCGTATCCCCGGCACCCCGCTGCCACGGATGATAGTTGAAGAACTGGGAAGACCACTGGTTAACACTTCATTGCATGCCGAAGATGAGATCATAGATTACCTCACCGACTCGGAAGAAATCAATGAACAGTTCGGACATGAGGTGGATATGGTCATCCGTTGCGGTTCGGCAGGCAACCAGCCCACCACCATTGCCGACCTGACCGGGGACGAAGCGGTAATCATCCGGGAGGGAGCCGGGCCGATAAACTGGTAAGCCTTTTACACTTTTTTAACACCACCGCAAACCATATATCTTTCGAATTGATTTACTTTGAGCCTTCAATTTCTGAAACCGGTACGGAATGCGCAGAATTGCCTCGCTGTTATTGCTGATGACTATTGTTGTGGCCTCACTGCATAGCCAGAATGCCACCGTCCGGGGATTTGTCTATAACCGTGAATCAGGCGAACCGGTTATGTTTACCAATGTTTTTCTCGAAGGCACTACCATTGGAACCGCCACGGACGAGCATGGTTATTATTCACTGACCAACCTGAAACCGGGTTCCTATTTCCTGGTTTCAACCAGTGTGGGATACGATACGGTGAGAATTCCGATTGAATTGCACGCGGGCGAAGTACTTACCCGGCAAATATTCCTTTCACGGGTTAACGTAGAACTCGAAAAGGTGATTGTAGAAAGCCGGAGGCAGGATCGTTTGCAGGAGGTAAACGTCAGCCAGATAAAGATCAATGCGGAGGATATAAAGCGCATTCCCACCATTGGCGGAGAAGCCGACCTGGCCCAGTACCTGACTATACTTCCGGGCGTGGTTTCTTCAGGCGACCAGGGCGGCCAGTTGTACATCCGTGGCGGGGCCCCGGTACATAACAAGATCCTGCTGGACGGAATGACTTTGTACAATGCTTTTCATTCCATCGGGCTTTTCTCGGTATACGAAACCGAAATCATCAGGCGGGTAAAAGTTTTAACCGGTGGGTTTGGCGCGGAATATGGCGGGCGTATTTCCGCAGTAGTGGACGTGGAAACCCGTGACGGAAACCCCCAGCGTACCACCGGTATGGTTTCGGCCAGCCCCTTCCTTTCAAAAGTTCTCATCGAAGGACCTATCTCCAAACTAAAACCCAATGGTTCATCCATAACTTATATCCTGACAGGAAAGCATTCTTACCTGGAGCAGACAGCTCCGGCTATTTATCCCTATGTAAATGAAATTCCGGGGAATGGAGGGCGTATTCTCCCTTACACTTTCACAGACCTGTATGGCAAACTGGCATTCCACTCGGGCAACGGTTCCCGTTTCGACATTTCAGCCTTTAATTACGCGGATAACGTGAACTTCACCCCCATAGCCAGAATCAACTGGGTGGCCACCGGGGTGGGCAGCCATTTTGTGATTGTGCCCGAACAATCCAAGGTGCTCATCAGCGGCAACCTGGTCTATTCAAACTATGACCTCAACATGCAGGAAGCCGACCAGAAACCCCGGCATTCTTCCATCGGTGGCTTTAACCTGGGGATGGATTTCACCTATTTCTACCGCAACAACAGCCGTTTGAAATATGGTGTGGACATTAACGGTTTTCGTACTGAGTTTCAGTTTTTTAACTTACTCGGCTTAAAGTATGAGCAGAATCAGAACACCACCGAAGCCGGGGGATATATTGACTTCAGAAAGTTTACCAACCGCTGGGTTTTCAACCCGGGATTCCGCATGCAATATTATGCTTCCTTGTTTAACCTCTCGCTGGAGCCCCGCCTGGCTCTCAAATACAACATCACGGAATCCGTCCGTCTGAAAATGTCGACAGGCATTTACTCGCAAAACCTGATCAGCACGAAAAGCGATCGCGATGTAGTGAACCTGTTTACCGGTTTCCTGTCCGGTCCTGAGGAAGAACTGAAAACAGTAGACGGCAGCGTGGCCAATCACAAGCTTCAGAAATCGTGGCAAACAGTGTTCGGCATGGAATGGGACGCTCTTTCCCGCCTTGATTTGAACGTGGAGGGCTACTACAAGGATTTCACACAGCTCATCAATATTAACCGCAGGAAGACCTTTATACACGACCCGGATTTCATGATTGAAACCGGCAAGGCCTACGGCATCGACTTCCTCGGTCGCTACGAAACGGAGCATCTCTTTCTTTGGGCTACCTATTCCCTGGCCTGGGTGACCCGGTATGACGGGGAACAGGTTTATCCGACTCATTACGACCGGAGGCACAACATGAACCTGCTGGCATCCTGGACGTTTGGCGAGGGAAACCGGTGGGAGGCTAATGCCCGGTGGAACCTGGGTTCGGGTTTCCCCTTTACAAGGACACAGGGATTTTATGAGGAGATCAATTTCCTGGATGGCGTAAGCACCGATTACCTGAACACCAACGGGCAGATGGGAATCATCTACGAGGACAAAATCAATGCAGGGAGGCTGCCCTGGTACCATCGCCTCGACATATCCCTGAAGCGCATCATAAAATTTGGCCCGCACAACACCATGGAAGTGCTCGCCAGCGTGGCCAATGTGTATAACCGGAACAATATTTTTTATTTCGACCGAGTTAGATACGAAAGAGTGAACCAATTACCAATCATTCCGAGCATTGGTGTTAATTTTTCATTCTGATCCCGCTTTTTATTTAAACTACTTTTGAAACCATGAAAATCGCCTGGAAGAGTATGCTATGGGTATACCTGCTTACAGCAGGTTTTATGGTTCAAGCGCAGGAAACAGAGTGGTTTCACGACCTGAACAGGCGCTACCACGAAGGAGTTGAACTGTTTGACCAGCAGCATTTTGTAAGCGCCCGGAAAGTATTTGACGAATTATTGCAGGAAACCCGTAGAGCCACCGACCCCGATATCGTCAGCATCCGGACCAATGCCCAGTATTACCAGGCCATTTCCGCCATGGAATTGCTAAACCCGGACGGTGAAAAACTGCTGACCGATTTTTTAAGGCAAAACCCAAGCCACAGCAAAAGCAACCTCGCCCGTTTCTACCTTGGCCGGCATTATTACTTCAAGAAAAAATATTCCCGTTCCATTGAACAATTCGAGCAGGTCGACATCTTTGACCTTGACCCGGCCCAGATGCTGGATTACAAGTTCATGCTCGGGTATGATTATTTTTTCAAGAAAGATTTCCGGAAAAGCAAACGGCTGTTTGCCGATGTCAAGGATTCTGAAAAATACTTCTACCCGGCCCACTACTATTACGGCTACATCCTTTACCAGGAAGGGAAATACGATGCCGCCCTCGAAAACCTGAAAAAAGCCGGAGAATCCAATTATTTCGGCCAGGTGGTTCCCTTTTACATTGCTTCCATTTATTACCAGCAGGGGAAAGTCGACCATCTACTGGATTACGCGGTGCCGAAGATCAGGGAAACCAACCGGCTGAAATATTTCACCGAAATCAACCAGCTGGTCGGAAAAGCTTACTTCGAGAAAGGCGAATATGAAGAGGCCCTGCCCTACCTGGAATATTATGCCGGCCATGTCAGGAAAATGGAGAAGGAGGATATTTACCAGCTGGCCTACTGCCAGTATAAAACCGGGAATTACGAAAAAGCCATTGATAATTTCAAGGAGCTGAACCAGCAGAATGACAGCCTGGGACAAAACGCCATGTACCTGCTCGGCCTGTGCTACCTGGAAACCGGCAACAAAGCCAAAGCCCGGCTCCCGCTTATGGAGGCTTCGCAGGAAGATTATGATTTGTTCATTAAGGAACACGCCCTGTTTAACTACGCGAAGCTCTCCTACGAAATGGGTTATGGCGATGTGGCTATCCGGTCGGTGAATGCTTTTTTATCGGAGTTTCCCAGTTCACAATACCGGACAGAAGCCAGTGAATTGCTGACAGACATTCTGATCAGTTCGCATAATTACAAGGACGCGATAGAAACCATCGAATCGCTTCCGGACAAAACGCCCAAAATCAAGGAGGCGTATCAGCTTGTTGCTTATTACCGGGGTGTTGAATTGTATAACGACAAAAATTACGCGGAAGCCCGGAAAATGTTCCTCAAATCGGTTCAGTACCCGCTGGATCCGGCCATTGAAGCACAATGTTATTACTGGATCGCGGAAATGGAACTGAGCAAAGGGAATTACCAGCAGGCCATTCGCAGTTACAATAAGTTCCTGGGATTGGCAGGGAACAACACCCTGCCCCCGGAATCCTCCAAAGCCACCGCCTATTATGGACTGGGTTATGTATACATGAAAACGGAAAAATACGCCAGCGCCTTGTCAAACTTCGCCAGGAGCCGGAGCGCTTTCGGCCGTTTCCCCGGCCAGGCGGCCTACCGCAACGTGCGCCAGAAGGTGGTGCCCGACCTCATTCTCCGCACGGCCGACTGCCAGTTCATCCTCAACAAGCGCCAGGACGCGCTCGACAGCTACAATGAAGTGATCCGCAACAACTACCCCGGCACCGATTACGCCTATTTCCAGAAAGGCATGCTGCTCGGGCTGATGAACAAGCCCGAAGGCAAGATACAGGCCATGGAGCAGATCACCAGCAAATACCCGAACAGTATTTACTACGATGACGCCCTTTACCAGAAGGCCAACACCTACCTGATTCAAAACCAGTACACAAGGGCCATTGCCGGGTTTGAAGAATTAATGGACAAACAGAAAAACAGCCTGTATGTCGTTCAGTCCCTGCTTAAACTGGGACTGATTTATTATAACATGAACAATAACGCCAAATCAGTGGCCTATTATCAGCAGGTAGCCACCGACTACCCAAACACACCGGAAGCGGAAGAAGCGCTGGACCGGATCAAGGAAATCGCCATCGAAACCGGCCGCACCGATTGGTATGACAACACGCCCGGGGCCAGTTTATCCGAACAGGACACGGTGTTGTTCAAGGCCGCTGAAAAATACTATTTCGAAGGGGACTGCGGAAAAGCCAAAAAAGAGCTGGGCAAATACCTGAACCGTTTCCCGGACGGTTATTTTGCCCTCACGGCCCACTATTACCGGGCCGACTGCCTGGACCGGGAAAAAGCCTATGCGGATGCCCTGAAAGACTATGAGTACGTGATCAACTATCCCAGGATCACCTCCTATTCCGAAGTGTCTTTCCTCCGGGCGGCCAAAATCAGGCATTACCTTCTGAAGGATTACGACAAGGCCTTCCTGTATTACCGGAAGCTGCTCAGCATTGCTTCCCTGAAGGAAAACCGACAGGATGCCCTGAGCGGACTGATGTTTACTGGTTGGGAAACCGGCCGCCTGAATGACGTGGTGCGTTACGCCAAGCAGGTGCTTGCCGATGCGCAATCCACACCGGAAAACGTGGTGGACGCCCACTACTACCTCGGCAAAGTGGCCTACCAAAACGGTGATTATGAAAAAGCGATCATTGAGTTCACGCAAACGGCCCAGCAAACCAGCAGCGAAAAAGCGGCTGAAGCCAAATACCTTACCGCGCTGATGTATTTCAGGCAGGGTAACCTGGACATGGCTTCGGCCAACTGCGATGAAGTCCTGAAAAACTATTCCGGCTATGAATACTGGCTGGTGAAAACCTATATCCTCATTGCGGATATCGCGGTAGAAAATGAAGAGCTGTACCAGGCCAAAGCCACGCTGGAAAGTATCGTGAACAATTACAACGGGAATCAGACATTGCTGAACGAGGCGAAGGAGAAACTGGACATAGTTAAAAGGAAACTGGGAGAAAAATCCAGGATCAAAAGCGACAGCGACAGCCTGTCATTCCCGGATAACGAATAAACTAAGCAACAGCCAAACATGAACGGAACGAAATATATTTTACTGATTGCCCTGACTATTGCCACGCAGGCACTCAATGCGCAGGATGACGGACAGGGCGGAAATGAGCAGATTAACATTATCCAGAACTACAAGCCCATCCTGGCCGATGCCGTAAAAATGCGTTTCAACCCGCAGATTCCGGAGGCTACCTTTGAAAAACCGGATTTAACCTATAACCTGCCTTCGCGCAGCCTGGACCTGCCCTATTCCTCGCCTGAAGTACGGCCTTTAGCCATGAAACCCCTGCCGCTTAAACCGCTGAAAAATGTTTACGCCAAAGTGGGAGCCGGCAACAAAGCCCTGCCGTTTATTGATTTTTACGCAAACAGCGGCCGCAACCAGAAGTATATCAACAAAACCAATTCCTTTAACTGGGGCGTGCACGGATCGTTTATCAACGCACCGGCCGGCATTGAGAACCAGGCATACAGCGAGCTGCGCAGCAACGGCTTTGTGCAGTACTACATCGACAAGGTGGCCCTTTCGGGAGAAGTAAATTACAACCAGGATAACGTGCGGTTTTACGGTTACAACCACACGGACACTTCCCTGCCTGCCGGGGATGTAAAGCAAACCTACCATTTTATCAACGGGGCCTTCCAAATCAACAATGCCCGGAAAACCAGCTATTCGTTCGACTACCTGGCAAGGTTTGACTTTAATTACCTGTTCGATATCCGCCAGCACCGGGAAATTAATCCGATAGTAAAGGGCATGTTGAACAAACGATTCAAAGACGGCAACGACCTGCGCGTAAACCTGCTGCTCGACTACACGGGCTACACCTTCGACACGGCTAAGGTGAACCGCACCATTCTCAGCGTGAACCCGTGGTACCGCCTCAACAAGGATGTGTGGTATGTGCGCATCGGGCTGAACGGGGGCGTGGATGAAGCCGGGTTTTACATCTTCCCGGACGTGGTGTTCCAGCGCGAGCTGATCGGTAAGGCCCTCATTTTTTACAGCGGCTGGTTTGGCGGCATCGAGAAGAACAACCTCAAAACCCTGTCGGACGTGAACCCCTTCCTGGCTGACACCCTGGTGTTCCGCAATTCGCGCGTGCAGGACCGTTTCATGGGCTTCAAGGGAGGTCCCTCCCAGCGCATGTTGTATGACGTGCATTTCTCCCAGAAAGTCATCGACTACCTGCCCCTGTTCCGTAACAACGCGGCCGACACCTCGCGGTTTGACATCATTTACGACACCGCCACGGTGATGCTCGACATGCACGGGGAAGTGTCTTACGCCATCAACGAGAAGTTTCGGGTGTTGATTTCCGGTGATTTTTACAATTATTCGCTGCGAAATGAAGTGCAACCCTGGCACCTGCCCACCCTGAAAGGCAACCTGAACGCCACCTGGCAGATGAACGAAAAGCTCGGGTTTTCAGCCGATGTCTATGCCCTGAACAAAACATTTGCCCGCAGCCCGTCCGGGCAGGTCACGACTTTGAAAGGGGTTGTGGATATAAACCTGGGCGCGACCTACAAATTCTCTGACAGCTTTCATATTTTCGCTAACGTCAACAATGTGGCCTCCATCCGGCACGAGCGGTGGTACGGCTATCCCGGTTATGGCTTTAATGCCATGGGCGGCCTGATTATGAACTTCTAAGGCGTTAGTTGAACCTGATTCCGCACATAGTGGAGCTGCTCCGGACGCGGGAATGCGTGATTATTCCCGGTTTCGGGGGTTTTGTGGCCCGTTACGCCCCGGCCCGCCTCCACCCGGTTGACCACACCATCTTTCCCCCGTCCAAGACCGTGGTGTTCAATCCCGGCCTTCGCAGCAACGACACCCTGCTGGCTTCGCGCTTGATGGAAACCGAACAAATTTCCTGGGAAGAAGCCATGAACCGGGTGACTGCTTTCGGCAACCACTGTAGCCGCATCATCCGCAACCGCGAAATCCTCATGCTGCCCGGGCTGGGCAAGCTTTTCCTGGACCCGGAAGGTGAAATCCGTTTTGTGCAGGACAAGCTTAGCAACCTTTTGCCCGAGGCCTGCGGCCTGCCGGTTCTTACGCTGAAACCCGTGCTGCGCAGGCAGCAGCAGCGCAAGGCTGTAAAGGCTGTGAAGGAAACCGGCCGCAACCTGGCCGTGCGCACCATGCAGGCCCGTGCCCGCACCATTGCCGTAGCAGCCGTCCTGGCCCTGCTGGTTGGGTTTTCCGGGCTGTGGCTCTACAACGGCAACATCGGGCAGAGCGCCACACAGTTCGTGGAATACCTCATCGGCCCCGACACGGGCGCCTTGCAGGAATACCGGCCTTACAAGCAGCCTGCTCCTGCCCTGTTTGGTGACGAAAACCTGCAAATGGCCTTTCCGGATACCGCCTATCTGGCGGCCATGATCCGCATCCTGGCTGAACCGGTAATTGACAATACCGCCACCCTGCCTGAACTGGCTACCTATTCCCCACCCTCCGGCTATTATATTGTGGTCGGGTCGTTCACCCGTTCCAGGAACGCGGAACAATTGAAACAGGAACTCACCCAAAAAGGTTATGATGCTTATATTTTGCAAGCGCCCAATGGGTTTCAGAGAGTGGGCATATTTACCAGCCACAGTGAACAGGAGGCCCTGAATTCCCTGCCTGCCATCCGCGAGCAAATCAACAGCGGAGCCTGGATTCATCATTTGTGATGGCGTAAGTTACGCGATAATCCCTTATCCATATAAACCGTGCCCTCCGAAAACAGACATACGGCCTCCTCTTCTTCCAAACTGTTTCTGCAACTTTCTTTCTGCAAAGAAGTGGTTGGCAAAAATCTTACGGTTGCCCTGGTAGTCGGCACTTTGCTGACCCTGATCAACCAGGGCGGTGAACTGCTGCGGGCCGACTGGCAGGCTTTCAGCGCATGGAAGGCCGCCCTGACTTTTATCGTTCCCTTCCTGGTTTCGACCTACAGTGCCGCAAAAGCCATGATGCGGTTCCGGGTGGGCGAACCTGCCCCGGTGAGCGGTGAAGTGGAATGCCAGAACTGCCACAAGACCCACAGGCATTTCCACCGGGGCGAGCCGGTGACTGCCTGCGACCTGTGCGATGAGGAAACCCGCTGGAAACTGACCCGCAGGGACTGAGCCCTTACCCTTTTTCTTCCAGGACGGCCGCCTGACCGGCCACCAGCCGGGCGATGGGCACGCGGAAAGGCGAGCAACTCACGTAATCCAGCCCCACGCGGTGGAAGAACCTGATGGATTCCGGGTCGCCCCCGTGTTCCCCGCAGATGCCCAGTTTCAAGTCAGGGCGAGCCTGGCGCCCTTCCTTGCAGGCCAGCTCCACCAGCCGGCCCACGCCTTCCTGGTCAATGGTCTGGAAAGGATCGTTGGCCAGGATGCCCTTTTCGAGGTAAATAGGCAGGAACTTGCCGATGTCATCGCGGGAATAGCCGTAGGTCATTTGGGTGAGGTCGTTGGTGCCGAACGAGAAGAATTCGGCATATCCGGCAATCTGCCCGGCCGTGAGGGCCGCCCGCGGTATTTCAATCATGGTGCCCACCTTGAATTCAATACTTTCCCCCTGCTCTTCCATCACCTTCCGGGCGGTTTCGCGCACCACCAGTTCCTGGCGGTGGTATTCTTCAGCCGTCCCGGTCAGGGGAATCATAATTTCCGGTATGGCACGAATTCCTTTCTTTTTCAGGTTGATGGCTGCCTCAAGGATGGCCCGGGTCTGCATTTCGGTGATTTCCGGGTAGGTGTTGCCCAGGCGGCAGCCCCGGTGTCCGAGCATGGGGTTCACCTCTGCGAGGTCTTCCACCTTCTGGCGGATGGTTTCCGCGTCAACACCCATGATTTCCGCCAGTTCCTTTTGCTGGTCCGGTTCCTTCGGAAGGAATTCATGCAGGGGCGGATCCAGCAGGCGCACGGTGACCGGCAGGTCGTGCATGGCGCTGAAAATGCCTTCAAAATCACCGCGCTGGATGGGCAGCAGCCGGTCGAGGGCCCTGCGCCTCCCGGCCTCGTCATCCGCAAGGATCATTTCCCGCACGATGCGGATGCGCTCTTCTTCGAAGAACATGTGCTCTGTCCGGCACAGCCCGATGCCCTGTGCCCCGAAATCGCGGGCCGTTTTCGAATCTTTGGGCGTGTCGGCATTGGTGCGCACTTTGAGCTTTGCGTACCGGTCGGCCAGTTCCATGATGCGGGCAAAATCACCGGTCAGCTCGGGCTCCACGGTGGGTATCTGCCCGGCATACACAAAGCCGTCCGAGCCGCTCAGCGAAATCCAGTCGCCTTTGCGGAAGACCTGCCCGTTGGCTTCCATGGTTTCGGCCTTGTAATCCACTTTCAGGCTGCCGGCTCCCGACACACAGCACTTGCCCATGCCGCGCGCCACCACGGCCGCATGGGAGGTCATGCCGCCCCGGGTGGTCAGGATGCCCTCGGCCACGGTCATACCCTTGATGTCCTCGGGAGAGGTCTCTATGCGAACCAGGATGACTTTCCGGCCTTTCGCGGCCCAGGCTTCGGCATCGGCCGCGTTGAACACAATCTGCCCGGAAGCGGCCCCCGGGGATGCCGGCAGCCCTTTGGCCAGCTTCTCGGCCTTCGCCAGCGGGCCGGCATCAAACACCGAGTGCAGCAGCTCATCGAGCTTCTCCGGCTGCACCCGCAAAAGAGCCGTTTTTTCGTCAATCAGGCCTTCGTCCAGCATATCCATGGCAATCTTCACCATGGCAGCACCGGTGCGCTTGCCGGTGCGGGTCTGCAGCACCCAGAGTTTGCCCTCCTGGATGGTGAATTCCAGGTCCTGCATGTCGCGGTAATGCCTTTCCAGCTTCTGCTGCACTTCGTAGAGTTCGCGGTAAATGTCCGGCATGGCTTCCTCCAGGGAAGGATACTTGCTCCTGCGCTCTTCCTCGCTGATGCCCGACATGGCCGCCCAGCGCCTGGAGCCTTCCAGGGTAATCTGCTGCGGGGTGCGGATGCCGGCCACCACGTCCTCGCCCTGGGCGTTAATCAGGTATTCGCCCATGAATTCGTTTTCCCCGGTGGCGGGGTCGCGGGTGAAGGCCACCCCCGTGGCTGAATTGCTGCCCATGTTGCCGAACACCATGGCCTGCACGTTCACGGCCGTGCCCCAGTGGGACGGGATTTTATTCAGCCTGCGGTACACAATGGCCCGCTCGTTCATCCAGCTGTCAAACACCGCTACAATGGCGTTCCACAGCTGTTCGCGCGCGTCCTGCGGGAATTCGCGCCCGGTGGATTCAGCGATGATTTTCCGGAAAGCGACCGTCAGGTCTTTCAGGTCGTCCACCGTGAAATCGGTGTCGAGCTGTATGCCGCGTTCGGCTTTCTTTTTCTCGATGATTTCTTCAAAGGGATTGATGTCCTGGTCGGTGGCCGGTTTCATGCCCATGACCACTTCCCCGTACATCTGCATGAACCTGCGGTAAGAATCCCAGGCGGCCCGGGCGTTGCCTGTTTTGGCAGCCATGCCTTCCACTGAGGCATCGTTGAGCCCCAGGTTCAGCACCGTGTCCATCATGCCCGGCATGGAAGCCGGGGCCCCTGAGCGAACCGAAACCAGGCAGGGGTTTTCCGCGTCACCGAAACCCGCTCCCACGATTTGCTCAATGTGCCGGATGCCTTTCTCGACCTCCGATTTCAGCAGTTCCAGCACACGCTCCTTGCCTTCCCGGAAATATTCGTTGCAGGTGGCGGTGGTAATGGTAAATCCGGGCGGAACCGGAACCCCGATCAGGTTCATTTCAGCCAGGTTGGCGCCCTTGCCGCCCAGTAATTCTTTCATAGAAGCATTCCCCTCGGCAGCCCCGTTGCCGAACAGGTAAACACGTTTCATTTGGCCCATAAATGCAGTTGAATTGGTTTTAAATGGAAATGCAGTTAAAATTAGAAAATCGGCAAGCGGAGAACAAAAAGAAATACACAATTTGTGTGGGAAGCCGGGAAGCAATGTGCCAGCGGTAAAAAATTCCCGGCTGCCAGTTGGTATTTCCTTATGGGAATATCAAATACTGCGTGATAAATGATGAACGCAGCAAGTAAACAGGAAAGTGCCTTGCACCGCACCTTCGGAACGCAATTGTACAGGCACAAATCTTTGATGTCGCAGGCATTGAACCTTTCCGGGCTTACGTAGCAAACTTAAGCCAGAGAGAATTATGCCGGCCGGGCGCGCGAACGCGCGCCCGGCCACTTATCAGCGGATCGCAACTTTAGCAAAATTGATTTCGCCTGCCGTCCTTGCTGCACCCGGCTAAAGCTAACAACTAACACCTCATGGCCAAAAGCCAAAATTGGTTGAAGCAAACGGCAATAAGCCCACTCCCAATAACCAAAAGCCAATGACTCTCAAAAGTTTAGCGAATCGTAACTTAAACCTTCAGATGACCGGAAGTTTGCAACTTCCAACTAACATGAACAGGCTGAAGCAGCCCGCAGGCTTGTCAGGAATGATGAATGTTGAATGCCGAATGACGAATAATGAATTATGAATTTAAAATGACGAAGGCTGAATGATGAATGTTGAATGACGAATGTCGAATGATGAAGTTAGAAGGAAGAAGGAAATACCGCTGGCAGGCAGGCGCGGCAACCGTCCGGGATCAGGCGGACGGCAACCAGGTTCACTCTGCTCACCAGCCGTATCTTTAGCGAAGGCTGAGCTCACTCCTAACAGCTAAAAGCCAAAAACCCAACTCAGAATTTCGGGCAGAACTGTGGGCTCATTCTCCGCTGCCTGGTATCGCGGAATCCCGGAATGTCCACCAGGTAAGTAATATGCAGTTCCGGGCCGCCCCGGCCGAAGGTGGCCGAAGTCAGCTTGCTGGTGTTGATATCGTAGCTGAAACCGGCACTCCACTGGTCATAATTCACGCGGATGACCGCAATCACGGCATCCCCGAAACGGCTATACAGACCGGCTGCCAGTTGCTGAGTCATGTTGCCCGTTATGGGATCGAGGTCCACCTGGAACATGGCCCCGGCCAGCACCTGCGACAGGGGCCCCTGCACCATCACCACGGCCTGCGGCATCAGGGCAAAGCGGTATCCAAGGGCGATTTCCCCTCCGGCATACACGATTTGCTTGCGGTCGAGCGGCACATCCACCCCTTCGTAAAACGACTGGTTGGGTGAATTCAGGTGAAACGCGGAAGCCCCAACGTATGCCTTGTTGTGCTCGCTGAAACCGTAATACCACGAAATCCCGGCCCCGAAATCCGAATAAAAGTATGTGCCTAACGGAATATTGTCGGCTATGCCGATATCCGGGTCAAAACCAATCCCGTTGAACTGATTGTCGAAGGTCATTTTAGAGGGGTTCACGCTGCGCTGGGCAATCCCCGCCACAAAGCCCACGGACAAATAGTGGTTGGCATAAGCGGAAAGGGATTTATGATAGGCAAACGAAAGGTTGATCTGGTTGGTGCTGAAATCAATATCCCCGGCTTTGTCGGAATAAATAAACAGGCCGCCCCCGACCACATCGTTTTCAAAAAGCCCGCTGGTAATCTGCATGTCACCGCTGGCAGCCAGGGTGCGGTAGGGAACCGTAATGCTGCCCCACTGGCTGCGGTAATGGGCATTCAGGCGCAGGTCGCCTTCAAACAGGCCTGTGATGGCCGGGTTCACCTGCTGCGGGGCCGCCATGAACTGCGAGAAATGGATATCCTGGGCCTTCAGCGCGAAGCCGGCCAGCAGCAGGAGCGATATGGCGGATATCCTTCTCATCGGATGATGGCTACGTTTCCGGTTTTGACAAAACGGTCCCCGTTCAGGCAGATGCCTTCCACTTCATACACAAACACGGCCGGGTCGAGCGGTGTGCCCAGGTAGGTGCCGTCCCACCCGTGGCTGATGTCTTTGGTTTCGAACAGCAGTTTCCCCCAGCGGTCGAACACACGGAAATAGTTGATCTGCTGGATGCCGTAAGCCCGCACATATAAGCGATCATTCCGGCCGTCACCGTTCGGGGTAAATGTATTCGGCACGTAGATCAGGGCTTCGGCACAAGCATCGATTACCCGAACGGTCACGGTATCGCTCCGCTTGCACCGGTTGGCATCCGTAACGGTCAGCAGGTACACCGTGGTGGTATCCGGGCTGGCCTGCGGATCTTCACAGCCACTGCAGCTCAGCCCGTCCGGAGGTTGCCATTGATAATCAAACGGTCCGTTGCCGCTGACTGAGGCATCGAGCAGGGCCGACATGCCGCTGAATATCAGCTGGTCCTTGCCGGCATCCACGGCCGGGTTGTCGTGCACGGTCACCTGCACAATCTCCTGGGCCGGCTGGCAGGTGCCGTTGGTCACGGTAACCGTGTATTGTGTGCTGACATCCGGTGTGGCCACCGGGTCGGGAATATTCGGGTTGCTCAACGAGGCAGCCGGGGCCCATTCAAAGGAGGGGCTGCCCGTGGTGGTGGAATCTGCCGTGCTGTGCAGCGTCACCTGGTCACCGGCACAAATGGCCGTGTCCGGCCAGGCCATGGCCGTGACTTTATCTTTTACTTCAACAAATATCGATTGTGTAGCGGAACAGTGGTCATTGGCCACCTGCACCTGGTACGTGGTGCTGCTTTGCGGGGAAGCAAACGGATCCGGGCATTGCGTGCAGGACAAGCCGGCAGCAGGCTGCCAGTTGTAATACAAACCGCCACCGGCCACCAACTGGATTTGCTCTCCCTTGCAGATCGAAACATCTCCGCTGACGGTGGCCACAGGCACAGGGGATACATCCACAAAAATGCTGTCGTGTGCCGTACAGCCGTTATTGTCAGTGACACTGAAGAGATATTGCGTTGGGTTCTTTGGGAATGCCCCGGTGACCGGGCAGGTCGGACAAGTCAATCCCACCGGAGGATCCCATTGATAGGCGGCTCCGTTGCTGTTGCTTTGCAAGGTAATAGTATCTCCCTGGCAAATCAATGTATCATTACCCAGATCAACGGCTGGCAAAGGCAGAACGGTTACCAACACAGAATCACCGGAGCTGCAACCCTGAGCATTGGTCACCAGCACGGAATAAACCGTTGACTGGGCCGGAGAGGCTTTAGGATCCGGGCAGGTCGGGCAATCCAGTCCCTGCGAGGGGAACCATTGATACGCATTGCCCCCGGAAGCCAGTAACTGGACAGAATCGCCAAGGCACAAGGTCAGGTCGGGCGAAACCGTTACCACCGGCAGGCCTTTGACGGTGACCAGTACTGAATCGGTATTGCTGCAGCCATTGGAATCGGTTGCCAGCACGGTATATTGTGTGGTTACAGCCGGGGTTGCGACCGGATTGGCAACCATTGGGTCCGACAAGGCATAATTGGGCAGCCATTGATAGCTGATCCCATTGATCGCTCCAAGCGTAGCAGATTGCCCCAGGCAAATGGCTGTGTCCCCCGAGGCCATGGGATCCGGTAAAGGATGTACAATCAGCGGCTGCCAGGCAGTGTCCGTGCATCCCATGTCAGAATACACAACCAGCCGGACCAGGTATATGCTATCGGTCTGATAAACATGCGAAACCTGCTGCCCGACCGCGATCTGGCTATCTCCAAAATCCCAGCTCCAGGCGGCAATATTCCCGCTGGCTATGGAGGAATTGTCAATGAATACAGCCGTATCGTTCAGGCAAATATCGGTGCCGGAGAAAGAAGCCACCGGTTTATCACCGATAATCACGGTCTTCATAGCCGTGTCTGCGCACCCAGTGGGGGTTTGAACGACCAGGAAAACAGGGTAAACGCCACCGGAGGTATAGGTATGCACCGGGTTTGGAAGATTATCGCTTCCGCCATCGCCAAAAGTCCAGGAATAGGCAATAATTGTATCGTTCGTTGTGGACTGGTCAAAGAAGGAAGCGTCAAAGGGCAATCCACAACCCATCGTATCATTGCTGAACGCGGCCTGCAGGCCTGTAACATGGATAAACTGCGGTTTAATCATGGTATCAGCACAGCCACCGCTGCTTTCCACGATCAAACTAACAGTGTAAAAACCGGGTGTGCTGTAAAAATGAACCGGATTCTGAAGGGTGCTGGTAGTGGAATCGCCAAAATCCCACAACCAGGAAGCCGGGGGAGCCAGAGATTGTACGATACTTCCAAAATACACTAGCCCCTGCTGGCAGAGTTCTGTAGTGGAAGCCACAAAATCCACGCTTACCTGGTCGGCAATAATAGGAGTATCCGCAACAATGGCATGCGTACATCCCAGCCCGTCATCCAGGATCAGGATCGGGTAACGATATCCTGTATCGATATAGGTATGCGTGATCGTGTTGCTGGTGGAAGTAACAACACTTCCATCTCCAAAATCCCAGGTATAGGAGATCGTATTTTGTGAGTTGGCAATCAGGGTAACCGTCAGCGGAATGCAGCCTTTATCCGGCACCGCGGTAAAGGTTCCGGTAGGCCCCAGTATGTTGATCAGGCTGTCAATAACCAGGGTATCGCGGCAACTGTTATTGGTGGTAACCACCAGGCTGACGGAATAGGAACCGGGGTTGGTATACGTATGGGACGGATTCTGTAAAATGGAAGTAGTGCCATCTCCGAAATCCCAGAACCAGCTCGTGATATTGCCTTGCGAAGTATCCGTAAAGTAAACCGTCAGTGGCGGACAGGACGCCACGGTGGGTGTAGCCGAAAACCCGGCCACCGGTTTTTCAATGGATATGGCATTGGGCAGCGTATATACGGAGACACAGCCTACGGAGTCGGTGACTGTGAGCGATACGGTATAGGTCCCGTAGCTGTGATAGAAATGTACCGGGTTTTGTACCGTATCTGTCAAACCATCTCCGAAATCCCAAAGATATTGCAAGCCTCCCCCTGATGAGGAATCCACGAACCATACAGGGTCATCGGCACAGGCAAAGGAATCCACATAAAAATACGCTTGCGGTGAAGCGGCATAGATATAGGCGTTTTGAACAGTTGTGTTGGAACATCCGACATTGTCTGTAACGGTCAGACTTACCGTGTGCAAGCCGGGTACCGTGTAGGTATGTACCGGGTGCTGGGCAGTACTGGTAGTCCCATCCCCGAAGTTCCAGGTCCAGCTATTGACCGTGCCGGTTGATGAAATGGAGGTATCCTGGAAATTTACCGTAAATGGTACGCAACCCGATCTGACCGGAGCGGTAAATCCGGCTGATACAGAGGATACATGAATTAAATTCGGCATAGATATCGAATCCTTGCAGCCATTAACATCTGTAACTACCAGGGATACGGTATATATGCCGGCAGTATAGTACGTATGCACCACGGTATCCATGATGGATGTGGTACCGTCACCAAAATCCCATAGCCACGACACCGCGTCCGTGGACTGGTCGGAAAAGACCACCTGCATCGAGGTGCAGCCCGAAGTTGGCAGGGCCGAAAATGCGGCCTGCAGATCGGCAATCGTGACTACCCTGCTGATAGTGTTCGGGCAACCTGTAAGGGAATCAAACACGGTCAGTGTCACAGTGTAGGAACCCGTTGCCGGGAAAGTGTGCAGTGGATTTTGCTGGAACGAAGAATCTCCGTCTCCGAAATACCAGGTCCAGCTATCTACATTGGAAGAGGACAGGTCATTAAACAGAACCGTGTAGGGATTGTTGCAGTCAATCTGGTAACTGAAATCAGCAATCGGCCCCACTATGGTTATGGCATTGGGCACGATCAGGGTGGAATCGCAACCCATGTTGGAAACGGTAAGGGTAACCGTATAGGTTCCGGTGTCGGAATAGGCATGCACCGGGTTTTGGGCCGTATCGGTTTCCCCGTCACCGAAATTCCAATACCATTGCGTATTATTGGTTGAAGCATCGAAAAAGTTTACCCATTGATTCACACATTGTGTATCGGGCGACCAGGTGAAGGCCGGTACGGGAAGGGTGCCAACCTGTATATAAGCCGGCCGGACCAGCGTATCGGTGCAACCGCTTGCCGTGGTAATGACCAGGGAAATTGTATAGGTACCGGGCGAAGTATAGGTATGCACCGGATTTTGAGCCGTGGAAGTGGTTCCATCGCCCAGGTCCCATTGCCAGCTGACAATCGGATCGGTTGACTGGGAGGAATCCTGGAAGGTTACGGTAAAAGGTATGCAGCCATGGTTTACCGGCCATGCATAGAAATTCGCTTTCGGCACATCAATCACTACCAGGGCAGGCACAGTGGCATTGGCCGGGCATCCGTTCGGACTGGTGGCCGTCAGGGATACATTAAAAATACCTTCTGTTGTATAGGTATGCACCGGGTTTTGCGCGTTCGAAGTGCCACCGTCTCCAAAATCCCAGAACCAATTGCTGCCATTCACCGTTTGGTTCGTGAATTGAACAGTATAGGGCAGGCTGCAACTAAAAGTGTCCAGGGTGGAAAACGAGATAACCGGAGTTGAATCCACATGAATCAGCTGATAATAGCCTTTTGTATCGTTACAGCCGCTGTCGCTGACTGACACGAGGGTTACCGTATAATCTCCGGCAGTGGTATAGACATGAGTCGGATTGGGTTGGTTGGATTGGCCTCCATCTCCAAAAAACCAGTTCCAGCTAACGGGATTCGGGCCGGATAAATCCGTAAATGTTACGGCATCCCCCGCGCAGATATTCGTTTGGTTCACCGAGAAATCCGCAACAAAATTCTGGATCTCAACGGTTTGGGTAAAACTATCGGTACATCCCAGCACATTGCTTACCACCAGGGTCACCTGAAAAGTGCCATAGGAAGTGAATGTATGGGCCGGTGACATGGCCGTGCTGGTGGCTCCGTCTCCGAAATCCCAATTATAGCCAACGATATTACCGGTTGATGTATTGGTAAAAGTAACTGTGTATGGTGTGGTACAGCTAAAATTCCCGGACATGGTAAATCCCGCCACGGGATAATTACTGACTGTGATGAGGTTGGAATACACGGTGTCATCCCCGCACCCGTGAATGTCAGTGACCACCAGGGAAACACTGAATGTTCCGGTGGTTGTGTAAGTATGTGTTGGGTTTTGCAAACTGCTGGTGGTGCCGTCTCCGAAATCCCATAACCAGGCATTTATTGCCCCATCGGTAGGGATGCTCTGGTCAGTGAATTGAACGGTAAAAGGCACGCATCCGGCTGTGGAGGAAACCGACAGATCGGCAACCGGATCATTATACACCTGGATGTAGGCCGTACGCACGAGGGTATCTGAAGCTGTACCGTTAAAAACAATCAGCGTTATAGTATATACGCCAGGCTGCACATAAATGGCACCGGGATTTTGCTGCGAAGAAGTATTTCCATTGCCAAAGTCCCAAAGCCAACCGGTTGGGTTGCCCGTGGAAAGATCTGTAAAGGAAACAACAAGTGGGCTGCATCCGGAAACAGGCGTAGCGCTGAAATCAGCTGTTAACTGCGCCTGAAGTGCCAGTGGCAGGTACAGGAAAACCCAGAAAACAAATTTCCTCGTTATTAACTTCATGGGGGTGTCTCTGCAAACGCGGTTAAAAACGTTTCCGAATGGTCTATATACAGGCTTGGAGGGTAAAGGTTTCAAATTTCACAGTCAATTTTAATTGACTGTCTGGGTTTTAACTGATTTTTAATTAAGCAGGTATAGCGAATTTAGGACAAAACGAAGTGTGCCATGAAACTTTGTGGACAAGGCCTTCAAATTTTTACATTCACAGCTTTGTATTTTTCGAGGCAAAATTCCGGCTATGCCCACTAAAGGCATTTGCACGATTAGCCTGGTCCCCTTGCGGGCCGAACCGGATGACCGGGCAGAAATGGTATCCCAAATACTTTTTGGCGAGTCGTTTGACATCCTGCAAACCCATAAGCAATGGATGCAGGTAAGGCTGGATTGGGACGGTTACACCGGTTGGATCGATAACAAACAAGCGTTGCCGGTGGAGGAATCATTCCTGCGGGAAGCTGCCGGTGAAACCGGGATCAGCCTGGAGCTGGCCCAGACCATCATCAGCCACGACCGGAAATTTCCCATTGTATTCGGCAGTTCATTGCCTATGTTCGATGGAATGAACTTCAGAATCGGCAAGGACAAATATGTATTCAACGGGCAGGCCCACAATCCGGCCCACAATCATATTGACCCGCCTTCCCTCCTGTCAAGAGTGGCCCGGAAATTTGTGAACAGTCCCTATCTGTGGGGCGGGCGTAGCCCGTTCGGTATCGACTGCAGCGGGCTGGTGCAGGTGCTGTACAAAGCCATAGGCCTTGCGCTGCCCCGTGATTCCTACCTGCAGGCCCAGGAAGGAACTGCGGTCGATTTCACCAATGAAACCACCGTGGGCGATCTTGCTTTTTTTGAAAACAGTAAAGGCGAAATTGCCCATGTGGGTATGCTGCTGGAAGACCGGCATATCATTCACGCTTACGGTCAGGTCCGGATCGACCGCCTGGACCATTTCGGAATTTACAACCAAAAGGAAGGTAAATACACCCATAAGCTGCGCATCCTGAAAAGATTCTTTTAATTTCGGGATCAAACCCGGATGTATGAAAATCCTGCCGGTTCCCGAGATCAAAAAACTGGATCAGCGCACCATTTCGGAAGAATCCATTGCCTCCATCGACCTGATGGAACGGGCCGCCAGCCGGTTTACGGACTGGGTCCTGAACCAGTATCCCGGTGAGGAAGGTTTCCATATTTTTTGCGGCACCGGAAATAACGGAGGAGACGGGCTGGTAAGTGCCCGGCTACTGTCCCGGGCAGGGAAAGAGGTAACCGTTCATATCGTCCGCCTTTCGGATTATGAAAGCCCGGATTTCAGTGCGAACCTAAGGCGATTGAATGAACTGGATCCATCCATTGCCCATCCGTGGTGGCCCGGTAACCCCTTCCCGGAAATCAATCCGGATCATGTCTTGATCGATGCGATCTGGGGTTCCGGGCTGTCGCGGCCGGTTTCAGGCCCTCCCGCTGAACTGATCAACCATTTGAATAACAGCGGAGCCCGGATTATTGCTTTGGATATGCCTTCCGGCCTGTTTGCCGACCAGCCCACTACCGGAGCTTATATCAAAGCAACCCATACGGTCAGTTTCCAGGTGCCCAAACTGGCCTTTTTCGTGCCGGAGCATTACGATGCAGCAGGCCAATGGCATATCGTGGATATCGGTTTGTTGCCCGAAGCATTGGAAGAAGCCCCTTGCCGGTATTTCTATACCCTGGCAGAAGACCTGGAGCCTTTCATTAAGCCACGAGCTCCTTTCAGCC
Organism: uncultured Chitinophagales bacterium; assembly: GCA_964422925.1. GTDB lineage: Bacteria > Bacteroidota > Bacteroidia > Chitinophagales > S012-47 > CAYRDC01. Next base: position 77,317 of record CAYRDC010000003.1, on the reverse strand, counting down.
ACAAAGGGATTTTCGGGCACAGCCTAGTGGTTGGCGGAAGTTATGGCAAGACAGGGGCCATTCACCTGGCCGGCAAGGCAGCCCTCCGCTCCGGAGCCGGTTTGGTAACCGCGTGGGTACCTTCCTGCGCCTATAGCCCCTTGCAAACCGGTGTTCCGGAAATGATGGTGATTACTGGCCCCGGAGACAATTTCCTGACCGGTTTTCCGGAAAACCCGGAGCAATGGAATGCCATCGGTATCGGGCCCGGAATGGGCCAGGAGCCGGCCACGGCCATAGCCTTTGGCCCCTGGTTGAAAAGGCTGAACCAACCCGTTGTACTGGACGCGGATGCTTTGAACCTCCTGGCAAAAAACCCGGAATGGCTGGAATACCTGCCGGAAAATTCCATCCTGACGCCTCATCCCGGAGAATTCAAACGCCTGAACGAGCCTTGGGAAAACGGTTTTGAAAAGCTTGAAAAAGCGCTGAATTTTGCCCAGCGACACCGGATTATCCTGGTCCTGAAGGGTGCCTATACGGCTGTATGCCTTCCCGGCGGAACCTGCCACCTGAACAGCACAGGAAACCCGGGCATGGCCACTGCCGGAAGCGGTGATGCCTTAACGGGGGTGATTACCTCCCTGCTGGGTCAGGGATTTACCCCGGAACTGGCGGCAAAAATTGGCGTATTCGTTCACGGTCTGGCAGGAGACCTGGCCGCTGAAAAGCTTGGTGAAACGGGGCTGATCGCTTCCGACATTATCGCTCATTTGCCCGAAGCATTCAAATTGCTGAACCATGCCTGAAAAAGTCGTTGTGCTTACCGGAGCCGGAATCAGCGCGGAAAGCGGCCTGAAAACTTTTCGCGATTCAGGAGGACTGTGGGAAGGGTATGATGTGCACGATGTGGCCACCCCGGAAGCCTGGCAGCAAAACCCGAAGCTCGTGCTGGATTTTTACAATGAACGAAGAAAAAATGTCCTCAACGCGCAACCCAACAAAGCCCATAAGGCCCTGGTCCGGCTGGAACAGCGGTATGATGTTCAAATCATAACCCAGAACGTAGACGACCTGCATGAAAGAGCCGGCTCCAAAAACGTGCTTCACCTGCATGGCGAAATTCTGAAAGCCCGGAGCACGCGCGATCCGAACCTGGTGTATCCCTGGAAAAAGGACATGCACCTCGGGGACACTTGTGAATCAGGCAGCCAGTTGAGACCGCATATTGTCTGGTTTGGTGAAGATGTGCCGCTCATCGGGAAAGCAGCCTCGATCTGCGCGCAGGCCGATATCCTGCTGGTAATCGGTACTTCGCTGGTGGTTTACCCAGCGGCCGGCTTAACGGCTTATGTACCCCCGCATTGCCGGAAGATCATTATCAACCCCAACATTCCGGATTCAGCCCGGATACAGGGTTTTGAAACCGTGGCAGCGCCTGCCACGCAAGGCGTTCCCCCGGTGGTTGATGAATTGTTGAGGAATAAATCCTCCTGAACTGGTTCAAGCTAATTCTTCCTCTTCTTCCTCGAACCGGACACCGTGTTCAGTCAATTCTTTTAAAACCGGCTGGTAAATCTCGGGTAATACCGGAACATGCACCCCGCGTACCTGAATTTTACCTTCCAATACCTGCTTTACGAAAATACCAATCGGAAGCCCCACCAAATTAGACATGGCCGTATGTGTGGCATCCCGGCCGATGAGTTTCATGGTCAGTTTCAGGCGCATCTTTTTCCCCTTTCTCACAAAATCAAACTCGTGGCGCATAACCACCAGGTCCCGGTCATCCGGTTTCATCGCCCATTTTTTCAGCAAGAGCGCCAACAGGATCTGAGCTGGAGAAGCATTTTTAATCCCGATTACTTTATCTTCAAAAATCCCAAGCCATTCCAGTTTATCCAGTACGGGATCGGTTTTGTCCATCCGTAGGAAATCTGCCAGGCGTTCGCGCAGCCCGTAACCCGTAGGATACTCATGAAACACTCCGCTTAAATAGGATTCCAGGAGCTGGCGGTAGGTCAGGTGCTCCGAATCAATAATCGGGTAAGTATCATCGGTCCAGCCCAATCGGACCAGGGCATTCCAGGCACGGCAGTAACCCGGATAACGAAGCGTATACCGGATCAGCGTGGGAATTTTATCCAGCCCGTAAATGGTTTTATACAACAGCGAATCCCGGTTTTTATAGGCCTCCAGTTTACCGACACCCCTCACCTCAATTTCCTCTGTTTCCAGGAACACACGGTTATAAGGTATGTATTTGTAGCGTCCTTCCACCATGTATTGGGCAGTGCCCTGCCCGGCCAGCACCACATTGCGTGGGTTCCACGTAAATTTATATCTCCATGGATTGTCGATAGACTCCGGGGCAATGAGCCCGCCTGTATAGGACCGGAAAGCTTCTATCTGGCAGTTACTGTCCTGCAACCTGTGAATGGTATCCATGGCTGACATATGGTCAATGCCCGGGTCAAGGCCCATTTCACCGATCATTATAATAGCGGCTTCACGGGCTTCATTGTCAAGCCCGTACATCTCCTGCGAAAGATAGGAAGCTGTTACCACATGCTTTTTTAGCTTCAGGCAATCGCGCACCACAAGGTAATGCAATGAGACCGGAAGCAGCGATACCACGACATCCGCCTCACCGATCAGGGTCCTACGCTTACGGGTGTTCCGGATATTCAGTTGCACTGCCTGGCTGTTGGATCTTCCACCGGTTTTAGCTTCGGCCAGCTCCAATTTGTAATCAGCAACGGTTACCATCCAGCTTTTTGACGGAGCCAAATCAATCAGGTAGTCAATCAGTGCAGTGGCCGATCGCCCTGCTCCCAATATCAATATATGCTTGTTCATAGTCCAGCGCGTGTATAAGGGGCGAATTTAGAAACTTGCATCCGAAATACAAGCCGGGTTTGCCGGCAATCCATTCTGGAAATTATTACAGGGAGTATGGGGTTTTAAGGAAAATGTGTAACTTGGACATATATGAAAAAGCGAACCGTTTCATTTGAGTACGAGATTTATCCGTCATTGGAAAGCCTTCCGGAAAGCGACCGGAAGCTTTTGCGGGAGGCCCGGGAAGCCCTGAAAGGGGCTTATGCGCCCTATTCGAGGTTCCGGGTAGGGGCTGCCGTACTGCTTGAAAACGACAAAATCGTTACCGGCAATAACCAGGAGAATGCCGCTTATCCCAACGGGCTTTGCGGTGAAAGGGTAGCCTTGTTTTCGGCTTCCGCCCAATACCCGGGCATTGCGGCCAGGGCCATAGCCATTGCCTCGAGCCACCAGCGAGGCATGACCAACCGCCCGGCAAGCCCCTGCGGAGGGTGCCGGCAAGCTTTACTCGAATTTGAAAACCGGTACAAAAAACCTGTCCGGATCATACTGGCAGGCGACACCGGGCCTATACATGTGTTCCAGGCAGCAAGCCACTTGTTGCCGCTGGCTTTCACAGCCGAATATCTCGACTGATCCTATAGCTTCCCACTGGGAAACTTGTAACTTTGGGCAAAGCCTTGTCAACCATGAATACAACAACTGCCACCCAAAGAGCCATTGAGCTGGAGTCTCTTTACGGGGCACACAATTATCATCCGTTGCCCGTGGTGCTTAACCGGGGCGAAGGGGTATTTGTCTGGGATGTTGACGGGCGAAGGTATTACGATTTCCTGTCAGCCTATTCGGCTGTAAACCAAGGGCATTGCCATCCGCGCATTATCCAGGCCCTGACCGACCAGGCCGGAAAGCTTACCCTTACTTCCCGTGCCTTCCATGCCGACCTGCTGGGGCAATATGCCGAATATATCACCTCCCTTTTTGGGTATGATAAGGTTTTGCCGATGAACACCGGTGCCGAAGCAGTGGAAACGGCCATCAAGATATGCCGGAAATGGGCTTACACAAAAAGGGGGCTGACACAGGATGAAGCCGTCATAGTGGTGTGCGAAAATAATTTTCACGGACGAACCACTACTATTATTTCTTTTTCCACTGAACCGGAAAGCCGGGAGGGTTTCGGACCTTACACCCCCGGATTCAGGATTATTCCTTACAATGATCCTGAATCTTTATCCAATGCACTGGCGAGGGGAAATGTAGCGGGTTTCCTGGTGGAACCCATACAGGGAGAAGCCGGGGTCATGGTACCGGATGACGGCTACCTGAAAGATTGCGCCAGTTTGTGCCGGGAAGCCGGTGTGCTATTCATAGCCGATGAGATCCAGACAGGCCTGGCGCGGACCGGCCGGATGCTCGCCTGCGATTATGAAGACGTCCGCCCCGATATCCTTATCCTGGGTAAAGCCCTTTCCGGGGGCGCTTTGCCGGTTTCCGCGGTGCTGGCTGATGATGACATAATGCTTTGCATTGAACCGGGGCAGCACGGGTCCACCTTCGGGGGGAACCCTTTGGCATGCCGTGTGGCCATGGAGGCCCTCCAGGTGTTGGTGGATGAACGCCTGGCAGAAAATGCGTTCATACTGGGCCAGCGATTTCGTGAAAAACTGCAAGCCATCAACCACCCGCTCATCACGGATATCCGCGGTAAAGGCCTGCTCAATGCCATAACCATAGATGAAAACCGCGGAACCTCTGCCCTGGAGGTCTGCCTGAAATTAATGGAAAATGGATTGCTGGCCAAACCCACGCATGGCGATAAAATCCGGTTTGCGCCCCCGTTGGTCATTAACGAAGGCCAACTCGATGAATGCTGCCGGATTATCGAAAACACGCTCCATTCCTTTAATGCCTGATCTGTCTTTCTCCTGCAAGCAAAACATTTGATAAGAAAGACCTTCACACAGGATATTTTTTTTAATTTCATCAATGGAAGTAAAAAATGGTCATCCATGAAGCTTTTACTGCTCGGAGCTTTTTTAATTGGGGTTTGCCAGGCAAACGGCCAGCTTCCTGATCTTCAAAAAGCCACTTTGCCAAAACCCCTCGCCTGGGAGGAACCCGCTCCCATGATCGCGAACCGATCGATTGAGATCTGCAGCGATATCGTCACCTTTCCGCAGGCAAAAAACACCGGCAATCTGCAGGGGCTCATTTTGAATCCAAACAGTTCTGCCTCTTCTCTCGGCCAATGGTATGACGCGCCCCAGCCGCTCACCATTTCCGGTTTTGACTTTTTCGCCTGGCAGGATGATCCCAACAGTTCCCAGGCCGTTACCGTAGCCTGCAACCTGTACAAAGCGGGGGCCAATTACCTTCCGGAGGGAAGCCCCCTGGCCACGGTTTCAGTAACCGTGGACACTACCTTTGGCAACGGGAACCTGCAAACCTATCTGAAGAAAACGGCAACCTTTTCTTCTCCCGTCACCGTCAGCTTTCCATACATCCTTATGGTGGAGAGTTCCAGCAGTATTTCCATCGCCATGGTTACCAATGATTGGAACACCGGGTCAGGCAACCAGGAAAACCTAGCCGTAGTGCGCATCAGCAATAGCTGGTACCGCGGCCTATCGGTAACCGTCAATGGAACGGCTTTCGACAGTGATGTACTGGTGCATCCGCATGTAAGTTATAACCTGAAAACTTCTTTCGCCAAAGACCGTACCTGTATTGCATCGGGCGATACCGTGCATTTCACTAACACCAGCAGCCCAGTGTTCAACAGCCGGTTTTACAACCGTTTTGTCTTCAACAACACTCCTGAACAAACCTGGACCTGGAATTTCGGGGATGCTTCTCCCTTGCTGCATGAAGAAAGCCCGTCCCATGCCTATGCTCCCGAACAGAAATATATCGTATCCATGAAAAGCATTCAAAACGCATGGAGCCATAACTGCACCGCCACCATACTGGACTCAGTAGACCGCCACCCCGTGGCAAATTTTGCCTGGGGCGGGTATAATGCCACCAAGCAGTTCTTTAACCAGTCGCTGGGAGCCGATTGGGTATATTGGGATTTCGGGGATGGCAACTTCACCACCCTTTATAACCCGGTTTACACCTTTGCCAATGCAGGCACTTACGATGTAGCGCTTGTAGTGGGCAATGCCTGCGATACGGATACCCTGGTTCAACAGGTAACGGTTTACCCGGTGGGTATCCGTGAACAAAGCGTTCCCGGGCTCCGGGTCGGGCCGAATCCTTTCCATAATGCCCTGCAAATTTATTATGACGGAATACCTGTCGGCCACTGGCTGCTGCAGATAACTGACCTGTCCGGGAGGGACCTTTGTCAATGGCAGGGAGAAGCCGGTCAAAAATTACCGGCCCGTATTGTTTTGGATCAGCTGAAGCCCGGCTTGTATGTCGTTATTTACCGGGAGGGTGCTTATTGTTTCCGGCAAAAATTCATTGCCCTCGAATAAAGGTCAGGAAGGGAGCTTATATCCCTGGGCGGTAAACTGATCCAGTCTCGAACGGATTTTAGCATCATTCAGGGCAGCGATGCGCGCGGCCAGGATAGCCGCATTGCGAGCGCCAACCTTGCCAACGCCCATGGTCGCCACGGGAATGCCGGCAGGCATCTGCACCATGCTGAACAGAGCGTCCAGGCCACCGGGAAGGCCTCCTTCCAGCGGGACTCCGATTACCGGAAGACAGGTATGGGCCGCTACCACTCCGGGCAGAGCGGCTGACATTCCGGCCCCGGCAATAATGCAAACGTATTCCCCGGATTCAGCGCCTGATGCCAGGGACTCCACACGTGCCGGATTACGGTGGGCGGAGGCCACTTCCACCTCGGCTTCCAGGCCAAACCATTCAAGGTACCGGGCCGCTTCCGACATCACCTGCCGGTCAGATTCCGAACCCATCATCACCAGTACTTTTGCCATACGCTGGAAAATTTATCCAAAGATAGAAAGAGACGGCTTATATCTTAACCACCAGCCGCAGGTTGATGCGCCTGGAAGTAAGGTGGTTTTCGAAAGCGTACAAATTGTTGTAATTGTCCTTCAGCCAGATATGTGAGATCGTATTTTCAATACCGAGCAGGTTAAACACCTCGAGGCTGGCCCAGATGGAATGGAAATAACGGAACATGTTTTTTGGCGGTAATTCCCGTTCCGGGTCCAGCAAAAGGGCGGAAAAGCCGATATCCACCCGCCTGTAAGGTGGAATGCGCATGGCATTCCTGAACCGCGCGCTGCCGGGAGGCCCGAAAGGCAGACCGGTGCCAAAAAGCATGTTCAGGTGCATCTTGAAATTCTTATTACCTGGCAGGTAATCCTGGAAAAGGACTCCGACATTCACCCGCTGGTCTGTAGGCCGGGGCAAATAGCCGATCTCCACCTTGTTGCCCAGGGAATCCAGGTAAAAATCTCCTTCCAGGTCTTCGCGGGTCTGCATGACCGACAGGGTGATCCATGATTCGGCATCCTCCACGAATTCCCCGTTCAGCCTCAGGTCTATGCCTGTTGCGTAACCGTGGGCCATGTTTTTACCATAATAGCGGATTTTCACATCCTCGATATCATAGGGCACAAGGTCCCATAACCGTTTGTAATATGCCTCCGTGATCAGGCGAAAGGGACGGTTCCAGGCCTTGAACACATAATCACTGCCTAAAACCAGGTGAAACGACTTTTGGGCTTTTACATCCGTATGCACGATACCGTCCAGGTCGCGCAATTCGCGATAAAATGGCGGTTGCTGGTACAGCCCCCCGGCTATTTTCAGGATAACATCCCGCTCCCAACGTGGTTTGAAGGATAACTGCGCGCGGGGTGAAACCAGCCATTCATTGTTCAAATCCCAATAATTGACCCGGACCCCGGCCGTCAGGTTCATATCGGTCAGGCTGTCGGGTGTGATCAGCCAGGTATCCTGAAAATAAGCCTGAAAACGGTTGGAGCTCAAGGCATTTTCGGTTTTCAGGACGGACCAGACGTTCACTTTGGTGGTATCGTACGGCAGGCTATAGAGAGCCGAGTCAATCCGCTGCCATTCATTCAGCCGGTCATTAATGCTTTCATGATCGTACCGTATACCCCATTCCAGGAAATGGTTGTCGCGGTAGAGATACCCTTTATGGGCCGCATTGGCCACCAGGGCTTCCAGGTAATTGCGGGCAAAGTTCTGGTAGGTGCCGTAGCCCAGCCCGAAGAGCCGCTCACCGAAATCATCCGCTCCGAGGTTGTTTTCCACCTGGTACAGGAAATAATCGCCAATGATATCGAAAGTTTCCGTTTCCAACGAACGGTAAGCGGAAACCAGGAACTTAAGCCGCAGGCGGTTGCTGTCGGCCGCGTAGGTTGCCGAAAGCCCGCTCATGAAGGTTCGGAAGCGGTCCACTTCCTGCCCGTCAAAAAACACCTCGAGCTGCTTCACATTATCCACGGTACCTATGGAGGTGATCTGGCTGACTGGTTCAAATCGGTAACGGTTCAGGGACATATTGGCAATCCACTCGAATTCCAGGTTTGGATTGTACCTGAAAATTACCAGTGACTGAAGGTCAGTGAAGGAAGGCTGGTAGTCTCCCTTGACATTCAGGCTGTTGAGCAGGTACTGGTTCGACTTTTGGCGCAAGCCGGCCAGATACATCCAGCGGTAATTGCGCGAGCGTCCCTGCAGGTCGAGGCTGGCCCCGAGCAGGCTTACTTCGCCCGAAGCTGAAAAGGAATCAGGGCGCACATACCTGACATCCAGAACGCTCGAAAGCTTATCCCCATAACGGGCCTCAAAGCCACCGGAAGAAAAATCCAGCGAACTGACCAGCCTGGGATTCACAAAACTTAATCCTTCCTGCTGGCCGGAACGGATCAGTTGCGGCCTGTAAATTTCAAAATCATTGACATACACCAGGTTCTCGTCAAAATTTCCGCCCCGCACCGAATACTGGGAGCTGAGCTCACCCCCGGCCGTACTTACCCCGAGACCGATGGTTTTCAGCAGGTTTTCAAAATTATTGGAAGGCAGGGGTATGGATTCCACCTTTACGGGGTCCAGGGTAAACACGCTGATCTGCTCGCGGTCGATTTCGGATTCCACCACTACTTCGGGCAGTTTGGTGGCGGTTTTTTTCAGGATGACACGCAGGCGAAGGGTTTGCCCCCTGTCGACCATAATGGGCTGGTAAAAAGGCTGATAGCCTATAAAAGAAAAAAACAAAGTCAGGGGTCGGTTGGCCGGTATCTCAAGGGTGAACCTGCCCTCCTGATCCGTAACCGTTCCGGTTTCCGGCATTTCGGCCAAACCCAGATTCACAAAAGGAATGGGCTTGCCCCGGTGGTTTACAACCTGGCCTGCCACGGTTCCGGTGTTTTGCGCCAGCAAGGGGCCGGTTACCAGCAGGAATAAGGAGAACAAAAAGTACCTGATCAGGGATCGATGCATATTGGCAAACTAAACGGCATTTCACTTGGCTAAATTATTGGCGCCAGCCTGTTTCAGCAACGTGAGGGCCGCGCCCGGGTCTTCCGCCCGGAAAATACTGCTCCCGGCTACGAGCACCTGCGCGCCTGCTTTTACCAGCTCCGGGGCATTTCCCCGGTTTACACCCCCGTCCACCTCCAGCAAAGCTCCGGAACCGGTACGGTCCATTAACCCGCGCATTTCCCGGACCTTGTCCAGGCTCGAGGCGATAAACCGCTGCCCCCCGAATCCCGGATGCACCGACATGACGAGCACCAGGTCAAGATGGGGAAGAATGTCTTCCAGTTTGGCAACAGCCGTATCAGGATTCAAAGCCACCCCGGCTTTTAATCCTTCGGAATGGATCTGCCGGATCACGGAAAGCAGGTCGCTGCACACTTCAACGTGCACAGTCAGGCTGTCTGCGCCCGCCCGGGCAAACGAGCCGATAAACTGCTCCGGATTTTCCACCATCAGGTGCACATCAAACGGAAGTTTTGTCAAAGGCCGGATCGACTGCACCACCGGTATGCCAATGGAAAGGTTTGGGACAAAGTGCCCATCCATCACATCAATATGGATCCAGTCGGCTCCGTGTTGTTCAATCATCTGAATGGCTTCGCCCAGCCGGGAAAAATCGGCTGACAGTATGGAAGGGGCAACAAGATGCTGGTTCATTGCGCAAAAATAAAATTCAAAGATAAAGGGCGGTAATCATTCGGGAAGCCGCAGTTTTGCACTCATAGTCCGGAGAGCGCGCTCCAGGTCAGCCGGGGTATCGATGGCTATGTGGTCGCCATGGGTCCGGGCCATCTGTATGCGGTAACCATGTTCGAGCCAGCGAAGCTGCTCCAGTTTTTCGGCTTGTTCCATTTCACCCGGTTCCAGGGCGGCAAGCTTCAGCAAAATATCCGCCCGATAGGCATACAAACCGATATGCGCCAGCCAGGAGGTTTTGCCTGCTTCTTTCCGGGCCGGAATGGGCTGCCGGCTGAAATACAAGGCGGTGCCATCCCGGGACACTACCACCTTCACTGTGTTCGGATCAAGCGCCTGCTCCCTGTCAGTCAAAGGCGCGTACAGACTGGCAATCTGAACGTCCGGATTCTCAAACAAGCCGGCCAGCAAATCAATCTGCCCGGGGTCCACAAAGGGTTCATCCCCCTGAATGTTGATCACCACGTCCGGGCGGGGTTCCAGTTTTTCCACTGCTTCCGCGCAGCGTTCCGTGCCGCTGCCATGGCCGGAAGCGGTCATCACTGCTGTGCCTCCAAAAGCGGTTACCGCATCGTAAATGCGGTGATCATCCGTAGCAACCACCACCTGATGGAGCCTCGAAGCCCCCAAGCTGCGCTTGTACACCCATTCAATCATGGGATGCCCCTGGATGGAAACCAGCGGTTTGCCCGGAAACCGGCTCGACCCGTACCGGGCGGGAATAATGCCTGCGATGATCATATATGCAAGAATTCAAAGCGAAACTACCGTATTTCGCCAAAAACAACCGCCACAGCCCCGAAAGGCCCATGGAAAATACCTACCTTTGTATCCCGTAACGAACTTTACCACCTTTTAACCGGCTTCCCATGAGCAAATACATCTTCGTTACGGGCGGTGTAACTTCTTCCCTGGGCAAAGGCATAGTGGCGGCTTCCCTGGGCAACCTGTTAAGCAGTCGCGGTTATTCCGTAACCATTCAGAAATTCGACCCTTATATTAACGTAGATCCCGGCACGCTGAATCCCTATGAGCACGGGGAATGCTACGTAACCGAAGATGGCGCGGAAACAGACCTCGACCTGGGACATTATGAGCGCTTTCTGAACCGGCCGACCTCCAAGCGAAACAATGTAACTACCGGGAAAGTGTACCTGACCGTAATCCGTAAGGAACGCGAAGGCGCTTTCCTGGGCAAAACCGTGCAGGTGGTGCCCCATATCACCGATGAAATCCAGCGAAGGATGATGCTGCTGGGCGAAACAGACGGGTATGACATCGTGATCACTGAGATCGGTGGCACGGTGGGAGATATCGAATCGCAACCCTTCCTGGAAGCTTTCCGGCAGCTCCGGTGGAAACTTGGCAAAAACAATTGCATCAACATACACCTTACCCTGCTTCCATACCTGGACACTACCGGGGAATTAAAAACAAAACCCACCCAACATTCCGTCAAGGAACTGCTCGAAAACGGTATTCAGCCTGATATCCTGGTCTGCCGGACCCACTATCCCATGGGTAAGGATGTCAGGAGGAAGATCGCGTTGTTTTGCAACGTAAATATCAATGCGGTAATTGAGGCATTGGATGTCCCGAATATTTATGAAGTCCCGTTAATGCTTCATAAGGAACAACTTGATAAAATTGTTTTGAGCAAACTGAAATTAAGCGCCAAAAAAGAACCTGACCTGAAGTCCTGGAAGGAATTTCTGCACCGGCTGAATAATCCACAATCTGAAGTAGATATCGGCCTGGTGGGCAAGTATGTGGAATTGCACGATGCTTACAAATCAATCCATGAATCATTCACACACAGTTCCGCAGTCAACGAATGCAGGGTGAACCTGCACTATATCCAATCGGATAACCTGAACCGGGAAAACCTGGAAAAAAAGCTCGGGGGGTTGGATGCCGTGCTGGTAGCCCCGGGATTTGGGTATCGCGGTATCGAAGGCAAATTCCTGACCGTTCAATATGTCAGGGAGCATAACATACCTTTCCTGGGAATTTGCCTGGGCATGCAATGCGCGGTAGTGGAATTTGCCCGCAATGTCCTGAAACTGGAAGGAGCCAATTCTACGGAAATGGAAGTCAACACCCCCCACCCTGTTATCAGCCTGATGGAGCACCAGAAAACTATCGTAAACAAAGGGGGGACCATGCGCCTGGGCGCCTATCCCTGCCGGCTGAAGAAGGATACGCTGGCCTATCAGATTTACGGAACCGACACGATCAGCGAAAGGCACCGGCACCGGTATGAATTCAATAACGAATACCTGAAAAAATTTGAGCAAAACGGCATCATTGCCTCCGGCATCAACCCGGACAATAACCTGGTGGAAATCATTGAGCTAAAAGACCACCCCTGGTTCCTGGGCGTGCAGTTTCACCCCGAGCTGAAAAGCACGGTGGCCAACCCCCATCCGATTTTTGTTCATTTTGTGCAAGCCGCTATGAAATACAAAATACAAAAGGAGCATAAGGTCCCCAAAGGCGGCAAAAGGAATTTGGTTTCTATGTCTTAACTTTGGCACTCAAATTTTCAGCTAACATCCACCCCTGCCCATGGACCGAAATACCGTAATCGGATTTATTCTCATCTTCCTGCTCGTCATTGTTTATTCCATTTATAATCAAAAAAAGGTAGCTGAATACAACGAGCAGCAAAAACACATACAGGATTCCCTGGAACAGATCAGGCTCGACTCCCTGGCTGCGATTGGCGCCCTGGGCGATACGTCATTGGCCGATAGCCTGTCACAGGCAATTGTTCCCGGAAAAGCCGATACGGTCGCCACGGCCATAATTCCTGCCGGCCAGGAAGACACCATCCCGACCAGGGGATTCTTTGGAGCAGCCATGCAGGGGGAAGACAAGCTCATACATGTGGAGAATGACCTGTACAAAATCACTTTCTCAACCCATGGAGCCATAATCCGGAGTGTGGAGTTGAAAGGGTACAAAACTTTCTATAAAAAACCCCTTGTCCTGTTTTCCGAAGGGCATAACCAATACGGCCTCGCGTTCTACGACAACGAAAGGAATTACATCCATAGCGACTCATTGTATTTCGAACCCTCCGACAGCGACATCATGCTCTCCGGAGAGGACACCGCCACATTGGTTTTCCGCGCGCCAGCCGGAAAAGACGGTTACCTGGAATTCAGGTATACCTTTTCCGGCAGCAAGGCCATGATAGATTTTGACATCCGCTTCCACAAGCTGGAATCCGTATTAAGCCTCCGGCAACCCACCATGACTTTCATATGGACCGCGGACCTTAACCTGCTGGAACGGGACCTGAAACACGAGCAGCAGCAATCCACCATATATTACCGCATCCCGGACGAAACCCCGGACTATCTGTCGGAAAGGAAGGAATATGAAGACAAAGCCCTGAAGTACAGCCTGCAATGGGTAAGTTATAAACAGCAGTTCTTCAACAGCACCCTGATTACTGACCAGCCCTTCAGCTCCGGGAGGGCGTTCGTCAAAAACCCCGACAGCGGGACAATAGTCAAGAAGCTGCGTACCGTACTGTATATGCCCCTGCAGCCCGGGGAAGTGCCAACCTATTCCCTGCATTTTTACTTCGGGCCCAACAAATATTATGAGCTCGCCAAACTGGGCATTGAACTGGAACGTATTGTGCCGCTCGGATCATCCATCCTGGGCTTTATTAACCGGCATTTCATTTTGCCTGTCTTCACCTTCATGGAAAGGTATATTGGCAACTACGGGCTGATCATTTTGCTGCTGGCCATCTTCATTAAACTGATCCTTACCCCGCTTACTTTCCGATCCTACCGTTCGCAGGCCAAAATGCGGATCATCAAACCCGAAGTGGATGCCCTTCGGGAGAAGTACAAGAATGACATGCAGAAGTTCCAGATGGAACAAATGAAGCTCTACCGGAAAGCGGGAGTAAGTGTGCTGGGCGGCTGCCTGCCCATGCTGCTTCAATTGCCTATCCTGATCGCCATGTACCGTTTCTTCCCGGGTGCTTTCAATCTGCGGCAGGAAAGCTTCCTCTGGGTACAGGATTTCACTACCTATGACTCCATCATTGACCTTGGCTTTAATATCCCGTTTTATGGTGACCATGTGAGCCTGTTCACCATACTCATGACCGCATCTTCCATTTTGTACGCGCGGATGAACAGCCAGCTTACCGGGGCCAGCGGCCAGATGAAATATTTCCAGTATTTCTTCCCCATTATGTTGTTGTTTATTTTCAATAGCTTCTCCGCTGCGCTTACGTACTATTACTTCCTGTACAATATCCTGACCTTCGGCCAGACCTGGTTCTTCCAGAAATTCCTGGTAAATGAAGAAGCCATGCGTAAGCAAATGGCGGCAGCCGCCAAATCGAAACCCAAAAAACGGGGACGGCTGGAAAGCTGGCAAAAACGAATGGAACAGATGCAGCGTGAAAAACAGCAGCAAACCCGCAGGAAGAGATAAGTGTCCGAAATACGTAAAATTCCACTCAGACTCCCGGCCTGTTTTTGAATTGACTGTCAATTCCCTAACTTTAGACATCAATTCCGGAAATTTATTGTTCGAAAAAAAAATCATTAGGTATGAAAAGGATTTTACTTACATGCATCATCTCGTGTATAGTGATGGGGTTATCCGCTCAAAATATCCAGACCGGAGAATACACTCCGATTCAGAAAGCCGGAGCCCCGTTGAAGTATCAATTCCCACAGGACAGGCTGATGTCCCCGGCTGCCACTCCAAAACAACATACCGGAAGCCACCGGACGCCTGTTACAGGGCAGGTACTGGGTACCACGACCTATGACCTTCAGACCAATTCAGCCACCCCGGCCCGCCTGGTGCTGGGACCCAACGGAAAGATGACGGCCACCTGGACGGGCGCTTCCACCCTTTCAGGCGGATGGCCCGACCGGGGTACTTACTATGCGTATTTCGATGGGACGAACTGGACAACTCCTCCTACCCAACGCATTGAAAACATCCGTACCGGCTGGCCGGCCAATGTTATTCTGCCGGACGGAAGCGGGGGCTACAAGGAATTTATCATATCCCATGATCCTGCCGCTTATAACCTGGTGTTCATGGATCGTTCCACACTGGGGAGCGGAAGCTGGACCACTACGTCCATGAGTAATTTCTCCGGCATCTGGCCCCGGGCTGTTTCCGGAGGACCGGACGGCAGGACCATACACCTGATCCATGCCAATGCCTGTTCCGGTGGGGGATGCAACAATTACACACTTTATTCACGCTCCCTGGACGGTGGCACCACTTGGGACATCGTGGATAAAAAGCTTCCGGGGATGGACACGGCCAACTGCTATAACGCCCTGGCCGGGGATGCTTATGCCATTGCCGCCCGCGGCAATACGGTAGCCATCGTTACCGGCAACAGCAACAATACGCTGCGTATCTGGAAATCGACCGATAACGGTACCACCTGGACCAGCAGCGTGGTAATGACGCTTCCGCTCTGTGGTTTTGACGGCTCCACCATTACTGACACCGTACCTCAGGATGGCGTTCCGGACACACTGTTTACCAATGACGGAGCCTATGATATCCTGATCGACA
Organism: uncultured Chitinophagales bacterium; assembly: GCA_964422925.1. Classification (GTDB taxonomy): domain Bacteria; phylum Bacteroidota; class Bacteroidia; order Chitinophagales; family S012-47; genus CAYRDC01. The sequence continues at coordinate 61,726 of CAYRDC010000003.1, read as the reverse complement.
ACAACGGTATGGTGCATGTCTGGTTCGGCCTGACCCGGATTTATGACAACGATCCGACAGCCGGAAGCGGCTGGTTCTTCTTCCCCGGGGTAAATAACCTGCTCTATTGGAACGAATCCTTCGGGGCCGACAACCTGATGTCCGTAGGTTATTGTCCGGATATTGATGGAGACGGAACCCTGGCAGGCATCGGAGCTGATTTGCCAAATTACGGAGTAGGGCTCGCCTCACAACCTGCTGCTGCCATTGATACCAGCACAGGCGCGTTTTATGTGGTGTATACCGCACCCGTGGAAAACACCGATTATTTCAACAACCCCCAGGATCCGGCTGCCCAGTCATTCCGCGACCTTTGGGGGATATATAGCACGGATGGCGGACAAACCTGGAGCACTCCGGAAAATCTGACGGAAACAGCCGTGAACTACCAGGAAAGCGTGTTCCCGTCCGTAGCCGACATCGCCAACGGGAAAGTGCATGTGCTCTGGCAACGCGATGACGAACCCGGCCATTCCCTGGAGCCCAATCCCGATCCGGTTACGGAAAATGATATCGTGTATTACGCGTTCGACTACAGCGATTTCCTGCCGGACACATCAACAGGCCTCATCAATCCGGCCCTGGTGCATAAGGTGAAATTCTTTCCGAATCCAAGTGACGGGCTGTTTACCGTGGACATAAATGAACTGAATGTACCGGTCGACATCCAGGTTTTCGACATCCGCGGCCGCCTGGTCACTTCCATGAACCAGGTTACCGGAACAACGGTAATCGATCTTCGGGAACAACGCCAGGGCATGTATCTTATACTGCTGAAAACAGGGAACAAAATCCTGACTAACCGGATTGTAATCAATCACTGATATTCCCAAATCACAGCCCCGGAATCCACTCCGGGGCTTTTTTTACTTATTTTTTGGGCAGCTTTCTAACGGAAAAGTTAAATTTACACGGATACCTGATTTCAACCGTTTTCATTTACATAATCAATTCAACACCTATGAGACGTTTTATACCTTTCGTATGTACTTTGTTCTTTGGGTTTTATGTGTCAGCCCAGAACCAGGCAATTGAAAAAAATCCGTTTAATCCCGACATGATACAGGGGGATATCAATGTGCCGCAAGGCACCCATCCGGCTATTCCCAGAAACGTTCACAGTCGGGCCGTCAGCTTTATTCAGCTGGGTACATCGTATAACATTTACTCTATTCTGCTGAACGGGCAGAATATGGTAATGTACAACAGCGATATCAATACCGTGACTTTCATCCACCGGCAGAATAACGGAGGTGCTGGCGGATCGGGAGTGCTGACATTCGATGTGTCGACTGACGGGGGCCTGAACTGGACCATCAACCAGGGGCCGTTAACTCCCGGTATCGTATCCGGCAGCGCGCCTACCGATGGATGCCGCTACCCTTCCGCCACCATTTATAATCCCACAGGTAATACCAATCCGAACAATGCTTATATCGTGGGGATGGGCCCTGCCCTGGTACCCAATGCCAGCTGGGGGTACCTGTTCCAGGTTTCTTCCATGTTGGATGGCAGCAATGTCAGTGAAAATTATCCGATGAATCCGGGAAGTCCTTACGCTTTCCACCCTTACGGATTGAGCATCACGCCCAACGGAACCGCCTGGAGCCTGAGCACGATGTACAACAACTCGGGGAATTCAGCCCTGGACACCCTCACCTTTAGCACATTCTTTCTGAACAAAGGCACATTCAACAGCTCTGCCAATAAGTTCGACTGGGTAACAGTCGATACCTTCAAACCGAACTATTTCCGGTATATCAGCAGCTTCAGCGGGATGCCGGTTAATTTTGCAACTACCTGGAATATGGCCTTCAGCCCGGACGGAAACACCGGCTATGTGGTAGTGATAGGCGCTGAAAAAGGCGGACTGGACACCGTGCCAAAACCCATTGTATGGAAAACCAGCGATGGGGGAAACACCTGGAACAAACTGCCCGATTTCGACTTCGGTTCCTTGCAGACTATGATTGATCATATCATTGAAACCCAGGACGGCAAGGTCAGGCCTTTTTTCAGTGGAGCCGATGCCGTGGTTGACAACCAGGGGCGCCTGCACATATTCGCAGAAGTATTTTCACAATTCACCACGAGTCCGGATTCCGTGGCATTTTTCTATTCCAACCCCCAATCCGATGGAACCATCACGGCTTTCCTGATGGATGTAAACACAACCAACGGGACAGACTGGGACGCGATTTTCATTGACAGTATACGGAATTCTGACGGATTGTTCCCGAACGGCTCAGGCGGCAATCTCAGCATTGACAGCCGGGTGCAAATCAGTCGTACGGAAGAAGGTTCCAAAATTTTCTATTCCTGGTCAGCCACAGATGTAGCTATGGCCGGAACCACCGATAATATCCTTCCGAATGTACTGGGCCGCGGACTGGATATAGCCACGGGTGACCTGACATTTATCAAAAATTTTACCGAAAATACGGCCTTTGACGGGTCGGTGTATTACCCCACCCTGTCACCGGTAAGTATCAGCGGTGGCGATGATTTCGACTACGAAATGCCCATCGTATTCGCGGAACCGGGCGCCTCAGCACTGGATGCTCCGCAATATTATTTTATCAAAGGAGCCGGGTTTAACAACGGGGACTTTGGTTCCACTTCGCCCGTTGGCATTGAGGCTACCAAAGCATCTTCCATTTACCTGTGGCCCAACCCGACTGATGGACTGGTAAACCTGGCCGTTGAACAGGGACAAGGCTCCTTGGAAGTGTACAACACCCTGGGGCAACTGGTGCTGACCCAAACCATAACCGATAAACAGGAAACCATAGACCTTTCCCGTACCGGAAAAGGATTGTACATGATAAAGATAAAAACCGGGGTTGAGGTCAGAACCCTGAAAGTTTTGGTGAAATAACCACTATATAACAGGTTTCTTTTAAAGCGCAATCAAATGGTTGCGCTTTTTTATTTTCAAAAATTCCCATTAATTTTATAGTGACCCTGCCCCCCAATTTTGAAGGGCATGTACCCAGTCTGGAATGAATCACCGCTCCTTCGGGCGTTGATTCCTTATATAACCGGAATCCTGATGGCCATCCATTGGGATTTTGCCACGCCATGGGCATTCGCGCTTATTGCCCTGTTGCTAATATTTTATCTGTTTATTACCCTGAAGTCCGGAAGTAAAAAATCTATCCGGATCAACCGTTTGAAAGGGATAATCATTAACCTGTGGATTTTTCTGCTTGGGCTCGGCCTGGTATGGTTACAGCAACCTGTTCATCAGCCGCATTATTTTGGCCGGCAATTGGATAAAGCCGGAATAATCTATGGACGAATCAGCGATCCACCGGTAGAAAAAGCAAAATCCGTAAAAATCAGGTTAAAAATTCTGGCCCTGGGGGTCAATGACAGCCTTTGGCCGGTAACCGGAAACGCGCTTTGTTACCTCGCAAAAGACAGCAATGCCCTGCAAGTGCGTTATGGCCAAACCCTGTTGCTGGAAAACCGTTTGCGGCCGGTCGATCCGCCTGCCAACCCGGACGAGTTCAATTACAAACGGTATTTATCATTCAATGGCATTTACCACCAGGGGTATTTCTCGGCAGGTAGCTGGAAAAAAGTCCGGAAAGCAAATGCCTGGTCCCCCAGGGTTATTATCGACCGTTTGCGGAATTACTTTACCGGCCTGTTGCAAACCTACCTGGGCAACGGTCCGGAATTCCGGGTGGCCGCTGCCCTGCTGATCGGACACAGGGATTTGCTCGACAAGGATATTATTCGGTCTTATTCAAGCACGGGGGCCATGCATGTGCTGGCAGTGTCCGGTCTGCACGTGGGACTGGTGTACTTCGTTTTCCTGTCGCTGTTCAGCAAAATTCCCGTGCTTAAACAACACAAATTTGTCCTGCAGGGACTGCTGATACTTTGCATCTGGACCTACGCAGTGCTTACCGGCCTGTCTCCTTCAGTGGTCCGGGCTACCACCATGTTTACCTTTATTGCGCTTGGAAAACTGCTCAAACAACCCGTCAACATATACAGCACCATTGCGGCCTCCGCCTTTTTCCTGCTGATTATACAGCCTTTCCTGATAACACAGGTTGGTTTCCTGTTATCCTATGCCGCGGTACTGGGCATTGTGTACCTGCAACCGAAATTATATAAGCTCCTGTACTTCAAAAATTACCTGCTGGACAAAATCTGGGCACTGACTTGTGTTTCCATAGCCGCCCAGCTGGCAACTTTCCCGCTGGGCATATTTTATTTCCATCAGTTTCCAACCTATTTTTTCTTCAGCAACCTGGTGGTAATACCCATGGCTGTGGTCATATTGTATACGGGTATTGCCCTGCTGGCACTGGGTGGTTTGCCGTGGGCAGGTTTCATCCTGGGAAAGACCCTGTGGTACGAGATTCATGGCCTGAACACAGCCATCGGCCTGATCCGTCATCTGCCTGCAGCGCTTATTACAGGCCTGAGCATTACCCGGCCGGAAGTCATCCTGACCTACCTGCTCATTGTAACTCTGGTACTGTTCCTCATCCGGAACCAGGTAACTATGCTCAGGAATACACTGTTGGCGACTTTTCTGCTTATTTCCAGCCTGAGTTTCAGAAATATCATAAACCGGAAAGTGCAGCAATTGATTATCTATTCCATCAACGAAACCACAGCTGTAAACTGGATAGTCAATAAGGAAAGTATTTTCATTGCAGACAGTGCCCTGCTCGCAGACGAAGACCGCATGCTCTTTCATATCCGGCACCACTGGTGGAACCTGGGCATCCGCCATAGCCTGGAAGTCGATAAACGAATCTGGGACATCCCGGGAGCTTCCCTGCGCCACCCCGGGGCTTTTGCCTGGAAAGGGCATTATATGACGGTAAAGGATTGTTCACTATATGTACTTGACGATCCCCTGCCTGCCATACAGCCCGGGAAACCTGTCCCTGTGGATTACCTGCTGGTTTCAGGAAACATTCCGGTCGATACCGCCCGCTTAACGAAATTCTTTACCTTCGGCCATCTGGTGTTCGATAAAAGCACCCCTCGCAAAACCCGCAAAATGCTACGGAAATGGTGCCTGTCGCATAAAATGACTTTCCACGATGTATCGTTCAAGGCCTTATGTGTGCCAATCGAATGAAACGCCTACATTTGGAACAAAGCTGCTTATCATGTACGAAACCATTCAATACGAAAGCCGGGGCCGGCTCGCGGTCATTACCCTGAACCGTCCCGGCAAGCGAAACGCCCTGAACCATGTCATGGTGGATGAACTGAAAAAGGCTTTCCGGCAGGCGGCAGATGATGAAACGGCCAAAGTGGTTTTGCTGCAGGCAAATGGCAAGGTATTCAGCGCAGGCGCTGATCTGGCGTATTTGCAAAAACTGCAGGAAAACAGTTTCGAGGAGAATTTACAGGATTCCCGTTCGCTGATGGAACTTTACCGTATCATTTACAGCCATCCGAAGGTAGTGATAGCGCGCGTACAGGGACATGCCATCGCGGGCGGATGCGGCCTGGCCACCGTTTGCGATTTCAGCATTGCCAGTACGGAAGCGCAGTTCGGGTACACCGAAAGCCGCATAGGCTTTGTCCCGGCCATTGTGATGGTATTCCTGCTGCGGAAAATCGGAGAGGCCCGGGCCAGGAACCTGTTACTGACCGGCAAAATGATCTCTGCCAGCGAAGCTCTTCAAGCCGGGCTGATATCGGAAGTCGCTGAACCCGATGAACTGAATGACAAAGTGATGGCCCTGGCCAACACCCTGCTGGAAAAAACTTCAGCCGAATCCCTGAAACGAATCAAAACCATGATAGCCGAAGTGCAGCATATGCCGCTGGACGAAGCCCTGACCTATGCCGCCTGGCTGAACGCGGAAACCCGCAGTACGAACGATTGTAAAAAAGGGATTGCCGCTTTTTTGAACAAACAAAAACTAAGCTGGTAAAAAAAAGAAGCGCCAGTTTCAGGGAAACCAGCGCCACCCTTAGTTAATAATCAAGGAAATGGGTATTTTGAATTAGACCTTTAAAGGGTCTGTCCTGCATCGCCTGCATTGGTTTTTTTCGAGCAGGTGCCACCATTTACGGAATCTTTTTGAAAAGGTTGTATTTTTTACACACTTTTTCCCATTTTGCCGGAAACACTCCTTCCGGATTAAACGGATTCCCGTTTGGTTCATCCAAGACCGAAAACCGGACAAGCCGGTTCTCCGTATCAATCTGCAATTGCAAAACCAGACCCATGAAAAGAATAATCCTCATCACCGCGCTGAGTTTCCTGTTTTTCTGTCCCCTGATGCCTCAGAGTCCCGTCTGGCAGCGGGCCCAGTCGCTTGGGCCGGGATTGAACCTGACCAATTTTTTAAGTCATATTCATAATCCGCAGGGCGCATCCTATACCCAATTTACCGAAGCCGACCTGGCCGCCATGGAACAACTTGGCGTGAAGCATGTACGCATCCCGGTAGGACTGCATTACTGGACCGCCAGCCAGCCGCCTTACGCAATTGATACCACTATTTTCCAATACCTTGATACTGTATTGCATTGGGCTTCGCGCCACCACCTGAAAGCCATTATTGACTATCATAATTTTATTGAAAGCCTCTGGGGCGATACGTTAACCCAGCATACCGACCGCCTGTGCCATATTTGGAAGGAAACCGCCCTCCGTTACCGTCACACTGATCCGGATTCCGTTTTTTTTGAGCTGTACAATGAGCCCGGGGAAGTGACCCGGTCGCAATGGATTTATGCCGCCCAACGGATGATCGATACAATCCGGTCGGTAGATACATCGCATACCCTCATCGTCTGGATTTACCCGTCTGACCCGGTTGACCCATCCGCGTTTGCAGATGACAACCTAATATACACCTTCCATTTCTACCATCCCCCGCTGTTCACCCATCAGGGATCGACCTGGCAGGCGGGAGGCGTCCGACACACGGTCAATGTCCCCTTCCCGTACAATCCGGCCACCATGCCCCCGATCGACCCGCTCGATATCGGCACTCCACATGAAGCAGAATATTACGCCTATCCGCAAACCGGAACCGTAGATACATTGCTAAAACTGCTGAATCGGGCCGGCCAGTATATGCAATTGCATAATGTCCCCCTTTACTGCGGGGAATTCGGCAATACCTGGTTTGCCCCGGTGGACAGCAAAGTATTCTGGCTCGACCTGGTGCGTAAAAAACTGGATTCCCTCCAGGTGCCCTGGGCGCACTGGGGATGGAAAAAAGGCATGATGCGGCTGTTTGACTGCACGGATTGTTTTGACCTTGACAGCGTGTATACCGACAGTGCCGGATACACAGTTTTGTGCGCGCTGGGACTGGCCCAGTGCAACCCGGTGTATGTGCCTGTTCCCGGGAAATCCGGCCTGAAGCTTTTTCCCAACCCCACAACCGGTCAACTGTACATTACCGGACTGCCTGAAGAACCATACATCCTGTGGGTGACCGATGTCCTGGGCAGGATTATTTATCAACAAAACTGCCCAGCCGCGAACGCGCGGCTTACGCTCGACCTGGAACCGCTGGAAAGAGGTTATTACCTGCTGCACATTCACAACAGGGAAATACAGCAAACCATACCCTTTGTGAAAGGTTGATAATCAACCTCAAAACGTGGCCCCCATTTATTCGAAAGAAAAAAAGACCTGTTTTTCTTTTTTTACCCAAAATCATTTAGCTTTGCGGTATCCCAGGGATAATGCAAATCAAGGCAATGAAGATCAACCGCAATACCAAAATCTCGAAGATCATACGGCACAACCCGGAAGCTATTGAAGTGATTGCTTCGATTAACCGGAATTTTGCCCGTTTGCGCAATCCGGTATTGCGAAAAGTCCTGGCTACCCGCGTGACCGTAGCGGACGCGGCCCGTATTGGGCATTGCGAAGTGCGGGAAATCCTGGACAAACTGGTACCTCTGGGTTTTGAAACAGATTTTAATCAAACGCCAAATCCGTCAAACCCTATGGAAGAAAACAATAACCCGATTCCTGAAATAATCCGGGAAGGAAAAGTTCATCCCCTGGACGTGCGCCCGATCCTTGACAGCGGCCGGGACCCGTTCCACGACATTATGAAGGAACTGAAAAAGGTGCCGGAAGGCCAAGCTATGGAAATTATTGCCACTTTTGAGCCGGTTCCCCTGATCCATGTGCTCCGCGGCAAAGGCTACATCTCTTACACCGAGCACAAAGGCGAAACCGTGCACACTTATTTCCTGAAAACGGGTAAAGCCCCTGCCCACAGTCCTGCTACGGAAACCTCCACCAAAAGAATTTCTGCCGGAGAGCTGGAAGCGAAAAAAGAATCCTTCGAAGCGTCTTGCCGGGAATTGGATGTGCGCAATATGGAGATGCCCATGCCCATGGTCAGTATCCTGCAGGAGCTGGAAACCCTGGGCGAAGGCGAATGCCTTTTTGTGCATCACAAGCGGGTCCCCAAATACCTGCTGCCCGAGTTGGAAAACCGGCAGTTCAGGGTTTGGATTGCCGAAATATCCGATGGAAATGTAAAATTGCTGATCCACCGTTGATATGCAGCCCATTGCCAGCAAAAACGCTCCGCATCCTTCCGTAGTGGTTCCCCACTTCGTGGCCGCTGCTTTGGCCTGGTTCATTCTAACTTTGTTGATAGTAATTTCTCCGCAGGCTTTTACCGGTCATTACTTCAACCCTCACTTGCTGGGAATAACCCACCTGGCGGTGTTGGGCTGGGGCACCATGATGATCTTCGGGGTACTGTACCAACTGATCCCGGTTATTTTGGAGAGCACCCTTTTCAGTGAAACCCTGGCTAAAATAACAGGCGTTTTACTGGCATGTGGAGCCGGCTTGCTCGCATTTTTTTTCTGGACAAACCGCATGGGATTGCCGGTTTATCTGGCTGCTGTGTTCATCCTTGCCGCGGTTGTCTTGTTCAGTCTGAACATATTTATCAGCAGTTCCAAAGCCAAGCGAAAAAGTATTGAAAAACGATTTATTCTCACGGCTATCCTTTGGCTGTTATTCACGGTGTCGGCCGGGTTTGCGCTGGCCGTGAACCTTGTGACACCTTATCTGAAACCCTTGCATCTCGAACTGCTCAAGTTACATGCCCACGCGGGCCTTGCCGGCTGGTTCATCCTTCTCATTATGGGTGTGGGCGCGCGGCTGCTGCCGATGTTTCTCGTTTCGCACGGCCTGAATGAAAAAAAACTCCACCTGGCTTATTACCTGGTGAACGCGGGCCTGCTGCTGGCCCTCCCCTTCCTGTATATTGGCTGGAAACCCGGAATACTGGGCGGTTCGCTGTTGGTGGTGGCCGGTATAGCTGCTTTCCTCACCTTCCTGAGAGAAGCTTTCCGCAAAAGGGCCAAGCGCCACCTCGACACCGGCATGAGACTTACTGCCCTGGCCATTGCCTTTCTCACACTGGCCACCCTGCTGTTCATCCTGCTGGCCCCGGGAAATCTGCTTCCCGCGGAGCGGGTCATACCGCTGTCCGTTACTTACGGGACCATGCTGGTACTGGGCTTTATTTCCCTGCTCATCCAGGGGCAGACCTACAAAACCCTCCCTTTCATCATCTGGCTCAAAGCCTACCGCCACCGGGTAGGCAGGGGAAAAATCCCAATGCCGCGCGAACTCTTTAATGAAAAGCTTGCCCGTTGGCAATATTATATCAGCTACGCGGCATTTATCGCTTTGCTGTACGGTATTTTTCACATAGACCTGTTTTCCATCCGGATTGGCGGGGTCCTGCTGCTGGCTGGCGCGTCCATTTACCTGTTCAACATCCTGAAAATAATCAGCCATAAACCTGTGAAGCATGAACAACCGGCCGAATAATGACATAAAAGCCCGTATTCGGCAATTGCTGAAAGGAGTTATCGATCCTGAACTGATGGTGAACATTATTGACCTGGGCCTGGTGTATGATATCCGAATTTCGAAGGATACTCCGGCAATAGCAATAGATATGACCTTGTCTTCTCCGGGCTGTCCGCTGGGCGATGTAATTATGGAGGATGTCCGTTTGATCATAGCCCGCAACTTTCCGGACTATGAAGTCAAGGTTAACCTGACCTGGGATCCGCCCTGGACGGCCGACCGAATTACCCCGGCAGGACGCGAAGCATTGAATAACCGGTAAACCAAACCGTATGCTATCCCAAAAATGTAAATATGCCATCCGGGCCGTCCTGCACCTGGCGGTGCATGGCAGCGAAGGGCAAAAAATTCCGGGCCGGCAGCTGGCCGAAGCCCTGAAAATACCCGTGCCCTACCTCAGCAAAATCCTCCAGGAGCTGACCCTGAAACAAATCCTGTCATCGGTCAAAGGGCCTAACGGAGGATTTTACCTGACCGGGAAAAACCTTGATACACCCCTGATTAAAATCGTGGAAGCCATTGACGGCCTTGTCTTTTTCGAGACCTGCGGACTCGGGCTCGGGGATTGCTCCAATGACAACCCCTGCCCTATCCATGAGGAGTTCCAAACCTCACGCGACCACCTGAAAAACTTGTTTTACAGTAAATCAATTGGCGACCTGGCCGGGAAAATCCGTTCCAATGGCCTCATGCTCGTGCGCTGAAGCCTGCAATTCCGGTGCCTGAAAAATACGGCCGGTTCAAATCCGGCAAAAATCATTCGCGAACCGGACAGAATGAACTATTTTAGGGGCACAGCCAAAACCCGGTACTATGAAAAACGAAACCCATGGCATGCGCCCCGAAAGCCTTATGATGTCTTATGGATACCGCCCCGAATGGTCGGAAGGCGCGGTAAAATGCCCGATCTTCCAGACTTCTACTTTCGTGTTCCAAACAGCTGAAGAAGGCAAGGCCTTTTTCGAAGTGGCCTACGGGCACCGGGACCAGCGACCCAATGAGCAAATGGGCCTGATCTACAGCCGCATCAACAACCCCGACCTGGAAATCCTGGAAGACCGCCTTGGCTTATGGGATGGAGCAGAAGCCTGTGCCGTGTTTGAAAGCGGCATGAGCGCCATCACCACCGTGCTGTTTGAATTCCTACAGCCGGGCGACCTGCTCGTGCACAGCAGTCCTGTTTACGGAGGCACCGATCATTTTATCAAACATGTGCTTACCAAATTCGGCATTCATGTACAGGGTTTCGGCCCGAAAACAAGCCGGGAAGACCTGATGGCCATGATCCGGGAATCAGGACATGCCGATAAGCTGGGCATGATTTATATCGAAACCCCGGCCAATCCCACCAACGCGTTGATTGACATTGCCATGTGCCGGGAAATTGCCGATGCGTTCAGCAACGCAGACAGGCGCGTACTGCTGGCTGTGGACAATACCTACCTGGGGCCGGTGTTTCAGCATCCCATCCGCCACGGAGCCGACCTGGTTTTGTACTCAGCCACGAAATACATTGGCGGACACAGCGATGTGATTGCCGGGGCCTGCCTGGGAAGGGCAGAACTGATAACCCGGGTGAAAACCCTTCGTACTTTCCTGGGCAATATGGCCGATCCATGGACCGGCTGGCTTCTGCTGCGCAGCCTGGAAACCCTCAAAATACGTATGGAAACCCAGACAAAAAACGCCCGGTTTGTTGCCGAATACCTGGCCAATCATCCCAAAGTGGAACAGGTGTATTACCTGGGGATGCTCCACGACCCGGTGGCCCGGGAAATTTATGAAAAACAATGTCTCTCACCGGGCGCTATGGTAGCTTTCGACATCAAGGGAGGAGAAGCCGAAGCTTTCCGGTTCCTGAACAATCTCAAGCTCATTAAACTGGCCGTTAGCCTCGGCAGTACCGAATCCCTGGCCGAACATCCGGCCACCATGACCCACGTGGACGTGGACCCGGAGGAGAAAAAACATATGAATATCACTGAAAAACTTATCCGCCTGTCCGTGGGACTGGAAAACCCGGAAGACCTTATGACCGATATCCGGCAGGCGCTTGAAAAAACCTGATATGGACCCGGAAGCCCATTACCGCAAACTGGAACGGATGTATCTTTCGGCCCCGGTGCAGGCCCTGTATCCAGGCACCAGCCTCCTGGTGGATGAAGGGCGCTCGCTTATCACAATGACCGTACGCCAGCAACACCTCCACGCGGCAAAGGGAGTGCACGGATCGGTGTATTTCCGGCTCCTGGACGATGCGGCCTTTTTTGCTGCCAACAGCCTGGTAAAAAACGTATTTGTGCTGACAGTGAATTTCCAGATTCAACTTTTACGACCCGTAAGCAAAGGCATTCTGCGCGCCACCGGCAAGGTACAGTCCACGACCCGCCAAATGATTGCCGCCCGCTCCGAACTCTTTGACGACCGCGACCGCCTCCTGGCTGCCGGCAGCGGCTTGTTTATGCGGAGCAAAATCCCCCTCAGCCCTGAAATCGGCTACGGCACACAGGATTAAAGCAAAAATCGATGCGTTTCCGGCCGTCTTTTGTTATCTTGCATGCCGGGAACCGGACGGTTCCGTCCGTCTAAGAAAAATTAATTGCCATGCACGAAAAAAGCATAGAATTACTGAACAAGGCCCTGGCCGATGAACTGAGTGCTATTCACCAGTATATGTACTTTCATTTCCATTGCGATGACCAGGGGTTCGACCTGCTGGCCGGACTGTTCAGGCGAACCGCCATTGACGAAATGATCCATATCGAAAAACTGGCCGAACGTATCCTGTTCCTGAAAGGCGATGTGATTATGGAACCGGCCATGAAGGTGCAGAATATTACCGGTGTGAAGGAAATGCTGGAGCTGGGCCGGAAAATGGAAGAAGAAAGTGCCCGCGACTACAACCTCTGGGCCAACGAATGTTCCGCCAACGCGGATGCCATCTCCAAGCAACTGTTTGAAGGCCTGGTGGCTGATGAAGAACGGCACTACGACCAGTTCGATACCGAATTGCAAAGTATTGAAAAATTTGGATTAAACTACCTGGCTTTGCAATCCATTGAGAGGAGTAAGAACATTTCATCAGGTACCAACACGGGCGAATAATACGATTGATGTGGCAAACTAGATTTCACTCTTGATTAGTAAGGCCAAGCCCCGAATTGCCCGGCTCACTCTTCTTTCTTTCTTACTGAGAAGAAAAATAATCATTACATAAATTCTGGTGTAGCTAAAGAAAAGAAAGATTTATCTGAAACCGGTGAACTTTTCCCGAAAAGCGCTGGTTTATTGTTTTAGTTTTTGCTAAAATTATGCAATAATTAACTAAGCTTATGAGAATTAACCTGTCCAATAAACCGGTAAAAACAGCGGAAACGTGTATACGGATGTACGCGGATGTCGAACAAATAAACGCCTGCATACGGATACTTGCAAATTCCTCAGCGTCCATTACCAGGCATTCAAAAGTGATGGCGCTTGCAGGGAATGAGACCCGTCTGAAAATCTTGTATCTTCTGTTTAAGGAAAAGCAACTGTGCGTTTGTGACCTCAGCGACATACTGCATACCAGTGTTTCAGCGGTATCGCAGCACCTGAGAAAACTTAAAGACGGCCGTTTAGTTCGGGATCAAAAAATCGGACAAACTATTTTTTACAGCATCACTGAAGAAGGTCTGGAGACCTTGCACCCCATTTTTATTCAAATTACCCAAAATAATTTGCAAACCATTTCATAATGAAAACACAAAGTACAACCTCCAAAGGACTGATTGGCGCTGGCCTGTTGACAGCTATAGCGGCTTCATTGTGCTGCATTACACCAGTACTGGCATTGATAGCGGGAACCAGCGGGATAGCAGCCACTTTTTCCTGGCTCGAACCGGCCAGGCCTTTTTTAACCGGGTTTACCGTTTTGGTACTGAGCTTGGCCTGGTGGCAGAAGCTGAAGCTGAAAAAAGCAGGACAAATAGATTGCGCTTGTGAAGAAAATGAAAAACTTTCTTTCTGGCAATCCAAAAAGTTTTTGGGAATCGTTACCGTTTTTGCAGCCCTGATGCTGGCCTTTCCTTATTACTCGTATGTTTTTTATCCAGCTACGAAAGCCAATATCGTAGTCGTTGAATCGCAAAACATTCAGCAAGCTGATTTCCGGATTACCGGAATGACCTGTTCGGCTTGTGAAGAGCATGTCAAGCAAGCGGTTGCGCAGTTGCCGGGATTTATTGATGTGAGCGCTGACAACGCCAAGGGTACGGCATGGATCAGGTTCGATAAATCAAAATCCACCATTGACGATGTAGTAGCCGCAATCAACGAAACCGGCTACAAGGTAACTGGTTACCAAATCACAAACAATCAATAATCATTCACCCCAAAAAACCAAAAAGATGAAAAAAATACGCATCCTGTCGACCATGTTGCTGGTCTTATATGTCATTGCACCAATCCAGGGGAATGGCGAGGTTACAGCGGCTGTTATTAACTATTCTGGCAACTTCAAAGGCGGGGAAAAAACGGTGACGCTCAAAATAACAGGTATGACTTGTGCCGGCTGCGCCAGCCACATTTCCGCTTCGCTCACTAATCTGGACGGAGTGCTGAAACAGGAAGTAAAATTTCCCGGAGATATTGCGGTCATTACATACGATCCGGAAAAAACCAATGAAAAGGAAATCATCGCGACTGTGGAAAAAAGCGGTAACTACCGGGCCGAGGTAATAGTGGAAAACAGCAGCGATGAAAAATCGCCCGGCCGCTAACGCAAAACATAGAAATGAACCTCAACCGGTACGGAATGGTCCGGGCCAGTTGGTGAGGAAGCATCACCATGGCGCCCTGCCGCGCAAAGGGCCTGCAAAAAATAAAATACATGGGAATTTTAAAGAAAAGTCAGGGAAGAGATCTTCCCGGAACAACGGTGAAAAAAGTCAAAATTGAAATTACAGGGATGACCTGTGATCACTGTGCCGCCAGTATTGAAAAACTGGTAGAACGGAAAAAAGGCATAATTGCTGCCAGGGTGAGTTACGAGACCGGGCGGGGGGAATTTACATTTAACAGACGGGATATTTCCGAAAAGGAAATAGTAGCTGCTATTAACAGCACGAAAAACTACCGGGTAAAAAGCATAACCCATTCAGGGGAAGAAGGCAAGGCAACAGCCACACGTTTTGATTTGATCATCATTGGCGGTGGGTCCGCTGCCTTTTCCGCAGCAATTCATGCCAATGAACTTGGCCTTTCCACCCTGATGGTGAATGGCGGGCTACCCATTGGAGGTACCTGCGTGAATGTAGGCTGTCTACCCTCAAAGCACCTGATTCGGGCCGCTGAAAGCATTCACAAGGCAAGCCATTCACCGTTTGATGGAATACAACCGAATAAACCTGGCTGGGATTATGACAAAATCCTCCACCAGAAAAAAGAACTGGTGAAAGGCATGCAACAAAAAAAATATCAGGACGTGGTTAAAACATTTTCCCACCTGAGCATGGTTGAAGGGTGGGCAAAGTTTACAGATCCTCATGCCATCCGGCTGAATGATGGGAAAGAATTCACCGCTGATAAGTTCATCATCGCCACCGGTTCCAAAACTTCCGTCCCGCCCGTTGAGGGGCTACGGGAAATTGGTTATCTTACCAATGAAACGCTTTTTGACCTGGAATCCCTTCCGGAATCCATTACCATCATCGGGGGCGGATACATTGGATTGGAAATCGCGCAGGCCTACAGGCGATTTGGCAGTAAAGTGCGCATTATTGAATACTACAACCGTATCCTGCCGACCCAGTCTAAAGATATTGCCGGGGAACTAGCAAAGTATTTCACAGAGGAAGGGATTGAAATAATCACTGGCGTTCGCCTGGCAAAAGCCGTTCAACAGGGAAACCATGTAGTTCTGCAGGGCATGCAAAACGAACAGCTGGTTGAATTTGTCGAAAACGGGAAAGTTGTTATTGCGGCTGGCCGCGAACCCAATACTTCAACCCTTGGGCTGGATAAAGCCCGGGTAGACACCCTTGCAAGCGGCCACATAAAAGTGAACAAATTCCTTGAAACCAATGTGCCTGGTATTTACGCGGTGGGAGACTGCAATCCCAACCCGCCCTTTGTATACACGGCCGCCTATGAGGGTAAGATAGCTGTTCAAAATGCTTTTGAAGGTCTGAATCGGAAAGCCGATTATACCGGCATGCCCTGGGTGATTTTCACCGATCCGCAGGTAGCCGGTGTGGGAATGGATGAGCACCAAGCCGAAAAACAAGGCCTCCCCTACGAGATATCAAAACTTCCTTTACAGGAAGTACCGCGGGCAGCCTCGGCCCTGGACACCAGGGGTTTTATAAAACTGATCCGGAACCCGGAAACTGATCAACTATTGGGCGCGAGAATTGTTGCTCCGGAAGGCGGTGAACTGGTCATGGAAGTAAGTTTAGCCATTAAATACGGGATTTCTGTCACCGAACTAGCTGAAAGTTTTCATCCGTATCTTACTTTGTCGGAAGGAATCAAATTGGCGGCTGTCACTTTCAAAAAGGACATTGCGGAATTAAGCTGTTGCGCGACTTGAAAATGGCGGTATCCGGAAAGAGTTCCGTATGCGCCCCTTTTCACTTTCCGTATGTGTTTGGACTTTAGCAATTTTTGCAGTAACATGAAAAAATATTTCATCATATGGCTCATGGCATGGCTGTCGGCCGGTATGGTCCGGGCGCACGAACCCCTTTACGGCTTCGGGCCACACGTATTGTATAAAAACGGGTTTGCCCCGCACCTTACCCTGAACTGGTCGGGATCAGCATTTGAAACAGAATATGCCCTGGGATACGGTATAACCCGCAGCTGGACACTGATTGCCGAATCGCCCTGGAAACTCGAAAACGGCCGGTACCAATATGACGGGTTTAACCTGAAGAGCAAATACCGGTTCTGGCTGAAAACAAGGCGGGGAGCCAGTTTCCAAAGTTCCTTTATTTCAAAAATCGACTTTCCGGCCGGTAACGGGCAGCCCACCGTGTTGAACCTGGCCCTTACCGCGGGGCAGGAAGCCCTGAAACTTTACTGGTTCGCCACCGGGGGATACGCCATGAAATTCACAGGCGATACGCTGAAACCCGGCAATCAATGGCAATGGAATATAAGCATCGGTTACCGGCCACACCGGGTCGATTATTACAAACCCGATGTGGTTTTTTTCCTGGAAACCACGGGAAACCATTTCCGCAAATCCTTCCTGAATGGCGACAAAATAGCCCAAAGCGGAGGCTCAAACCTCGCGGTAGCCCCTACTTTCTTTTTCACTTATCGCAATTTTGCATTCCGGGGCGGTGTTCAGTTTGGTATATGGAACAACAAGTTTGCCGATAAGCCCGAAACCAATTACAAAATGACGATTGAATTACACATTTAAGGTTTACTATCATGAAAGCAACGATACGATCCGGAATCATCGCAATGGTTTTGCTGGTCACGGCTCTTTTCCACGCGCCATATCCCGCCAGCGCGCAACAATCACCGGAAAAAGTCTATATCAGGATCACGGTGGACGGCCTGTCCTGCCCTTTCTGCGCGTACGGGCTGGAAAAGAACCTGAAAAAACTGGAGGGGGCCGGGGATTTGTTTATCAGCGTGGAGCATGGGTTCGCCACTTTCTCCGTTCCTAAAAACGACCTGCCCTCTGAGGAACAACTGAAAAAGATTGTGAAAGACGCGGGTTTCACGGCCCGGGAAATCACCTATTCGGACAATCCCTTCCCAAAGGATGAAGACTAATTCTGTTTTGTTTCTTCTCGGCCTGGCCCTGCTGGCTTCCTGCGGGGAAAAACAGCCGGCCTCGTGGGTTTTCAAAGAGGAAATCCGGCCGGACGACATCGCACCCCTGGGAATTGCTGCGGACAGCAACTGCTTATGGATCTCCGACCCTGACAACAACCGGATAGTAAAAACAAGCCTTCATGGGGAAATCATTGAGCAATATCCCGGCTTCCAGCGGCCGATGCACATTGCCCGGTACGAATCAACCCTGTATATCCCTGAATTCCTTACCGACAGTGTCAAAACCCTGGAAAACGGGAATATCCGGCCGATGACTTTGGAGGAGCCGCTGAACGCTCCGGCCGGCCTTTCGGTTTCCGGGGAATACTTTGCCATTACCGGATTCTATATGCACCGCGTCCTTTTATTCCACGGGGATTCCGTACTTACGATTGGCCGCCAGGGGCATGGTGACGGGGAATTATACTACCCCACCGATGTGGAAATCCATAATAAGCTCCTGTATGTGGCCGATGCCTACAACAACCGGGTCCAGGTGTTCAATCTCCAGGGCATGTATGTTCAGATGATCGGCTGGAACGACAGCATCCAGGTGGCCACGGGGCTGGCCGTAACGGACCGGCAGGTTTTCGTTGCCGACTTTTACGGAAACCGTGTACTGGTATACGATCATGCCGGAAACCTGCAGCAAACATTGCAGGGCCCGCTGGACAAGCCTACGGACATCAGCATTTGGAAGCACCGGATGTACATTGCCGGTTATGGCGCGAAAAATATAGCCGTGTACGGGTGGCAATAATCACCCGCTTATGCCCTGAATCAGCTGGTTGTTGGCTTTTAATATCTTCACAAATTTTGTATATTCACCCATCAGAAGTCTGCCTGAATAAAGTAATGTTAAGCAATCCGGCATATCATACTTAATACAAATCCTAATCCTAAGAGCTATGAAAAGAGTACTGAAAATTATCGGTATTGCCCTTGGTGTCATGGTAATACTTATCCTCGGGTTCGTGGCTTACATCGCCTTGAGCCCCTTGCCGAGTTACAAAAACGAAGCACCTGACATCACCATTGCCGTGGACAGCGCCCGGGTGGCCGAAGGGGCCCGGATCGCATCCATGTACTGCGTAAACTGCCACGGGTCGGAAGACGGCCTGCTGGGCGGCAGGTACCTGCCGGAAAACGATGAATACGGGAAAGTCTACGCGCCCAATATCAGCAGCCACCCCACCTACGGGGCCATTTCGAAATACACGGACGGCCAGCTGGTTTACTTTTTCCGCACGGGTATCCGCCCGGACGGCATCTTTGTGCCGCCCATGATGCCCCGGATGAACCTCTGGTCCGATGAAGACCTTTACAGCGTGGTAGCCTTCCTGCGCTCCGACCATCCCATGATGGCTCCTTCTGACCTGGTACAGCCAAAATCCAAATACTCCCTGATGTCAAAATTCCTGTTCCGGTTTATTCTGAAGCCCCTCTCATTTCCCAAAGAACCGATCCTGGCGCCTTCCCCGGAAGACAAGGTGGCTTTAGGGCGCTACCTGGCCACGACCAAATGGGATTGTTATGGTTGTCACAGCGCAGATTACGCGACAAACAACCCGGAAGAGCCGGAAAAATCCAAAGGTTTCTTCGGGGGCGGCAACAAAACCAGGGATGAGCACGGTAATATGGTTTTAAGCTCCAACCTGACCATGGACGAAGAAACCGGCCTGGGTAAGTGGACAGAGCAGGAGTTCATCACAGCCGTAAAATCAGGAGTAGTGCCCAACGGGCCGGCCCTGCGGCATCCGATGAGGCCCTACGCAGCCTTGACGGACGAAGAAGTTTCCGCCATCTGGGCCTATCTGCAAACGGTTCCGGTTATTCAGAATAAAATACAGCGATAAGCGCCTTACGGCTGGGCAGAAGCCAGCCTGTTACTGAATGCAATATATCAACCCGTCCACACCCGCAGTGGAATTTTCGCTACCGGCCCGTAAAACATGAAGCCTCTTGCGTAATTTTTTGTTTTGTACGGAACATTCCCGTACATTTATCGTTATGCCCAGAAAAAACTTATTCAAATGCCAAAAACCGCCAGATTCGACACTCGTTGGCCATTGGAACAAAAAGAACTTTTCGAATATGCCTCCAAATTAGGCGGCTTCCGGAATTTATCGGAGTTTGTATTTCTCACAGTGCTGGAACGGGCCCGGGAAATCGTAAAGGAGCATAACCAGGTCATAGCTTCCGACAGGGATAAGGAAATATTTTTCGATACCATTATGAACCCACCCGGGCCAAATGAAAAACTAAAGCGTGCCGTGCGGAAGTATAAAAAAACATTTGGCGCACAATGACCGTGGAAATTGTTCCCCTGCTTCCTTCCCACAACAGAAAGAATTTCCATTGCGGAGTAAGCCAGCTGGACAACCACCTGCGCAAACAAGCCGGACAGGATATTAAAAGGAAACTGGCGGTTTGTTTTGTATTGATTGACGAGAAACAAAACGTCAAGGGCTTTTACACCCTGTCGAATACCGGGATACCAAAAGACATTTTGCCTGAGGCCATTTCCAGGAAACTGCCTGCATCATACCATTATCTGCCGGCTACATTATTAGGCCGGCTCGCGGTGGATATGTCAGTCAGGGGGCAGGGATTGGGGGAATTATTGCTAATGGATGCCCTGAAGAGAAGCCACGAAGTGTCGAAAACTGAAATCGGATCCATGGCAGTGGTGGTTGATCCCGTTAATGAAGAGGCTGTTGCGTTCTACAAAAAATATGGTTTTATTCTTCTTCCGGACAGCCACAAGATGTTCCTGCCCATGAAAACCCTCGAGAAATTATTTGGGAATATATTTTGAATCAAGAAGTAAAATCCGGTTACCTTTTCTCCTGGAAAAAGATCACAATAATTCGATATTTTCGCCATATTTTATATGAAAAAGAAAGACTTGTATATAACCAAGCTCATTTCAAAATTTGAAAAGGCGTTTCAAAGGTATGAAGCCCATAAAAGAATGCAGCTTGAGATGATACATTGGGCCGTTGAACAACTGCAAAACATGGGGATGTCTGAGTATGACAAATTACGGTTGGAATTCTTTTTTTATGCTCCGACAAAAGAAAAAGCTGAAAAACTTAACCGCATTTTGAAAGAAAAGTACCATTACGAAATCGCGCCCATTCATAAAACAGGAAACCGTTTTTCGGTATGCGGGTTGACAGACTGTATTATTATCTCATCCGGTATCATTCAGGAATGGGTATCAGAGATGTGTGACATCGCCTTTGAAAATGACTGTGAATTTGACGGTTGGGGAACTATTGCGGATCAATAAATACTAATGGCTCCCCAGTAAATAACCACCATCAGGATGAGCGAGCCGTCCAACCAACCCAGGTAGAAGCCGTCACCCCGCCAGGGGCGCGTCATCCACAGAGCCAGGGCTGGAGGCAGGTAGGAAACCGTCAGCGCCAGCGGGTCCGGGTCGCGCACCAGGCCCAGGCCCAGCGACAAAGCCAGTACCCCCAGGGACAACCAGCGGGTACCGGAAAAACCGAGGTATTGCGGAAGGGTACGGATACCGAATTGCTGGTCTTCCTCCACATCCCGCAGGTCGAAGGGAAGCGTAACGGCCAAAATAAGCAAAAACATTTCCGCGACCAGCAGCCAAACGTCTTTATCCAGGGGTTCATGACCTGTCCAGGCGGCCGGCAGGCCGGCTGTCACGCCCGCCCAGACCAGGGCAATCAGAAAGGTTTTAAGCATTCCTATTTCCCGCAGGCTGGGCAGCCCGCGGTTCAGAAAAAAGGGAATATTGTACACCAGGGCCAGGAAAGCCGGGAGGCTCAGCCAGGCCAGTATCCGGACCGGAACCTGCAGGGCGAGCCATGCGCAAACCAGCAGCAGGATGGCTGAAATCACAGCCAGCGGCCAGCGGTAGTGCAGCCACCACCGGTACCGTTCATAAGGCAATGCCCGCCCTTTGATCCAGATGGGAAACAAGCGGGCCGCGTTGTAGGTCGCGATGGTGCCCAGGAAAACCATCCAGGCCATAGGACCGAATTGAAGCGGATGGCCCAGTTTTAAGAAATTCATTTCATACAGGCCCAGGGCCGCGAAGGCAATCAGGATATTGCCATACAGGATGGTTCGGTATAAGGCCCGCAAGATCATGGCTCGGACAACCCCCGTTTAGGTAAAATACCTGAAATCCTGCCCTTCCTCAATGGTTTGCAGCGTATGGAAAATGAGCCGTATCACATTCACTACATCCTCCTTATGCACGGTCTCCACCGTGGTGTGCATATACCGCAGGGGCAGCGAAATCAGGGCCGAGGGAACCCCAAGGTTGGAATACGCGAAGGCATCGGTGTCGGTACCGGTTGACCGGGAAGCCGCCTCCCGCTGGAACGGGATGTGCTTTTCTTCGGCCGTGCGGATTATCAGCCGCAGGAGGTTGTTCTGGACAGCCGGGGCATAGGTCAGGATCGGGCCTTTGCCGGCCGAGATGTCCCCTTCCTTTTTGGGTTCCACCAGCGGAGTATTGGTATCGTGCGCCACATCTGTGATTATGGCCACATCGGGGCGGATGTTCCGGGCCATCATCTCCGCACCCCGCAGGCCCACTTCTTCCTGCACGGAATTCACCACATAGAGGGCAAACGGCAGTTCCACTTTGTGTTCTTTCAGCAGCCGGGCCACCTGGGCAATCATGAATCCACCGGCCCGGTTGTCCATAGCACGGCCCACGTAAAACCGGTCGTTGAGGATCATGAATTCGTCTTCATAGGTGATCACACAGCCCGGATGGATACCCATTTTTTCGGCTTCTTCTTTGGAAGCCGCCCCACAATCCAGGAAGATATTGTCAATATCCGGCACCGGCTCCTTGCTCTTGTCTTTCCGCATGTGGATAGCCGGCCAGCCGAACACCGCTTTGCGGATGCCTTGCTCCGTATGGATATTCACCCGCTTGGACGGGGCGATCATGTGGTCGGATCCACCGTTGCGGGTCACATAAATAAACCCCTCGTCCGAAATATACTTGACAAACCAGCTGATTTCATCGGCATGGGCTTCGATCACCACCCGGTAGGGTTTGTCCGGGTTGATGATGCCGGCCACACTTCCGTAATTGTCGATCAGGAAATCGTCCACGTAGGGGTGGATATAGTCCATCCATATTTTTTGCCCGCTGCTCTCAAATCCTGTGGGGGAAGCATTGTTGATATATTCCCTGAAAAAGTCAACGGCCTTTCGGTCCACCACTTTTGCCGGTTCCGGCTTCTTCGTTTTTGCCATAGCGTATGTTAAGTGTTTCTATAACGGAATATTCCCGTGTTTTTTCCGGGGATTGTTCACTACCTTGTTTTCGAGCATTTCCAGCGCCCGCATGATTTTAATCCGGGTATCTTCGGGAAGGATTACCTCGTCAATGAACCCACGGGCGGCAGCCCGGTAGGGATGGGCAAATTTATCGGTATATTCTGCCACTTTTTCTTCCAGTTTCTTTTCCGGGTCTTTGGCCGCCTTGATTTCATTCTTGAAAATTATTTCCGCGGCACCCTTGGGCCCCATCACCGCGATTTCCGCGGTTGGCCAGGCAAAATTCATATCGGCACCGATATGCTTGGAGTTCATCACGTCATAGGCACCGCCATAGGCCTTTCGCGTGATGACGGTAATCCGGGGCACAGTGGCTTCGCTGAAGGCGTACAAGAGTTTGGCCCCGTTTACGATAATGCCGTTCCATTCCTGGTCGGTTCCCGGCAAGAACCCGGGCACATCCACAAAGGTCAGCAGCGGTATGTTGAACGCATCGCAGAAACGTACGAAGCGTCCGCCTTTCCTGGATGAGTTGATATCGAGCACTCCGGCCAGGTAAGCGGGCTGATTGGCCACAATGCCCACGCTGCGGCCCGCGACCCGCGCAAACCCGACCACGATGTTGGCCGCGAATTCCCGCTGCACTTCAAAGAAGGTTCCCTCATCCACCACCTGCCGGATCACATCCCGGATATCATACGGCTGGCTCGACTCTCCGGGCACGATGCCGTTTAACACAGGGCGCTTTTCATCCCCCGGCTCGTAGGGTATCCTTGGAGGGTCTTCCTCGCAGTTGGCGGGCAAGTAGGACAGCAATTTTTTGATACCTTCCAGGCAGTCCAGCTCATTGGGAAAGGTAAAATGCGTGACCCCGGATTTAGCGGCATGGGCGGACGCACCGCCCAGTTCTTCATGGGTAACTTCTTCGTGGGTTACGGTTTTGACCACATTGGGGCCCGTGACGAACATATAGGAGGTGTTCTCGACCATCAGGATAAAATCCGTAATAGCGGGGGAATAGACCGCCCCACCGGCACAAGGCCCCATCACCGCGGAAATCTGGGGAATCACCCCGGAAGCCCTCGTGTTCCGGTAAAAGATGTCCGCGTACCCTCCGAGACTGGCCACACCTTCCTGGATGCGCGCGCCCCCGGAGTCGTTGATGCCTATCACCGGGGCGCCATTTTCCATGGCCAGGTCCATCACCCGGCAAATCTTTTCAGCATGCGTTTCGGAAAGCGATCCGCCAAATACCGTAAAATCCTGGCTGAACACGTACACCAGCCGGCCGTTTATGGTGCCATAACCGGTCACGACCCCGTCCCCGTAATATTTCTTTTTATCCAGGCCAAAATCCGTGGAACGGTGGGTGACCAGCATGCCGATTTCCTCAAAAGAGCCGTCATCCAGCAGAAAATGGATCCGCTCACGGGCAGTCAGCTTTCCCTTGGCATGCTGTTTTTCAACGCGGTCCCTGCCTCCCCCTTCCAGGGCGCTTTCCTGTTTCTTTTTCAGCTCTTCAAATTTCCGGTTGGCCATACAGTTTGGTTAGGCAAGTTCCGCTATAATTTCGTCTGTGAGTTCCATATTATGATACACGGCCTGCACATCATCGTCATCTTCCAGCACATCAATCAGCCGGAGCACTTTGCGGGCGGTGTCCAGGTCAACGCTTACGGTATTTTTCGGGATGCGCTGGAGCCCGGCTGAGCTGACCTCCACCTGCTTTTCCTCCAGGAATTTCTGCATATTTCCAAAATCCTCAAACGAGCAGGTAATGGTGAATTCCCCGTCTTCCAGTTCCACATCCTCGGCCCCGGCATCGATCAGTTCCAGGGTAAATTCATCTTCATCCAGTTCCCCTTGCGGGACCACAAAAATGCCTTTGCGGTCGAACAAAAAGTCGACAGACCCGGAGGTGGCCAGGTTGCCGCCATGCTTGTTGAAATAGCTGCGCACGTTGGACACGGTGCGGTTCTGGTTATCGGTAGTGCATTCCACGAACAAGGCAATACCGCCCGGGGCGTAGCCTTCATAAGTCAGTTCCAAAAACTGGGCCCCACCGCTTTCAGAAGCCTTTTTTATGGCCCGTTCAACATTATCCTTGGGCATGTTCACCCCTTTGGCATTGGCAATGGCTGCCCGAAGCCTGGGGTTAAAGTCCGGATCGGGGCTTCCCCCTTCCCGTACGGCTACCGTGATTTCCTTAATGATTTTGGAAAAGATCTTGGATCGCTTGGCGTCTTCCGCCCCTTTCTTTCGTTTGATCTTCGACCATTTATTGTGTCCTGACATGGTTTGGCATTTACTGCTGCTCAAAATTACAAATTTCAGGATACGGTGCCGTGCGGGCTAAAAACGAATATGCTGCCATTTGCGGGATCTCACATACCATCCGGACCCGATGGCAAGAATCAGCCAGTAAAACCATTCGGAAGTCCAGGCCCATATCAGGTTCACTTGCAGGACATCCAGCAGAAGCCAGCAATACACGAGGTACAGGATTACGATCAGCAATTCCGCCCGGAGCGCGAATCCCACCGCCCCGGCACCGGTGACCACCCGGAAAACAATGGCCGATACCGACAGCGCCAGCAAAGCCGTAACCATGACCGGAACGACCCGCAGCCCGTCCTCCAGGATCCGGACATCGTGCGTAATGAGTTTCAGGGACTGATATGGCGCCAGGATCAAAGGCAGGGAAACCAGCAGGGTTATGCCAACACTTAACAGAATAATCCGCCACATCAGGGGATATAACCGGTCGAACGCCTGCTGCCCCAGCACATTGCTGACCAGTGTATTGGTGCCGGCTGCCAGGCCCCGGGCCGGAATCGAGAAGAACAAGTAATATATCTTCAACACATTCGATACCGCCAAATCGTGCTTACCCAGGTAATTTTCAATCATAATGAAGAAGATGAACCATCCCACGGCCCCGGTGAGGGTTTGCAATACAATGGGACCGGCCAGCCGGTATATGGTTTTTAAGTCCGGGAAACTCATTTTCATGGACAGGAAAAACCCGAACCTTCGCGGATAACGATTTAAATATAAGTGGATGAATACAACCGCGCAGGCCAGGTATTCGGCCAGCATGCTGGCCAGGCCGGCTCCTTCGATGCCCATAGCCGGAAAACCCAGCTTCCCGAATATCAGGGTATAGTTCAGAAAAATATTGGATAAAGCCATGGAACCGGTACTCCAGATAATCACCCGCGTCCGCCCGATACCCATGTAAAATCCGCCCAGCGCGAAAACCAGAAAAATGGGTAAGGCACCGTAGGCGCGGTAACGCAGGTAATCGAGGCTCAGGGCCAAAACATCCGGGGAAGAAAACAGCCAATCCAGCAGTGGGCCCGAAAAAAACCGGATAAACAAAAAAAACAAAACCCCTAAAGCTCCCAGCAGGTACAGCAGGTTGCGCGTTATAACCCCGATTTCCGGATGCCGGTTCTCACCGGCACGCCTGGCAATCAGTATTTGCCCGCCAATGGCCAGGCTGTAGCCTATCATGGACAATACCGTATAATACATGCTCGCCACCCCGCAGGCAGCCAGCTCATTTTCCCCCACCCGCCCCATGAACAAGGTATCCGTCAGGCTGATAATGCTTTGAAACAAATTACCGGCCATCAGGGGCAGGGTAACTGTTAAAATCTGGCGGTATGTGGTCTTTAACTGCAGGAAATGCTGATTTTTTAGCGAATTTTACAACTAAAGCTCTTTTGCTTGCGTATTTGCCCTACGATATTCTTTGGCAGGCGCCTAATTTATAACATTCCGGATATTGACTCGTCATTATCCAGAAATCAATGCTGATATGAACCGTTTCAAGCTTCTACCCTTTCTGTTTTGGATCCTGTTATGCCTTCCGTTTTTTGGTTTTTCCGGCTCCTCCGTTCAGAAGCCGGTATTGACCGGAGCCCGTGCTGATGAAGTGGTTCCCGGGGCTGTGCTGGTCCGCGTGAACCCCGTATCGGAAGTCCCGGATTTCGTGCAATTTGCCCCGGGCCACGAAGTGCCTTACGTGGATTATGAATCGTGGATAAAACGGCAATTCAATCTGCCGGATGCAATGAATCTGCAGGAGAAATCGTCCTTCCGCGATGAACTGGGATATCGTCACGTAACGTTGCAGCCTTATTACAAAGGCATACTGCTGGACGGCATGATGTATAAACTGCATATCCGGAACGGGCTGATCGTATCCATGAACGGCCTGATCCAGGCCCCGTTTAACCAGCCCAGCATGACTTCCCTCTCCGCTGACCAGGCCCGGAATATTGCCCTCAACCATGTGGGAGCCGTGCGGTATAAATGGGAAATGCCGGAAGAGGAAGAACTTCTCAAACGGGAAACCGGTAATCCCAATGCCACCTATTTTCCGGCCGGAGAACTCGTTTATTTCCCGTACAAAGGCCGCTACGATGCAGCCGATTACCGATTATGTTACCGGTTCAATATCTACGCAGACGAACCCCTGTACCGCGCCTGGGTTTACGTGGATGCCCTGACCGGGGAAATCGTTTTTGAAAATGAGATTATCCATACCGTAGACGTCAATGGAACCGCGGTAACCGCTTACAGCGGCACCCAAACCATTGTAACCGACAGTTTTTCGGGCGGCTATCGCCTGCGGGAAGCCGGGCGGGGCAATGGCGTTGAAACCTACAACCTGCAAAATGGGACCAATTATGGGGCCGCGGTTGATTTTCTGGATTCGGATAATTACTGGAATAACCAGAATGCCAACCTTGATGAATATGCCACCGATGCCCATTGGGGCGCTGAAATGACTTATGATTACTACTTAACAAAACACAACCGGAATTCCATTGACAACAATGGGTTTGCGCTCAAAAGTTATGTCCACTATTCCAACAATTACGTGAACGCCTTCTGGGACGGGCAGCGCATGACCTATGGCGATGGAAACGGCTCCAACGTCACGCCCCTGACTTCGCTCGATATTGCCGGGCATGAAATCACCCACGGGCTGACCAGTTTCACGGCCAACCTTACTTACAGTTATGAGTCCGGGGCGCTGAATGAGTCGTTCAGCGACATTTTCGGTACCGCCATTGAACACTATGGCAAACCCGCGTCCGCCAACTGGACTATGGGTGAAGATATCGGTATTACCTTCCGGTCGATGTCCAATCCGAATGCTTACAATGACCCCGACACTTACCATGGCACATACTGGTATACCGGAAGCGGGGACAACGGAGGCGTACACACCAACAGTGGCGTGCAGAATTATTGGTTTTACCTGATGAGCGTTGGCGACACGGGGACCAACGATAACGGGAATTATTACAATATCACCGGGATGGGTATCGATACGGCTTCCAAGATTGCCTTTCGCAACCTGACCGTGTACCTGGTTCCTTCTTCACAATATTCGGACGCGCGGTTTTATGCCATCCAGTCGGCCATCGACCTCTACGGGGCCTGTACACAGCCGGTGATCACTACCACGGACGCGTGGTATGCCGTAGGCGTAGGAGATACTTTTGTTCCGACTGTCACCAGTGATTTCACCGCGGGCATTACTTCCCACTGCGAGGTTCCGTTTACCGTTCAATTTACCAACCTGAGCACCAATGCCGGCACTTTCCTGTGGGATTTCGGAGACGGAACCACCAGCACGGCAGTCAATCCGAGCCACACCTACACTGCCAGCGGCAATTACACGGTAACCCTGATCGCGGATGGGAACGCGTGCGGCAAAGACACGGCAACCAAGGTGAATTTTATCCGGGTCGGGCCGGGCAACCCCTGCACCTACACGATGCCCGATTCCGGGTCGCAAACCTTGACCCATTGTGTGGGTTTGCTGTACGATTCGGGCGGCCCCAACGGGAACTATCCGGATAATTCCGATGTCACCACCACCATATCCCCGGCTGGCGCCACTTCCGTTACCCTAACCTTTTCTTCCTTTAATTTCGAAACCAACTGGGATTACCTTTATGTGTATGACGGGCCCGGCACGGCATCTCCCTTGATCGGGTCATACACCGGCACCAGCCTGCCCAACGGGGGAACCATCACTTCATCGGGAGGAAGCATCACCCTCCGGCAATATTCTGATGTGGCCGTTACCTATTCCGGCTTTGCTTTGAACTGGTCCTGCTTTATTCCGAATTCACCCCCGCTGGTGCAGTTCGATGCGGATGTGACCAGCACCTGCTCAGGAATAGTGCATTTCACGGATAATTCCCTGTTCAGCCCCACTTCCTGGCTCTGGGATTTCGGGGATGGCGACACTTCCACCCAGCAAAACCCGACCCATGTGTACGACACCAATGGCTATTATACCGTCAAGCTGGTGGCCGCCAATCAGTACGGCAGCGACAGCTTGACCCGCATCCAATACATTTACGTGAACAAGCCGGCCGGCCCGGCCGTTAACAATGGCTGGCGCTGCGGGCCCGGTTCGGTAACTCTGTCCACCCAGTGGCCGGGTTCCTTTGAATGGTACGACCAGCCGCTGGGCGGTACCCTGCTGGACACCGGTTCAGTGTTTACCACCCCGGCTATCAGTACGACAACCACCTACTATGTGCAGGAAAGTGTTCCCAACCCGGTTCAGTATGTGGGCCCGCCCGACAACAATTTCGGCAGCGGTGGCTATTACACCGGCAACCGCCACCTGATCTTTGATGTGTACAACCCGTGCACGCTGGTTTCGGTCAAGGTGTACGCGTCCGGAGCCGGAAACCGGACCATTGAACTGCGCGATCACAACGGAACGGTATTGCAAAGCCTTACCGCGAATATCCCGGACGGTATGAGCCGGGTAACCCTGAACTGGCATCTCAACCCGGGAACAGATTACCAGCTGGGTGTGGCCGGAACCGGTTCCAACCTTTACCGGAACAGCAGCGGAGCCAGTTTCCCCTATACCCTGCCCGGACTGATTTCCATAAAGGGAACCAACGCACCGGCAGGATATTATTATTTCTACTATGACTGGGAAGTGCAGCAAGACGATTGCGTTACGCTTCGCAGCCCGGCTGTGGCCAAGGTGATTGACCCGCCAACTGTCACCGCGAGCGGAGACACTTCCATTTGCCAGGGAGCCGGCCCGGTGATCCTGACGGCCGCCCCCGTGAACAATGATACCCTGTTCTGGAACCCGGGAGGCGACACAACCTTCAGCATCAGTGTCAATCCGTCAGTTACAACGGTTTACACCGTTACAGCCGGCAATCTCTGCGGGACAGCTACAGACACCGCGGTGGTTACCGTACTGCCATTACCCCTTGTATCCGCTTCTGCCGATACCAACATCTGCGCGGGGAATACCATAACCCTGTCAGCCACCGGGAATGGCAGTTTCCTGTGGAGCCCGGGCGGACAGACCAGCCCGTCCATTACGGTCAATCCGGCTGTGCCCACAACCTACCGAGTCAGCGTAACGAACAGCTGCGGAACAGTTACGGACAGCGTTCATATCGGCATGCTTCCACAACCATCCGCCAGCATATCGGGCGCACAAAGCATTTGCCTGGGCGATTCGGTACTGTTAACCGTTTCAGGCACCGGCACTTTTACCTGGATGCCGGGTAATTTCACGGGTTCCTCCGTTTGGGTGAAACCGCAATCCGCCACTACTTACACGGTTACCGCCACCACGTTATGCGGTTCGGACACGGACACGCAAACGGTTGCGGTTATTCCCCAGCCTTCGGTAACGGCACCGGCCGATACGGCCATTTGCCCGGGTGGTCAGGCTGTGCTGGCTGCCGCAGGAACCGGCTCTTTCACGTGGATGCCCGGAAACCTGGCCGGGAGCACTATAACGGTCAGCCCGTCTGCCACAACCACCTACACCGTTACGGCCACCAACAGCTGCGGGCAGGCAACGGACACCGTCACGGTGGATGTACTATCCCTGCCCTCGGTATCGGCTCCTGCCCACCAAAACATTTGCCCGGGCGGACAGGTTACGGTAACCGCCATTGGCGTAGGCATCTTTTCCTGGATGCCGGGCAATTACACGGGCAATACGGTAACGCTCAGCCCACAGGCAACCACGGTGTATACCATCACTTCCACCACTCAATGCGGGACCGTGTCGGATACTTTTTCGGTTACCGTATTGCCTCAGCCGTCCGTCACGGCCTGGCCCGACACAACGATTTGCGCAGGTAACCCGGTAACGCTGTACGCCAGCGGCACAGGCAGTTTCGGCTGGAACCCGGGTAACCTTTCCGGTAGCAGCATTACGGTCAGCCCGCTGACCACAACCGAATACACGGTAACGGCCACGAATGCCTGCGGCAGCACCAAGGATTCCGTGCGGGTCATCGTGTTGCCACAGCCTTCGGTACAGGCATCGGCCGACACGGCCATCTGCCCGGGCCACCAGGCGCACCTGAGCGCCACGGGCACAGGATCCTTTACCTGGAACCCGGGCAATCAACCCGGTTCAGACATCTGGGTCAGCCCCGCGGCAGGAACCATGTACACGGTTACTGCTTCCAACCAGTGCGGCTCGGTGGCGGATTCGGTGTTTGTACAGGTAGATCCTCTTCCAGCTGGAGGGTTCATATGGACGGCCAATAACCTTACCGTTGCCTTTACCGATACCTCAACAAATGCCACTTCCTGGTCATGGGATTTTGGCGATGGTGACAGCTCCAGTCTGAAAAGTCCTTCCCATACGTATTCACAGCCCGGAAGCTATATCGTAACACTCGTAGTATCCAATAACTGCGGTCAGGATACTGTCACCCTGGAAGTGCAGGTGACCAACACCGGCCTGCCCGTTCAACCGGTGCCAGCGCTTAAAGCGGATATATATCCCAATCCGGCCCATGACCGCTTCAGCCTGTACATCCACAGCAACAGTTCCGGTCCTGTATTTATCAGGGTGTACAATGTGCTGGGACAGCAACAGGAGGCCCGGAAGGATAAACTGTCCAGCGGGCTGAATGTGTACGCATTCGACCTGTCCGGAAAAGCGGCCGGCATTTACATGGTGGAAATCATCACCCGGTCCGGCAAACTGCTGCAAAAGGTAATGGTGGAATAATCATACGGTAATGGCCATGATGGTGGTGGCTTTGGCAATGAGTTTCGGGTGGTCGTTGCCGCAATAGACCTCGGCTTCACAGAAATGCAGGCGTTTGCCCGGTTTCAGCACGTAGCCCGTGGCCATCAGTTTCTCCCCCACCCCGGGCCGCAGGTGCGACACCTTGATTTCGGCCGTGACCACCCGTTTGTCGGGGGGCGTGAGCGTATAAGCCGCAAACCCTGCCACAATATCGCTGATAGCCAGGATTACTCCGCCATGCGCGTAACCGTCCTGCTGCGTGTACTTTTCCAGCAAATCGATTTCACCGGAAATCCGGCCCTCACTGATTTCGGTAAACCGGAAACCGAGGTCCTTTCCAAAATGATTCCTCGCGAAAATATCCAGAATACGCTGGCGCAAAGCTTCGTTATCGTTTCCTGACATGGCGGCAAAACTAATGGAATTCCGCTACATGCCGCGCCCGGTGATTTTCCGGAAAACACCCCTCCGGGTTTCACCCAAAATATCGTATTATTGTGCGGTGATTTAACCGATGTCCACTATGAGAAAATTAAACCTGCCACTGAAAATAGTATTCACCCTGGTGATTATTGGCTTGGGTTATATGTTGTACCGGACACTTTTTGATCCTTATTTCTTTGAACAAACCAAGAAGAAAAGGTACAATGTTGTCAAGGAGCAACTGCGCGATATCGCCAAAGCACAGGACGCCTATAAGCAAATTAAAGGGGAATATGCCGATAATTTTGACAGTCTGGTGAATGTATGCAAAACCGGGGAATTGATGCTGGTCAAAACCATCGGTACGGAAAGCGACACGGTGGAAAATATTTCCGTGGAACAGGCCATTGAAATCTTTAACCTGGATCCCAATTTACCGGATTCCCTGTTGTACACGGATATCGACCGGAAGCTGAACGAACTGTACAAGAAGGAAAAAGCCGGGGAAAAAATCACCCATTACCTGGTTCGGGATACGGTGTACGCTCCGGTTTTGACGCAAGTGCAGTTTAACACCTCATTGGATTCGCTTAAATATATTCCTTTCAGCAAGGGCGATGAATTTGAAATGCATGCCCAAATCAATTACGTGGGCCCGGGCCGCGTGAAAGTTCCGGTGTATGAAGTGATCGCTTACAATTCTTCCATACTGAAAGGACTGAACAGAGGGTATTACAAAAGCAAGGAAGGCATAAAACTGGGTTCCCTGACGGAAGCCAGTACGGATATTACGGACATCATCCTGATGGATGAGAAATAGCCCGGTAAGGGTTATTCCTTCCTGGAATTCACTAAGTAAAAACTTTGCTGCATGGAGGTGTTGTCACCCGTGCGGTCTTACATTGCTCCGGAAATAGACCTGAATTTTTCGCAGTCATTTCAACTCGAATTACTGGTCCGCCTGAATGCCGTGCGCTACCTCGTCCGGAACAATGAAGGAAAAGTGATGGCATTCAAAGCCTTTGAATTACAGGAATCCCTGGAAGACCTGGCCGGAAGGGAAGAATTCCGGGATATGCACTTCCGGCAGGATGAGCAGCTGCAGGCTGCCTATAAAAACACCCGTATCCGCCTGTTCGCCCGCCCCTTTCAACTGATTCCGGAAGGTTTTGAACCGGCTGACCCCATGAAGCTGTTTCCCGGTACGGCTCATCAGAATGTATCCATCGGCCACTCCGCCATCCCCGAAGCTTCCGCCAGGTTGTATTACCAGGTGCGCCACGACCTGATACAATACCTGAACGAGCTGTTTAATCACCCTGATATTCAGCATAGTGCGCCTTTTTGGTTAAACCCATTGTTAAATAACGCTGAAGAAAACCGGGGGCCATTTGTGCTGGCACTGATCAGCGAAGGCCTGTGCGAACTGGCAGCCATTGATGGGAAAACCCTTCTGCTTTACAATGCCTATGACCTGTTTGAGGCGGAAGATTTTCTGTATTACACTGCCCTGGCTTACCAGACGGCCGGATGGGACATGCACGAAGTGCCCCTCCGGCTGGCAGGGGAAATTGTAAAAGGTTCAGCGATCTGGGAAGGTGCTGCCAAATATTTCCCCCATCTGGAAACCGCCCGGAGATTATACCCGGGCCAACTGCCCCGTGAACTGGAACAAATGCCAGCCCACTTTTACTTTGATCTTTTTACCGGCTGAAACCATATGCGCATCATAGGAGGCAAATACAAGGGAAAACGCTTTAATCCCCCGCGGAACAACCCGGCCCGCCCTACCACGGATTTTGCCAAGGAATCCTTGTTCAACATCCTCGCAAATTATTTCAATTTTGATGCGGTCAGTTACCTGGACCTGTTTGGGGGCACGGGCAGTTTGAGCTTTGAAATGGCTTCCCGGGGATGCCGGGACATTACATTGGTGGAATGGTTCCAGCCCAATGTACGGTTTATCCGTGACACGGCCCAACAAATGGATATGCCGATTCAGGTAATCCGCGGGGATGTATACCGCTTTCTCGAAACCTGTCCCCGGCAATTCGACCTGATATTTGCCGGGCCGCCTTACGCGGATAAAAAACTGGATCAGCTCCCAAACATCGTACTGGAAAACAAGCTGTTAACGGACATAGGGTGGTTCATCCTGGAACATTCGCCACGCCATGATTTCAGGCAACACCCGAATTGCCGGATGCACCGGCATTACGGTC
Organism: uncultured Chitinophagales bacterium; assembly: GCA_964422925.1. Taxonomy (GTDB): domain Bacteria; phylum Bacteroidota; class Bacteroidia; order Chitinophagales; family S012-47; genus CAYRDC01. The sequence goes on along the minus strand of CAYRDC010000003.1, from coordinate 27,006 downwards.
AAACCAATTTTAGTATTTTCACCTACGAAACCCATTGACCATGGAACGCATTGCCGTATTTCCAGGCTCTTTCGATCCGGTTACCCGGGGACATACCAACCTGGTAAAGCGCTGCACCGGCCTTTTTGATAAGATCATTGTGGCCATTGGTCACAATTCCCGTAAGAAAACCATGTTTACATTGGAACAGCGCCTGTCCTGGCTGTCCCTGTTGTTTAAGGATTATCCGCAAGTGGAGATCGCGCACTATGAAGGCCTGACCGTGGATTTCTGCAAAAAAGTGAACGCCCGCTTTTTGGTGCGGGGCATCCGCAACGGGGAGGATTTCAATTATGAACAAACCATCGCCAACCTTAACCACGAATTGCACCCGTTTATTGAAACGGTATTCCTGGCTGCCAGCCCGGACAGCGTGTATGTAAGCTCTACCATTGTGCGTGAAATCCTGCTGTACGGTGGGGATGCAGCACAATTCCTTCCGGCAGAAATCGCATCCGATATTCAGTCTGCCGTACCGAAATAAGTTTGCAGCACATCCGCTATGGACGAATACATTTCCGCATACAGGGAGACAACCTCTTCCCGGTTCACCCACCGGGCATCGGTGATATCTTCCTCTGCCTGCAGTTCCAGGCTTTGAGGAACAGCGGCCCGCATCACAAACCACCAGGTCCTTTTCAATATCAATTGTTGGTTTTGCCCGTAGGTGTGGAATGTGCACGGCTGGCCCCAGGAAAGGACCGGCAGCGGTTTTACCATTCGGAGGCCGGTGAGGCCGGTTTCCTCTTCTACTTCGCGCAGCGCGCAGTTCTCGATGGTTTCCCCTTCATCCATTTTTCCTTTGGGCAGGTCCCACCAGCCCCTGCGGTATATCACCAGCACGCGGCCTTCCCCGTTTTCCACCACACCTCCCCCGGCATCCAAGAGGGTAAAGTGGCGGATGAAACCGGAAACCACCACCTGCCAGTCGGGCCCGGCCAGGCAAAACACCTGCCCTTCCCGGTCGTGGAACAAGGCTTCGATGAATGCCCCGTAGTCAAAGTTATTGCCCGGGAACGCCACGCGCAGGCCCTGTTTGGGAAGGGGAAGTTCGCGGATTTCCAGATCGGTTTGGGCTTGCGCCAGGTAAACCAGGCTCCTGTTACAGTGGATTTTATAGATTTGCGCCATGATATTTAACCAGCCGATCGCAGAACGGGTAGCTGATATGCTGCTGCAAATAAATGCAATCCGGCTTAATCCGCAAAAACCTTTTACCTGGGCTTCCGGCTGGAAATCGCCCATTTATTGCGATAACCGGAAAATCCTTTCCTACCCGCTGATCCGCAATGAAATAGTCGGTTACTTCAAGGAACTGGCCGTAGATACATTCCCGGAAACCAATGCCATTGCCGCGGTAGCCACCGGGGCCATCCCGCACGGTATGCTCCTGGCCGACCGCATGGAACTGCCCTTTGTGTACGTGCGGCCCAGGGCAAAAGACCATGGCCTGAAAAACCAGGTGGAAGGAGAATTACCGGAAAATGCGAAAGTCCTGGTCATCGAAGACCTTGTTTCTACCGGTAATTCCAGCCTCCGTACGGTAGAAACTTTGCGCCAGGCCGGGGCGAAGGTCCTGGGCATGGCCGCCATTTTTACCTACGCTTTTCCCAAGTCTAAAAAAGCTTTTGAACTGGCAGATTGCCTCCTGTTCACCCTTTCGGATTATCCCGCCCTGGTGCGACAGGCCGTGCGGAACGGATCGCTGGACAAAACCATGGAGAAAACGCTGGAACAATGGCGCAGGAATCCTGAAAACTGGAATATCCACTGATCCCGAGGCAAATTCGCTCTGGCTTATAAAACTTTTTTGTATTTTCGGGTGTGTTTAATCCGGATTGAATTACCCTAAAAGCCCGGCCCCGGGAAGATATGTGGTATAAGTTTATAAAATATACCCTCTCCGGGTTCCTGCTTGTCTTCCTTACCCCCTCCTCTTTACTCGGACAAACAGGTTTGCACACCTATGATACCCTTTCGGCCAATGAACTGGCTCAGCTGCTGGTCGGAGGCGGTGTGATTGTCAGCAATGTAACCATTAATTGCGACAGTGCCGGTTATGGAAGTTTTGACGGGTCCGCTTGCAATGTAGGTATGAATTCAGGAGTGCTGCTAACCTCCGGCTTCCGGGTTAATGCCGAGGGGCCTAATGATGAAACCGGGGTGACCGGAAACGTGAACCGGGCCGGTGACGTGGACCTGAACAAAGCTATTCCCGGCTACACAACCTATGACGCCTGTGTAATGGAGTTCGATATTTTCGCCATTGCCGATACCATAAAGTTCAATTACGTGTTCGGCTCTGACGAATACCTGGAATTTGTAAATTCCAGTTTCAACGATGTATTTGGCTTCTTCATCAGCGGACCTGGAATTACCGGCCCTTACTCCAGCCCTCCTGCTTTCCCGGGAGGCGCCATAAACATTGCCCTGGTGCCCGGAACCAATATACCTGTGGCCATCAATACAGTGAACAATATTTCCAATTCGGCATACTACAACGTAAACGGAACCGGCCTGACTTCCCCGCAAAATACCGATCCGTATTACATCCAGTATGACGGATTCACCAAAGTATTGACCGCTGTGGCGGTCGTGCAGCCCTGCCAGACTTACCACCTGAAACTGGCCGTGGCAGATGCAGGCGACCATATTCTTGATTCGGGTGTATTCATTGAAGCCGGCAGCCTGACCAGCACCGGGATTCAGCTGGAGGCCACTACCTCGGTGGGCAACAATTATCCATACGCGGTGGAAGGGTGCAACCAAGGCATTTTCACCTTTACCCGAACCAAAGTCGATTCAACCGACCTTGTGGTGCATTTTGTCATTGGCGGAACCGCTGTTAACGGCACTGATTATACGTGGATACCCGACAGCATAACCATTCCTGCCAACCAGTCATCGGCAAACCTGATTATAAATCCTGTGATTGACGGGCTGGCTGAACCTATGGAACGGGTGCTGATTTACCTGGTGGACCCCTGTTTCGGCAATCCCATCGACAGCGCCTGGATTGACATAATTGATTTCGTACAGGCACAGGCACCTGCCGATACGACTATTTGCCCGTTCGACACTATTCAGTTAACGGCTTCAGGAGGCGTGGACTATACCTGGCTGCCTGCTTCCAGTGTCAGTAACGATTCAATAACCAGCCCCTGGTTGTTCCCGATGATCACAACTACCTACACCGTAGGCGCGGGGGTGGCAGGATGCTGGGCTTTCGACTCTTTCACGGTATACGTCAATCCCCTGCCCCCGGTGAACGCGGGTCCTGACATAGACCTTTGCATAGGCTCCAACTCGCAGGTGCAGGCCACGGGTGCCACCAGCTATCTTTGGTCGCCTTCCTTCGGGCTGAGCGACCCAAATATACCGGACCCGATTGCCGGACCAACCGTAACCACCACTTATACCCTGACAGGAACCGATTCCATTGGCTGCATAAACTTCGATTCAATGACCGTGTTTGTGCATCCCCTGCCGGTGGCCGGTATCCTGCAAAACGACACAACCATCTGCCCGGGAGAGCCGTTCCAACTCAATGCCACGGGAGGGGTGTTCTATTCCTGGACACCGGGCACTTTCCTGAACGATTCCACCCTCGCCAACCCCGTGGCTCAAATCAATTCGCCTCAAGTCTTTTCAGTCACAGTAACCGACTCTTTCGGATGCCAGAACGGGGACTGGATTGTGTTGACCCTGCACCCAAATCCTTCCGTTATAGCCGGTCCGGATACCGCGGTTTGTCCGGGCCAGTCCGTACAACTGTTCGCGGACAATGGAGTGAGTTATTCATGGATCCCTCCGGGCCATCTCGACAATCCTTCCGCGCAGCAGCCGGTTACGGTAATTGATACGACCACGTGGTTTATCGTAACCATTACAGACCTGAATGGTTGCCACGCTTCGGATTCCGTACTGATTACGGTTTATCCGCCCGCCCAGCCTGATGCGGGCCCCGACCAATCGATTTACCGGGGCGAATCTGCCCAGTTTTCAGCCACCGGGGGCACTTCTTTTATATGGGCGCCACCCGGAAGCCTGGATGATCCGTATATTCCCGACCCGCTGGCCCATCCTGTTTATACCACTACCTATACCGTAACGGTAACCACCGATAACGGCTGCACCGGAAAGGATTCCGTTACGGTGTTCGTGGATGCACGCCCCACGATTTTTATCCCCAACGCCTTCTCCCCCAACGGGGACGGGCTGAATGACGTACTGCACATCGTTGTGCTGGATGATTTTTCTGAAATTCATTCGTTCCGCATCTATAACCGTTGGGGTGAACTGGTCTTTTCCGGTACGGATAAAAACCAGGGCTGGGACGGTACTTTCCAGGGGGAACCCCAGGAAATGGGAACTTATATCTATGTGGTGGAAGGGCTTGCCGCGAATGGTGAACCTTTTGTGCGTAAAGGGAATATCACTTTACTGCGGTGAAATCCGTATCTTTACTAAGCAATTATAAACAGTGATCTCTTCATCAAATATACGGCCCGGTTCATTCATGAAACCGATTTTTTTCCTGGTTGCCCTGGCATTCCTTACCCCCAGCGGGAGAGCTCAGTTGATAACCAGTCCGAATAACAGTCCATCTGACCTGGCACAGATCATTGCCGGATCCGGAGTCATTGTAAGCAATGCTACGCTGAATTGCGCCAACGCAGCCGTTGGAGAGTTTGACGGAACCAATTGCAATGTAGGCTTAAACGCGGGTGTAATTATGACTTCCGGAGGCCGTGTTATTGCCGAAGGCCCCAACAACCAATCCGGTGCCGGGCAGAGCAACAACTGGGCCGGTGACGCGGACCTGACCTCCATAGCCAGCTCTCCAACCCACGATGCCTGCATCCTGGAATTCGATGTGTACGCCCCGGCAGACACCCTGATGTTTAATTTTGTATTCGGCTCCGAAGAATACCTGGAATATGTCGGATCCTACAATGACGCGTTCGGCTTCTTTGTGAGCGGACCGGGTATTAACGGCCCCTATGCCAACAATGCCATTAATATCGCGCTCATACCCGGTACAAATATCCCGGTAACCATCAACAATGTAAACAATGTCAACAACTCAAGCTGGTATATCAACAACGGCACCGGTTCCAACCCACCTTATAACTCCAACCCGTATTACATCCAGTATGACGGGTTTACCAAAGTCATGACAGCCGTGGTGGCTGTGCAGCCCTGCCAGACCTACCACATGAAACTGGCTGTGGCCGATGCCCTGGATTTCATCTACGATTCCGGGGTTTTTATCGAAGCCAACAGTCTGGTGAGCAATGCCGCCTCGGTGAGCGCTTTCACCAGTGCCGGCATTCAGGATATGGTGGAAGGTTGTGTGGATGGAATTTTTCTGTTTCAGCGCAGCATTCCGGATACAGCCGCTATTACCATAAATTACAGCGTAGTGGGTACGGCCACCATGGGGGTCGACTACCCCAACCTTTCCGGAAAAATCACCATCCCGGCCAACCAAACCCAGGCCACACTGACTATTCCCGCTTATCAGGATGGAATTACCGAAGGCCCGGAAAGCATTATTATCCGGTTAAGCGATCCATGTTATGGCAATATTATCGACAGCGCGGTGCTATGGATCCAGGATACGCTGGTGCACACTATCACCAACGACACCAGTATTTGCCCGGGTTCTTCCATAAACCTGCAAGCCACGGGCGGGGCCTCTTACAGCTGGACGCCTGCCACCTGGTTGAGCAACCCGGTGGCGCCCAACCCGGTGGCCACCCCGGCTGATACCATAACTTATCATGTGACCATCACCGCGGGAACTTGCAGCGTAACCGATTCGGTAACTGTCAATGTTAATCCGCCCCTGATTGCCGACCCAGGGCCGGACACAACGATTTGCCAGGGAGATTCCATACAACTGAATGCCTATCAGCCCAATATAGTTACTTACTGGTGGGCTCCCCAGGGCGGGCTTAGCGACTATACCATAGCCAACCCAAAAGCATCACCTCCGGCTACCTTGACCTATTTCCTGACCGTGACCGACAATATCGGCTGTGTGGCTTATGGCGATATAACCATTGGGGTCAAACCAAAGCCTTATGCCGATGCGGGTAATGGTGGAACTATTTGTTTTGGCGACTCCCTGCAATTACATGCCATCGGGCCGGGAACCTATACCTGGCAGCCTGGCAGCTCGCTTAATGATTCCACCCTGGCCAATCCCTGGGCCATGCCACCGGCCACTACGGATTACACCCTGACCGTTACCGCCACCAACGGTTGTTACCGGCAGGATTCGGTCACTGTAGTCGTTACGCCACTGCCCAATGCGGATGCCGGACCTGATACTGCCATTTGCGAAGGCGGTTCCGTGCAATTGCAGGCCAGCGGAGGAGCCGCCTATACCTGGGCCCCGGCTTACGGACTTAGTGCTACCAATATCGCCAATCCTGTAGCCAATCCGATGGTAACCACTACCTATACCGTGACTATGAATAATATTTACGGCTGCATAAATTCCGATTCAGTCACCGTCACCGTATACCATAAAGAATTTGCCAACGCGGGCAATGACACCGCCATCTGCATCGGCAGTTCGACCCAACTGCATGCCAGCGGGGGTGTCAGTTATTCCTGGTCACCGATTTCTTACCTGAGTAACCCCACTATCCCCGATCCGATATCCTACCCGATCGGCTCTATTACCTACGTGGTGGATATGGTGGACGCGTACGGCTGCATTGATGACGATACCGTTAACATAACGGTGAACCCCCTGCCGATGGTTACTGTTACACCCAAAGACACCGCCTTATGCCTTGGAAACCAGGTTAAGCTTCAGGCTTCGGGCGGAACGATATATAACTGGTCTCCCGTGTCATCCCTGTCCGATCCGTCTATAGCGAATCCGGTGGCCAGCCCAACGGCTACCACGACTTATACGGTTTTGGTAACGGATGCCAATGGATGCAGCCGGAGTGACACGGCTCGTGTGCAGATTAACGCGTTGCCCAATGTCAGTGCCGGCCCGGATGTGGCCATTTGTGCGGGTGGAAGCGCGCAACTCCAGGGTAGCGGAGGGATTATTTACAGCTGGTCACCCGCCACGGGCCTGAACAATCCGAATATCGCTAACCCAGTGGCCAGCCCGGCCGTAAGCACACAATACACGCTGACTGCCAGTGACGGGAACGGCTGTTCCAATACCGATGTGGTAACGGTCACCGTGAACCCATTGCCTCCCGCTGATGCGGGGGCCGACCAGGCAGGATGTGCCGGCAGCCTGTTCTCCCTGAATGCCACAGGCGGGATATTGTACCAATGGGCACCAGCCACCGGGTTAAGCAACATATCTGTTCCAAATCCCACGGCAAATCCGCAATCCACAACAAAATACACCGTTACGGTAACCGATGCCAACGGCTGCATGAACACCGATTCGGTAACCATCACTATTTACCCGCTTCCGGTGGTCAGCGCGGGAAATGATGTAGCCATCTGCCCGGGTGGCAGCACCCAGCTTTCGGCTTCCGGGGCTCAGACCTATAATTGGTCGCCCGCCACGGGCCTGAGTAACCCCAACATTGCCAACCCGGTGGCTGCACCTGCCGTTTCGACAGCTTATAGCGTGATCGGGATCGATCAAAACGGGTGTTCCGGCACAGATACGATTCTGGTTACAGTTTTCCCGGCCACGGTTGCCAATGCCGGCCCCGACACGGCCATTTGCCTGGGCGATATAGCTCAGCTGCATGCCAGCGGTGGCGTTTCCTATCAATGGCAGCCTGCCAGCGGGCTCAACAATCCATCCATATCCAACCCGCAGGCAAATATCAGCGCCAGTACTATGTACACGGTCACTGTGACCGATGCCAATGGCTGCACCGGTACGGATTCCATCCTGGTAACCTTAAACCAACTGCCGGTGATAACCCTTGCCCAGGGCGACACAAGCATTTGCGAAGGAGACCAGGTGCAATTGGGCGCCAGCGGTGGGATCAGCTATTCCTGGTCGCCACCGGTTACCCTGAACAATCCGAATATTGCCAACCCGGTGGCCACTCCCATAGCTGCAACCACTTACCAGGTCACGGTAACCGATGCCAACGGCTGTGTGAACACTGCTCAGCTGACCGTGGACTTCTACCCGCCCACTAACCCAAACGCCCAACCTGCCGATACCTACATCTGCCCCGGAGATGCCGTGCAATTGTCCGCATCGAACGGGGTGAGCTATACCTGGATGCCTCCGGATGGCCTGGACAACCCCAACAGTCCCAATCCAATGGCATCCCCGGCAAGCACACAAACCTATACCGTTACCATTATTGACATTTATGGATGCGACTACTCTGACCAGGTCACGGTGAATGTTTGGCCGTCTGCCGTGGCCCATGCCGGCCCCGATCAGGTGATCGTCACCGGGCAAATGATCCAACTGAACGGCTCAGGCGGAATCAGCTACGACTGGACCCCACCGGACGGCCTAAGCGATCCAAACATACCCGACCCGCTGGCTTCCCCGCAAAGCAGCACCTGGTACACCCTCCACGTGGTGGATATCAACGGCTGCGAAGACTGGGATTCCGTGTACATAGAGGTCAGGCCGCTGACTACCGTGTATATTCCCAACGCCTTCTCCCCCAACGGGGACGGGCAAAACGATGTGTATTATGTGGAAGACCATAACGACTTTACACTGGTCAGCTTCCGCATCTTTAACCGCTGGGGCGAACTGGTATTCGAAACCAATGATCCGTCCAAAGGTTGGGACGGCACCTTTGATGGGAAAAAACAACCGGTAGGCACCTATGTGTATATCCTGGAAGGTTATGGAAGCCTGGGCGAACGGATCTTTAAACGCGGGAACATTACCTTATTGCGCTGATTCTTCCCTTACCGTTCAGGGACCAACAATCTTTTTAAATTTTTTGGAAATTTCCTTACCTGGCTAACTTCTTGATTTAAAGAGTTTTGCAGAATTTATTCCCGAATTAAGGATGTTCCTGCCTGTTTATCCGGTTATAATTAGGGTATTTTTTATATGTTTGTATCTGATAGTATCAAATCACATCGTAGCCGCCATTTTTCTCTACTCCTTCTGTGTTTTGATCTCTCATTCATTACTAAAATTATATTTCCTATGAAGAGACTTTTTTATTTGCTGGTGATTCCTGTGTTTTTTACCGGCATTGCCGGAACTATAGCCCAATCAACTATTGTAGACAGCCAGCTGGATGCAATACGGAAAACCTTTGTAAAACAAGGGTATACCAGTACCCATGAAGTTTTTTACCGCTCACTGGACAACAAAGAATCAGACTTTTATTCCATTGACCTGGAAGCGGGTACCGATTACCAGATAGTAGCTGCCTGTGATGAAGACTGCGGGGACATAGACATGTGCCTGTTTGACGATAACATGAACCAGATTGACTGCGACAAGACCGAAGACGACAAACCATTGCTTGTTTTTACCGCGGAAAAGACGGAAACTTACCGCATCTGGGTCAAGATGTATGACTGCCAGATAGAGCCCTGCCGGTTTGGCATCATGGTCTACGGCAAATAGCCGCTTAGACCATGGTCGCGTGGCTGCACAAGCATCCTTGAAAACATTTATTCCGTCATTTTCCCGGCCAGGAGGTACAGTACTGCCATTCGTATGGCCACTCCGTTTTCTACCTGGTCGAGGATGATGGATTGCCCGGAATCGGCCACATCGGTGGTAATTTCAACGCCCCGGTTGATAGGACCCGGATGCATGATCACGATTTCCTTTTTCAGCGATTCCAATAGCTGCCGGTTCACGCCATAGTACAGGGCATATTCCCGCAGACTGGGGAAGAACCGCACGGCCCGGCCGTCCGGGGTGTGCTCCATGCGTTCCAGCTGAATGCGCAGGATATTGGCCACATCGCACCAGGCAAGCGCCTTGCGGATATCGTATTCCACCCGCACGCCCAGGGAAGGAATGAATTTCGGGATCAGCGTGGGCGGCCCGCATACCATCACCTCGGCTCCGAGTTTTTTCAGGCAGAAGATATTGGACAAGGCCACGCGTGAGTGCATGATATCCCCGACAATCACCACTTTCAAGCCTTCCACATGCCCGAGTTTTTCCCGGATGGAATAGGCATCCAGCAAAGCCTGAGTGGGATGCTCGTTGATCCCGTCACCGGCATTGATGATAGACGCGTCAATGTGACGTGACAGCAAGACCGGGGCGCCCGGGGCGGGATGCCGCATCACCACCATATCCACTTTCATGGCCAGGATATTGTTCACCGTGTCGATGAGGGTTTCGCCCTTCTTCACGCTGGACGAGGAAGCCGAGAAGTTCACCACATCGGCCGAGAGGCGCTTTTCAGCCAGTTCGAAGCTGATGCGCGTGCGGGTGGAATTTTCGAAAAACAGGTTGGCAATGGTGGTATCGCGCAGCGAAGGCACCTTCTTGATGGGCCGTTCAAGCACCTCCTTGAAGCGGTCGGCTGTTTCGAAAATGGTGAGTATATCTTCGCGCTGAAGATATTTTATTCCGAGCAGGTGCTTTACGCTGAGTTCGCCCATCGGCTAATCTTTTTCCGGGAGTATCCAGATGGCATCCTTCCCGGTGGTTTCCTTCCAGTTTACTTTTATGTATTCGTGGCGCACCGCATCCACCTGGCGGCCGATGTAGTTGGCTTCCACGGGCACATGCCGGCTCAGCCTCCGGTCGATGAGCACCAGCAGTTCCACGCATTCTGGCCGCCCGAAGTCGAGCAGGGCGTCCAGGGCCGCCCGGATGGTGCGCCCCGTGTACAGCACATCGTCCACCAGCACCACTTTGCGGTTTTCCACGCTGAAATCAATGGTTGTATCGTGCGGGCTGATGAGTTTTTCCCGGTGCCGGAAGTCATCGCGGTAAAACGATACATCCAGCTTGCCGTAGAGGATTTCGGCCTTTTTCATTTTTTCCCGCAGGCGGCTTACCAGGCGGTCGCTCAGGTAAATGCCCCTCGGCTGCACGCCTATGATGCAGGTGCGGGAAAAATCGCCATGGTTTTCCATTAACTGATGACAAAGCCGGTCAATGGTGAGACGGAGTTGGGTCTGATCAAGTATGATCCGTGGCTTCATCATGAAATGCATTGCAAAAGTATCAAATTTCCGCAATCCGGTTCAGAACCGCCTGAGAATGCCCTCCACCTGGGGCACATAGCCGCTGCCGAACAGGTTGACATGCACCAGCAGCGGGTAGAGGTTGCACACATCGAAGCGGTCTTCATACCCGGGTTCCAGGGGCCAGGCTTCCCGGTAGCTTTCGTAAAACGCAGGGGCAAAGCCGCCAAACAGCCGGCTCATGGCCAGGTCCATCTCGCGGAAGCCGTAATAAACGGCCGGGTCAATGATGGCCGCCTGCCCGTCCGGGCCGGTCATGTAATTGCCGCTCCAGAGGTCGCCATGCAACAAGGCCGGAGGTTCCTCCGGAAAAAGCCCGGGAATCTGCCGGTACAGCCGTTCGAAAGCCTTGCGGTGACCGGAATGCATCAGCCCCCGGTCGATGGCCTGGCGCAGCTGGACTTCCAGTCGCTGGTTTATAAAAAAATCCACCCAGTTGCCGGCCGGATCGTTTGGCTGGGGCAGGGAACCGATATAATTGTCATGGTCCAGCCCGAACGTGTCGCTGGATTGGCGGTGCAGCCGCGCGAGCCCGGTTCCGAAATCTTCCCAGAAATCTCCGCGCCTGGGCCCCGGTTCGATCCATTCCATAATGATGAAGGACCGGTCGCTGCAGGCCCCGGTGGCCAGCACTTCCGGCACATACGGCCCGTTGGCCGCATTCAGGAGTTCCAGGCCCCGGGCTTCCGCTTCGAACATGCCGGGATAAGCCTGCCGTAGGTTCCACTTCAGGAACCAGTCGCCCGCGGTGGTGCGTAAGCGGCCCCCGTGGTTGATGCACCCACCTCCCACGGGCATGAACTCCAGCACATGCACCGCCAGCCCGAGGGTTTCCCGGAGACTGTATTCTATGGCTTGCGTCAACCGCGCGTCCATCATCGCTTCACTCTATTACCAGGTCGTAGGGAAGGCGTTCCTGGAGCCCCTGCCACCGGGCCACAGACTGCCACTGCTTCCAGACCTTATATAAATCAGCCAGATCCCGGAACGCAGGCGAAAGGCCATAACTTTCAAACATGGACATAATCATCTCCAATGGGCTTTTCACCTTGGGATAAACCGAAACCCGGAAGGTGTCCAACCCCGCCATGTCACCGGCAGCCTGCAGGGCGTCAGCCATACCGCCAATGCGGTCTACCAGCCCGATGTCAACGGCCTGCTGCCCGGCCCAGATGCGCCCCTGGGCGATGGCATGCACCGCGGCCGTATCCATGTGCCGGCCCTCCGCCACTTTTTGCAGGAAATCCACATACCCGGCATCAATGTTTTCCCGGAAAAAGCCGCTTTCCTCCTCGGTGAGCGACCGGTAGGGATTGAACAAATCGGCATGACGGCCCACGGTGACCGTATCAAAATCAATGTTTAGCTTGTCGCGCATAAAATCACCCAGGTCGGGCCAGAGGCCGAAAATGCCGATGGAACCGGTTAGGGTGTTCGGCTGGGCCAGGATGAGATCAGCCGGGGCGGATATCTGGTAACCGGCAGAGGCTGCCAGGTTTCCCATGCTTACCACGACCGGTTTTTTGGCGGCCAGCACCTTCACAGCCCGCCACATGCGGTCCGAAGCGATGGCATCCCCGCCCGGGCTGTTCATGCGGATGACCACTGCGCGGCAAAACGAATCGCGGGCCAGGTCATCGAATAATTTCACATAGGTATCGGCACCGATATTCTCCGGCAGGCTTTTCCCGTTCATCACATCGCCTTCCATGAACACCAGCGCCACCTTGTCGCGGATGGAATAATCCGGTTCTTCGCGCGTGGCCACCACATATTTATCCATAGCCATAAAGCGCACGCGCCCTTCACTGCTGTCAAGGCCGGCCAGCTGGCGCACGCGGTCCTTCACCTGGTCCTCATACAACAGGCGATCCACCAGCCCCAACGCCACCGCCCTGGCGGGCGTCCGGGCCGCGAACGCGTTCACAATGCTGTCCAGCTTCTCCGGGCTTACCCCGCGGTCTCCCCCGATATTGCTGATAAACAGGTCATACACCGATTGGAGAAAAGCTCGCAGTTGCTCCTTGTTGGCCCGGCTCATATGGTTGAGCCGTAGGGGTTCCGTGGCACTCTTGTATTTGCCGTGATAAAACACCTGGAACCGGATGCCCAGCTGGTCGAGCGCCCGTTTGAAATGCAGGGTGCGCGCGGCAAATCCTTTCAACAGGAGCATGCCCGTTGGCGCCATGTAAACGCTGTCGGCCACCGTGGCCAGGTAATAGGATTTCTGACCCACAAACTGGCCATACGCTACAATGAATTTCCCCGATGCCTTGAATTTTTTCAGCCCTTCCCGCAGCTCTTCCAGCGAAGCCATGCCCGGGGCATCCATATCCATATCGATCCAAATTCCTTTAACCCGGTCATCAGTGCGGGCATGGTCCAGGGCCCGCAGGATTTCATACAATCCCTCATGGGTAACAAACCCTGGCTCGAGGCCGGGCAAAAGCGGAAGCGTTTGCGTGTGATCAGGCAACTCGCTGGTCAGGCGCAGGCGCAGCACCGTTTCATCGTGAACTTTGGGTTTCTCCTTGAACCCGCTCATCAGGAAGCTGGTTCCGGCCGGGATCAGGATAATCAGGAACAGGATCCCGCCTATCAGTACCCCCAGCACGGAAGCCAACAGGTATTTCAGGAAAGATTTCATAGGAAAATTGCTTTTACGTCAAAAAACAATGATACAGCTTTTTGCAGGGATTTGGTAGATTTGCCCCGTATGGCTAAGCAGGAAGAAATATACCTGATGCTAGGTACCAATGTAGGGAACCGCCTGGCAAATTTGCAGATCGCGAGGGCACTGATTGAAAAACGGGTCGGAGCCATCGGGGCAGCCTCGCAGATCTATGAAACCCAACCCTGGGGGGTGGAAGACCAGCCGCTTTTCCTGAACCAGGCCCTCCGTATCAGCACAGAAGCCGGACCACAAGTCCTTCTAAAGCAATTGCAAGAGATCGAAACCGACATGGGCCTGCAGAAAAAACGCAAATGGGGCGAGCGGCTCATCGACCTGGACATTCTCTTTTACGGGCAGGAAATCATTGCCGAACAAAACCTTATGATTCCCCATCCGCTGATCACTGAAAGACGTTTTGTACTGGTTCCACTGGCAGAAATCGCTCCGGATTTCATTCACCCCGTGTTGCAACTCCGGATCCGCGATTTGCTGGACAACTGCCCCGACAGCCTGGCTGTGCAGATCCTGGAACCCGATGCGGTATAACCTGATCACCATAGAAGGAAATATCGGGGCCGGCAAAACTTCCCTGGCCCGCAAACTGGCCGCTGATTTTGACGCGCAGCTCATCCTGGAACAATTTGCCGACAATCCCTTCCTGCCAAAATTTTATGCTGAACCGGAAAAATTCGCCTTCCCCCTAGAACTGTTCTTCATGGCCGAACGTTACCAGCAACTCAGGGTAAACCTCCCCGCCCGCGAATTATTTACGCGGCTTACCATCAGCGACTATATGTTCACCAAGTCGCTCATCTTTGCCAAAGTGACCCTCGGCAAGGACGAATTCAAGCTTTACCAGCGGCTTTTCAACATCATCAATCCCAGCCTGCCGGACCCGGAATTGATTGTGTACCTCTATGCCACTATCGAACGCCTGCAGGAAAATATCCGCCAGCGCGGCCGCGCCTATGAACAAAGCATCCCGGACGAATACCTGCAAAAGCTGCAGGACACCTATTTCGATTATTTCCGGCAATCGCCCCGGCTGCGCATCCTGGTGCTCGACATCACCCGGGCCGATTTCCTCAGCAACCATGACACTTACCTCCGTATCCTTGACCTGCTGGAGCGCGACTATGCCCCGGGCATGCACACCGAAATCCTGTAGCCACTTGCAACCCTTGCACCTATGCGGGCAATCTATATATAACGAAACTGTCAATATTTTTTCTCGCTTAAAAATTCAGGTTTATGAAAAAACAATTTTTTTTGGTTGTATTCAGCTTCAGCTTGTTTTATGGAATGGCGCAGGATAACGCCCCCCGCAAAATCATGGAAATCGGCTTGACAGGCATCAAGCCGGGTAATTACGGAGCCATCTACAAAAGAGGCAATGAACGGAACCTGCTGCGCCTTGGGTTCTTCAATGCCGGTTTCTCTTCCAGCGACAATAAAGGCCCCGCCTTATTCTTCCAGACTTCTGGCGGGTTCAGCATAGGCTGGGAGCACCGCAAACCGATCCACGGCAATCTGTACGCTGTAAGCGGGCTACTGGGTGGTTTCAATGTCTCTTACTCGAAAAATAATCCGCTCAATTCGACTGAACGATGGGTGAACTTCACATACACCCCTTCCCTCACCCCGATCCTGGGCGTGGGTATTCAGCCGATAGAAAATTTGGCGATCTCGTTTGAGTTCCTGCCGGCCCTGGCTTACAGCACGAACATCATAAAAACCTACGTGGACAACAACCTGGAATCCACTACCCGGAGCAGGAACCTGAATCTGTATTTCGACACCAATTCATACCTTTTCACAGTTGCCTGGCAATTAACCCGGGATTAAACAGAAAATAAACATCCGGCCCGTTTTCGAATCCCGATCATCCTCGTATTTTTGACAGCTGATGAAACGGGCACTCTTTCTGCTGATGCTGGCCCTGCCCCTGCTGGCGGGTGCCCAGAACCGGGCCACGCTCACCGGACAGGTAACCGATGCCGTAACGGGCGAAACCCTGATCGGGGTGAACGTGTTCGTGAAAGGCACCTCCCTGGGATCCTCCACCGACCTGGATGGGAAATTCCGGATTACGGATATCCCACCAGGCGAATACAATATCGAATTTTCCTATATCGGGTATGAGAAAAAACTGTTTACGGCCATACGCCTGTCAGCCGGCCAGGTAAAAACCCTGAACGTGCGGCTGAAGGAAACCGTGCTTACCATTGACCAGGACATCGTGATCATCGGACAAAAGCCCCTGGTGGACGTGGACGACCCGCGCAACACGGTGGAAATCGGCCAGGATGTGCTGGAATCGGCTCCGGCCGGGCAAATCCAGAACATCCTGAACACCCAGACCGGGGTGGTGAACAACCCCGAAGGTATCCACATCCGGGGCGGCCGTACCTACGAAACCGGGTTTTTCATTGACGAGGTCAGCGCCAAAGACCCCCTGGCCGGCACCGGGTTCGGCATAGACATCGGCACCAATGCCGTGAAATCCATCGAAGTGAACACCACCAGCAGCTCGGTGGAATACGGGGACGCCACCTCCGGCACTGTGAACACCAAAACCCGCTCCGGGGGCGATCACTTCAGCCTGGATGCTTCCTACCAGCGCGATAATTTCGGGTTCAACTCCGGCTGGAACAGCGTGTTTAACCAGCAAATCCTGGAACTCGGCTTCGGGGGACCGGTGGGTTTCCTCAACAAATCCATCCCCGGGAAGCTCAAGTACTTCACCAGCCTGAAACTGAACTTCTCGGACGAGTTCACCCGCAACCCGGCCGACCAGATCTATACCAGCCTGTATCCCGGCACCACCTTCTGGACCCCCTACCAGGACAACCGCTGGGCGGGCATGCTGAAACTGAACTATGACCTATCGCCCACCAAAAAGCTGACCTTCACTTACCTGAAGTCGCTCACGGTGAACCAGGATTTCAATATGCTGCGAATCACCGGCAACGATGTACCCTTTACACCGGGCTACCAGTTCCGGTTCCACCTGCAGCCCGACAATGCCAACACCTACACGCACGATACGAACCTCGAATCGCTGCGTTGGCAGCACACCGTGAGCAACCGGTTTTCCTATAAAGTGATCCTGAGCCGTTTGTTCGTCAAGCTGCGTGCCGATGCCAACGGGCGCGACTGGCGGCCCGAAGAAGTGAATACCGAATTTGAACCGCGCAGTATCGTAAGCTACCCCTCGCCCTATTTCAACCCGGATGACAGCATCGTGTTCATTATGCCGGGACCGGGATTGTACAACAATGACGGCATTGCCACCCTGTGGCACGACCACTACGTGGAAGACTTCACCCTGCGGGCTTTGGCCAACATCTACTCAGCCGATACGCGCAACCGTCTGACCGTGGGCATGGAACTTTCGCGCCAGGAAATGCAGTGGATTGACATCACCCGCCCCTGGATCGGGGCGCCCATCCAGCTGCCGGACGGGCAGTTCACCCAAAGCTTCCGCCTGGGCGACCTGAGCGATGTCTGGAAAGTGACCCCGGTCAAAGGCGCTTTCTACGTTTCTGACAAAATCAAGTACCTTGGGCTGATTGCCGAAGTGGGCGCCCGGTTCGAATACTGGTTCCCGGGGAAATTCGTGGACGATGCCGTGCGCGACCCCAATGCTCCCATCCGCGATGAAATCCGCCAGGCCTACATGGACCACACCATCGGCATCGGGCAGCGCAGGATGAAGGTACGCCTGCTGCCCAAGTTCTCGGCTTCCTTCCCCATCAAGGAAAACCAGATGATGTATTTCAATTACAGCCACAGCACCATCCAGCCGCATCCCTCCTATATCTACACCGGACTGAACCCCTTCTTTGCCGACCGGAGCACCCTGGCCCGCCTGGGCAACCCCGACCTGAACCCCGAGGTGGACATCAGCTATGAGCTGGGCCTGAAATCGCAGATTACCAGCAACGATGCCCTGAACGTGAACGCCTTCTGGAAAGACAAATACGACTTCATCACGGCCACCAGCATTTTGCTGGAAGACGTCACCGGCCGCGAGGTGAGCCGCACCATCCGCATCAATTCCGACTACGCCCGCATCCGCGGGCTGGAAGTGGCCTATATCAAGCGCATCGGCCGTTGGTTCAACGGGCAGATATCGGCCAGCTACAGCATCGCCACGGGGCAAAGCTCCTCCTCGAACGAAACCATCAAGGACATCCAGCTGACCGGCAACCGGGAAACCACCGTGGAACTGCCCCTGGCCTGGGACAGCCCGCTCGACATCAAGGCCTTCAGCATCCTGACCCTGAACCGCGACACGGGGCTGTTCGGCATCAAGGCCCTGAACCGGATGTCGGCCTACATCGAAGCCATTTACCGCACCGGCAAACGCTATACGCCCTATGTGCTGACCGGCTATGAAGAAGTGTCGGGCCGGCCGATCTATGAAATGGACCCGGACCCCGAACACCGCTTCACCGGGCTGGGCAAATACAATTTCTGGATTAACCTCACCTGCCGGAAATGGTGGGAACTGAAAAGAACCCGGGTGGCCCTGACCCTCGACATCAAGAACCTGCTCAACACCAAAAACACCGCCATCGTGAACCCCGTGACCGGCCGTGCCTGGGAATATGGCGACCCGGTGCCCACCGAATGGCGCGACCCCGTGTACCTCGACCCGCGCGACCCGCGCAGCTACAACACCCCGCCCGACAACCCGGCCCGCTACTACCCGCAGCGCCATTTCCTCATCGGGGTGGAAGTGAAGTTTTAGCTGTTGGCTTTTAGCTTTTAGGAGTGGGCTTCCAAATGTGCCTGGCTATGTGTTTGCCGGCATATAAAACGCTTCGCAAACAATCATCCCACGATATTTACTCCGGGCGATTGAGATCCTTCGGCCCCGCTGAAAGTGGGGGCCTCAGGATGACGCAAACATATGGAAAGAGATGGCGCCACAGGCGCCATCTCTTTCAAAAGAAATTCGTCATTCTGAAGGAGCGAAGCGACTGAAGAATCTCCCCGGCCGGTTTCTGTTGCGCTGCACCAAATTTTTGAGAGTCGTTGGGTTTTAGTTTTTAGCTGTTGGCTGTTGCCAGCCATAGCCCTGGCGGAGGCAGGTTTTGGCTTTTAGCTGTCTGGTGCCGGCCCTTCATCATTCATCATTCATCATTCATCATTCATTATTCATTATTCATCATTTGCAATTCGACATTCAACATTCAACACTCTCCACCAATTTATTATACCGGCCATGCATTTCTGAAGGAATGAGGTATTTACTGCCATTCCCTTGGCTTCTTTAAAACAAATCCATCGGGTTTCACAATGGTTTGTCTGAACTGGTTATCACGCAGCTTTTTCCTGCCAATAATCATATGTCCCCTGGCAACCATTGCCACAGAGCTATTGAAGCGCTTCGGGGGAAAGGCAACAAAAACCCTTTTGCCTTTAAAGTATTCATGTACCGCTTTGATGGGCGGAACCAGGTCTGTGTCGCCCGACAGGAGCATGGCCATATCAAACCGGTCAAGATATGCATCAACCAGCATTTGCGTGGCTATGTTCACATCCGTTTTCTTTTCATTATATGTGGCCCATACATTGCCACAACGCCTGCATTCAATCTTACTCCTTTGGTAATGCCCGTAATATATTTTGATTCCTGTTGTTTCAAGCGCCTCAATGTAAATTGATTGCCGTTTCTGCTTATCAGGATCATTGCTGACACGACTTGTAAAATACCTGATACTGACTAACTGCTGGTCGGGTTTTAAGATACTCTGTACAAGTCCTTCTATATTCAACCATTTGTACCTGTCAAATCCGGCTTCCAACAAGCCAAAATATAGATTGAATCCATCCACGTAAACAATGACCCTTTCCTTCATTGCGGGAAGTATTGTTTTTATAAGTGAGAATTACTACTTTTGCAACAGTAACATCACCGGAGATAGCATCTCCGGTCTGACGCTCCGAAAGGAGCGTTTCCTTTTTTATCCCTTCTACAGACACATCCCACTATTCCATTTCCCGGCCACTGGTCAAAATATCAAAGTACTAAAATATGCCATACAGCCTGAATTGATGGTGCCATTTAAGAAATATTTGCATGCCGCATGCCTGCCATCCCCCAACCGGTTCTGACGGAAACCATCTCCAGGCCCTCACCACACGAACCCCGGCAACCAACTTTCTCATAATATCCGTCACACGGCATTCCTTTTGAATAGCAGACTCCGAACCGAAGAAGGAACAAAACAACCCGGACATCAAACCGGAGCTTAAGCACATACTTCATCATTCATCATTCATCATTCATCATTCGAAATTCATAATCTTCTGCACCGCAACCTTTTTTGCCTTCCGGCCGGTGCCGGAAAAACCCTTATATTTGTCTGTAACCTGATTTATCCGGGCCAATAACCGTAAAAAAATCCACCGCTATGAAATCAGCAACCCTGGCTGCCTTGTTTGCCATGTCGCAATTCATCCCTTCCGCTCTCCGCGCCCAGACCTGGGACTGGGTGAACACCTTCGGGAGCCCCGATTACGATTTTGCCATAGAAATGGGCATTGACCCTTCGGACGGGGCCGTACTGCTGACGGGCGGGGTGCGCGATTCGGCCACCGTCTGCGGCAGCCTGCAGCCGTCCACCGGGGCGCAGAACATGTTCCTGACCAAATATGCCGCCAGCGGCTCCTGCCTGTGGACCGTGCACGAAAACAGCGGCTCCTACAGCCGCGGGGACGCCCTGGCCATTGATGACGCGGGCAACGTGTATGTGTGCGGGCTGATGACCGACACCTTCCGCGTGGGCGGCACCACCCTGCTCACCCACGGGTTCAGCGACATTTTCCTCGTGAAATACAGCGCCTCGGGGCAGCTGCTCTGGGCAAAGAACTTTGGCGGGGCCGCCAGCGACATCGGCTACGACCTCCAATACCACAACGGCTCGCTCTACATGGTGGGGCAGTCGGGCGATACAGCTGATTTCGGGACCAAACAGCTCATCAGCGGTTTCCGCGATTTTTTCCTGGCCCGCTTCGACACGGCCGGCAATGCCCTGCAGGTGAAATCCTTTGGCGGCAACAGCGATGACCGCGCCTACCGCGTGCGCTTCGACCCGCAGGGCAATATCTGGCTCACCGGGTTTTTCTCCGACACGGTGCAGCTGGGCAGCCAGCAATTGATTTCCGCGGGCGGCAAGGATGTTTTCCTGCTGGAACTCGACAACAGCTGGAACCCCGTGCTGGCCTTTTCCTGGGGCGGGCCCGGCCTGGACGAACCCCTCGACCTGGCCCGCAACCCGCTGACTGGCGACTGGCTGGTGACCTTCTTTTATTTCAAGGCATGCACCATCAGCGGGGTGGACCTCGATACTTCGCAGAGTATCAACACCGCGCTGGCCTGCTTCAGCCCCGCGGGCAGCTACCGCTGGCACAAGGACGTGGCCACCCCGGCCGCCACGCACAGCGGCTTTGTGGACGCCCTGCCCAACGGGGAAATCTGGTACGCCATACATTTTAAAGACACCGGCACCTTCGACACCCTGTCGCTCACCAGCGCGGACGGCATGATCCTGTTCACCCGCCTGGACACGGACGGGAACCTGCTGTACCACACCACCTGGGACTTCCCCGGCATGGAAAGGGTGTGGGGCGTGCGCCATACCCTGGGACGGGTTCACCTGTTCGGGGTGTTTTCCGGGCAGCTGAACCTGGACGGCCCGCACCAGAGCACCGGCAGCTGGGACGCCTGGGTGGCCCGCATGGACCCCGGTTTCACGGGGCTGGATGCCGGGCAGCAAGCCACAAAACCCGCCCTCTACCCCGTCCCGGCCAGCGACAGGCTGTACCTCCGCCTGCCGGAAGGATATGAAGGCAAAACCTGGGAAATCCTGTCACTGAACGGGCAGCGCCTGGGCCGGGGCACCCTCACCGGCCACACGGCCGTGATCCCCGTGGAGCAGCTGCCCCCGGGCATGTACCTGCTGAAATGTGGAACGTTCCTGGGGAAGTGGGTAAAATAGATGAATTTTGTGATTTTTCTAATCAGTATTCAATCCTGCTGTTATTGTCAATTGATATTATATTATTCTGATAATACCAAGATGTTTCATGTTAACTATTTCAACCAATAAGCATATTGACATTAGCCGGATTTATACTAATTTCTTCCTTCAGACTAGCTAAATATTTTATCGTTACTTCATACTAATCATTAAATGAATTATCATCTAGATCGATTATATAGCTATGTTTATATATATCTGGTATGTACAATGATTTTATTCTAAACTGATTTCTTCTTTTTACTTTGGGCTTATCTGATAAGTTTTCCAATTTAATTCCAGGGTCATAATAAATATTTCCCCTTGTTATTTGAGAAAGAAATAACTGAAAATCTGTTCCTGTACAAAGAATAACTTTATTCCCATACTTATATTTCTTAATGCCATTAGTTTTCATTAAGCAAGGTACATAACACGCTTTATTATGCTTACGATTCCAATGCAATAATAAAGAGGAAAAACTCCACGAAGCTACCTCTTCATCCTTCTTATCAATTAAAACAATCCTCCCATCAGAATTTCTTATTTTGCCATTATCCACATCAAATCCAATTAATTGTAATTTTAGCTTAGTTGATTTATTCTCTATACCATATCTATGAATACCTCCAAAATTCATTCTATCAGGACGCCCCATTCTATCGATATATCCATATTTCCTTACAAAATATTCAACACCGTACTTCTGATAAATTCCCCCAGTAGGCTCAGGTGTCATTAATGTAATAATAGAAGAACCTAACTTATTCAATTTATTTACTCTAAACTGCTTGATTTCCCATCCCAAAAAATCTGGTTTCGAATAGCCATTCGGTGTAATACCTAGCTCAGCCTCCAGAGTATATCCACCACAATTAGACGATTTACATGGCACTATATTCCCATGCTTGTCTAGTCGTTTTGCGGTAATCCAATCAAGCTGATGTATTCTCTTTAACTGTTGTAATAAAACATACTTACTATCCTTCCGTTGGGAAATATTTATAACATGGAATACTCCATGCTTTTCAAGCTCTTTCTCTTCATCAAATTCTTTTGCGATCTGTGATTCTGGATGGCTAACATAACCTAAAATCTCACCTTGAATATTTATTGAAATAAACAAAACTCTATTAGGAAGCCTTTGATTCATTAAAAATGATGGTGCTTCTCTTGATCCCTTTAGAAATCCAGAAAATCTAACTTCAGGATATTTTGGATATAAAATTAATTTAGCATGCGGGGCTTTCGAAATTAGTCCATTTTCAGTGATCCATGAGAAATTTATATATGCTTTAAATCTTTCTTTTCTCCAATTACCAGCAGGTACAGTTTCAATGCTTGAAATGGGTAAAATGTTCAAAATATCCCAGTTACCTCCCAAGTAAACTTGATTTTTTGAATTGTCATTTGGAGATAACTTTTTTACATAAATAAGCTTACAGCCCTGTTTTATTAACAAACTCTTTAAGCTAGCTAGATTCATTACTTACATAAATTACTTTGACTATTTGTTTGGCAATAGCTTGCATTAATGGGACCACTACCGAGTTCCCAAACTGACGATAAGCTTGATTATCGGAAACAGGAATTATGAAATTGTCAGGAAATCCCTGAAGTCTAGCACATTCTCTTGGAGTTAAGCGTCTTGGATTCATTCCGTTTTGTGGAATAAGAATTTCAGCGCCATCCTTATAATATCTTGCACTTAAAGTTCTTGAAATTCCATCTAAATTAGTTAAACCAAATCCAAATCCATTACCTTTAGCTTTATGCTTAGCAGCATAATCTTGTAAATAATTCCAAAGTTTATCAGATAATGTATATTTTGGATCGGGATTTTCTTCTAAAATATCTCGAATCACTCTTTTGGGTTTAGGCAATACAGGAAATTCAAAATTTTCATTTCCCATGAATAATTCTCGGTTGAAACCTACAATTATAATTCTTTCACGATGCTGAGGAACAAAATGTTTCCCATCCAATACTTTAAAGTGAATAGAATAACCTAATCTATCTAGTGTATCACGTATAATCTCGAAAGTTCTTCCTTTATCATGTGCCTTTAAATTTTTTACGTTCTCAAGCATAAATGCCTTAGGCTTTTTCCTCTTTAATATTCGAGCAATATCAAAAAATAAAGTACCCTGTGTTTCATCAAGAAATCCGTGTTTTCTACCCAAACTATTTTTTTTCGAAACACCCGCAATTGAAAAGGGCTGACACGGAAAGCCTGCTAATAATATGTCGTGTTCCGGAATGTTATCTTCTGATATTTTTGTAATATCACCAAATGGAACTTCACCAAAATTCGCCTCGTACGTTTTTTTCGCAAATTTGTCCCATTCACTTGAAAACACACATTTCCCGCCAACATTCTGGAATGCCAGTCTTATACCTCCAATTCCGGCAAAAAGATCAATAAAGGTAAAAACGGGGTTCGCGGGAGGCGGAAAAGGAACATCAAACTTTAGCGGAATATAAAGTTCTTCACTGTCCGCTGCTAATTGCAAAATTTCACTATTCAGATAATCTCTTGCCTTAGCCAGATAATAATCTTTTCCTCCATTTTCATGATTTTGCCAATAATGAGTAAGAGAGGCAAATCCGTCATTTAAATGATTGTCTATTTCAATGCTAAGACTCTTTTTTAATTCACTGTAGGTCTTCATCCTCCTCCTATTGATTGTTTCTGCTATGACCTGCACACAATGGTCCAAATTATCTTTTATCTCCTTACTCCAAAACCGGATTACTTCCCAGCCATCTTTTTTAAGCTCTTCATTAACCCGGGCATCTCGCTGTATATTACCTTCAATTTTCTTCCACCAAAAGTCCCTGTTGCTTTTAATTCTGTATTTTTCTGTTTCCCAGTCTTTACCGTGAAAATATTCACTGTCAACAAAAACGGCAATCTTATACTTCTTAAAAGTCAGATCAGGTTTCCCAAAAACTGTTTTATCATTTTTCCTATACCTAAACCCCTCCTTCCAAAGAGCTTTTGCTAAAAGTACTTCGCATTTAGTGCCATAACTTTTTATGGCCTGCATATTTTTTCTCCTTTGTTCTTTCGTCAGAACATCCATAATCATAAAATTACTAAACAATCTGATCGTACTCAATGAATGACTCCCCCTGGTTTTCCACGACTTAATCACAATGTCTCATGCCGGTATAACCGGCCCTGCCCCTGAGCCCGCACCGCGGGCCGGTTTCCCACGCGGACAATGTTTGTTTTCGCGGGGAAACTGTTGTCAGACAAAAAACACCGGAAAATACCGCCCGGATAATGATTGCGAGCCAAAAGACACTGAATGCAGAAATCAGATACCGGTTGCAAGCCCTCAGACGGTCGCTGCAACCTAGAGATACTGGTTGCGAGCCGGAAAATAGTCCGTGCAAATCACCGATGCTGATTGCGAGCACAGGAATGGTGAATGTTTTCACTCGAAAGTATTATCCAAAAGCTCGCAATCACCATCTGAAAACTCGAAACCATTATCTCGGACTTGCAATCACCTTCTGTAAGCTCGCAATGACCATCTGCGGACTCGCAATCATTAACACAGACTTGCAATCACTATCCCGGAGCTCGCAGTCAGTGTCCCGCAAAAAATTCAACGCTTGCTGACCCACGCTAAATAATTAGCCATGAGCGAAAAAAGGATTTTCAACATGCCCGACAGCGAAGCCATAGAAACGGCTTCGGTGATGTTGCAGCATTACCAGGACCATGAGGCGGATTTCACGGCCTTTGACGCGCAGTTCGGCCCGGCCTGGCAAAGTGCCTGGCAGCAGGCCATTGACCTGGCCGTGCAGCAGCCCACCGATGAAAAAATCCTGGACGAACTCAACCAGTTAACCGGAAAAGTGGATGAAGAATCCGAGGCCGGCCTCAACGCCCTGGACGACCTGAAATATTACGTGCAAAAAGCCTTTGGCGCGGACAGCCCGCAGCTGAAAACATTGAATTTCGGCCACCCGAGCAACCTGAAAAGAACCCCTTCGCGCCTGGTGGTGAAGCTGCTGGTGGCCCATGCCCTGGCCCAGCAATGGCAGGCGGACTTAACGGCCGCGGGCATGACCGCGGCCCAGATCAGCAACCTGCAAACCCGGGCCGATGAACTGCTGGATGCCGAGAAGGAACAGGAGCTTTTCAAGCGCCAGCGCGTGCTCCGCACCGCCCAGCGCGTCCGGGCCCTGAACGATATGTGGTCCTACGTGCGGCAGGTGATGGATGCGGCAGCTATTATTTACCGCGAACAGCCAGAGGTTAAAAAGTTGTTTGGAGGGAGGGGATAGTAGTTCGTTTAAGAAATGTTGGGTTTCCCTTTACGATCTTTTCATGTTGCCACTCTTTAATTTGTGCCGCAAATAATCATTTACGTAATTAATAGCTAACGTTTTTTAAAAAATATATTTCGTATTTGATATATTATTAAATAAACAAAGCCGATCCCTATTATCCATTCTAGATATGAATAACCAGATTTAGAATAATTATTTTTTGGGTTTTCTTCAGGATACAAAACCTTTCTAGAATCAGGTTTATCGAGCACAATTTTCTTTAGATGTTCAATTTTTATATTTCTATCAACATTTTTAAGATCAATTTCCAAACAATTTAGTCCCATTGTTCTTATTATCGAAAGTTTTTGATCATCAATAAAATGTGTAACCGCTAATTCAATAAGCCATATATTTCCATCGGAATCCATTACCTGAATGTCTGGTCGTATCCCGTTGATGCTTTTCTCAATTTCGACATTATCATATCTGAAATATCCCTTATCCCCAATTCCACTATCAATGAAAATTTCATTTGCATCAGAAATTATTCGTTTTGCCAATAAGTGAAGCGCTGTCTCAGGAGAGCCGTCACATTTCGTTTTTGATTGGTGTTTGAAATGATAATCCTGGATTTTACCGTTGTTAGCAGCAATTAATGGTTTCCCGCATCCCAGACAATAACAGTTACAATTCAATCCATTTTCTACTTCTGATATATGTTTCGTTATATCATTAGAATCTTTCGCTATCGTAATATTCGCACTCAATTCAACTTGTAAGTATGTTGTAAATATATTATCGTTTCAAAGATAACCAATA
>CAYRDC010000002.1:174199-185584 GCA_964422925.1 uncultured Chitinophagales bacterium | reverse complement strand
AACCAAGGAATTCAGCGATCAGTCATGACGGGAAATTATTGTATGTCCCCTGCCGGCACTCAGACAATGTCCTGGTCATAAACGTGGAATCACCCCAGCTGCTGGCCAACGTAACGGACACCAGTTTTGATGAACCTTATGCAGTGGCCTTTACGGGAGACGATTCAGAAGCCTGGGTAGTAAACAAACAGGGCGGAGGAAGCTGGACCGGGAATATCTCCATAATCAACACCGCCACGCAAAGCGTAGAAGCCAGCATAGAAGACGGAAATTTATCATCCCCCGAAGGCATTGCCATTGCCAACGGAAAAGCTTATGTGGCCAACCGCGGAGACGGATCGGTTACCATATATGATGTGAACACACGCACTTTCGTGAAAAATATCAGTACCGGAGGGGAACCCAGATACGCGCTTGCCTCTCCCGACCAGTCGCGGGTATATGTTACAAACGCGGGCGGCCTGGCCGTAATCAATACCAGTACCGATAACGTAGAAACCACCCTGAACATCTGGGGCCGTAACCTTGGCATCTCCCCGGATGGGAAAAAACTTTTTATTGGCACCCAATGGAACAATATATTAATCGTAAGCATCACTAATTACCAGGTCGATACGCTGAACATTCCGAATGCATGGTCTATCTATGATGTCGCCATCTCCAGCAAGGGCGACCTGGGCTATGCCACCGATGAAGACCGCGATGTAGTGTACGTATTCAACCCGCAGACCAATACCCTGATCAACAACGACACCAGCGGTACCCCGCTGAAAATACCGGTCGGGGCCACTCCCAGGGGGATTGTGGCGAATTAATTAACGCTGTCCATAAACCGGTTGGCATGGGTTGTGGAATGATTTAACTGGTTTGCTATTATATTAAGGAATGAGGCCAAAGAATGCAGAGAGTTTCTGCCTTAGTTAGAAGAATAAAAAAAATTGAAGTTTTTTTTGGAAAATTTGGCTGAATATTTAAATTTGACCACACCCTCCGAAACAAATCACTTCGGAAAGGGCTGCAGGCATAAACTCATTTTGTCAAAGCAGGAGAAATAAAACCCGGTTTTACCAGACTCTGGTAATTGGCACACCCAGCGCTAAGAGAGTTCCGTAAGGGATTATTGTGTGCAAAAATAACACCGGTATTATATGTTAGTCAGATACCTGCGCATTGATTTTTCACATCCGATTGAATTCAGCGAATTACGGTATTTCCGGGGAGCGGCTATACAACAGGCGGGCCGGAAACATGTTCTGTTTCATAACCACCTCAATGACGGTTACCGATACCGCTACCCGCTGATCCAGTATACCTTGTGCCGGGGGCGGCCTTCCCTGCTTTGCCTGCAGGAGGGCATTGAAGAAGTGTATTCCTTTTTTAAAAACCATGCTTCCCATCTGTGGCTCAATACAAGGGAATACAGGATTAAAATCGAACGGGTTTACCTGAACCAGTTCCGTTTCCGGCTGCTGGAAAATCCTGTGGATTACCGGATTTGCAACTGGCTCGCCCTGAACGACCATAACCTCGAACGCTTTGTAAATGCCGATTCAGCGGAAGATCAGCTTAACCTGCTGGGGCGGATACTTACCGGAAATATACTTTCCATGGCCAAAGGATTGGATTGGTTTATCGAAGGCCGGGTAACAGTGGATATCATACAGGTCCTGAAAACCTATCCCCTACCCTGGAAAGGTACTTCCCGCAGGGGGTTTACCGTGCGTTTCCACTCCAATGTACTGCTCCCCGATTATATCGGACTGGGAAAGGGCGCAAGCCTCGGGTACGGACAGGTAAAGCGCTGGCGCGAAAAAAAACCTCTCAAAGAACCTGAACAACAAGAAACTCAAATAATAAAATTGAACTGAGATGACTGAGGAAAGAATGAAAGTATACCTGGCCGCATTGCTGCACGATATCGGCAAATTCTATGAACGGGCTGACCCTGACTTCACCCCGAAATCGAAACTGTTGAACAAGTCGGTAAAAGATGCAGAAGGGGTATTCTGCCCGAAGCAACGTGATGGGAAAAATGAATATTACTCACACCGACATGTACTGTACACCATCCAGTTTTTCGAAGACCACCGGGCCAAATTTGCCGGGCTGTTCAAAGACGACAAAGCCCTGGGGCTGGAAAGAAAGGATACCCTGCCCAAACTGGCCGGCAAACATCATAAACCGGATACCCTGCTTGAAAAAATCATCCAGGCAGCCGACTGGCTCGCTTCCGGTATGGACAGGAGGGCTGACTCCCGGGCCCTGGACGACCAGCGGACAGAAGCCAACAGCAGGGATTATAAAAAATCACGTATGCATTCCATTTTCGACAGCATTGAGCTGGAAGGAAAAAAGGCTGCCGGGGAACACATCCTGAAAATCAGCCGGCTGAAAGATTACCCGGACCTCTTCCCAGTGGAAGAATTTGTGGAACCGGAATACGCTGCATTATGGAAAGAATTTACCGCGGAATTTGAAAAAATTCCTGCGGATGCTCCGGAACCATTTGCTGCCACCTTACTGGCCCTGCTCGAAAAATACACGACTACCATTCCCTCGGCTGCCACCAGCGCCCCGGATGTATCACTCTTCGATCACCTGAAAATCACGGCTGGCATTGCCGTATCGCTCTACGATTACCTGAAAGAAAACAAAGAGCTCACCGAGCAGGGGCTGGAAGAAGCGAAGAAGGGGACGCCCTTCCTGCTCATCGGGGCCGACCTCAGCGGAATACAGGCATTCATATACAACATCATTTCAAAAAATGCTGCCAAAAACCTGAAAGGGCGCAGTTTTTACCTGCAGGCCCTGATCGCGGGGGCGCTGGAAGCCATGCTTACCGAAACCGGCCTGCCCGATGCCTGCACCATTTATGCCTCAGGAGGCGGATTCTTTGCCATCGGGCCCAATACAGATAAAGTGAAAAACACCATAACTGCACTGCGTGACAACCTGGAAAAAGGCCTTTTCTGCCAGCACAACCTGAGCCTCTACCTGGCTATGGCCTGCACGGAAATGAGCTACCGGGAACTGATCAGTAACGAAATCAAAGAACCCTGGAAGCGCCTTACCGGGGCCCTGAACCGCCAGAAACGGCAGCGTTATGCAGGGCTTTTCAGCGAAAAGAAAGGTAGCTCAGAGCAGAAAATGAAAGATTTCTTTGAGCCGCTCGGAAAAGGCGCGGAAGAACAAATTGACCATGTTACCGGGGAAGCCATACCTGAGCACCTGACACCTGTGAAACTGGACAATGAAGAGGTTGCACCACTTACTAAACGCCTGGTAAACCTGGGACGG
Source organism: uncultured Chitinophagales bacterium (assembly GCA_964422925.1). Taxonomy (GTDB): domain Bacteria; phylum Bacteroidota; class Bacteroidia; order Chitinophagales; family S012-47; genus CAYRDC01. The sequence continues at coordinate 182,287 of CAYRDC010000002.1, read as the reverse complement.
CAACTGAAAAAAGCAGACTACTGGATATCCTCAACAGACAAAGTAGCCTATGAGGCTTTCGGAAAAGCAGCCAAGGTGAAAACCCCCGGCACCCATATTTACCATTACCTGGTATCGGAGGAACAATGGCAAAAAGCCGGCAGGTCGGTGGACAATGTACGCATCCGCTGCCTGAAAGGAACCGATTTCCTGGAAGCGGCCGAAAAATTCAGGGGAAAAGGGAACACCCTGTGTTTCAGCTTTTACGGGGGGAATGATTTCCCGGTTAAAAAAGACGAAAAGGGAAAGGAAACAGGCGAACCCAAAACCTTCGATGAGCTGGCCGGCCCTAAAGGGGAAGGATTCCGCAGGCTGGGCGTTTTGCGCATGGATGTGGACAACCTGGGGCAAATATTCATTCGCGGGCTGCCGGATGACAAACGCACCCTTTCGCGCTACGCCACCCTGAGCCGCAGCCTGGATTATTTCTTCAAAGGTTACCTGAACCAGATATGGAAACAGAAGCCTTATAAAGACTGGACCATTATCATTTATTCGGGTGGGGATGACCTCTTCATCGTGGGGCGCTGGAACCGCCTCCTGCGAATGGCGCAGGAAATACATCAACAATTCCAGGAATGGACCGGCTACCATCCTGCCATTACCCTTTCGGGCGGTATGGCAGTGGTCAGCCCGAAATTTCCGGTCATGAAAGGAGCCGCCCTGAGCGGGGACGCGGAAAGCCAGGCCAAGTCGCATAAATACATCCGGGAACAGGAAGATAAAAGCAAAAAAATAATCTTCGAAAAAAACAGCTTTACCCTGCTGGATTTTCCTATGCACTGGAAGAATGAACTTGCAAAAGTGCTGGAACAGGCTGATAGACTGGCTGAAGTGGTAGCAGGGAAAAAGCTTCCTTCCGGTTTCCTGCAGGACATCCGTCTGTTTCATGAAATGGCCTATCCCGATCGGGATGACGAACCCGGGAAAAAAGATTATGACAAGGCTAAAGAACACCTGCGCTGGCGCTGGATGATGGCATACCATTTCAAACGGATGGCAAATCGATATAAAAATGATGAGGCAGCGCAACTGCTGAACTGTTTACAGACAGACAGCATAGCCGGGAATACATGGGGGGGAGACCCCTTGGAGGCTTCTTATCCCTCCCTGGCCCTGTACCAGCTGGCAGCACGCCTGGCTGAACTGGCTAACCGGACACAGGATGAAAATAATTATGGTTTAACCTTTAAAAACAATACGTGATGGCACAAGAAAGAAATCAACGCTACCGACAGCAGGGCGGTCAACATCAACAGCAGGGACATAATCTGCTGCAGCATTTCAACCCGGACTGGATAAAAAAAGGGCTGGACCGGGATGCCGTACGATTTGCTGATAAGTTCGGCAAAATAATTAGCCACAAATTCAATGGGATATCCACCTCACAAATCCGGAATGTGTATGGTGAGATGAAAAGAATTCAACTAAAAGGTTTTGATAATGAAAAAACTGCTTTTCTCCTGCTGAAGCCCAAATTGGCATATAATGCAGGAAGGCATAAGAGGGAAGGTATGCAACTTTTTAAAGAATTCTTCAATAAGGCTTATGATCTTATTGAACCAGGAGAAAAAGGAAAAAAGCAATATGAAAATCTGATGCTGTTAATGGAAGCCATTCTGGCCTACCACAAAGCATACGGAGGAAAATAATTTTAATCACTGATAAAAAATTGCATACAATGGAAAGTTTACAAAAAAAGATATTGTTCAGCGGTACCATTATCGCGGTAACGGGACTGCATATTGGCGGTACCAATTCCAGCATGGGCATTGGCGGCCCGGATAATATGGTTATCCGGAATCCTTTTAATAACAAACCTTATATTCCGGGCAGTTCTCTGAAAGGCAAAATGCGTTCCCTCATGGAAATTGCCGATCAGTCCTATGATAAAAACGCCAATATGCAAGATGTAACAAACGGCCCGGGAAAGGATATCAACGCGGTTGCCACTAAGCTATTCGGCACCATTGGCGAACACCAAAGGCCTTCCCGCGTGATTGTCCGGGACGGAGAAATCATTACCGATATTGATTCTTTTAAAGACACCGACCTGCCCTACACCGAATCCAAAACGGAAGTGGTCATTGACAGGGTAACTTCAAAGGCTAATCCCAGGCAGTTAGAAAGAGTTCCTGCCGGGGCGAAATTCGTACTCGACATAGTGCTGAACATCTGGAGCAATGACGATGAACCGGAACTGATTAACAACGTATTCCGCGGCCTTCGCCTGGTCAGCGATGATTACCTGGGAGGCAGCGGTTCACGCGGCAGCGGTAAGGTGGCTTTCAATATTACTTCTGTCAAAGAACGCACCATGGATTTTTACCTGGGCGAAGCGGATGAAAACGACCTGACCGGCAAGTACAAAGAGGTTATTGAAACACTGCGGGCTTACCGGGAATATCTGCCGGAAACCAATTAGTAAACCAAATGCCAGATAACATGCCGGAAAAAACATACGACATCGTGAAGCTCTGCTTTAGCACCCCCCTGCACCTGGGCGGACCCAGGCCGGACAGTTATGAATCCAGCGAAACGGTACTCCATTCCGACACACTGAAAGCAGCCCTTTTCGCGGCCGGAAAAATGCTGTACGGGGAAGAACTGGATGCAGCCTTTCTCGACAGCTTCCGCATCAGTTCGGCCTTCCCCTTCATTGGCGAGCACCTGTTCTTCCCGAAACCCATGCAGAAAATACCCGTGCAGCTGCTGGAAAACGGGGAGCCAATGCCCGAAGGGAAAGACAGTAAAATGCTGAAAAAACTCCGGTACATTGAAAAAGAACTGTTTGAGCAATTGCTGAACACCACCGGGAAAATACCGGTGGAGAAGGAGTGCCTGGCCAAAAACGGGCTGTTTCTATGGAACCAGCCGGCAGCCAACCGGTCCTTGTTCAGCAAAATGACCCAGGAACGGGTAAGCATACCCAGGGACCGCCAGCAGGAAGACCCCACCCCATACAGCGTGGAACGCATCCATTTCAGCCCGGGAGCCGGGTTATTTGCCCTGGTGGAATGGACCGGTGAAAACTCGCGGGCGCAGCTCGAAGCCTGTTTCCGGCTGCTCGGTGACGAAGGCATCGGCACCGACCGCAGCGTGGGAAACGGTATGTTCCGGCCTGATTTCGGCAGCATCAGCCTTGAACTGCCTGATGAGGCGGATGCCTGGATGTGCCTCGGGCTGTATAACCCCGCCCCGGAAGAAACCCCGCAAATCCGGTGGGAACAATCGGCTTACCTGGTGACGGAAAGGGGCGGCTACATAGCGGGTGGTGCCGACCCGGCTTTCCGGCATTACCGGAAAAAGCGTGTGCGCATGCTCACGGAAGCCAGTGTGCTGTCAGCCGGCACGGCACCCAAAGGACGCCTGCTGGACCTCAGGCCCGAATCAGAGGCCATTGCCCATCCGGTGTACCGGGACGGGCGCTGCGTGTTTATCCCTGTTAAAATCATGGAAGAAAATGAAAATTAAACTGACCACCCTGACCCCCCTGCATATCGGCACGGGGGAAGTGATACGGAAAGACTCGGAATTCCTTGTCTTCAGCAACCCCTGGCGGCTGGCCATCATCGACCCGGAGAAAGTGCTGCAAATTATTGGCGAGCAACGCATTCAGGCATGGACCATGCGCATTGAACGGGGAGAAAGTGTTCTGGACCTGTTGAGAACCGTAAAACGAGACCTAATACCGGAAGATATTGCAGCCCGCATCTTACCCCTGGAAGGCGGCCCCGGCCAAACCAGGGAACTCCGCCTGCAACTGCATACCACGCTTGGCCCGCTGGCACCCGGTTCTTCCATCAAAGGAGCCATGCGCACTGCCTGGTTTGTCAGCGAACTGCTCAAGAAACTGCCACAGCCCATTCCGGAAGACCTGATTCAATTCGACAAAAAGTATCCGGACAAGCCACTGAATAAAAAACTTATGGGGAAAAATCCAAACTTCGATAGCGGACGGTTTTTCCGGGTGGGAGATGCCCATTTCCCCAACCGCACCGAAGCACGCACTGCCGTGGTTTTGAACCTGAAGAATGAGGAATGGGTAATCAAACAGGAGGTCACCCAATTAATTGAAGTTATTCCACCGGAGTCTGTAGCTACCTTCTCCCTGACCCTCGACACCACCCTGAGAAATAACCATCAATTCCGGCATGTAAACTGGGACCTGCTGGAGCCGGCCAATTTTATGCGTATGATAAACGATCAAACCATAGATCTGCTGAAGGCTGAAAAGGAGGATATATGGGATTCCGAAACAGGCACTATTGCAGACCCTGGCCAGGACTACATTGAACATATTACCGGACTTCTCGGGCAGGCAAAATCCCTGAATAATGAAACATCCTGTATCATGCGCATGTCGTACGGCTCCGGCTGGAACTGGATGACCGGTGACTGGGCCTCGGACGAAGACCTGGTGCCCCAGGAGCTGTATGAAAAAATTATCAAGGCATCACGCAGGGCCAACCGCACTGACACGCCATTCCCCAAAACCCGCAAAATGACTTCCCTGGGCGAACCCCTGGGGTTTGTGAAACTGGAAATTACCGACTGATACGCCATAACCGCTCAAAAGACATCCATGGAAAACAATGTAATTATTTGCACGCTGGGAACCCGTGACCTGAAACTTTCCAGGGAACCGGACACTATTGGATGGCTGAAACTGCACAATCTGGAGTACAGGCCTGCGCCTGACGGTCTGCTCGAACTAAAAAATGTCAGGCAGGCCTGCGAGCTGCTCCTAAACAATTATAAAACCTGTAAAGAATGGATCCGATGGCCCATTATCCTGCCCGGCCTGGAGTTTATCAACGAAAAATCGGGATTGAACCGGGAAACCCCTGTAAAATTTATTATTATTTCTACCGACCAGTCAGCAGACAACCTGGCGGCCGACCGTCACAAAAGGAATGATACATTCTACATGGGAGAGCTGCTGAAGCATTGGATGAAACTTGAATACGGCCATTTGTTTGACATATACAATATCCCCGTTACGGGCAATCTGGTGGAACTGGACACCCAGTACAAGAATCTCTGGCCAAAACTGGTGCAGGAAGCCGGAATAAAAAAAGACATGCATTGCTGGCTGCTCCTCCAGGGCGGTATTGACGCCATTAATACAGCCGTCCTTTTACGGGCCATTGCTTATTTCGACAAAGCACCTGAATACCTCACCCTGCCGGAAGGGGAAACGAGACCCCTGCAATCAGTATTCCCCAGGCAGGTACTGTTGTCATCCCTCCGGTCTAATCTTTTGAACAGCCTTGAAAATGAAAATTACAGCGCAATAAGCCAAATGGGCAGAAAAGTATCGGATTCTTTATGCAAGCTTGCCGACCTTATGCAGTCCATTTTGCTGCTTGATTTTCAAAAATCAAGAAAAATTATTGACAAACTGAAAACTGATTTACCACTACGTAAAACTGCCCGGGAAATTGACCGCCATTTTCATCCTGATGACAAATTCTTCCGCCAGCAGGCCCTGATGGCCAACATTCTTTGGCAGGACAGGCGCAATGCATGGTCTTCGTTCATACTTCGTGTGTTCACCCTGGCTGAAAATATCCTGAAACCACGGGTGGAGGAATATCTAGGCGAAGAAGTACTGTACGATGAGAACAGCGGGCATGAGCAATGGAACAGACTACTGGCAAAAAATCCTGAACTGCTGAATTACCTGAATAGTGTAAATATAAACCGCGGTACGCTCCGGACCGACATCCCGGGACGGCTCGTCTATAAATTCATTCTTAAATACGCAAGGGAACATGGCCGTCCTGAATTGTTTACCGCAACAGAAGAAACCCTTTTTAATAAACTGAACCAGCTCTCGCTGCTAAGAAACGAAATCGCTCATTACCTGGAAGGTATTTCAAAGGATAAAATTGAAGGAAAACTCAACGGAAAGCTCAAGCCGTTCCTGGACGAATTATCCCGGTTCCTGAAAATGAAAGAATTCCATATAAAGGATATTATAATAGAAACCATGCGGCAACTTATTCTCACAGAATGACGAAACATGATCGCCATCATCAGCACATACGGTACCTCGGTGCATACCCGGGAAGGCGCCTTTCTGGTAAAGAACAAAGATGGCGAACGCAAACTGGCCCCTTCCAAAGTCCGGGCCATTGTGCTCCACCAGGGAACCAGCATTACCACCCACGCGGCCATCCTGGCCGTAAACCACCAGATAGACGTTATTTTTGCCTTCCGTGACGGCCAGCCTGCCGGGCGCATCTGGTCTCACCGCTTCGGCAGCATTTCAGACATACGCATCAAACAACTGGCCTGGGTGCAGAGCCCCGCGGCCAACAATATGATCAGGCAAATGCTGGTTGAAAAGTGCGACCGCCAGATCAGCCTGCTCAAAAGCCTGGCGCACGACCGCCCTTCCCTCAGCGATATCGTGGTGAAAGCCACCGAATCACTTGCCGAGGCCAAGCAGGCAATGGAAAACACCGCTTCCGAAACCTTTACCCGAAAAGAAACCCACGGCCGCCTGCGCGGCCTCGAGGGTAGCGCGGCCAGAGCTTATTTCCAATGCCTGGGACAGATAGTGCCCGAACCATACCGGTTTGAAAAAAGAAGCAAACGGCCGGCACGCGATATGTTTAACTGCATACTCAACTACCTCTACGGAATCCTTTACGCCCGCGTGGAATCCGCGCTTATCACTGCCGGCATTGACCCATACCTCGGTATTATGCACCGCAATGAATACAACCGCCCGGTTCTGGTATTTGACCTGATTGAACAATACCGCATCTGGGCCGATGCCGTAACCCTGCACCTGTGCTTCCGCCATATACCGGATGAATCCATGTTTACCTTCAGGAACAACGGCTACTGGCTCGAAGGTCCCGGGAAAAAACTGGTAGTGCAGGCCTTTAACCTTTATATGGAAGAAATTGAACAATGGCACGGCAGGCGCAGGTCGCGCTACACGCATATCCAGGACGATTCCCATGCCCTGGCCGGCACTATAACCGGTAAAAAAAATGAACCGGATCAGGTGGTTATTTGAAAAATTTGAAAAGCTGTGGCGGCACCTTAACCAACTGCTCGAACAAAAAAAAAGCCGCCAGCAATACCCTGAAGACAGCCTCGGGCCGCTGGTCGACAATCCGGACGACCCGGAGGTAAAAGCCATTTTCAGGGAAATAAAACAACTTCAGAAAGAACTTACAGAAATTGCCCGGAAAAAAACTGAAAAAGAAAAACCCCCTGCCGGAAAAAAACCACAAAAAAACCGCCTTTCAGGCCGGGAAGGTGTAACCATAACCCTGCAGGAAAAACTGAATGCCGTAAACCATTTCCTGCAACCGGATAAAACCCGAAAAAACCTGACCATGATATGCCTCATATGCTATGACATTACCGACAACCGTCTTCGGAAAAAAATAGCCGACTACCTGGAAGAAAAAGGATGCTGCCGGGTTCAGAAATCAGTGTTTATGGCAGAATTTCACCGTAAACATTTTCAGCTCATACACGAATCATTCAACAGGCTGAACAATGCCCTCGGCCCGTCAGACAGCATATTGATGATCCCCCTTTCAGAAACCGAAATCAACCGGCTGAAAATGATTGGCCGCCAACTGGATATGGAATGGGTGCTCGACCGCGAAAAAGTGCTATTGTTTTAACAACAATTTTTGTATATTTAATCGGTTTCGCACTCTCAATCCTGAACAGGAAGATGATTGTTTTAACAACAATTTTTGTATATTTAATCGGTAAAACGGCCGGAATGCCCGAAAACCGCAAAAATCTCCGGGGAAAAATAAGCCTTACGGCACTGAAAACCAGTAGATTGTAAAAAACAGCTCTCCGAGAACATGGTCCACTAGAACAAGGATTAAGACTGAGTCTCACCTGAGTGAAACCCAATGCAACGATAGCTCCGAGAACATGGTCCACTAGAACAAGGATTAAGACTTTGCAGACTTGGCTCATTCAGACCACGTATTTAACTCCGAGAACATGGTCCACTAGAACAAGGATGGTAGTAGTGAGTAGCCGGTAGCTGGTAGCTGG
>CAYRDC010000002.1:0-174099 GCA_964422925.1 uncultured Chitinophagales bacterium | reverse complement strand
TACTCACTACTCAATACCAGCTACCAAAATGAGCATGGTCCACTAGAACAAGGATGGTAGTAGTGAGTAGCCGGTAGCTGGTAGCTGGTACAAATGACTGCCCGAAGGCAGGCCCGCAGCTGAGCCGCCACATCATTGCCCAAGGGCACAGTCCCGGTCTAACTACTCACTACTCAATACCAGCTACCAAAATGAGCATGGTCCACTAGAACAAGGATTAAGACGCTGTCCTGAGCGAAGCCGAAGGACGCATTTAAAAAAAACAACTTCCCCCGCCCGCAGGACACCCTGACATTCCGCTGGCAGGGAAGGGAGAGGGGGCCGAACAATAAATACCCGCAACCAGAACAAGGATTTTTTGAGCTCTTGGCTTTTAGTTCTTAGGAGTGAGCTTTTAATAGCAGGACAGGGTGATGCGCCCTGGCAGCCAAGGCATTGCCCCTGCCACAAGGCAGCAAACCCGTCAGCCAACAGCCAAAGGCTAAAGGCCAATGGCTATAAGTAAAAAACCCATGCCCGGACAAAACAAAAATTCCGTGGCCGGATGGCTGGTAATTGCCGCCATCACATTTGCGGCATTAAGGTCGTACATCCGCCACGAAAACGCGGAAACATACCACAGCGCTGAACCGGCAGCCGAGACCGAAACCGATGACCGGTGGAATGACCTGGGCGAACACCGTTTCCTTCCTGATCCTTCCGGCCCGAAAGTAGTGGTGCTGCAGTGCGAGTATCAGGGCCGGACCTACACCATCAGGGATACTTTTTACCGTTCGTGGAACGACTATTTTGCATCACTTCCCCGCGTAATTCCCTATGACAAGGAGGCCGGGCAGGAAGACATTCTGGCTGACTATTACGGCCGCCTGGTAAACGATGAGCTCCAGGAAGAAACCATCCGGAGGATGGCAGGCCATATCCGTGAGCTGGGCCGGGCCAGCGGGCTCAGCCCGGACGAAACAGCCGAACTGGCCCTTGCCTTTGTGCAGAACATTCCTTACGATGAGCGGAAAGCAGCCCGGATCCTGGACAGGCAATTCATGCCCGGGCCGGTGGTAAGCTACCCGTACCAGACACTTTACAGGCAAAAAGGCATCTGTTCAGACAAAAGCCTGCTGGCCAAAGTGCTGCTGGATGAGCTGGGCTACGGAACCGCCCTGTTCGTGTTTGACAGCCTGGAACACATGGCCGTAGGCATCCGTTGCCCGGAAGTTTATTCCAGCTACCGGTCGGGTTACTGCTATGCCGAAACCACCACTGCCTACAACCCAATCGGGATTATACCGGAAGAAGGGCTGCAGGGCGGGAAAGCTGTCAAGGCCACCCCGGACCGTATCCTGTATTTCTACAACGGGAGGCCCTCGGTGAATGTCCCCCTGGAATATCCTTACGTCATCCTGGAAACCGAAGGCAAAAGCTACCGCAGAATCAGCCGGACGGTAGCCCGCATCCGGAAACTCAGGCGTACCAAAAGCCGGCTTTCTTCCCTCCGCAGTGAATTAAACCGTCTTACCGGGAAAATCAACCGGCTCGAGCAAAGAATTGACCGCCTCAATAACGAACTGGACAAAATGCAATACAGCTTCTGGAGCAATAACAAGGAATACAACCGCCTGGTGTCAGAATATCATGACTGTATTGAACAGCACAACAGCCTGGTAAAAACGCATGAGCGGAAACGCACGGAATACAACAGCCTGGTGAACCAATACAACTCGCTCCTTATGGAACTCAACCTGGTAGCGCGGGCCTCCCGCCCCGGCTTCTGAATTCCTATATTTACGGATATGAAATACTCGCTGAAGCAGCTTGAAAAACACCTCGACAGGCTTTTTACACTCGATACGATCAGCGTTCTGCTGCACCCCCGGCAGGGCTTATCGGCCCGCGAACTGGCCGAAGACGGCCGAAGGAAATCCTATGATTTCGCCTTCCTGGCCAACAGCAAGGGGCTGGTGACCCATTACGTGAAAACAGCGGCCGGCAATCCGGTCCTCCTGCCCGTGGAACCCGGGCAGATTGCGGCCGGTTCATCCCCCATCCGGCTGGCAGTTCCTGACCTCGTGAGGAACCGTTTCCTCCTGATTATAACCAGCCGCGGCATTGAGCAGATTGTTACACTGAGCGACCTGGAAAAACCTCCAGTCAGGATGTGGGTTTTCAGCATGATGTCTTTGCTGGAACTGGGCCTGAAAAACCTGGCCCGGGAGCTCCGCCCCTCCGGAGATTTCAGCGGCCTGGTGCCCGATGACCGGCTGCAGGGAGCCATCAAACGCTTTAACCACCTGAAACAGAACAACCTCGAAACCGACCTGGTGGAATGCCTTTATTTTTTCGACCTGCTGCGCATACAGAAAAAACTGGCCCCCGGAATCACGGAAGGGTCAGCCATCAGGCACCATGAAATAAGCCGGTTGCGCAATACGGTCTTCCACAACAACCCCATCAGCCGGAATTTCAGCTGGGAAACCTTTTCCTCCATTATGGAAATGACCGGGCAATTCATTTCCCGGCTCGAAGAACAGGCTGCCGCCCTGCCTGGAAACAGATAAGCAAACTAAATACTTTGTATATTTATCGGTATGGAGCCTCTGAAAGTCTTCTTCTGGCCATGGCAGGAAGCAGGTAACGGGAAAACACGTTATGCCGGGCGGGAAGCCACCCCGGAAGAAGCTGCGCAACTGGCCGTAGAACCCATGCCTGATACGGAAGACCTTCCTTACCGGCTGGTGCTTCCTGAACAAAACGGGGAAGGCCCCCTGTTCGTGGAGGCACTGGAAGTCAAACCAGTCCCCGGCCGGGGCATCTACATAACCCGTTTCAGACGGCTGCCACTGGAAAATCCCCCCGGCAGCAACGGGAAAGATGAATGGAATCAACAGCTCAGGCAGGCAAAGGAACTGCTTGAGCAGGGCAATAATCTTCTGATCCTGGGCCAGGCAGGTACCGGCAAATCCACCTTCATCATGGAGCTGAGCAAAATGCTTGATGGTTCCGTTGCCCGCCTGGCTTTTACCGGCATTGCCGCATACAACATCAAAGGAGAAACAATCCATTCCTTTTTTCATTTCTCCACCAGATATCATCGGCCTAATTATTTACCGGACTGGATCGGGTTCTGGAAATCCGCAATGAAAAAGAGGGAGAAAAGCGGGAATGATGACAAAAAGCTGTCATTCCTGGAAGAAGATGCCTACCTCTTCGGGTTAAAGTTCAGGAAACTTGATTACCTGTTCATTGATGAGATATCCATGGTGCGTGCAGACCTGCTCCAGGCTATAAACAATACACTGACTATTGTAAAAAACAACCAAAATCCGTTTGGGGGGGTGACCCTTGTTTTTTCAGGCGACATGTACCAGTTGCCCCCGGTGCTGAAGGCCGACAGGGATGACCTGATAGGTACCGAATTACTTCGTGAATACGAAAGCCCTTATTTTTTTGGAGCCCCCTGCATGAAACGGACCCCGATGCAGGTGATTAACCTGAAAAAAATATACCGCCAGGAAGAGGATGCCGCGTTCGGGGATTGGCTGCAGAAGATTCGCTATGGTGAAAATCTGCCGGAAATTACCAGGCAGCTGAACCAGTTATGCTTCCTGGGCAACAGGCCTGCGCCAAGCGGTGCCATTACCCTCTGTTTTACCAATTACAGGGCCAGAGCCATTAACCAGGACCGGTTAAATACCATCAATGAACAGGAACACCGTTTTGAAGCAACGGTAAAAGACGATTTCCCGGACAAGCTGTTTCCGACCGAAAAAACCCTCATACTGAAAAAAGGGGCACGGGTTATGGCCCTGATAAACAAGCAAAGCTATCAAAACGGAATGCTCGGAATTGTTACCGGGTTTGATACAGGTGAAGTACTGGTTCGCTTTGACAACGGGGTAACCTGCCGCGTGACCAGCCACATATGGCAGCGGATAATTTATGTCTACAACAAGAAGAAGGAAAAGCTCGAGGAAAAGATTACTGGTTCCTTCCAGCAGATTCCGCTTGCCCTGGGCTGGGCCATTACCGTACACAAAAGCCAGGGAAAAACTTTCAACCAGGTGTTGCTTACCCTGGAAACAAATGCCTTCTCCCCGGGCCAGGTCTATGTTGCCCTCAGCCGCTGCAAATCACTGGACGGGCTCCGCCTTGCCCGGAAACTCAGGCCCGGTGATATTTTTTACGACCCTGTTGTCCACGCTTTTGAACAATCGGTAACCAGGGAAGGCTGGCACGGGCAAACCCGTGAAGTAACAGAGCCGGCCCGTTTGCGCAAAGTGGTGAGACTGTTACCATATAATGAAGATGTTCCCCATGATCAACCGTATAGCGTGGTCCGCGTGGAAGAACCGGTTCCGCCCCTGCCCATGGTTCTGCCGGTTTCCCGGAAAATCAAAATACCTTCATTGCCGGCCACCCTTGAAATTGAAACATATAATTACCAGGGGCTTTATTACATCCAAAGCATAGGAAAACCCGGTTTATTTTAAAAAAACATTGCGATGCCAAACACCAAAGCACAGCTGCTGCGCTACCTGGCCATTGACCGAAGGCTGAACAGGTTTGAGGAAACCAGCCAGAAAGAAATGATGGAAGCCGTGCAGATCTTTACCAATAAGACCATCAGCAAACGTACCCTGCAGGATGACCTGCAAACCCTCCGCACCCGGTTCGAGGCCCCCATCAGCAAACGGCCTCCTTACCGGTACGAAAGGCCGTACAGGCTGATTGACTACCTGAGCCAAATGGTGGGAGACGATATCCCCCTCCAGGTCAGGCTCCTTTCGGAAGCATACCACCTGTTCCGCACGCTGGATGTTTTTGACATCACAGGCCAGTTCCTGCAGGGGCTGATGGACATGGCCGCCATGAAACCGGATGACAGCCCCCCGGTGATTGACCTTGATTTTAACCCCCTGCTCAGGGGAAAAAAATGGCTCAATCCGCTGTTTAACGCAATAGTAAAGAAGCAACGTGTCCGCATTAAATACAAACCTTTCACGGAAGGCGAGCAGGAATTTGCGTTTGACCCGCTGTATCTGCGGGAATTCAACAACCGCTGGTTTTGTTTCGGGATGAAACCCGACCCGCCCGAGCTGAAAAACCTGGCGCTGGACCGCATCAGGAAGGTCAGGGAGCTGAATAAGGAGCAGGAAAAGTGGAACCTGGACATACCGGCCCGGCTCAGGGAAGTTATTGGCGTTACCCTGCCGGCCGGAGCCCGTCCGGTTACCATACGGTTTTTTGTTAGTTACCCGGTAGCCTGGTATATCCGCACCAAGCCGCTGCACCACAGCCAGAAACTGCTTTCCAGGAACAAACGGGGAATGACATTCAGCATAAAGGTGGTGCCCAACAACGAATTGTACGGCCTCCTGCGCTATTACACTCCCAACCTGGTGGTGCTGGGCCCTGAAGCGGTGCGCAGCCGCATGCAGCGGGATGTCCGGGAAATGTGGCGCAACCATAGCCCTGAAGCTGAAACGGATCAATAAAAAAAAGCGCGGCCGAAGCCGCGCTTCCGAAGGATCCCCGGTTTGAGCGGCACACCCAGTGCCAGGGACCTTCAGCCATGCATGCATGGCTATTGTTTAACCCGTATCAGGCGGGTACAGTCGTTCGATCCACTCTCTGCGTACCTGTTCCTCCAGCCGGGCTTCCAGTTCAACCAAAGGGTCATGCCTTCCACCCGAATATTTGGCCAGCAGGGGCAGTATTTCCAGCATCATTACCACGAAAAAAGCCAGCCAGTAAAAACGCCTCATTTCCCGGTTTTTCCTTACCATGTCATCCAGCACTTTGAGGCGTTTCAGCAGCCCTGCAGAGGCAGCCGGCAGATATTCCCCATTCAGCTTCATGGCCTGCAGGCTGTCCAGGGCCTTTTTTTCAAGCTGGTAGCGCTGGTAACAGGCCAGGGCATTGTCGCGCTTCATTTCAGCTGCTGTGCCGAACCCGTAGCGCCCGGATCCACCGGTGCCGTCCACTTCGGCCAGGTATTGTGCATTGGCTGTGTCGTAAACGGCAGCGGCTGAATCAACAGACGATTTCCGACTGGCTATCTCGCGTTCCAGCATTTCAGCCGATATGTCGTGCCCGAAGAAAACCACATCAGCCACCATGCCGCCCATTACAGAGAGGGCAAGCGCCAGCCCCAAGCGGAATATCCACGCTACCCCTCCCCGCGACAGCACTATTATGCGGTCTATGGTGAACACCATAAAGGAGGCTATAAACCCCGCTGCCAGGCTGCCGGCCAGCGTTGCATTAAATATCTGGTAGCTTATAGCAAAGCCCAGTATAAGCCACACCGTGGCCGGCACCAGCAGGCTCCAGCCCAGAACCAGTATGTGCCTGCGGCTTTCCTGGTCCAGGCTGCGGGTATTCAATGCCCCGTATCCGAGTAATCGTGCAAATAACTTCGTCATGGCTGTAAGTTTTTAGTGGTTAAACCATTGGAAGACACCGCATGATGGCCGTTGGGGCCGGGCGCTTCCGCACCGTTCAGCAAATCCCCGGGCTGGGCCCCTGACCGGGCCGGGTAAGCGGGGAGCTTTCCCTGCCCGTTCAGTTCCGGAAAATCCCGCCGGGCGCGGGCTACCCGGCCCTGGTAGAATCCCGCCCTGTAGTGCGATTCCACCAGCTTAAAAGGGCCTTTGCCTTCGCGCGCCTGCTGCAGTTTCTGCTCCAGGCTGTCCAGGTGCCGTTTCAGGTCTTCCAGGGCATACCTGAAGATGCGGGCAAGCCCCGTATCCGATCCTTCCCAGAGCCGGTATTCGCGGTGCAGGCTGTCATAGCGGTCACGAAGCCTGAGCCATTCGCTTTCCAGCTGGTGGCAGAAATCTTCACGCAGGCTGGCCAGCCGCTCTTCCAGGAAGTCCGGGCTGTTATAATGGTAACCCTCCCGGTAACCCTGGTCTTCGAGGGCGCGGGCATCCCATGCCCCGCGTTCAGGCACAGTGTCCGGCCCGCGGCCGGGGGCAGCAGATTCCACGAACAGGGATTTGAATTTTTCATCAGCTGCGAGGCCCGGGTTCCCCGAACCCAGTATCCTCCTGAGAAAATTTAAAACCGTCATAATTGAAAAGTTTTAAAGGTTAAAAAATCATTTTCCTTCAGTTGGCCGTTTTGCGACTCGTTTACCCGGAACACCGGCACTTTGTACAGGCTGTGCCCCCGCTGGTGGCAGTCGCGGCACAGGGTTACCAGCAGGTGGCCGGGATAATTCCATATGGGCACGGCCTCACCCGTCAGCGCGTTAAAATGGTACTGGCGGTGGTGCACCTGGAGCCCTTCGGACGAACCACAGTAACGGCAGCGGTACCCGTCACGCTGCAGCACCTGCTCCCTGCGTGCCAGCCAGGCCGGGTGCCTGTACATGTCTTCCGGTGGCCGGAATACCGTGTTCTTGTTTTGATCATTCATGTTTACCTCCTTTTGTTTTGGTTACATGGCAAATCAACAGGTAAAAACACGCAGTTTTCCTGCGTTTCCGGCCGGGCCGTTTTTTTAGTAGTATGCCGTTTTACCGGCCCGGAACCGGGTGCAAGATAGTTTAGGGTATGCGCAGCCTTTCTGCGCGAGAGGGGCATTTGGCGGTTTAGCCTGATTTTTTTAACTTTAAACCAAAACCGGGTTGCAATGACCGGAAACCGCAAAAATCTCCGGGGAAAAACAAGCCGCACGGCACTGAAAACCAGGAGGTTGCAAAAAATGGCTCTCTCCGAGAGCATGGTTCGTCTGCGTACCGCTATGCGGCACTCTGGCAGATAAGTCCGCTATAACCAGGATTAAGCCCAGACAATCTCGGATTCTGGTTAATTGATTGAGTCTCAGAGAGAATGATCCACTAAAAAAGGATTAAGATCATTCCGTCCGAGGAAATGTATTGAGATACAATAGTACAATTAAAACATTCACAAACCAAAGGACAATTATTATGAATAATGACAATTATTTATTAAGATTCTTCTTTATTGTTTTGTGTATTTCCACTTTTTACGGGTTCCCACTCAGAGCACAGTCTCTTCCAATTACTACTACATCCGAAAAAGCGCGGGAGGACTTTATCAAAGCACGCGATTTAGCCTTTCACTGGGAGGCAGGTCAAGCAAAACAGCTTTTAATAAAAGCTGTCGCTGAGGACCCTTCTTTTGTTCTGGCATATTTGCATCTTGTCGGACTCTCAGAATACAGATTCCAACGTGAACGGTATTTCCAGCTTGCCGAACTACATAGACATCAGGTTTCAAAGAGTGAGCAGCGTATGATAGACGCTTTTCGGGCTGCCTTTTTGGATGCTGAATACGAACATGCTGTTTCAATTTTAAGCGAGTTATCCGATGAGTATCCGGATGATCCCTATCTTGAAGGATATATTGGAATCCGCTATTGCTTCTATCTGCACAACTGTGAGGAAGCTGCCAGGCATTTTCATAACGCCCTCAAGCGAGATTCTCATTTTATACAGGGTTATCACCTTCTCGGATGGGCTGCTCTAATGGAAAAAAACTATGATGCCTCCGAAAAATATTTTAAAAAATATCGTAACCTCGCACCGGACCACTGGAATGCGTATGTCTCGCTGGGTGCTCTTTACGTACGGACCGGCAGTTATGGTGAGGCGGATAAGCAATTCGATTTAGCATTCGAACTTGATTCGACCGGAGGTGCCAGGAATGATGCCGGTTATTATATTTACATGTTGGATGGAAAAAATGAAGAAGCGGAAAAGTTCTTTAAAGAAAATATACGACTCCACAGTGCTAATCCGGGCATGTACAACGCCCTCGGAGAGTTTTACCTTTTTACAAAACAATACAAAAAAGCATCTCAACAATTCAAGCGTGCTCTCGCAATCGATCCGAATTTTTTAGATAGCCGGGATAATCTTATTCGTTCTTTAATCGGTCAAGCAAACCATCTTTTTGAGCAAGCTTTCCGGCAGCAAGATGCCGGTACGATAGCTTCATTGTATACAAATAACGGCAGGCTTTTACCTGCAGGAACAAATCCGGTCGCAGGCACAGAAGCAATCCGTAAATTCTGGCAGGACAAGTTTGATGCCGGATTAACCGGAGCAAATCTTGAAACCCTGGAAGTATATGTCGGCTCGGATGGTGAAACAGCTACTGAAGTTGGGCAATATGCCCTTCTATCTGGAAATAAAACAGCAGATGAGGGTAAATATGTTGTTATTTGGAAACGAACCCGGGAAGGTTGGAAACTTCATCGTGATATCTGGACGACAAATCGCACAGTTGATCAATGAATTATAAATGTAAAGTAAGGGTTGACAATAAAGCTGATGAAGATGATCGGTAAATTATTCAATTACCTTAATATAATGGGGTGTACGTGATACGTCCCTAACCAAAAGAGGTGTATTATAGTTAAAGAATTGCTGTTTGTGCGGCTTGCAGCGAAGCCCGGGAAGGAGAAAGAAGTAGAGCAGTTTCTGCTTGAAGGCCTTCCACTGGTTCATGAAGAGCCGGCTACAACCACGCGGTTCGGCATTCGTCTTGGGCCATCCAAGTTTGGTATCTTTGATGCGTTCCACGATGAGGCGGGTCGCCAAGCTCAACTCTCAGGCAAAGTCGCTGCCACACTCATGGAAAAGGCTGGCGAACTTCTTTCCGCTCCGCCATCTATTGAAAAGGTTGATGTTCTGGCAGTGAAGCTACCGGGGTAGTAAACCCAACATGCGGATGAAGCCGAACGGGCTGAATGTGTCTTTTCACGAGGTTGAGGTCCTCCGCCAGCCTGTCGCATCGCCTGGTTTTGGTGTTGTACCCACCTGGCGGCTCATCCGCGTGTCGTTATAATGACTTTATATTCTGCCTTCTTTATTTGTCTGATGAGTATCGGGACAAAATTACTTTTTGTTCCCCTCTTTGCCCATATAATCCTTTCAATGATTTGACAGTTATTCATGGCGCTGAGCTAATTTTACCGGATAATACTCTCTGTGCTGACCTGTTTAATATCCGCCACTCCAAGAGCATGTCCCGCCTGCGTACCGCCAGGGGCGGACTGTACATACCACATCAACCCAGGAAGGCTTACCCTTGCATAATTGCCTCTGCCTAGGGCCAAACCAGTAATATTTACCGGTAGATTTTGCCGGTCAGGGAAAAATCATTTATTTTGCGTCTTTTCCTTTCCTGATCATTAAAAAAAGTCCGTTATGAAGTATTTGATCTTTGTATTTTCCCTGTTCTTAGTATTGCCTTTTGCCAAATCTCAAACCCCCGTTTACCAGTGGGCGCAAGGTGCCGGTGGCACCTCCGGTGATTTTACCGAGGGTATCGCCACCGATACAAACGGGAATATATATGTCACGGGAAGCTTCAGAAGTTCTACCATAACATTCGGTTCAACTACATTGACTTCGAACGGCAACGAAGATATTTTCCTGGTAAAATATGATCCGAGCGGCAATGTCATCTGGGCCAAAAGTGCCGGTGGCACCGGCAACGACCGGGGCAATGGCATCGCAACAGACGGCAACGGGAACATTTATGTTACCGGGTATTTCGACAGCCCTGCATTAACATTCGGGTCTTTTACATTGAATAATGCCGGCAGTTTTGATGTCTTTACCGTAAAATTCGACCCAAACGGCAATGTTATCTGGGCCAAAAGTGCCGGTGGGCCGGACAGTGATTTTGGAACAAGTATCACCACCGATGCCAGCGGCCATGTTTATGTTGCAGGCGATTTTAACAGCGCTTCCATCGCTTTTGGCATCTATACCCTGACCAATAACGGCAACGAAGACATCTTTTTTGCGAAATACGATGCTGGCGGGACAGTTCTTGGCGCCAAAAGCGTGGGGGGCACCGGCCTTGACATGGGCAAATGCATTACCACCGATGCCAGCGGGAATATTTACATCACCGGGGCATTTGCCAGTCCGTCCATCAGTTTCGGATCATATACTTTAACTAATAACGGCAGCTTTGACGCCTTTACCGTAAAAGCCGATACCAACGGAACGGTACTGTGGGCTCAAAGTGCCGGTGGCAGCGGCAACGACCAGGGCAGCAGCCTTTCAACCGATGCCAGCGGAAATGTTTACGTTACGGGCAGGTTCGGAAGCACCACTGTCGCTTTCGGGCCGAACACTTTAATCAACAACGGCAGCGATGACCTATTCCTAGTAAAGTACGACACGGCCGGGAATGTGGTTTGGGCAAAAAGTGCCGGTGGTACCGGTACGGACCGGGCAGCCAGCCTCGCCACCGGTGCCAACGGAGACATTTATATTACCGGCTACTTCGACAGTCCCGGCATCACATTCGGCCCCACCACATTGAACAATACCAACGGTGGTTTCGACTTGTTTATCGCCAAATATGATACAAGCGGGGCAGCGGCCTGGGCAACAGGCGCCAGTGCCGGGCAGGCGAGCGAAACCCAGGGTACAGGCATAACCGTAAATTCCAACGGGAAAATCTATGTTACAGGCTTTTATTTCGGTACCGCCATCATCTTCGGGCCTGCTACCTTAACCAACAATGGGTTGGATGATGTATTTGTTGTGGAATTATCGGAAACCCCCACTTCCATCAAACCATCAGCCCAAAACGATTTCTCTGTTTTTGCTTACCCCAATCCCGTAAGTCATACCTTGTATTTACACTTTGACAAAGCATACAGCCATATTATGGTCGCTGTCAACAGCATTACGGGCCGGGAAATTTATCAGGCAACCTTCAAAAACAGGAAGGACATACCATTGGACCTGAATATTGAACCGGGTGTTTACTTTATATCTGTTAAAACAAACCCCCACAAAAAAGCCGTTTGCAGGGTTGTGAAATATTGACGGACACGGGATATTACTGCCAAACGTTTTTTTTTAATTTCCGGGAACCGGTTGCCGGGCAGGTTCAGCCCCGTGGTTATAATTTAGCAGGAAATAAAAACAGTCATGAGTCCCGTGTTGATTCTGAAAGCCGGTAGCACTTTTTCTAAAGTAAAGGACAAGTACGGGGATTTTGAGCAATGGATCAGGGCTAAATTTCCGGCATCAACCAATGACTTTGTACTGGAAGTTTTCCGAGAGGATATTCAATGGCCGGATCCGGGTCAATTGGCAGGTATCATTATCACAGGTTCGCACGATAATGTTACAGATCATGAGCCATGGATTGAGCGCCTGGCCGCATGGCTTCACCGGGCCATAGAAAAAAATTGTCCGATACTGGGTATTTGTTTCGGGCATCAGGTATTGGCTTATGCCGCTGGCGGACAGATTGACTGGCACCCGGATGGCCAGGAACTTGGTACGGTAAATATTTCCTTAACGGTAGCCGGACGAAAAGACCTGTTGTTTACCGGCTTCCCTGATTCTTTTCTGGTCCACGTCAATCATACGCAAACCATTCGCGAACTTCCGTCAACGGCCGTGAAGCTGGCCTTTAATGATTTTGAAAACACCCACGCTTACAGAATCGGGACAAATGCCTGGGGATTGCAATTCCACCCGGAATATACCCCTGCTATTATGAGAGCCCAGATCCTTGCTCAGAAAGATCAAATTGAAGCCAGGGGCTGTTCACCCGTAAACCTTTTGAATGCGGTCAAATCCAGCGATTATGGCAGGAGAATATTACAAAATTTTATTGCTGTTTGCAAGGCCTGAGTCTCATTATATCAATCCTTAAAAATTTATGTTCAGAGAAATCATGACTAGGATATTAAGGCAGCCTGATGTGGCATCGGTTTCTTAAAATGCCATAGGGAATTGGGCATTCCTGTAACTATTAGCGTTTGACTTCGTAACAAAAATGTATTTCCAGTCTGTTGAATCTATCTAAAAACCATTAAACCCGCTGTATGCGCCTGCATTGGAAACAATCGGCTACCCTTCGTTATGCCGTTTACGGAGCCCTTTTCGGATTATCATTTCCTGTTTTATCCCTGATTTTCGAAATAATTAAGCTACACCTGCCCTGGTCCCTGGGATCTGTCCTGGCTATTCACGAGGCACACCCCTTGCTGTATATAATCGACACAGCCCCTATTTTCCTGGGATTATTCGCCTCCATAGTCGGGAGGCAGCAGGATGCCTTAAATTACCTCAACCAGAGCCTGGAAGAAAAAGTGGTTGAACGCACCCGCAAACTGGAAGAAAAGAACCGGCACCTTGCCGCTGAAATAGAACACCGGAAAAAGGTGGAAGCTGAACTGGTAAATGCCCTCGATGCTGCGGAAGAAGCCTCACGCGCGAAATCACGTTTCCTCTCTACAATGAGTCATGAAATTCGCACTCCCCTGAACGCGGTGATCGGGATGACAGGCTTATTGCTTGAATCAGAACTGAATGAAGAGCAGCGGGATTACGCGGAAACCATCCGCATCAGCGGGGAAAATCTTTTGGGCGTGATCAACAACATCCTGGATTTCTCCAAAATCGAATCCGGGAAACTGGAACTGGAAAAACAGGAATTTAACCTGACGGACATTGTGGAAGACGTGATGGACCTGCTCTCCGCGAAAGCCACTGAAAAAAATATTGAATTGATCCGGGACATAGAACCGGACGTACCGCAATCCATTATCAGCGATCCGACCCGTTTGCGCCAGGTGCTGGTAAACCTGGTAAACAATGCCCTGAAATTCACTGAAGAGGGGGAAGTGCTGGTGCATGTCAGTCTGCTGGAGAAGAAGGACGGGGTGCTCACCCTGCAATTTGACGTGAAAGACACCGGCATCGGCATACCGGCCGAAAAGCTGGAAACGATATTCGAGTCATTCTCTCAGGCCGACTCGTCCACTACGCGCAAATATGGAGGATCCGGACTGGGCCTGGCTATCAGTAAACGCCTGGTCAATCTCCTGGGCGGGGACATTCAGGTAAGGAGCCAGGTAGGTAAGGGTACCACTTTTTCTTTTACTATTAAAGCGCTTCCTGGAAAGACAGAAACTCTAAAACGGCCATCCCTGGAGGCATTGAAAGGCAAAAAAGCGCTTATCGTAGACGACAATCAAACTAATTTACTGATTCTGGGCAAACAGCTTGCCGGCTGGGGTATCGAGACTTACCGGGCTGATTCTCCAAAAAAAGCCCTGGAACTTCTGGATCAAGGTATTAAACCTGACTTTGCCATATTCGATATGCATATGCCCGGAATGGATGGGCTACAGTTGACGAAAGAAATCAAATCACGCGAAGAGTGGAAAAGCCTGCCGGTCATCATGCTTACTTCGCTGGGTGAAACACCCGCACGGGAGTACCAGTGGCTTTTCGCGGCTTATATGATCAAACCCGTGCGCCAGAATCGTCTGCTCAAAAGCATTCTGGAAATCTTTTCCATCCCGACCGGCAACATCCATCTTGCTCATTCCTCCCGCAAGAGCACTGGATTCAGGCATAACCGGAAACTGCGCATCCTCCTGGCAGAGGACAATCCGATCAACCAGAAAGTGGCGCTGCGCCAGTTAAAGAAGCTAGGCTACCAGGCCGATGTGGCTTCCAACGGACTCGAAGCGGTGAAAGCCGCCAAACAAATTCCCTACGACCTCATCCTGATGGATGTGCAAATGCCTGAAATGGATGGTATTGAAGCCAGCCGAACCATTTTGCAATGGTACCAGGAAAATCGACCGGAACAGCGGCCGGTAATTATCGCCATGACGGCCAGCGTGTTCACTGATGACAAGAAAAAATGCCTGGATGCCGGCATGGACGATTTTCTTTCCAAACCAGTGGAACTCAGCAGTTTGGAAGAAAAGATCATTGCCCATTTTTACAGAAAATCTGCCTGAACCTTTGCCCGCTCGAGACACCGGAAATTGATTATTTCTGATTACTGCTGATTTCCGGATCTGATAATTCACGAGCCATGAAACTTTCACGCCAACTGTTACTGCGTATATTTTTCCTGTACGCACTGCTGAATATTTGCTTCTCCCCTGCATTTCCACAAGACAGCTTTCCGGCCAATTCCCGTACAGGATATTGGTCAGGTTCCGGTCAAGGCCGGGTATTCCGGATTTTTCCACGGTAATTTGAAACCTGCCGCGAAAAGGAAAAGTATAAGCACCTGCAAAATAAGAAACAAAGCCTGCAGCCATGGAAAAGAAACGACTGTTGGTCAGCTACGACAAGCTGCCGCCTCAGGTTTTGCGGGAGTTGAACAAAAAATACCCGTCAGGATTTAACGGGCACCTGACCATGTTTCCGGGGCCCAAGCCATTTTATGGTTTGCTCTTTGAGCTGGAAGATTCCATATACCTGATCAAGATCAATCCTTCCGTACTGGAAACCGGGGAACCCGCTGAAGACCTCGTTCCCGAAGAAGACCTTGAACTGGAAGAGGAAATGGATGAGTAAACCCCTTCCTACAGGTAAATCCGGTAATAGAATATTGGTAGAAATCCCAGTTGATACTCCTCGCGCAGGGGTTCGGTTCCGCCTATATAAGTAATCTTGAACACATTTTGTATCCCGAACAGGTTCACCAGGTCGAGCCCGATTTCGTGGGACAGGTGTTTTGTATTCAGTTTGTAATCAATTCTCAGGTCGGCCCGGAAATAGTCCGGCACCTGCAGGGTATTACGCAGGGAATCAATCATCACCGCCCGGCCGATGGCGTTGCTGGAATCCACATCAATGGGTGTGTACCGCTTGCCCCCTGCCCAGGTAATTTTTCCCCCTATGCCCATCCGGCTATCGCGTTTGGCGCCCCAATGGAATTCACGGGTTGCCAGCAGGTTTACCACATAATGGGCATTGAATACCGTATTATACATTTGCCCGTCACTGCCCCGGTATTTAGAGTCGAACAAAGAGCCAGTGAGCATGAAGAAATAATTGCGGCTGAAGAATTTTTCAAGGGTAAGTTCCAAGCCGTAATTTCTACCCGTACCGGTGCTCTGAAGGCTGTCGGGGAAGAAGCGGTCCAACTCATTGCCTTCATTCAACACGGAATAAGAGCCTGGTTTCACAGTTACGGGAATATTAAATAAATGCTGGTAATAAGCTTCCAGCCGCAAGTGCAGGTTACTGGTAAAATACTGGTCGTACCCAACTATGAAATGGTCGCTTTTCAGGAAACCAAGGTTCACATTGGGTTGGGAAACGATATTGCCAGGCAGTTCCCGGCCGGCAAAATAAATATAGGTGGGCAGCATTTGACTGTGCCGGCCGATGCCGAAGCTGAAAATCTGCGTGCTTGATAACTGCCAGCGCATGCCCAGGCGGGGTTCAATGCTCAGGCTGTTATTGTTCAGGCTGAGCCATTGCCCATGGAGCCCGGCATTCAGTGTGATTTCCTCCGTGGGCCGGTATTGCCACTGGAAATAAGGCTGCAGCAATTCGGCAAATCCACGGTTGTTGACACGAGTAATAAAATCCTTAACCGAAATATCAAAAATACTGTCCACAAAGTCATACTGGTACAAATCGCTGTACACCCCGTAGTTGATGGTGTTGCGGCTGTTGAACCGGTGGTTCAGCACTACGGACAAACCGTATTTCACCTGGTCGAACCAATAGCCCAATTGCCGGTAAATGGAATCGATTACGAACGTATCGTTTTCCACATGGCGGACAATGAAATTAATGTCGTTGTTGGTATGTTCCCCGGTAGTGCTTGCCGTGATTTTCAGGTAGGTATTCGGGCTAAGGGACCTGGAAAAGCTCAGCCCCATGGCTCCCATGCGGCTCCGGAACTTCTCATCCGAATCCTGGTTGCCGTAGATCTGTGTGGGGTCCGGGGAGATGTCATCGCTTTTAATGATGTCGGCCTTGCTGGTTCCGCCAAGGCCGAAGAGAGAAATATGGGTGCGATCGTCCAGGGGAAGGTTTATCTTGAAGGCCAGGTCCTGGTAATACGGTACGGCATCCGTTCCGATATTCACCCCGAAGTTGTCAAACAAGGCCAGGGTGGAATAGCGGTAAGCCGCCAGGTAGCTGGAGCCCCGCCTGCGGTTGATGGGCCCTTCGGCATTGGCCTCCACGCCAAGGAAACCAATTTGTGCCGACAACTCATGTTGTTCGTTATTGCCGTTGCGCATGTTCAGGTCAAACACTCCTGCCACGGTATTGCCGTATTCGGCCGGGAAAGCCCCGGTAAAAAAATCGGAATTGGCCAGCACATGGTTGTTCAGTATGCCCACCGGTCCCCCGGTGTTGCCGGCCACGGCAAAATGGTTGGGATTGGGCACATTCACCCCCTCGATGCGCCACAGCAGGCCCATGGGCGAGTTGCCCCGGATGATGATGTCGTTGCTGGCATCGTTGTTTCCCAGGACGCCCGCGTAATTTGATGCCATACGGGCCGGGTCGCCCCGGCTGCCGGCATAGCGGTCGGTTTCATCAATGGAAAAAGCCCGGGCGCTGACCGAAGCCAGTTTATTCAGAGGTTCCCCTTTCCGGCCTTTCCCCGTAACCACCACCTCGTTTACCTGCGTTATGGATTCACGCAATTCCAGGTTCAGTATTGTTTGCCGCGCTGAATTCACCAGTACATCCGGTATGGATACCGGGTCATAGCCAATAAACGAAGCCGTGACCGTATACCGGCCAACGGGCACTTTTTCAATCCGGAATTGCCCTTTCACATCGGAAATTGATCCGCCCACCAGGGTACTGTCTTGATAAACAGCCACTGTAGCCCCGGGCAGGGGCAAATGAGAATCCGCTTCCAGGATATTCCCCCGGATAGTTTGTGTCAGGTTTTGCGCGTAAAAATGCAAGGACAGGGCAAAGCCTGCCAGCAAGAGTAATCCTTTTCGCATACACTCCGGTTTTAGACCTGTGAGTTTAATAAAAATCTTTGAGAGGGGGTTACCGTACTCCGGGGCAAATTTCGTGAAAAGCGGCAAAGCGCCAATACTTTTGGTGCGCACCGGCAGCGGCTCCTGTCCATTGCCCCGCCAGGTCTTGCGCGCTGAAACCGGTTTTAAGGGAAAGCACGGTTTTCCCGGAAAGTTTCAGATAAGGGAGCACTTCTTTTTGCCCGGTCTGCGGCACCACCACTTTTCCGGCCGGCCACAGCAGGGCACCCAGTTCTCCGGGGTTGGCCGGCTTGCTGATTTCCACACCGGAGCGGGACAGCTTTTTCAGGCGCCCGGCAGCGGTTTTCCCGGCAGCAATGACCAGGCGGGCAGCAGGCTGCTGTTGCCGGTACAGTGCGAATGTTTCAAGAACCAGATCGAGTTCCCGCCTACTAAAGCCCGGCAGGGCCAGGATACGGCCTGGGTCGTTCGGCTGGGCTTTCTGCCTCGGGGAGGGCTCACTGTTTTCATGAAACATGCCTTCCGGGTTGTTTACAGGAAACACCGGGGCACCCTCCGGAGCCTGCAATGCCAGCTCCTCCGGCCAGCCGTAGCGGTACCAGATCACCGCGTCAGGCATGCCGTGCAGGCGGGGATAGAGCGTGGAGAGGTAGCCCAGGTATCTTTTCAGCAGGAACCTGCGGAACGAGGGAATGAATGGAAAAACATCCACCCCGAGCACGGAGTATACCGGCAAGGGCCCGTCCACCCAATTATGGGCCCGGCCCAGTTGCCGGAAGGAATGTATCCAGGTGCGGGAATCCAGGGGCAGGATGCCCGGAGCGGCAATCCCCACCCGGTAGCCCTTCCTGACCAACTCCAAAGCGTACTGGCGCAGGCTGAAACCGGCAAGCAGCTGATAAGAAGCTGGGTAACGGGCCGTAATAATCAATACATGGGCCATGGATTAGCGGTGTTTATAAATCTTTTCAATGATTTCCACCACCTTTAACCCCTCCAGCGCATTGGTGGTGGCAGAAGACCGGCCATTCAGGGTTTCAATCACATTGCTGATCACAAACTGGTGGTTCGAAGCACTGCCCTTGTAATCCCCGTAATCATTGGGCGGACTTACCGGTTCCAGTTCGGGCATTTCATAACCTTTCACATCGCAGTACTCAATGCGGTCCATGTACTGACCGCCCACTTTCACCGTGCCTTTCTCCCCGATAATGGTGATGCTCGATTCGAAATTCCGGTGCCAGACCGATGTGGAATAGTTGATCACGCCCATGCCTTCCCGCACGAAATCAAAAGTCACATGGCCGGAGTCCTCGAACTCCGTGTTGTGCCGGTGGCTGAAATTGTCGAAGCGGGCATGCACATTTTTGATGTCGCCAAACAGCCAGTACATGATGTCGATAAAATGGCTGAACTGCGTGAACAGCGGCCCACCGTCCAGTTCCAGGGTGCCTTTCCAGGGGCTGTTGGCATAGTATGCATCGCCCCGGTTCCAGTAGCAGTTGACCTGCACCATGAAAATGCGGCCAAGAATTTTGTCGTCAATGATCTGGTGGAGCCATCGGGCCGGTGGGCTGTACCGGTTTTGCATCACGATAAACACTTGTTTCGACCGGGCCAGGGCTTCGGAAATCACCGATTCGCAGGCATCACGCCTGAGGCCCATGGGCTTTTCGCAAACCACATGGATGCCCTGCCGGAGCACAGCCAGCGAATGATCGGTGTGCAGCCCGTTGGGGGTGCACACGTTCACCACATCCATCTCCGTTCCGGATTCGAGCAGCGCTTCGAGGGAACCGTAAAAAGGCACTCCGAATTCATTGGCAGTTACCTCCTGTTTAGCAGGATCAATATCGGCTATACCTACCAATTCGGCCTTCGGGTTGGCCGCGATCATGGCCGCGTGCCGTTTGCCGATGTGCCCGAGGCCCAGTACCGCAAATCGCACTTTTCCCATAGAGCCACAAAGTTAATATTTGATTGCATAGGCCGGACGGAAAAATAAATTTGAAAACATTTGGCAGTTAACTATCATTTTTTAACTTTGATTATGAAGCTATTTATTTGATCTTACAACCCCCTGCCATGAAACGATTGCTGATCCTCCCGCTATGGCTGTTAGTTTCTTTTTCTGCGCATACGCAAATAAATGGCTGGTTCTGGCTGGAAGCCGTTCCCGACAGCAGCGCCTTCTGCATGGACAACCTGTTCATTCACGGTGATTCACTGCGTGGCCCGTTTGAGGTTATAGTGGATATTATAGGAGCCAACAACGGGCTTATTTACTCATTACATATCACACAGGGCACATCAAACGGTATCCCCGTACCTGGCCTGCCTGTGGTATTCAACAGCCTGATTAATCCTGTCGACCAGTACACAGTCACCACCTCTACTAACTCAATCGACCTGTGTACGGGTGATACGCTGGTCTGGCTAAACAGCTGGGCGTTCACCAACAACGATACCTGCGGCTCGTTCAACACCCTGAAGGGACAGGTATTCAACGACCTCAATCAGGACGGCCTGCACGACCCCGGGGAACCTGGGCTGGAAGGCTGGCCCGTACGCCTCCAGCCGGGAAACCGGCTGACCTACACCACCCGCCAGGGGTATTATCATTTTTACGTTGACAAGGGTTCTTACCTGGTCACGCCCCTGAACCCGCTTGGATTGCTTTCCACCGGGGCCACCGTATACCTGCCCAAAACAAGCTCCACGGGAAACCTGTTAGACCATCTGGATTTCAGCTTTACCGATACCGTTAAAATACATGACCTCTGCATTGACGCGTGCGGGTTATTCCTGAACGGCCAGGTGGCTTATCAAATCAAATACATTAACGCGGGCACTTCGCCCGAGCAGGCGGAAATCCGGTTTGTGCATCCGCCAGGGGCACAGCCGCATCTGATTTACCCGCACCCGGACAGCGCCTACGGTGATACCCTGATCTGGCTCCGTCCGGAACTGCTGCCCGATTCCGCGGCACATTACATAACGCTGATTTACAACAGCCTGCCACCCGGGACCAGCCCGCAGGCTACGGCCAGCATTTCCCCGGTGACCGGTGGCCCGCCCTGCAATACGGTTACGATAATGCCCACGGGCCTGCCCGAAAGGGCCGAATCTTTATGGCAGCTGTACCCGAATCCGGCCGATCAATGGGTGCGAATCGGCACCGGAACGGACTTCTATCCAGACCGGGTGCTGCTATATTCGGCAAGCGGAACCCTTCTCCGGGAAACCGGAAGCGGGCTCATAGACCTGTCCGGCCTGGCGAACGGCCTGTACGTCCTACGGGTGTACACCTCATCCGGTATCTTCACACGGAAATTGCTGGTGATACACCGCTGAGCCTCTTGCAACAGGGTAAGATTGCCCGGACGCATTGGGAAAGTAAATCCGGAAATTTCTAATTTGCACCTCAATTTCAGGAATCGTTAAACAATCACTCATGAAACGTAGATGGATATTCGGGTTTATCGCCCTGGCGGTGGCTTGTGCTCCTTCGCGGTTTGTGCAACCGCTGGAAAAGGGGCAGCACGCGGTGGGCTTCAGCTTTGGGGGCGGACTCATCGACTATTCCGGCATGACCATTCCGCTGCCGCTTACCACGCTGGTGTACGGCTACGGCCTGCGGGAAGACCTAACCGTTTTCGGCAGCCTGCACACCACCAGTCTGGTGTTTTCCAATTTCCAGACCGACATTGGCGGGGTGTACCGCTTTTACCGCCAAATCGGGTACGTGCCCACCCTGACGGGTACCCTGGCCGCCAACTTTATCGCTGACCTGAACGATCCGGTGATGCGGTTCTGGCCAGAGGCAGATCTGAACGCCTCGTGGAACTGGGGCAAAAACAACCATTACGCCTACGTGGGCTGTTCCAACTGGTTCGAACTGCGCAAAACCCGGTCGCACGACCAGCCGCAACTAGGGCGCTGGGTGTTCAACCCGCATATCGGGAATACCTTCCGGGGCAAAGGAAACATGGAATATACCATTGAACTGAAACTGATGGCGCCCGGCAGGTCGAATGAAAAGGTATTTGTGCCTTGGCAAAGCCTGACAGGGAAAACCGGGGCCACGGGAGTGTATTTCAGTATAGTTAAAAAATTCTGACCATGAAAAGAGCAATGATATGGCTGGTGCTGCCGCTGTTCCTGGGACTGGCCGCCTGCCTGCAAATGGATGACCTCGCTTTTCCAAGGGATAACAGCATCACGGAATACCTGTTTGACAACTACACCGGTGATTCGGAACTGCAGCTGCCGGCCAGTTACGACTTCCCGGCCAGTATGATCCACCTCTTCACCCTGAACTCGCAGGGT
This sequence comes from uncultured Chitinophagales bacterium, assembly GCA_964422925.1. GTDB lineage: Bacteria > Bacteroidota > Bacteroidia > Chitinophagales > S012-47 > CAYRDC01. The sequence goes on along the minus strand of CAYRDC010000002.1, from coordinate 152,028 downwards.
CCGGACGAAATCAGCCCCACCACCATTTACGCGGTATATATCGGTGACCTGAATACCCTTGCCACCGATACCGTGATCGTCTATTGCCACGGGCAGTCGAAACATATGGATTACTACTGGACGCGGGCCAAACTGTTGGCCAACACACACGGAAAGAATCATTACGGAGTGCTGATGATGGATTACCGGGGCTATGGGCTATCGGAAGGGACGCCCACGGAAGCCGGATTAAGCTATGATGTACAGGCCTGCCTGCAGTGGCTTAAAGCACAGGGAGCGGCTCCTGAAAATGTCATGATCTACGGGTTCAGCCTGGGCTGCATCCCTGCCATTGACATCGCGGCTTATTACGACAGTTTCAAACCGGCCAAACTCATTATCGAATCTCCGCTGGCCAGCGTGGACAACCTGACGGAAGAATCAACCATTCTGAACGTATCGGCATCCTTTATCGTGAGCCTGAAATTCAATAACGCGGAAAAGATCAAGGATGTAAACATCCCTTTGTGCTGGTTTCATGGTGAAGAAGACGATTACGTGCAGATCAGCAATGGCGAAATCATCTACCAGAATTACCAGGGCCCCTATAAAGAAGCCCACCGCATACCGGGAGCCAAACACGGACACAACGGTATACCCGAAACCATGGGGTTGGACAATTACCTGCAGGTAGTAGATGCCTTTATCAGGCGCTGAGGCTAATGAGAATGCTCTTCAGGGCCTTTGTGAACGTGCCCGTGTTCCAGTTCGGAAGGCGTGGCTTCACGCACCTCAAGCACTTTTCCTGAAAAATACAGGTCTTTGCCTGCCAGGGGATGATTAAAATCCATGGTAACAAATTCATCGCCTATTTTCAGGACTATCCCTTCTATGACCTCTCCATGCTGATCCTGCATCATCAACCGGTTACCTATTTTTAATAAAGATTCTCCTTCTTCTGCCTCGGTAAATACCTGGCGTGGAATATCAAAAATAAATTTATCATTTAATCTTCCATAGGCTTTTTCACAGGGTACGGTTAAAGCGAATGTTTGCCCGGGTTCCAGTCCTTTCAGGCCGGTTTCAAGTCCTTCAATAATAAATCCGGCCCCGTACAGAAAAACAAATGGATTAGAGTCGCTTACTGTTTCTATTACTTCACCATTTGCGTCTTTTTCCCTTAATTCATAAGAAATGGAAACCACGGTGGAAACTTCAATTTGCATCAGTTTTTTTTAAAAAAGTGAGTAAAAAATTTGATGACAAGATATGCAAAAATATTTAATGGTCAAGCCGTTACGATAAAAGGCGGATTGTGCAAATCTTCTTTATTGTACATAAGCGGTTCCCTGGTACTGAAATTCAGCACTTTTCCCCCGGCAGCTTCCACGATGGCCTGTCCCGCGGCCGTGTCCCATTCCATGGTAGGGCCGAGGCGCGGATACTCATGGGCTTTCCCGCTGGCTACCAGGCAAAATTTCAGGGCTGATCCGGCCTGGATATAGCGCACTTCCCGGAAATCCCGGGTACGCTGCGCGCGGTATTTTTCCAGCTCGGCAGAAGGATGGGACCGGCTTTCGGCCATAATCAGCAACGCATCATCCGGGGGGCACACCTGCAACGGCTGGCGCTGTCCACCGGCATCCTGGCGCCATGCACCTTCTCCCTTCCTGGCGAAATACAATTCACGCGTCACCGGCACGTAAACCATCCCGGCTATTGGCCGGCCATCTTCCACCAGGGCTATGTTGATGGTAAACTCGCCATTCCGTTTTATAAATTCCTTGGTCCCGTCCAGTGGGTCTACAATCCAGCAACGCGTCCAGGATTTTCTTACCGAATAAGGTATTTCCTGGTTTTCCTCTGATATGATGGGTATGTCCGGATACGCTTTTCGCAATCCTGAATTAATGATTTGGTTCGAAGCCTTATCGGCCAGGGTTAGCGGACTTTTATCCGGTTTTTCCTGTATGCCATGATCTGCCTGCTCATAAATTTTCATAATAGCTTCTCCGGCTTCGGAAGCAATTTCCACGAAAATGGTCAGTAAATCCTTCATCAAATTATTCGAATATTCATGCGAAAATCCTCAAAATGGAGCAGATAACCAATGTTCCTGTATAGATTTCTATCATTTTCACAGGTGACAAAAGTCATTGCTGCCCCTTCCGCATACAAATACATTTGGTTTAAATCGAGAGGGAGGCATGTCAACATTTGAACGTATTATGATAGCATTGGATTTGACCGATATGGACCGGTCAATCCTGGAATATATGAATGTATGGACAAAGATCACTAAGCCCAGGAAAATTTACTTTATACATATCGAACCATCCCTGGATGTTCCTCATTTTGTAACGCCCATGACAGAGCCGGAAGAGATTGTGGGGAAACCCGAAGACGAACTAATCCGGGAAGCGCTGGAAAAAGAGATTGAGCAATACTTTGGCAAACACGAAGGTATTGAGACTGAAAATGTTATCATAGAAGGCTCGCCTGCTTTTGAGCTGCTCCATTGGGCGGAAATCAAGAAGGTGGACCTGATTGTAGTGGGGCGCAAAGATATTTCCCGCGGCAGCGGCATTATTCCAAGGCGGTTAGTACGGAAAGCCAACGGATCCGTATTGTTTATTCCGGAAGACGCACCGGCTGATTTTTCCAAAATACTGGTTCCTATCGATTTCAGCGAATCCAGCGGATTTTCCTTACTGAAAACGCGGGAACTGGCCAGGAAATTCGGAACCGGCAAACTGATTTGCCAGAATGTCTATTTTATTCCACCGACTCTGAATTTGCGCATAAGCCGGACCCCGGAGCAGTTTAATGAAATTATGCGGGAAAACGTGGAATCCACTTTTGGAGATTTCCTGAAAAAAAACAAAATCCCGCAAAAGGATGTGGAACTAGTGCTGACCCGCAACGAAAACAATAATCCGGCCAAAGAAATATTACGCTATGCCAGGAAAAATGCCGTAAATCTGATAGCTATCGGAGCTAAAGGGCATTCAAAATTTGACCTCCTGTTAATTGGAAGTGTTACTGAAAGATTATTGACTTATAATTATCTGATACCCACACTGGTCATAAAAAAACGTGAAATAAAAATGTGGGTTTAAAATTGAATCAGGAATGACTCAACAGGCAATAAACGAAATGGTAAAACTACATTATGAGCATTGTATCTGGCTTAATGAGTTGCAATGGTGTTTGGAAGAAATAAAAATTATTGAAGATACACTGGGGGAATTGGTCATGCAGATAACGGATAAAAATAAACTGTCGGTTATTGAACATTTTCAAAATCAGTATATCCGCCAAAAGGAAGTAATTCAGAGCCTGCGGCATAATATAAAGTTGCATGACCAGGAATTAAACAAAGTGGCGGGCCAGAAAAATTATTTGGGAATCATTGAAGACCACCAGGGGGCCCGCAGCGGGATGGAAACCTACCGGAAGCTATACCAGGATTTAAAAGAAGAATTTAACCGCTTCCTGTACGGATACTGGCAACAAGTTAAAGAAGTTGCCTGAATGAATCATAATAACAAAAGTTTACCATAAAAAAATCTGATAGAATGCTTAATTACAAAAGGATATTAGTTGGGCTTGATTTTAGTTTAATGGACCGTTCGCTAATTAACTATGTTGGTTTTCTGGCATCGATCATCAAACCGAATAAAATCTATTTTGTACATGCCCAGGAACTGCCGGAAGTTACCAGCCTCGTTGAAGAATTAAGCCTGGAATTAGCCCTGCCAAAAGCAGAAGAATTAGTGGCTGACATGAAGGAAGAGGTGGAACAAAGTTTTGAAGGGAATGAAAAATTTGACATAGAGTATATTATACTCAAAGGAACTCCGGCTACTGAAATCCTTGCCTATGCCAGCGAAAGGAATATCGATCTGCTGATTGTAGGCAAGAAAAAAGAATTGCGCGGAAAGGGAATTGCCGCACAGCAAATCGTCAGGCGGATACCTTGTTCTGTGTTGTTTGTACCGGAGAAACCGCGCAAGCGGCTGAATGAGTTGTTTGTATGCAATGATTTTTCAAATTTTTCAAAACTGGCTTTAGGAGAAGCTGTACTGCTGGCGCAGGCTAATCCGGATGCCACCATTTATTGCGAACACGTGTATCATATCCCTGAAAAGAAATACCGGCCTCAAAAATCCAAACAGGAGATAAAGCAAACCATCCTTGACCATAACACGCGTCTTTACAACGAGTGTCTGGCAGAAGTTGACACCAAGGATGTTCACATCACCCCGCTATTTACTCCGGATAATGACTGGCCTATTGTAAAGGTTATTAAAGATATGGCCCACCGGAAACGGGCTGATTTAATTATCATTGGTTCAAAAGGACAATCCACGGAATCCACCATTTTTATAGGGACAACGGCTGAAAAAATGACCCGCGAAGATTTGGATACCCCTTTATTAGTAGTTAAAAAACGGGAAGAAGAATTCAACTTCGCAAGGATAATGAAAGGCGGGTTCACAGAGTAAATGAAGCACATACTTTTACCTACCGATTTTAGTGTGAATTCCACCAACGCGTTAATTTATGCGCTGGCACTGGCAAAATCTTTTCATACGGACATTACCATTTTTCACGTATTCCGGGCAGATGAACCCCCGCTGAATCATCCTTATTCAACGCCTTCCCTGGGAAACCTTAACCTAAACAAAGCCATAGAATTCACGATAAAAGAATCGGTTTTTGATTTGATTTATCACATAGATCCCGGATTTTTTACATCAGACAGGATCTTTTACAAAGCGGGAGCGGGTGATCCGGTGGCTGAAATTCATAAAGAGGTATCCGGAGGGGAATTTGATCTGGTCATATTAGGCACTAAAGGAAGTAATTACCGCAGCGAGGAGCGCATGGGCAGCGTTACGGCCCGTTTGCTGGAGAAGTGTTCCGTACCGGTACTTGCCATACCACAAGATGCCAAATACCAAAAAATCAGTACGCTTGGGTTGCTGGATGATTTGGGCCGGCTGGATAAAAAGGACATTGAATTGCTGGAAAATTTCAGAAAATATTTCAATGCGCGCCTGGTTATGGCCCATTTAAGCAGTGGCGAGGAAGTAATGGCTGAATATCAAGCGAAAAACTACAGGGAAAGTATATTGAAGCTGGCTGATTTTTCCGAGTTTGAGCTGAAAATGTTATTAATTGAAGATGTGTTTGATGCCATTGAATCTTTTGTAACGGATGTCAGTCCGGACATTCTGATTGTACTGGGACATAACAGCCCGCTGGTGAAATCAGTATTTAAATCAGACACTACCCGAGAACTGACTTTTCATATACACACACCGCTGTTGGTTATTACGCATTAATTCAGATCGATCCTGAGCCTTTTCCTTTCAAAAAACGTCAATTAATCAAGTCTAAAATACAGACCCGTTTAGGATTTAATCTATTCCACAGAAACAGGTCGTATTGTCTTTTGTATCCTGAATAGCATTAAGTAGCTTTGAGGCTTGAACAGCCGGCCTGACTTATGAAATTTACACCGCCAGATTGTGAACACTGCAGGGCCAGGAAAGACTCTCTTTTTCATTTCTGCCACTTGGAAGAATTGTATGAAATTGACAGCCGGAAAAGCTGCATGAAATACAAGCGCGGGCAAATCATTTTTCAGGAAGGCTCCAACCCCATGGGATTATACTGCGTCAACCAGGGAAAAATAAAAGTATATAAGTACGCTTCTGACGGTAAGGAACAAATTATCCGAATTGTCAAACCGGGCGACTTCCTGGGATACTCTTCCCTGCTGGCCAATACCCCCTATCCTGCTTCCGCGGCCAGCCTGGAAGAATGTATTGTGTGCATGGTTCCCAGAGACCAGATCACCAAATTATTCCGGCATAATGAACGGTTTAGCGAGGGATTAATCAATCTCTTATCTTCCTCACTCGACCAGTCGTACCGGAAAATTGCCGATATGGCTTATAAACCGGTCAGGGGGCGGCTGGCCGAAGCGCTGCTCTTATTGCAAAATGCCTATCGGGATGATAACAATCCGGATGGAATTATCTCTGTGACACGCGAAGACCTTGCCAGTCTCGTGGGTACCGTCAAGGAAACGGCTATCCGTATTTTAAAAGAATTTAAGGAAAGCGGCATTATCGAAACGGATAAAACTAATATCATCATCAAGCAGCCACAGGCGCTTGTCCAGATAAGCCATTTATACGATTAGCCCTCATTAATCTTTCCACTCCCGCATCATTTCCCGCAGGCTATCGCGCCAATGGGGAATTTCCAGATCAAAGGTTTTCCTGATTTTGATGGTATCCAGCACACTATAACGTGGCCTTCTGGCCGGAGTGGGATATGCTTTAGTACGTACGGGAATGACCTTGCATCTCAGGTCTGCCAGGTCCATAATTTCACAGGCGAATTCATACCAGGTTGTTTCACCCCGGTTGGCATAATGGTATAATCCAAACCGCTGGTTTACTTCCGGGTGCAGCATCAGCCTGACCAGGGTATCGGCCAGATCAGCCGCCCAGGTAGGAGATCCGGTCTGGTCGTTGACCACTTTGATTTCTTCACGGCTCCGACCAAGCCGGATCATGGTTTGAACGAAATTATGGCCCTCGGCTGAGTAAAGCCATGAAGTCCTGATCACATAGCTTTTATCGCAGTTTTCCATAACGGCCTTCTCGCCTTCCAGCTTGCTGCGTCCGTAGGAGCTCAATGGATTGACTGGATCCTCTTCGCGATACGGCTTGTCAGCCTGCCCGTCAAACACAAAATCAGTGGAAATATGGATCATAATGATATCATGCTGCCGGCATTGCCGGGCCAGGATGCCCGGGGCTGTCCCGTTTACAAGCACGGCTTCCTCATATTCGGTTTCCGCCTTGTCCACAGCCGTATAAGCCGCAGTATTGATGCAAAAATCATGTGTGCTGTTTTGAAAGAAATTATTGACTTCCCGTTCGTCCGTTATGTCCAGCTCTTCCAGGTCGGTAAAGGTAAAGTCCAGGGTATTCTGTTCATGAGCCAGCTTCCTGATTTCACGCCCCAACTGCCCGTTGGCCCCTGTAACAAGTACGGATTTTCTGGTTTCAGCCATGATATTGAAAATTCATGTCTGCATTGGCAAAGTCCGGTAAATTCCGGTCCTTGTCAGAAAGTATCATTTCCCCGGTGGGTAATATCCAGTCAATCGCCAATCGGGGGTCATTATACGCGATGCCCCTTTCATATTCCCGGGAGTAAAAATTATCGCATTTGTAAAAGAATTCCGCCACTCGGCTTAATACGGAAAACCCATGGGCAAATCCACGGGGAATCAATAATTGTTTCCGGTTGGTGGCAGAAAGGATAATGGAGAAATGCTTCCCGAAAGTGGGTGAACCTTTTCGCAAATCCAGGACAACATCAAGCACTTCGCCATGAAATACCCTGACCAGCTTGGCCTGCGCATAAGGTTCCAATTGGTAATGCAAACCGCGGACCGTTCCGTAAACTGACCGTGACTGGTTATCCTGCACAAACTGATAATCCAGGCCTTTGGCAGAGAAATCCGCCTGGTTCCAGGTTTCAAAAAAATATCCCCGGCTGTCTTCATGCACATGAGGCAGAATGACCAATAGCCCCGGGAATCCGGTATGCTCAATATCAAGCTCCAAGGATCAAAGTATTTTGGGATTAAGCAATTGGCCTTTATCCAATGCCAATTTAAGGTATTTTGAGCGGAGTCCGTCCCGCAAAATGTCCAGTTGTTGTGCATTGTGCAGGTCAGAGCCTACGAAAACGGCCAAACCTTTTTGCAGCAGCTTTTCAGCCACTTCCCGGTTGGCAGTCCGTTGCAAACCCGCCAGCGAAGGAAGGTTAACCTGCAATTTGACGCCCTGTTCATAAAGACGGTAATATACCTCCATGGTTCTTGAATGGCAGTAATCGTACCGTTCGGCATGGGCCAGCACCGGTGTAAAGCCATCCGACAGCATGTCAAATACCAGTTCCCCGAAACGGGCCGGTTTATTCACATACGACCACTCGAGCAGCACATATTTTTCCCTGCCGAAGTATAGCAAATCCTTGTCTTTCAGGAGTTTTATAAAGTTTTCATCCACAAAATACTCCGCTGCCGCTTCGATGCGGATATGGAGTCCGTGTTGCCGGGCATGGTCGCGTATTTCATCCAGCTTTTCACGGATTTGTCCGGATGAATTCGTGTACCGTGCACTCATGACATGCGGGGTGGTGACCACCATTTCATAGCCCATATTCTGGAGCTGTTCCAGGATATTCAATGCCTGATCAATGGATTTTACTCCGTCATCAATGCCTGGAATGAGGTGCGAATGTATATCCACCCGTAGCCTGCGGGCTGCCTGCGGGCTAGCCTTCCGGTCGGAGAATATGGATGAAAATCGTATCAGCGTTCAGTTCCTTTAGTTTGGAAATAGGCAACGGTTTGCTTCAGCCCGTTGTGGAAATCAATCAGTGGATGGTAGTTGATTTCCTTTGCTGCTTTCGAGATATCCGCCTGGCTGTCGCGGATATCGCCTTCCCGGGGTGGGTCCCAAATGGGCTCTCCATCATATCCGGTAAGTTCTTTTAATTCCCCGAACAGGTCTATGATGGAATACCTTCCCCCGGCAGCAATATTATAAATGCGTGCCAGCCCCGGGACATGTTCTGTCGCCAGAGCCCGCACATTGGCCTGTACCGCGTTTTCCACGAAGGTGAAATCCCTGGATTGCTGCCCGTCCCCATGGATATGCGGTGCCCGGCCGCTGGCCATGGCATCAATAAACAAAGGGATGACAGCCGCGTACGGTCCGGAGGGGTCCTGCCTTGGCCCAAAGATATTGAAGTACCTCAGGCCGGTAACGCGCATGCCGAAAGCCCGCGCAAAAACCGAAGCATACAATTCGTTGGCCTGCTTGCTGACTGCGTAGGGAGAAAGTGCGTTCCCGGTCCGGGATTCCACCTTGGGTAAAGACGGATCATCGCCATACACCGAAGAGGAAGAGGCGTATACAAAACGCTCCACCCCGTTTTTCCTGGCTGCTTCCAGCATATTTACACAACCACCTACATTCACCTCATTGGTAGTAACCGGATCTTCCATGGAACGCGGCACAGAGCCCAAAGCAGCCTGGTGGCTGACCCAATGGATACCGCGGCAAGCCTGTTCACAAGCAGTCGCATCGCGTATATCGGCTTCGATGAATTCTACATTGGGTTCCCTCAGGAACGGCCTGATATTGTCCAGGTTCCCGGTGGATAAGTTGTCCAGCACCCGGACCAGGCCCGCCCCATGTTTGACGAAATATTCCACCAGGTTGGAACCAATGAACCCAGCGCCTCCGGTTACCAGAATTCTTTTTCCCGCCAGGGGAATGTCATGGAAGGGCTTTTCGTACATGCAAACCTTATCGATTTAGATACTGTGATTCATAATATTTCTGGTACTCACCGGATGTAACGTGGTCGAGCCAGTCCTGGTTGCTGAGATACCAGTCAACTGTAAGTTCCAGTCCCTTTTCAAAGGTAATGGAGGGCTGCCAGCCCAGTTTTTTCTGAATTTTGGTGGCATCAATGGCGTACCGTCTGTCGTGCCCGGGCCGGTCTTTCACGAAGGTGATCAGCTGTTCTGAGGTTCCTTTCTCACGGCCCAGCTTTCGGTCCATGATCCGGCAAAGCAAACGGATCAGGTCAATATTTTTCCATTCATTGAACCCACCGATGTTGTAGGTTTCGCGGGTTATCCCTTTATGAAAAATCAGGTCTATGGCAGCCGCGTGGTCTTTAACCCAAAGCCAGTCGCGGGTATTTTTGCCATCTCCGTACACCGGCAGGGGTTTGCTGAGGCGGATATTGTTGATGAACAGGGGGATCAGTTTTTCGGGAAACTGGTTGGGCCCGTAATTATTCGAGCAGTTCGACAATATCACCGGCAGGCCATAGGTATCGTGATAGGCCCGCACGAAATGATCGGAACTGGCTTTGGAGGCTGAATAGGGAGAATGCGGGTCGTACGGAGTGGATTCCGTAAACAATCCCGTTTCGCCCAGCGAGCCATAGACTTCATCGGTGCTGACATGATAAAACCGTTTCCCGGCAAAATCATCGCGCCAGTGGCGCAGGGCGGCTTCGAGCAAAACCACCGTGCCGATAACATTGGTCTGAATAAATTCCAGGGGATTGGCAATGGACCGGTCCACATGCGATTCGGCTGCCAGGTGTATGACCCCGTCAATCTGATATTCCTCAAAAAGCCTGCTTACCAGCCCGGCATCGCGGATATCGCCTCTGACGAATACGTAATTGGGCGAATGCTCCACATCGGTCAGATTTTCGAGGTTGCCGGCATAGGTCAGCAAATCCAGGTTTACGATACGGTAATCCGGGTATGCGTTAACGAAATGCCGCACCACATGGCTGCCAATGAATCCGGCTCCTCCGGTTATGAGTATGTTCCTTTTCATGCTTGCCCTATAATGACCAGTAATGCAGGTTTTTAATCTTGTTCCGGTAAATCCCTTTTATATCCACCAGGATTCCGTTGCCGTTTGATAATGCCTCAAATTGCTCTTCATTCCATTGCAGGAACGGCTCATGATTCACCGCAAGGATAATGGCATCGTAAGGACCCCTGGGTTCCTCCACCAGCCGGTAGCCGTATTCCTTTTCCACTTCCTCGGCCGAAGCCAAAGGGTCCACCACATCCACTTCAGCCGAATAGGCTTTCAACTCTTGCACGAGCTCGGCCACTTTCGAATTCCGGATGTCGCTTACATTTTCCTTAAAAGTAGTGCCCATTATCAGGATGCGCGCCTTGCGGACATCCTTTCCTTCATTTATGATTAGCTGAATAGTCTTTTTTGCAACATATTCCGACATGTTGTCATTGATGCTCCTGCCACTCAAAATTACCTGTGGTTTATACCCAAGGGCTGCGGCTTTATAGGTGAGATAATACGGGTCAACCCCAATGCAGTGGCCGCCCACCAATCCGGGATAAAAACGCAGGAAATTCCATTTTGTACCGGCTGCTTCCAGTACATCGTAGGTATTAATGCCCATCCGGTCGAATATCTTCGACAATTCGTTCATCAGGGCAATGTTCAGGTCGCGCTGGGTATTTTCAATGATTTTGGCTGCCTCGGCCACCATAATAGAGGGCGCCCGGTGCACACCCGCTTCCACGACCAGTTCATACACCTTCGCAATGGTATCCAGCGACTCGCTGTCGCAACCAGACACCACCTTGGTGATTTTTTCGAGCGTATGCTGCTTATCCCCGGGATTGATGCGTTCGGGGGAGAAACCCACTTTAAAATCCCGGCAAAACTTCAGCCCGCTTTCCTGTTCCAGCACGGGCACGCAATCTTCTTCCGTACAGCCGGGGTACACCGTGGATTCATATACCACGTAATCGCCCGCTTTCAGTACTTTTCCAACCGTGTGGGTGGCAGACAGCAGCGGCTGCAGGTCCGGTACCTTATGCTCATTGACCGGGGTGGGCACGGCCACTATGAAAAAGGAAGCCTGCCGCAGGTCTTCCGGATCAGCCGTAAAATAAATATCAGTCCCTTCAAAATGGTTGGAATCCAGCTCTTTGCTCGGATCAATCCCCTTCCGCATCAGGTCGATCCGGCCCTGGTTAATATCAAAACCAATGACCCGCACTTTCCGGGCAAAAGCCAGCGCGATAGGCAGCCCTACATACCCCAGGCCGATTACCGCCAGTTTTGCTTCCTTGTTCAGTAATTTTTCAATCATTCGGATATTTTTTCCACTTTACCATCCTGAAGCCTGTATTGTTGTCCGCTCTCCGGGCACACAGCCAGGCCTTTTTCATCAAAAGTAAGCCGGTGGCCGTACTCGCTCATCCACCCCGCCTGACGGGCCGGATTGCCCACCACCAGGGCATAATCGGGTACGGACCGGGTTACCACCGCTCCTGCCCCAACGAATGCATAGCGCCCAATCGTGTTGCCGCAAACAATCGTGGCGTTCGCCCCGATGGTCGCCCCTTTTTTCACCAGCGTTTCGGCATACTGGCCGCGCCTTACTACCGCGCTGCGCGGGTTGATCACATTCGTAAAGACCATGCTCGGCCCCAGGAACACATCATCTTCGCAAATCACGCCCGTGTACACCGAAACATTATTCTGTATCTTGACATTGTTTCCCAGCCTCACTCTGGAAGCGATCAGCACATTTTGCCCGATATTGCAGTTTTCCCCGATCACCGCGTCCTTCATGATATGGCAAAAGTGCCAGATCCGGGTTCCCTTGCCTATGAAGCTCCCTTCGTCAACGTAAGAGGATTCATGTACAAAATAATCGCTCATCTGCGGATGTAATTTTCAAAATCGTATTCCTTTTTGAACCATTCCTCCCGGGGCAGCGACCGGAAGTATTCCAGGGTTTTCATCAGGCCTTCTTTCCTGGGAATTTTGGGTTCCCAGTCCAGTATTTTCCGGGCCAGGGTGATATCCGGCTGCCGCACTTTCGGGTCATTCACCGGCAGGGGTTTGTAGGTAATCTTATTACCGGAGCCGGTCATTTCCAGTACTTCCTTTGCAAAATCCAGGATGCTGATCTCCTCGGGGTTTCCCAGGTTTACCGGATCCGGGTAATCGCTCATCAGCAGGCGGAATATACCTTCAATCAAATCGTCCACGTAGCAGAAAGAACGGGTTTGGCTGCCGTCCCCGAAAACGGTAAGGTCTTCGCCCCGGAGCACCTGCCCGATAAAGGCAGGAAGCACCCGCCCGTCATTGAGCCGCATGCGTGGCCCGTAGGTGTTGAAGATACGGGCAATGCGCGTTTCCAGACCGTGAAACCGGTGGTAGGCCATAGTGATGGCTTCCTGGAAGCGTTTGGCTTCATCATAAACCCCACGCGGGCCGATGGGATTTACATTGCCCCAGTATTCTTCATTTTGAGGGTGAACCAGGGGATCGCCATACACTTCTGAAGTGGAGGCAACGAGGATACGCGCTTTTTTGGCTTTGGCCAGGCCCAGCAGGCGCCAGGTACCCAGCGATCCTACCTTCAGGGTCTGGATGGGCACCTTCAGGTAATCAATCGGGCTGGCGGGGCTGGCAAAATGCAGGATGTAATCCAGCGGCCCGGGCACATGGACAAACTGCGATACGTCATGATGGAAAAAGACAAAACGTTCGTGGGCAAACAGGTGCTCGATATTACGCAAATCGCCTGTAATGAGATTGTCCATCCCGTATACCTTGTACCCCTCGGCAATGAACCGGTCGCATAAATGAGAGCCTAAAAACCCGGCAGCACCTGTGATCAGTACGGTTTTCATAAGGACGGATCAATGGTTTTTCGCCCGATGCTTTCGTAATGGAAGCCCAGTTTTTCCATCAGCTTCAGGTCATATACATTCCTGCCATCAAAGATAGCCTTGTTTTTCATGAGCCGGGCCATTTTGTCAAAATCCGGATTCCGGAAAGTAGACCATTCGGTTACGATAATCAAAGCATAGGCATCTTTTAAAATGTCGTATTGGTTATCGCTATATTCAATGCTTTGGCCAAGCCGGGATTTTACGTTATCCATGGCTTCCGGGTCATAGGCGGCTACCCGGGCACCGCGTTTCAGCAACTGGTCAATGATGAGCAGCGAAGGGGCTTCCCGGATATCATCGGTTTCCGGCTTGAACGACAAGCCCCAGAGGGCGATTTTTTTACCGGACAGGCCACCAAGGTAGGCTTCCACGCGCGGGATCAGGCTCACCTTCTGTCTTTCGTTCACCTCCAGCACCGACTGAATAATCTGAAAATCATACCCTGCCTGCCGGCCCGAACGGATCAGTGCCTGTACGTCTTTGGGAAAACAGCTCCCGCCAAAACCGATGCCCGCAAAAAGAAACCGCTTCCCGATGCGGCTGTCCGAGCCTATGCCTATCCGTACTTTATCGATATCGGCCCCCACTTTCTCGCAGAAATTGGCAATCTCGTTCATGAAGGTGATCTTGGTTGCGAGGAAGGCATTGGCCGCGTATTTGGTAAGTTCGGCCGATTTCACGTCCATAAAAAGGATGGGATTGCCCTGGCGTACAAAAGGCTTGTACAGGCGTTCCATAATTTCGCGGGCGCGTTCCGAATCGGTGCCGATCACTACGCGGTCAGGTTTCATGAAATCTTCAACGGCAAAGCCTTCCCGAAGAAATTCCGGGTTGGAAACCACGTCAAATTCCGCCCGGGCATGGCGGGCAATTTCAGCGGTAACCTTCTCGGCCGTGCCCACCGGAACCGTGCTCTTGTCAACAACCACCTTGTATTCCTCAATCAGGCGCCCGAGCTGCCCGGCCACTTCGAGTACGGCCGATAAATCAGCCGAACCGTCCGCACCCGGTGGCGTGGGCAGTGCCAGGAAGATCACTTTCGCTTCCCGCACCGCCTCTTCCAGCGATGTAGTGAATGAAAGCCTTTTTTCGCGCACATTCCGGTTGAACATCACATCCAGATGCGGTTCATAAATAGGCATAATGCCACGCTGCATACTGGCTACTTTCTCCGAGTTATTGTCCATACAGGTCACCTCATTCCCGGTTTCTGCCAGGCAGGTGCCCGTCACAAGCCCCACATATCCGGTTCCGATTACTGCAATCTTCATAGTTTCAGGATTTGGTTAAATAGGTCTTTATAGAATCAGCGATAAACCGGATTTGTTCTTCATCCAGTTCGGTATGCATCGGCAGGCTCAACACCTGTTTTGCTACTTTTTCGGCCATTGGGAAATCACCTTCCCGGTATCCATACGCCCGGTATGCTTCGCTGAGGTGAAGCGGCACCGGGTAATAGAGCATGGTGGGAATGCCCCGTGAAGCCAAATAGTCCTTCAGCCCGTCCCGGCCATGGCTGACCAGAATGGTATATTGATGGAAAATATGCCCGGCATACTCCGCCCGGAAAGGAACACTGACTTCACTGATCCCTTTGAGGGCATGGTCATACATCCGGGCAGCCTCCTGTCGCTTAGCTGTGTATGAATCCAGATATTTCAGTTTGACATCCAGGATGGCAGCATGGATGGAATCGAGCCGGGAATTCACCCCGATCAGGTCGTAATAATATCTGCGGGAGGAACCATGGTTGGATATTTTCCGGCAGCGGGTCGCCAGTTTCGGATTATTGGTGAAAACAGCGCCACCGTCACCGTAGGTGGCCAGGTTCTTGGACGGATAAAAGGAAGTGGTACCGACATGTCCCATGGTACCGGTTTTCAGCGTTTTGCCTTCCCGGTTGCGGTACACGCCTCCCAAGGCCTGGGCATTGTCCTCCACCACGTATAACCCGTGCTTTTGGGCAATCTCCAGAATGGGGTCCATATCGCAGGACTGTCCGAAAAGGTGAACCGGCAAAATGCAACGCGTGCGGGAAGTGATGGCTTTTTTAATCCCTGCCGGGTCGATGTTGAAAGTGGCAGGGTCAATGTCCACGAAAACAGGTTTCAGCCCCAGGAGGGCAATCACTTCCGCGGTAGCCACAAAAGTGAAAGGAGTGGTAATGACTTCATCCCCGGGTTGTAATTCAAGTGCCATCAGGGCAATCTGCAGGGCATCGGTGCCGTTGCCACAGGGAATGACATCGCTTATCCCAAGGTATTCAGCCAGGTGTTCGGAAAACTGCTTTACCACCGGGCCGTTTATAAAAGCGGTACTGTCGAGCACCTGTCGAATAGCTAGGTCAATCTCTTCCCGGATAGCCTTCATCTGTCTCTTCAGGTCCACCATTTGTATTGGTCTCATAGTTCCTCTGCTTTGGCAGACAAATATAATTATATTTGCCCATTGTCATTTATGGAACCAGCTGGGAGATAGAACAAACAACACATTGAAAACCATTAAGTAACAGATGCCCTTGGGTTCACTAATCAAAAGATTTGCCTGGCTGGCAGCCATGGTGCTCCTATTGCAGGGAAAAATGGCTGCCCAGAATGAAGAAAAAATCATTTCCGGTGTATTCTATCCTATCTTTCACGGGGGTGTCAGCATGCCCGCTGGCGACCTGGCCAAACGCTTTGGAGTCAACGGATTTGCCGGCACCGGGGTTTGGTACCAGTTCGACAACGGCTGGCTTACCGGCTTTGATTTTGATTTCCTTTTTGGCGAATCAGTCCGCGAAGACAGCCTGCTGGCCAACCTACTGACTGCCAATGGATTCCTGATCGGCACCGATGGTTTGCTCTATGAACCATTGTTCATGGAAAGAGGGTTTATCCTGAAAGCCGGAGCCGGAAGGCTGATCCCGTTAAAAGGGCAAAATGAGCGGTCTGGTTTGCTGTTGACGCTCCAGGCCGGGATATTGCAGCATAAAATCCGCTTTCAGTTCCAGGAACCTGCAAAAATCCCCCAGCTTTCGAAAGACCTGGCCAAAGGCTATGACCGGCTGACCAACGGGTTCATGATCAATGAATTTATAGGATATCAGTACATGGCCAGCAATCACCTGGTCAATTTCCGGGCGGGCATTGACATGAGCCAGGGGTTTACCCGTAGCAGGCGCACGGTAAATTACGATACCGGAGTGGCCGACACGCAAGCGCGTCTTGATCTTTTATTCGGGATCCGGGTGGCCTGGATGCTGCCTTTTTATCCAAAAAATCATTAGCAGGCTGAATATGCAATGGTTCTGGAAAAGGTGCTACAATACGATCAGCGGCTTGTATTTCCGCATGATACACTGGCTGAGCCCGGTACATGCGCGGGCTTCCGCCTGGATCAGAGGCCGGGAAGGATGGCAGTCAACGCTCCGGCAGGTTGTCCCCGGAGATAAACCCCTGATTTGGATGCACTGCGCATCGCTGGGGGAATTTGAACAGGGACGGCCAGTCCTGGAAAAATTACGGGAAGCCCTCCCGGACTATTTTTTCCTGCTGACTTTCTTTTCACCTTCCGGGTACAATGTCCGGAAAAACCATCCCCTGGCCGACCATGTCGCTTACCTGCCGCCAGATACCCGCGAACAGGCTGCCGAATTCCTGCGCCTTACCCGCCCTGCCATTGCCTTGCTGGTAAAATACGAACTGTGGTATCATTACATCCGGCAGTTGAATGAGCGGCAAATCCCCACCGTCATCTTTTCGGCCATCTTCCGGAAGGGGCAGTTTTTTTTCAAACCCTGGGGGCGGTTTTTCGAACAGGAACTGAAAAAGCTGGAGCATATTTTCGTACAGGATGAAAACAGCCTGGCCTTATTGCAACAGCGCGGTTTCAGCAATGTATCGCTGGCATATGACACACGCTTCGACCGGGTGTTGGCGGTAAGCAGTCAGCCAGCGGACTGGCCGGCTGTCCGGCAATTCACGGAGGGAGCCGTTAAAATCCTGGTAGCCGGCAGCACCTGGCCGGAAGACGACCGCCTGCTGGCAAAATACATTAACCAAAGCGGCCCGGAGATAAAATTTATCATAGCTCCGCACCAGATCGACCCGTCCCAGATCCGGAAGTTCGCCCTGAGCCTGAAAGTTCCGTTCCAGAGTTTCAGCAGTATCAATCATTACGGGTTCAAAAACCCGCGCGTCCTGATTATTGACAAAATCGGCATGCTGTCGGGTTTATACCGTTACGCCACCGTGGCTTACGTGGGCGGAGGCTTTACCCACTGGGTGCACAACACCCTGGAACCGGCTGTGTACGGGATACCGGTCGTATTCGGGCCGCGGAACCGGAAGTTCGCTGAAATACAGGATTTGCGAAAAGCCGGGGCGGGATTTGAAGTAAGGAATTATCAATCCCTGAAAAGTACGCTGGACCGTTTGTTTACAGAACCCAATACATTGCATCAGGCAGGCCGGAAAGCCGCTGAATACGTAATGAGCCGCCTGGGCGGAACCGGCCGGGTGGCTAATTATGTGATTCCCCTTCTGAGCCGGTAACCTGCCGTGGCTCTATCGGGCCGATATCTTCAATGATTCCCGTACCAAATAAGTAAAATTCACTGGCTGACATGGCACCCAGGTAACGGGAAAATTCGGTTCCATCGGGATAGAGGTATAAATGCGTGGGAAGCAGGGAAATACGATACCGGTTTCCGAATTCCGGGCCTTCCCCTTTCTGGATATCGATCCGGTAATTTATAAAATGGCTGTTGTAATAATCCGCTACTTTCTTTTTGGTGAAAACGTTTCTGGCCATCCACTTGCAGGGGCCACACCAGGAAGCCATTACATCCACATAAATGGGTTTTCCCTCCTCGGTTGCCCTGGCGAAAAGCTCTTCTACCGAACCCTGGAAAAATTGTATCCCTTCATCTACCTGCTGAGCATAGGCGCCCATAGCAGTTCCCCACCCCAGCAAAACCAATAGCAATATCCGTTTCATCAAAGCCTTTTTTCACGATGTAACAATGCCAGCGGCAAATGAGTTTGCCAAAGCCTTTCACGCAAACCTTCTTTCCACAAAAGACATAAATTTCTTCCGGATCCGGTCTTTCCCTTCCCAATTGAATTTCGGGTAAATCTCCTGTTCAATAACGGCCATAGCCTCTTCCAGGCTGGATTGCCGGTTCAGTTTATCCAGCGCCTCGGTGAAGGCCGAAGGATTGCCATCGAACAGTTCATTGATAAACCAAAATTTATCATTCAGATCGATGGCTTTGCTCAGGTCGCGAATCGGTTTTTTCTTGAGCTTATCCACCAGCACTTCCTGTTTGGCAAAGCGGTCGTTCAGTGAATCTTCTTCTTCCTCTTCATCGCTAACCAGAGGTTTGGCAGGGGCCGGTTTCCGGATACTGGATTTTTGCTGTTTAATTTCTTCCAGGTTTTTCCGAATCTCTTCATGAAGCCCTTCATTATTATTCACCGGGGCTTCTGGCGGAGTGGCAGGTTTCGGAGGTTTTTGTTCGGGTAACGGCTGTTTCTCAACAGCAGGGGCCTTTGGAGCCGGTTGCTGCGGTTGGCTTTTTCGCGATGCTGCTTCCAGCAAAAGGTCGTATAACTGGCGGGTGTAATCCATCAGAAGATCCAGGTCAATGCGGCTGATTTTATCCTGTTTCGAGAGGTTTGCCACCAGCAAACGCATTTTATCGATCAGGACTTCTAAATTTGTGATGTTTGGCATGTTCATTTGTAAGTTTTATTCGGGTAAACACAAATATAGCCACATCATAACGAAAAATGTTCCTGGAACCACATATCAACGGTGCAAAAAGAGGATGGATTGAAGTGATCTGTGGGTCCATGTTTTCAGGAAAAACCGAAGAACTGATCAGGCGCCTGAAAAGAGCCCGTCTGGCTAACCAGAAAGTGGAAATCTTTAAACCCATCATTGATACGCGGTATGACCAGGAAAATATTGTTTCCCACGATGAGAATATGATCTTGTCCACACCGGTTCCCAATTCACAAAATATTTTGTTGCTGGCTGATGAGGTGGACGTGATCGGTATTGATGAAGCACAGTTTTTTGATGACGCCCTGCCGGAAGTATGCGATGCCCTGGCTATGCGGGGCATCCGGATCATTGTGGCCGGGCTCGACATGGATTACCTGGGCCATCCCTTCGGGCCTATGCCCGCTCTTCTGGCCAAAGCGGAATACGTTACAAAGCTCCACGCTATTTGCGTGCAGTGTGGTAACCTGGCTACCCACAGTTACCGGGTTACCCTGGAAGAAGGGCAGGTATTGCTGGGTGAAAAGGACAAGTACGAGCCCCGCTGCAGAATATGCTACCAAAAGGGTATGTCAAAGAAATGACACATCAACGGCAATGCTCTGCTGATTTTTTTGTTATTCACGGGTGAATACCTATTTTTGACAACCGGTATATTGAGACCTCATTTGTTACAAAAAATGGTTAAACAATGAAAAAAATTTACATTACCCTGTTCCTTTCCTGTTTTATTGGGGCAGCCTTTGCCCAAAGCGGGGCGATCGCACCCTATTCAGGCAAAACCCGTTTTGTCCCCAAATGGGTCGGGGAAAAACATCATGCGCCCAGCATACAAAAACGGGGCGTAACCAGTTTTTACCTCGATTATGAAGCGCTGGAATCCGATTTCTCAGGCACGCAGTATCAGGTATTTTACGATGTTATGAACGTGAATTTTTCTTCAGTTCCTGATACCTTCTCCAAGGACTGGATTGCCGTAGGGTTCGATACCATTATCGACTACACCACCCTGCAGAGCTACGATTACAGCACCATCAATTCCATAACCATTGACTCGATATTCTGGCGAATGGGACATGTAAATCATTCGGGGCAAAACGATACGCTGCATATCCGTGTAGTTGCCCTGGATGCCCATGGAGATCCCACTGAAACCAATATCTGGGACACGATGTTCATTGCCAACCAGAGCTTTACCGGTTTGGCTCTCAACATGCTTCCGGCATTCGGATTAAAAACAAATATTACGGTCACGCCCCCCAATGCTTTTGGTATCCGGCTTGACTATTCCGGAGCCAAAGAAGACTCCTGCTCTTTCATTTTCGGCTTTACTAACGGGGGCACCTTCGGCCAGTGCAATTATTCCGCCTACCGTGGCCTTACCTGGCCCACAAGCTACTATTTCTTCAACTATGCCCCACTGGAAAACATGTGGCCCCGCAACGGAGGCAACAACTTCCTATACAGGGATTGCAACAATAACAACCAATATGACGGCCCCACCGATCCGGAAGACGATCTGAATGAAAACTTCTCCATCTGGGCCTATGTGACCATCGATTACCAGGGAGTTGGAATTGATGAAGCAAAAAGCGATATCCACTTCGATTTGTATCCGAACCCTGCCAGCGATGTGTTGAACCTTGACATCGCCACCCAGGACCTGGATGATTACACCGTAGCAATTACCAACCTGCAGGGCCAGGTGGTTTACAGCGAAAGTTTTAACAAAGGCTCCGACCTGCTGCATCAGATCGACATCAGCAATCTGCCCAATGGCATTTACATGCTGAAAATCAATGACGGCCATTCAGTGGCTGCCGACCGCTTTGTGGTCAACCGGTAGTTTCGGGGAACTTGATACCTACATAAAACTTAAGCCTTCCTCCTTTGCGGGGGAAGGCTTTTTAGTACCGGGAATTTCATGGCGGCAGTGCCCAAAAGAAATGATGGCCAGCGGGTTTTACATTATACACTCTCCTTCAGAAAAACATCTGTTCAGTGATCTTTTCTCCCCTCCGCTGGAGGAGGGGAGAATACAAACTACCTCAGGCTTAGGTTTGTAACTTAAGCCTGAAGGTAAAATCAAGTTTGCTACTTGATGAATCCTTGCCCGCTCCCAGCTTAGCCTGCTGCCACGTCCGTGTGGTGCCATACAACCCCTTCGGTGTCGTGTTTTACTTTGAACGGCATTGGCTACAAATGTTTGATGCTTTCGGCATAGTGGGTGAGTTTTGTTGGTCTTCGTGGTTGACCCTTGAAATGAAAACAGGTATTTGCTGTTATTCAGCAAACGGGTAACCCGACTGCTGAAAAAGTTGGACGGCTAATTCCCGCCCCTTGCCGTTGCCTCACTCTGGCTTAAGTTTGCAACTTAAGCCGCGGAAAAGTCTGCCTTCGCTGAAGCTTCGGCAGACGAGAGAAATAAGCCATAAAAAGATCCGGCCTCAGCCGCATTCCCGGCCGGTAACTTTGGAAGCAAGCCTGCAAGGTTATGGAACCCTTGCAGGTTTAGCAGATGCTAGCGGGGGAAAAATACTTCTCAGGCGCCCATACCCCGCCAGCTCAATGCCTGACAACATACCGCAATCGTTATGTACAATAATTTTTTATACTTAGGTTTAAGTTACGCTTCGCTAAACATAAACCAGTTTCATCAGCCGGAGTCCTGCTCACTGCAGAACGAAGGCTGAACCCCTGCTATCCGGAAGTTTTCAACTTCGGCCCTTCAATGCTTGCCTTTGACACGTCCAGGGAACTACGGACCAGGACTACAAAAAAAAACAGGTTTAGTCTCCGCCCGTATCAATTCTTCACGCCTCATTCTTCAAAACAGAAAACCCCGATCAGCCCCACCTGTCCGCCAAAGGCGGAGGATTGACGACAAGCTTTAATACCGGGTAAAAAAAGCCCCGCTTCAGTGCGGGGCCGTTATCATTTGCTTATCCCGGTAAGCCATTACCGCTGCACCACAAATTTAAGGCTCTTCTGGTAATCTTCCATCCGAACCAGCAGGATATAGGTCCCATTGGCGAGGTTGCTGACTGAAAACAGGGTATTATTGGTACCGCTGTCCAGGTATCCCAGATCTTTGTGCAGCACTTTCTTCCCCTGCAGGTCAAAAACCAGCAGTTGCGCGGAACCCGGTTTATCGAGTGTGATATCAATATAGGCCATATCCTGGACGGGGTTCGGGTAAATGGCCAGGTTTTGCAGCCGGATTACTGGGTTGTCCGCAATGCCCACGGCTGTGTTGCACGAAGCCGGGGTCAGGGTGGTGGTGCGGTAGAAGCCCCTTCCGTGGGTGCCCGCGTAAATCACGTAACAGGAGCCGTCCAGCTTTTCGATCATTTCTTCGCGGAGCTGGAAGGTAGCAGCGAAGGGCATCCCCGCGCTTTCGGGCGCCCAGCTGGTTCCGTTGTTGGTCGTTGAGTAAATGCCCAGTTCGGTTCCTGCCAGGATGGCCCCGGAATATTTATCAATCAGGCAGCTATACACCGGCATCCGCGGCAGGGCATTCGACCCGCTGCCCTGGATACTGGTAAAGCTCCCGGTTCCGTTGGCCGTTGAATCGGTAGCCGCGGTGGTTGACCGGTAAATAAAGTTGGAAGTACCGTAATTTCCAAGGCTTACCACTACATGGTTCGGATCGGATTTATCGGCTGCAATGCAGGTTATGTACCGCCCGAAGGAAGCAATCCGCGTAACGTGGATGCCGGCACTGTCCGGATCAAAGAAATCATCCGAAGGATCAGCCGGGGTGCCGTTATCATTGTATTCCCAGGTAACACCTGATAAACCATCAATCCGGTACAGATAACCGTTTTTTGTTCCGGCATATACGATATCTCCATCAGGAGTCACTTCAATATAGGATATGATGCCGGTCAGGCCATTGGCATTTTTGGCAATCTGGAACCACGTGGGGTTATCCCCGAAATTGAGCGCGTCAACCGCGGCCCAGAGCCCGCAATAGGTGGCCAGATACATAATTCCTGTTCCATATTCGGAACTGGAAGTATCGGTTTGTTCCCAAAGCCGGAAAGGCGTAATGAACGGGGCCCCGCAATCCGGAGCAAAATCATTGTCCTGCGGATCGTCAATATGGCTGTCGTAATAAGCATTACTGCTGTGTCCACTGTTCGAGGAACGCCTTAAACTCCCTTCCTGGGAAGCAAAGAACAATGCATCGGGATTGGTTTTGGAAATATCGGTAAATCCACCGTCACCGCCACCGACATGACGGCCCTGCTGTAAGGTGTTGCCGCTGAAATCCACGTAAATGGTTCCGTTATCCTGCGACCCGCCCATTACCGTACCATCAAGTCCGGCAGAGATTGAATAGAACTGGGTGACCCCGTATCCTTTGTTCAATTGCTGGAAAACCGGCAGGTTCGGATAATTGGCTTTAGCGTTTTGGGTTCTGAAAATACCGCCATCCGTCCCCAGGTACATTATGTTGCCATTGTTTGGATGAAATACGATTTCGTGATGGTCGGCATGGATATACTGCGGATCGCTGGCCGGTGATGAAAACCAGTTGGAAATCGGATACCAACCATCGGTAGCGGTCCATTCGTAAATGGATAACTGGCCTCCTACATATACTCTTTCCTTATCGTCCGGGTTGACGGCAATTTCCAGATCATACCAACCCTGGTTTCCGGATGGATTAAAGAAATTGGAAGGCAAAGAAGTGGGGGCAATGGAAGTCCAGTTCAACCCGCCATCAGTGGATTGCAGGAGGGCTACCGTCTGACCGGCATTGTCGCAGGCTATACAATACACATAAGCCGGGTCAGAGGGAGCCGGGGCAAACATAATCCTGCGCAGCCCGGAAGAAGGAAAACCGCCTTTCGACATCCGGCTTTCGAAGCTGGACGGATCGTCCACGTTGCCGCGGTAATAACTGCTGCCCGCGCAGACATAGGTAGTTCCGTCACTGGCAATTTTAATATCCTGGATATTGCCCACCAGCATGGCACCGGACCCCATTTTTGACCAGGTAGCCCCGCCATCGGTCGTGCGGTAAACCCCCCGGTAGGTTCCGGCCAGGATCACATCCGGATTGGTCGGATGGGCCGCCAGAACGTTGACAGTGGTCCAATCTATGGAACTGGAGTTATGATTACCTGAAGGTTTGGTAGCCGCCAGGTGCACAAAGGTATTGCCGTGATCGGTGCTTTTCCATATTCCTTCACCGAGGAAACCCCAGGAAGCTTCAGTGGTTCCGGCATTGATAAGGCGTTCACCGGTTCCCACATAGATATCGCCATTGGCGGCCTGTGTCATGGAAACTACGCCCAGCCCGGCCAGGGTATCGTCCCCGGTGTAAGGTTCCCAGCTGTTGCCATTGTTGTGGGAAATCCACAGTCCTCCGCTTACCCCACCGGCAAACATGGTAACCGGATTGTCCCGGTCAATCAAAATGGCGCGGGTACGGCCACCGACATTGTTGGGGCCCATAAATTCCCATTGCAGGTTCAGGTTGCCCCTGCGGCCGCTGTTGGCCAGGAGCCGGTAAGCATCTTCCCGGCCACGCAATACATCAGCCAGGGGAATTTCCCCGGTTATGGGATCAGCCCGCATCTCATGAAGCCAGGCGGCATATTCATTAGCGCCTCCCTCTTCTTCATGCGCTATGGCCTGAATGCCGGGAACATCCAGCAGGGATGTATTCATTCGCTGTACCTTCCAGGTTCCCGAAAGTACAACCGCAAGGCCGAGCATAAACAAACCGGTAATGCCGGCAGAAAGGGTAAGTGGTTTCTTCATCCTGAATTGCTTTTTACACTGGGGTGAAAAATCGGTAACAAAATAACTAAAAATCGCATAAACTTCCCGGGCCGGAAATATCTTTTACAATGCTGTTACAATACGTGTTTCTCGGCATGGTAAGAAGAACGCACAAGCGGTGAGCTTTCCACGATCCGGAATCCCATTTCCAGGCCGGCTTCCCGGTAGTAATAGAATTGCTCCGGGGTGATAAATTCCATTACTTCCGCGTGGATCCGCGTGGGTTGAAGGTATTGCCCGATAGTCAGCACATCCACACCGGCCTCTGCCAGGTCTTTCATAGTTTCCAGAATCTCATTTTCGGTTTCTCCGAGCCCGAGCATAATGCCCGATTTGGTGGTTAATCCATTGGTTTTTATAAAGGAAAGCACTTCCAGGCTTCTTTCATATTTAGCCTGCGGGCGGATCAGGCGGGTTAGCCGCCTGACGGTTTCTATATTGTGGGAAACCACTTCCGGCCGGGTATCCAGCACCCGTTGCAGGTTATCCCGGTTTCCCTTGAAATCGGGGATCAGGGTTTCCAGGGTGGTACCCGGGTTTATCTCACGGATCGCCTCCACCGTCATGGCCCAAATGGTGGAGCCGCCATCCTTTAGGTCATCCCGGTCGACAGATGTGAGCACTGCATGCTTCACTTTCATCAGACGAATGGCCTCGGCCACCCTGTGCGGTTCATCCCAGTCGGGCGGCTGCGGCCGGCCAGTGGCCACGGCACAAAAAGAACAGGACCGGGTACATATATTTCCCAGAATCATAAAGGTAGCGGTTCCGGCTCCCCAGCATTCCCCCATATTCGGGCAATTGCCGCTTTGGCAAATGGTATGCAGCTTATGAGCATCTACGATTTGCCGTACATTACGGTAGTTCTTTCCGGTGGGCAGTTTAACACGCAACCAGTCCGGTTTAGGTTTTCTTCCGGTACGCGGAGTTGACGGGACGGGCATCTGCTGTAAAATTTGCGCTAACTTACCATTTTTTACCGAACTGCAGGCTCAAATACATGGCAAGGAAATAGGGCCTGTTGTCTTCGAGGATCATAATGGGAATTTTCCTGTAATACACATCAGCGGTAACACCTATTTCCAGCGATTTGACAAAGTCGTTATAACTGGCCCAGTCAAAATTGAGGCCCGTCTTGGCATGAATGCCCGGAATCAGCTTGATTTCCCTCAGGCCAGGGGCGAAACCCGAGGAGCCGAAGATATATTGCGGGTTTAAAAAACGCTGGGCGTTGCCAGCAGAATACTTCTCCGTCCGGATTTCAAACCGGATGCCGTCCACCGGGTAAATCAAATCGAGGTAATACGGCTTCAGCAAGCCAAGAGAAATGCCGTACATGTAAACCCAATTGACCTCCACCCCGCTTTTTTCAGCTTTATCGCCCAGCAAAATCTTTTTACCCAGGCCGGCATGCAGGGCCAGGAATGAATTTTTTTTACCGAAAACAAAAGGTTTTGGTGTATAACCGTTAGGGCCGATTACGTAGTCATTTCGCTGCTTGTATTCCTTGGGATGATTCAGACCGGCCAGCTCGATTTGGTAAAACCGTTTGGTGTTCATGTTAAGGGTCTTGGTTTTATTGACAAAAACCGAAAGACCGGAAGTGTTCAGCGATGCCCCGAAACTGATTTCATGGGTATAAATCAAGCTGACGGTATTGCTGTTTTTATCAGTGCTTTGAGCCGGCAGGTTCAGAAATGACAGCAGAACCGGAATGGTAAATATGGCTTTTATCAAATTCCTTGTTGTCACAACGGTTTTTTACAAAAGGTTAAAATACTATTTTTATTTCAGGCAGCAAAGCATGTATGCTTAAACCGTAAAACGCAAATCCTTGAAAAAAGATTTTTTACCATTGTCAAAAACCATTGCGAGATGCCAATATCCATTGTAACCTACACGGGAGATTTGCATACTTCCGCCATTCATTCCCGTTCAGGCACCCGGATTGAAACCGATGCGCCACCGGATAACCGGGGTAAGGGGGAAAACTTTTCACCAACGGACCTGGCTGCTACTTCCCTGGCCTGCTGTTTACTGACCATTATGGGCATCAAGGCCAGGGATATGAACCTGGATATCCGTGAGTCTTACGCAGAGGTGGAAAAAATCATGGTTTCCAACCCCAGGCGAATTTCCACCATTCGCATCCATGTTCATATGCGTAATGTCACCAATGAAAAAGAAAAGAAAATACTGGAACAGGCAGCTTTGAATTGCCCGGTAGCCAAAAGCCTTCACCCGGATATCAAACAGGAGATCCGTTTCATCTGGAAGGGATGAAAACCAAAGGCAAAATGTTAAATGCTGTGCTCTGCGGCAGGCCGGGCTTTGGTAATTTTACCGGGACAACCGTATTGGTCTTGTGATTTACAGGAAGAAAACAATCCGGTAAGCAATACCATAACAGCCAGTAATCCCAGGGCTTTCTTGACGCGTTTTTTCATAGCAGATTGAGGCTTCATAATAGAATCTGAATTCACAAATTTACTCCAAATTTTGAATTATAACTGTATGCGCATTCATTTTATTGCCATAGGCGGATCCGTTATGCACAACCTGGCCATCGCATTGAAAAAGCAGGGTTACGTTGTTACCGGGTCTGACGATGAAATTTTCAATCCGGCCCGGAAAAACCTGCAAAGTGAAGGTTTGCTGCCCCCTCATACGGGCTGGTACCCCGGAAAAGTTACGAAATCACTGGATGCCGTCATTCTGGGCATGCACGCGCGAAAAGACAATCCGGAGCTGGCCAGGGCGCTCAGGCTGGGCATTCCGGTGTACAGTTTTCCTGAATTCGTGTACCGCGAAACCCGGGACATCCCCAGGGCGGTGATTGCCGGCAGCCATGGGAAAACAACCATTACCGCGATGTTGCTGTACGGTCTGCGCGCGGAGGGTATACCTGTGAGCTACCTGGTCGGGTCAGCCATCCGGGGTTTTGACCTGCAGGTAATGTTCCACCCGGAAGCCTGGTTGGCTGTCTTCGAAGGTGACGAATACCTGAGCTCCCCGCTTGATCCGCGCCCTAAATTTTTGCATTACAAACCCCGCTATATCGTCCTGACCGGCATTGCGTGGGACCATTACAATGTCTTTCCGACCTTTGAAAACTATCTGCAGGCCTTCCGGGATTTTCTCACCCGATGCGAACCCGGAGGATACCTGGTATACAACAAATCCGACCCGGAAGTGGCCCGGCTGGCAGAAGAAGCCCGGCATCTGAACCGTATCCCCTACGGCCCCCTGAACTACCAGGTGGTGAACGGACAATTCGTGGTGCCATACCACGGCAAAGCTTTTCCCATGCATGTTTTCGGGAGGCACAATATGGAAAACCTGGGCGCGGCCCTGGCCCTGGCCGGGAAACTGGGCATCCATCCGGAAGCATTTTTAACCGCGTTGTCGGATTTTCCGGGAGCCGGTAAAAGGCTGGAAACCCTGGCCGAAAACGACAACGCAGCGGTGTACCTGGATTTCGCGCATGCTCCTTCCAAGGTAAAAGCTACCATAGCAGCCGTAAAAGAAAAATATCCGGACAGAAAGCTCACCGCAGTACTGGAACTGCATACTTACAGCAGCCTGAACAAAGACTTCCTGCCACAGTATAAAGGTATTATGAAAGGCGCCACCCACCGGATCGTCTATTACAACCCGCACGCGTTATCGCTGAAAAAGTTAAGCCTTTCCCCAGCGGATATCCGTTCGGCCTTCGGGTATGATGAGCTGCAGGTATTCGATGACGCAGAGGCCTTGCGCTACTATTTGCAAAACCTTGACTGGCAGGAGCATAACCTCCTGTTGATGAGCTCCGGCAATTTTGGCGGTCTTGCCATAGATGAAATCGCTAACTTTGTGACCTCAAACTGAAGCCCTTTTTATGAAACTGAACCTGAAGAAGCCCCTGGCTATTATCGATATTGAATCCACGGGCACCAATGTAGCCACCGACCGGATTATTGAACTGGGAATCCTGAAAGTCAATCCTGATCACAGCGAAGAAAGCAAATTATACAAACTGAACCCCACGGTACCGATATCGGAAGAAGCCACCAGGATTCACGGCTATACCAATGAAATGGTCAGGGACTTTCCGACTTTTTCAGAAAAAGCCCGGGAAATTTTTGAATTCCTGAATGACGCTGACCTGGCCGGGTACAACAGCAACCGGTTCGACATACCCCTCCTGGTGGAAGAATTCCTGCGGGTGGGGATGGTATTTGAAGTGAAAACCCGGAGAATGATCGATGTGTACCGGATTTTCACCGCCATGGAAAAAAGGGATCTGACAGCCGCCTACAAATTTTATTGTGAAAAGGAATTCCCGGATGCCCATTCGGCCCTGGCAGACATACGCGCCACCTATGAAGTGCTTCAGGCCCAACTCGACCGCTACGAGGAACTTGAGAACGATGTGGATTCCCTGAATGAAATTTCCAAAGACGTGGAATACGTGGACCTGGGCAGGCGGATGATTTACGTAAACGGGGAACCGGTGTTCAATTTCGGGAAGCACAAAGGCGAAAAAGTCAGGGATGTGCTGGAAAGGGAACCGACATATTACAGCTGGATTATGCGCAGTGATTTCATGCAGCACACCAAGCTGAAACTAAAGGAAATCAAGCTGACCATGAAACACAATTGATGAATTTAACTTCGTAAAATTCTGTTATTCTATATTTGCAGGCAGTTTCTATAAACATTTCCAGTCTTGAGCAAGCCGCTAGTCATTATTCCGACCTACAACGAGAAGGAAAACATCAGCGATATTATTGATGCCGTACTGGCGCAACCGGGTGATTTTCATATCCTGGTAGTGGATGACAATTCACCGGACGGCACCGCGGAAATTGTTCGTCAGAAGATGGCGGCTACTTCCGGCCGGCTGCATCTCGAATGCCGCCCCGGTAAGCAGGGCCTGGGCACGGCATACATCCACGGGTTCCGTTGGGGGCTGGAACACGGATACGATTACTTGTTCGAAATGGATGCGGATTTTTCGCACAATCCGGAGGATTTACCCCGGCTGATGAAAGCCTGCCGGGAAGAGGGGGCCGATGTAGCGGTAGGTTCCCGGTATTGCCGCGGAGGCAAGGTGAAAGACTGGCCGTTCAGCCGGATCATGATGTCTTACCTCGCCAGCCTGTATGTGCGCATCATCACCTGGATACCGGTGCACGACACCACAGCAGGGTTTGTATGTTATCAGGCAAAGGTTTTGCGTACCATTAATCTCGACCATGTACGGTTTATCGGCTACGCTTTCCAGATTGAAATGAAATACGCTGCCTGGCGCCTGGGATTCCGGATCCAGGAAGTGCCCATTGTGTTTATAGACCGGCTGAAGGGAAAATCCAAGATGAGCATGCGGATATTCAAGGAAGCCTTTTCCGGTGTGTGGTACCTTCGCTTTACCTCCATCCGGAAAAAATACCGCAACCCGTCCGTGTAACCCGCTAAAAAAAGCCCAAACCCTTGGGTTTGAGCCTGGTGCCCAGGGCCGGAGTCGAACCGGCACGGGAAATTCCCACTGGTTTTTGAGACCAGCGCGTCTACCAATTCCGCCACCTGGGCCGTTCGTCAGCCCGCAAAATTATCCAAAGATTCCCGAACCCCCAACAAGTATCGCGCCTTCTTGTATAAATGAAGCATCATGAAACAATCCGGCTCCTGCCCCTCCGGGAGCCGGCCGATAAAATCCCTGATCTCCTGTCTGAGCCCGTTCCAGCACAGTGGGAACGCCTCTCCGGCTTCTTCCGACCAGGTTTTTGAAGCGTTCACCGGGTCGCGCCCGAACCACTGCAGCCATTCCTCCGGTATATCCTGTTCGGAAATCTGCCATATGGCCTGCTGGAAATCACAGGTTTGCTCAAAATAAGCCACCAGGCGCTGCACGGGATCCATCAGCACCCGGTAAGCCCGGTCGAGCCTTTCCGCTAACTCCAGCTTCTGCAGCTCCGCGGCCGGATCTTTTCCGGTGAAAAAATCGGGTTTCAGGCGCCTATGAGCCGAAATATAAAACTGTTTGAGCCCGGCCTCATCAACCCGGAGCCCGGGTTTCAGGTTGAACACCGCGAAATAATCTTCCGGCCCGGATTCATTCATCTGCCGTCAAAGGTTTTGATTTCCTGTATTTCACCCTGGGGTTGCGGGGAATTTGTTCGTAAATGAAAGCCGTGAGTTTCGGGATGTAGCGGCTAACGATTTCCGTCATGTCAAGGGTGTTGGAATCGGTGTACAGGCGGGCGGCATTGCCGTAAACCTGCCGGCCTTTGGCATCGAATATGGAAAAATGAACCGTAAACTCCCGCCTGAAATTATTGGTTGCCCGGTCCAGGCAGGTCTCGTAATCGGTCTTCACTTCAAACATGTTGAGGAACACGAAAAAATCCACATCATATTTTTCAGCCAGTTCAGGCAGCATGCGCTGGCTGGCCAGGTGCACGTTCAGGTATTCGTCTTCCGGGGTGCTGGCATAGACTTCGCCCAGGTTCACTTCATCCAGGGCATCGGGCGAGGGGCTGTCGTCCCGGAACAGGGCCGCCAGCTTTTCACCGAAGCTCTTTTTGGCTCGCTGGTCATCTTCCAGCACAGGCACTTTGGGCTTTTCATATTTGAGGCCGTATCCGTAGTAAATCTGCTTCAGGTCTTCATTCAGTTCCTCGTCATCGCTGACAAAGCGCTGGGTATCAAATTTATCATCACTTAAAATACGGGCATTGAGGCTGGCTTCCAGCCCGTAGCGGAAACGCTCGCGCACCTGCTCCACGGATAGCTGGTTATACTCGGCCAGTTGCTGGTCGGCATCCGAAAGGTAATCCTGCGGGTTAAAAGGAATGATCATCACGCGAACAAACAATGAGGCAGAAGTATCTGCTTCCTGGGTATAACCCATCAGGCTCGCGGCCAGGAAAATACACAGGGGAAGAATCTTTTTGATCATAGAAGGATAACGATATAGTCCGGGCAAAAAAGCGCGTGATGCCAGGACTGAGCCGGCAACGGCTTCAAAGCTACGCCATACCCTACAGGTACGCAATCGAGGTATAAACGGTGCGGGAAGGATTGTAGTCTATTTGCTACCAATCCGTACTATGACAAAGTTCAGCACACCTATCTGTCAAAGTCAAACTGAAGGACATTCTATTTTAATCCAATGCATGGCAGTTATAACTCATTTACTGGAAGTGGTTATGGTTACGCCTACAAATTGAGAGAAATACTATATTTTTGTTTATTGTTGATGAATGAGGAAAAGAAAATAATAATCCTCGAACAGGATAGTGAAGCAGACACCTGCCGTAAGGAGGTTGTGCCCCAGTTGAAGAAAGCGGGGTGGAATGACGATCAGATACTGGAACAACGAACTTTCACTCCCGGAAAGATCATCGTTATCGGACGCAGGGCAAGAAGGAGAAAAGGAAAACGGTTTGACTACCTGCTTCGGTATTCCACTGATTTCCCCATAGCCATTGTGGAAGCAAAAACCAGGTATAAAAATGCGGCCGATGGGATGCAACAGGCAAAAGAATACGCGCAAATCCTTGGATTGCAATTCGCATATTCCACTAACGGAAAACAAATACTGGAATACGATTTCACCACCGGAATTGAAAAAGAAATCGCTTCATATCCTACTCCCGATGAACTTTGGAACCGGCTCAACCATATTGATCCGGTCAGTGAAGAAACCAGGGAAACCTTGTTGAAACCACTGGTGAAGATTCCCGACAAACAAGTCAGATACTATCAAACCATCGCCATTAACCGGGCTGTAAAAGCTATCCTTGACGGAAAAACACGAGTACTGCTTACTATGGCCACCGGGACAGGAAAAACTACTGTTGCTTTCCAAATTATTTACAAACTCTGGCACAATCGATGGAACCGAACCGGAGAATACAGAAGGCCAAAAGTGCTCTTTCTTGCTGACAGAACTGTACTGGTAGAGGATCCCCACTCAAAGGATTTTGTCCTGTTCGGTGACGCCCGGTGCCTAATTTCGGAAGACGGACCGGTAACAAGCCGTGAAATCTACTTCTCAACTTATCAGGCCATCGCGGAAGACGCAAGCCGTACTGGACTATTCCGCAGGTTCCCCCGCAATTTCTTTGATCTTATTGTGGTGGATGAGTGCCATCGGGGAAGCGCAGCAGAAGACAGCAACTGGAAAATTATTCTTAAATATTTTTCCTCTGCGGTGCAGCTTGGCCTGACTGCCACCCCTCTAAGGGACGACAACAAAGATACTTACGCGTATTTCGGTAACCCTATTTACACTTATAGCTTAAGGCAAGGTATTGAAGACGGGTTTTTAGCACCTTACATTGTTCACCGGATAGTTACGGATGTGGACGCAACCGGTTTCCGTCCTCAGGAGGGACAAAAAGATAAATATGGACAAACTATTCCAGACGGAATATACACTACGCCCGATTTTGAACGCACGCTCTCCTACCTTCCCCGTACAAAAGCTGTTGCCAGGCATTTGTTCGATTTTATGACAAAAAATGGCCGGTTCGACAAAACCATTGTGTTCTGCGTTGATCAGGAACATGCAGATCAAATGCGGAGGGAATTGAATAATCTCAATAACGACATAACCCGCGAAAACCCGGATTATGTAGTTCGAATTGTATCTGATGAGGGTGATACAGGCAGAGGTTACCTGAGCTGTTTCATGGATATTGATGAAGAATTCCCGGTGATTGTCACAACTTCCCGGTTATTGAGTACAGGAGTTGATGTACCTACCTGCCGCAACATCGTTATCTTCCGGATGGTGAACTCCATGACCGAATTTAAGCAGATCATTGGCAGGGGTACCCGTGTAAGGGATGATAAAAACAAATTTTTCTTCACTATACTGGATTATACAGGTAGTGCCTCCCGAAATTTTGCAGATCCTGAATTTGACGGTGATCCACCCCTTATTACATCTGAGCAAATTGACGATGAAGGTGAAACTATTGAAGGAACTGTAATTGAAGAATATCCTGCCGGGCCGCCTGAAGATGAAGGTATCATCATCGATGAAATACCAGGTGGTTCATCAGGTAGTGACGAAGGAGAACCCCGGAAATTTTATCTGGAAGAAGGGGTCGTAACCATTGCCCACGAAACAGTACAGATAACTGACGCATACGGTAAACTTCGAACGATACAGTACACGCAATATGCCCGGGAGCAAATCCGCACTATGTTTCCGACAATTAAAGACCTTCAGAACTTCTGGAATGACCTTACACAGCGTAAAACCTTATTTGAGAAACTGGAGGAAAAGGGTATTGCCCTTGAGCAACTGGCCGATATTGTAAAGCAACCCGATGCCGATCCGTTCGATCTTCTTTGTCATGTAGCCTTTGACCTTAAACCCAAAACCCGTAAACAAAGAGCGGAACTGCTGAAAAAAAACAAGCCTGACTATTTTGCCCAATACAGTGAAACAGCCCGTGAAATACTAAATATAATCCTGGATAAATACATTCAGTTTGGCTTGAAACAAATTGATACCGAAATTTTAAAAACACCACCAATATCTGATAAAGGCAACATCCTGGAGATTGCCGATGCCTTTGGCGGAGTAGATAATCTTAAAAAAGCTTTAGAAGAATTGCAGCAACTTTTATATGCTGCGTAACTGTCTAAATCAGAATTCTCAGAATTGATGAATGTACAGAATTGAAATGAAGAATCTCCATGTCCATTAAAGATGAGATTACATACACGATAATCGGGTGTGCCATGAAAGTGCACAATACCATGGGGCCCGGTTTTCAGGAAGTGATTTATCAACGATGCCTTGCCATTGAATTTGAAAGAGCAGGATTGGGATTTGTGAGGGAGCAGGAACAAACTGTTTATTATGAAAATATTGAGGTAGGCACCCGTAGGGCTGATTTTATTGTTGAGGACAAAGTAGTGGTGGAAATAAAAGCCTTGGTTGCATTAGAGGATGTACACATAGCCCAGGCAAAAAACTACACAGTTGCTTATGACTTTCCATTGGGACTGCTGATAAATTTTGGCGGTAAAAGCCTGGAATACAAACTCATGTTTAACCCCAAATATCATCCAAAGCCAGCGCGGAAAAATTCCAAAGCAAGAAAGTCTGTATTGCATCGAGATTAATTAATTCAGAGAATCCTGTAATTCTACAAATCCTGATTCAGACAATGAGTAGAAGAAAAAAAGAACAAAAACCGCTGACCACTGCGCAAAGGCTCTCAGCTATCGTAAAGTCCTGCCGCAATATTATGCGGAAAGACAAGGGGTTGAACGGTGATGCAGACCGGCTGCCCATGCTTACCTGGATTATGTTCCTCAAATTTCTGGATGATATGGAAACAATGCAGGAGACGGAAGCCCAACTGGCCGGCAAGCCATACAGACCGGCCATTGAAGCGCCCTACCGCTGGCGCGATTGGGCCCGGAACCAGGGGCTTACGGGCGATGACCTGCTGGCTTTTATAAACCAGGAAAAATGCACCCTGCCGGACGGCACAGAAGGTCCCGGCCTATTGTTTTATCTGCGCTCATTACAAAGCGAAAACGGCACAAATCGCAAAGACGTAATCGCCACTGTTTTCAGGGGTGTGGTTAACCGGATGATCAATGGCTATTTACTGCGGGATGTCATTAATAAAATTGACGGCATCCACTTTACCTCCAATGAAGAGATTTATACCTTAGCCCACCTGTATGAAAGCCTTCTGAAGGAAATGCGGGACGCTGCCGGAGACGCGGGCGAATTCTACACCCCCCGCCCGGTTGTACAGTTTATGGTGGAAATGATAAACCCACAGCTGGGTGAAACCGTTCTGGACCCGGCAGCCGGCACAGGCGGCTTCCTGGTGCAGGCATTTGAACACCTGAAAAAACAATGCAAAACCGTAGAGGATTCGAAAATCCTGCAAACCAGGTCTGTTTATGGCGGGGAAGCAAAACCCCTGCCCTACCTGCTTTGCCAGATGAACCTGCTTCTCCACGGGATGGATTTTCCCCGGATTGACCCGCGCAATTCCCTGGGGAAACCCCTGAAAGATATTGGCGACAGCGAACGGGTAGACATCATTATAACTAACCCGCCTTTTGGCGGGTCAGAAGAAAAAGGCATCCTGAACAATTTCCCCGAAGACAAACGGACAACCGAAACGGCCCTGCTTTTCTTACAGCTCATTATGCGGAAACTGAGAAGGAAAAAAGCCGGTACCCGGGGCGGCAGGGCAGCCGTGGTGGTACCCAACGGAACACTGTTTGCCGATGGCGTGGCCGCACGAATAAAAAAACAACTTTTGGAGGACTTTAACCTGCACACCATTGTGCGCCTGGGCGATGGCGTGTTCGCACCTTATACCGACATTCCCTGCAACCTGCTGTTTTTCGAACATGGTGGCCCCACGGAGGAAATATGGTACTATGAAGTACCCGTACCGGAAGACCGCAGGAAATACAGCAAAACCCGTCCCCTGCAATACTCCGAATTTGAACCGGTAAAGGCCTGGTGGAATAAACGGGAAGAAAACGAGCATGCCTGGAAGGTTACGGCAGCTGAGGTTATCGGCCGGGACGACAGAGGCAATGTAACGGTGAACCTTGACCTCAAAAA
This sequence comes from uncultured Chitinophagales bacterium, assembly GCA_964422925.1. Classification (GTDB taxonomy): domain Bacteria; phylum Bacteroidota; class Bacteroidia; order Chitinophagales; family S012-47; genus CAYRDC01. The sequence goes on along the minus strand of CAYRDC010000002.1, from coordinate 115,513 downwards.
CCCCAACCGTAAGAGCGAGTTTGAATACAGGGATCCAAAGGAACTTGTGCGTTCCATCATGGAGAAAGAACTGAAAATTTTCAAATTGATGGAAGAAATTCAGCGAATGGTGGAATGATGAATCTCAAACATCTTACTGACAAAATAATTGCCGTTCACAATGAGCTTCAGGGCAGGGCGAAATCCGCCATCAATATGCTGCTCACCATACGCAATTGGTTGATCGGTTATTATATTGTTGAGTATGAACAAAACGGCAGCGACAAGGCACGATATGGCGATAAATTGCTTGTGCGCCTTTCCAATGCTTTAAAAAGAAAAGGATTGTCAAACGTAAGTGATGGTGAATTAAGAAGGTTCCGAATTTTTTATAACACCTACCCACGCTTCTCCGAACTCTTTGCCAATCCGGACAATGATCAAATTCGCGGGACACTGTCCCACATATTGGACAACCCTGTAATTCGTGGGACGCTGTCCCACGAATTAACGGCACGCTTATCTCGGGAAAGGTTGCAAAAAAGTCAGGTTACGGGGAAACAACCCTTACCACAAAAAGAATCCCCAAGCAGGCTTTCGGTTCCCCCTACGGAACTGATAACGCATTTATCATTCTCACACTTTGTTGAGCTAATTAAGATAAAGGATAATCTAAAACGCACTTTCTACGAGGTCGAATGTATAAAAGGCACCTGGAGCGTCAGGGAATTAAAGCGGCAAATAAATTCGCTTTTCTACGAGCGTTCAGGATTATCGGCCAACAAGGAAAAATTAAGTCAGTTAGCCAATACAAAAGCAGAAACGGAAAACACAGCGCTTTCACTTCGCGACCCGATGGTGTTCGAATTCCTGGACTTACCCATTAATGAGACGCTTGAAGAGGCGCAACTCGAAAGAGCCCTGATTGATCATTTACAGCAGTTCCTGCTCGAACTGGGATACGGGTTTTGTTTTGAAGCTCGCCAAAAACGCATACTGATAGATGACGAATACTACTACATTGATCTGGTATTTTATCATCGAATCCTTAAGTGTCATGTATTGATCGAGCTGAAAACCGAAGGTTTTACGCACGAAAACATCGGACAACTGAATGTTTACCTGCAGTATTACAAGGAAAAGGTGATGCAGGAAGGAGACAACCCTCCTATTGGCATTCTGCTTTGTACCGAAAGCAAACCCCAGATGGTGCGCTACGCACTGGCCGATAAGGATAATGTGCTGGTGAGCCGCTACAAATTGCAACTGCCCAGTGAAGATGAATTACAGCAGTTTATTGAAGAACAGTTGTCAAAGAACTTTTGATATACCCCGGAAGGTGGGAAAATATATAAGGCTTTAGACTGAGAATCAAAACAAGTCAGTGGGAAATGAAGCATAGATGGCCAAAATCACCATTGGGAGAGGTTCTGTATAATAGGAACGAACTACCTGATGCTATCAAAGTTGCTATAGGCGATATTCCAATTGTTGCCAAGATTGGATTTAATGATGGTACTATTTTAATACGCAATGATGGCACCTCCAATACAAAGCTAATTTCTATTCAACCGAATGACTTGGTTATTTCGGGAATAAATGTCGAGAAAGGAGCAATAGCAATCAATGACACTGGTTGCGAATTAGCTGCCACCATTCATTATTCGTCTTACTATCCCGATGACAAAAAGGTCGATTTAAAATATTTATGGTACTTCTTAAGAAGTAGAGAATTTTCCTTTTATTTAAAACAAAGTTTCCCTAGTGGAATAAAGACCGAAATAAAACCCGATAAATTCCTATCAGTAGAAATCCCCCTCCCCCCACTGGAAGAGCAAAAGCGCATTGTAGCTAAGCTGGATGCCGTGCGGCAGCGAATGGAGGAAATTGAAAAGCTGAGGAGGGAGCAGGGAAGGATATATACAAATTTACATAACAGCATATTTACCGATTATTACAACATATACCCTAATATAGAAATCGGAGAAATACTTGTACACGAAAGGAATCCAGCTGAAATACTTCCTGAAAAGGCATACAAACAGGTTACTGTAAAAATGGATCACAAAGGGGTCCAACTTAGAAAAATAATTCAAGGTTCTAAAATCAGATCAGCCCAATTCATCGTAAGGAAAGGTTATTTTATCATCTCAAAAATTGATGCCAGGAATGGAGCAATGGGTTTAATACCGCCCGAGCTTGACGGTGCTATAGTTACCAACGACTTTCCAGTTTTTAGTTTCACTGACCGTGTATTAGCGAAGTATTTCGATTATTTTTCCCGCACCATGCTTTTTGATAATGCCTGCAAAGCTGCGAGCGAGGGAAGTACTAACAGGCGAAGATTAAAAATGGATAAATTCTATCAAATTAAAATGCCACTTCCCAACATTGAGAAACAACAAGAAATTGTTTATATGCTTGATAGTTTGGCTGAAATCATATCCTTCCAATCTCAAACTATCGTAGAACTAGATTCATTCTTCACAGCTTTATTGAACAAAATGTATCTGCCTGCTTCCCAATAACATTGAAATATTCTTTGTGCTCTTCTTCATTTTCATTATTCAACCAAACTAAATTTCCATCAATAATAAAAAAATGGCTTCTACATCCATCTTGTTTAAAAATAGAAGGATATCTCGTTACTCGTCCCTTTTTATCTTGTTTTATTTTCCATGAAGGACCTTTGTTAGATACAAGTGACAATAAAATGGTTTCACCACAACAATCTGGGCATTTAAGGTATGCCCATTTAACATAATTCTTACCACCCACGATATAAACTATATTTTTTTTAATTTCTTCAGGTTTTGGGTTCTCCAAAATCATTTTAGCTCGATATTTGAATAGTCCAAACTTCCAGTAAAGATATCCAACCGCTTTATGGTATAAATTCATTTTTATATTAGTTACATTGCCATATCTAAGAAAGGCTCCATGTCTCCTCTACCCCAATTTGAATCAACGCCACAGATTTGACAGCAATTCTTTTTGTCATTATGAGGAACAATTTTTTCATCTAAGTTAAAAAAATATAATTTATGAGATTGAAATCCATTTGGATTAAATTTCTGTATTCGGTTAAGAAATTCATTAACTGCCATGCATGCAATTTGTGTAGTAAATGTTACTACAGATGGAGATTGATTTCCCTCTCCTATCACATATTTTTCATTTTTTAGGTCATTATACTGCTCCGGATTTTTTCTCTTCAGGTTTTCAGCAATCGCAATATCCATATTAATGTTCCCATTTGTCAAAAGGCAATCACTTCCAGGATATAAATAAGATATCCTTCCCTGCAGACTCTGCATTCCAGAAGAATCATCTTTAAGTTTAATAAATAACCCCATATCAATTACCGGTGTAAGATAGAAATAGGCAAAACGATTGAGTAATATTCTACCAGCATGATCATCTGTGCAACCAAAAATTATATCACTACTCTTCAGAAGTTCAATGCTGGATTTAGCATCAACCCAATCACTTGATACATTTACACGCGTCCCCAATCCTATTTCTTCAATACTCTTCCTTAAGACATCCACTTTGCTTTTGCCTATATCCTTGACTGTTGCACCATGCAATCGATTTAAATTAGTCTTCTCAACAATGTCCTTATCTATGATATTAATAGTTCCAATTCCCAAACGGGTTAATAGCAAAGCAGTAGCAGAACCCGTTGCTCCTGCCCCAACGACTGTACAAGTTATTTGAGATAGGTCTTGAATTAAAGCTTTTCCAAATGCCAATTGCTGTCGATGGAAAGCCTCAGGAGACTGATAATTTTTTAACCTGTTTGGATAATATAGCTGAAATGTTTTTCCGATTATTCTTATCAATGAAAGCGGTTCATTGGACAAATCACTTTTCCAAGCTCTACCAAATATGAGTCCATCAGGCATCATGATCAAACTTGCATGTGGTCTGGTTCCACCATTACGGTTAAAAGTTAATTTAAAAAGATGATATTCCCCCTCATCATCTGCTTTTGAAAAATCTTCAAAACCAGATGGATGATTGTGAATAATTACAACAGCAAAACCTTTAGTTTCAATATCTTTTAATATCTTTATAAAATGGTAGTTGTCCCATTTTACCTGATTAGGACGAGAAATCAATAGCTTGTCATCACCAAAAAGAATAACTTCCCGGGTAAGAAATCGTTCTTCAAGACTTCCAATTTTGGAACGTCCACAAATTATAAAAGCAACCCTTTCTCGTTGATCTTTTCGAATTAAATGATTACGAAGTGCTTCGTAATGTGACTCCTGCAATGTTAATGTATATCTCATTAAGCATTTAATAATGATGAATCTATTTTCTTTAAGTAAGTATGTATTCCATCTATTCCAGCTCTCCATTCACTAGCTGGAAAATGACGAGACCATCTTTGCCATTCTCTACCTCCAAAATGTATAGTGCCCTCTGTTTGTGGTATTACCCGGTTTGAGGGAGTTAAAAAAATGGCGGGGTAAAAATACCACATATCAGGTTTTACATCAGGATAGCAAGGCGGTATTAATATTAATAAGTCTGCTATTTCAATATTGAACTTTTCTTTTGGCAAACAATAATCTCTAATTACCAGTCCATTTCTATTACTATCAACTATTTCCTCAAATTGATACTCCTTCGATCTTAAATAGTCCCTATCAGCCTCCGGTAAGAATGTCATCCTGCCGTTGTTGTTTTTGAACCAGTAAAGAAATGCTCCGCACCATGTTCTTTTAAGTCAACCTTTTCATCGTCCATTATCTCCTTATCGTTGTGAGGTCCCTTAACTTTTAACCAAACACCATAAGTTGAAGGCACGCCAGCCAATGATTTAATTTGACTTCCTGTAATAAACCGATCCTTAACTTTGTAGTGCTTTTGATCAATTGTGATTTCATAATTCTCTTCTTTCTTTGATTTTTCCATAATTCTCTTTTTTAAAAGGTAATACAATTCATTTCTTTTTCTCGTTAAAATTAGGTATTTACATAGCAAATATAAAAAAGAAAGTATTATTTCAAAATACCCATCTGCTATATTATTATGCGCGTTTTCTTTTTACAGACTCTTACAATTTTAATTCTAAACGTAAGTTTAATGTAAGTAAATATAGCACTACTAGAAATAATAAAGCATTCTCATTTATGTTATTACAAGTATTATATACTTGTTCTTTCTAATGAATTTACTCAATCATTTTACGCGATAAAAGAAGATATTCTTCCCGAACCGGAAAAGCCGATTGTTTATCTGAATTTGTACGGCATGGCCCGATGCGGCCCGGAGGGTTCCATACTGGACGGCAAACCGATAGACCGTATCCCCATCGCTTCCCGGCTTATCCGGTTTCCGGCAAAAGATGCTTTCCTGGTCGAAGCCAGGGGGGATTCCATGGAACCAAAAATCAAAACGGGAGACCTGGTGATAGCCAAAAAAAGCCGGGTCGCGGAAAACGGAGACATGGTAGTGTGCGTGTACAATTCAATGGTGCTTATCAAGAAATTTTTCATACAGCAGAAACAGGTTATATTAGCTTCTGAAAACCAGGCAAAATATTCCCCGATTCTGGCAAAACCGGAAGCAGTAAAAATTGAAGGGATCGTTAAAGGGGTGATTCAATATAATTGAAATGTCTAAAGATAATTGGAATCCAATAATCGAAGCTCAAGACGATGGTTTACCTGCTCCTGAAGTAGGTAGTTGGGCTCTACAGAAATACAAGCTTTTCGGACATTATTGCCAAATATTTACAAGAAGCATGCATGCTCAATGGCCTAATCTCATCTATTTAGATTTGTTTGCAGGGAGTGGCTATTCCAGAATTAGAAATACAAACCAAATCATTTATGGTTCACCATTAATATCTTTATAGCTCCCTGTACCATTCACAAAATATATCTTCTGCGAGAAGAAAAAAGGTTTAATTGAAGCCCTACAGGTTCGTGTCAATCGTATTTTTCCCGATAAAGACGTTGTATTTTTTAATGGAGACATTAATAAAATTGTTGACGAGGTTAAGAACGTAATACCTTCCTATTCGAGAGAAAGTGGTGTGTTATCATTTTGTTTTGTTGATCCATACTCATTGAACCTTCATTTTAATACCATTAAAAAGTTGGGAGTCCTTAAAATGGACTTTCTTATTCTTCTAGCATTGCATATGGACGCAAACCGCAATTATAAAACATACCTTGAAAGCGAAAACGATAAAATCGACCTGTTCATTGATAATTCTGAGTGGAGAAATGAAAAAATTGAAAGTAATGAGAGCTTTGTTCGATTCTTAGCTAGACATTATAAAATGAATATGGAAAAATTGGGTTATAAAGTAACAGACACCTTTCAACAGATCAGGTCTGATAAAAGAAATCTCCCTCTTTATTATCTTGCTTTTTTTTCAAAACATAATTTAGGAAATAAATTCTGGAGAGAAGTCCAGAAGTACGCCAATCCCCAAACATCACTAAACTTTTAGTCATGGCCCAATCCCGCATTGAATGGACGGAAATGACCTGGAACCCCACCACAGGGTGCACGAAAATCTCGGATGGATGTAAATTCTGCTACGCGGAAATTATGTCCAGACGCCTGAAGGCAATGGGGCAGCCCAAATACCGGAACGGGTTTAAACTAACCCTGCATCCGGATACGCTTAACATTCCCTATACTTGGAAGAAGCCCAAACTGGTGTTCGTGAATTCCATGAGCGATTTGTTTCACAAAGACGTTCCGCTTGACTACATCCGGGAAGTGTTCAGGGTCATGCGCGATAACCCCATGCATACTTTCCAGTTGCTGACCAAACGGGCTGATATCCTGGCGGAATACAGCCCCCTGCTGGAATGGACCCCAAATATCTGGATGGGTGTTTCCGTGGAGAATCAAAAAGTTATTCAGCGGATTGATTACCTGCGAAGCACCGGGGCATTTATAAAATTCCTTTCGCTGGAACCGCTGCTCGGCCCATTACCCGGTTTAAATCTGCATGACATTGATTGGGTCATTGTTGGCGGTGAATCCGGACCGAAGGCCAGGCCCATGAAAAAGGAATGGGTGCTTGAAATCCGAGACCAGTGTAAAGAGACGGGCGTTAAATTTTTCTTCAAACAGTGGGGCGGATTCAAGAAGAAAAAAGCAGGGCGAAAACTGGACGGAAGGTTGTATAACGAAATGCCGGAAATAAAAGCCCTGACCCCGGCTGTTTGAACCTGCCTTTTCTCCGTATTACCTGAATAGCCTGATTACATCGTTGGCATTGGCAAAGATCAGCAGGGCAATCAGCAGGATCATGCCTACCACCTGGGCATATTCCAGGAATTTGTCGCTCGGTTTGCGCCCGCTCACCATTTCCACCAGGATGAACAGCACATGGCCCCCGTCCAGGGCGGGAATGGGCAACAGGTTCATGAAGGCCAGCACAATGGACAGCCAGGCCGTCATATTCCAGAAACGGTGCCAGTCCCAGGTATCACCGAATATGCTCCCGATGCTGATAAACCCTCCGACCGATTCGCTGGCCTTGATTTCCTTGGAGGTAAAGATGAGACCGATTTGCTTTACATAGTCTTTCAGGTTGACCCACGCTTCATGAAGGCCGGCCGGGAAGGAAGCAAAAAACCCGTAATGCAGCGTATCCTGTTTCAGGTAATACGCCAGGGAATACCCCTGAAACCCGATCGTGCCGTCTTCCCGAACCACCGGATGCAAATGCAGGGTGTCCGGCACGCGGACCACCGAGAGGTCGATCTCCCGGTCCTTATTGTCCTGCAACGCTTTGCGAAACCGGTGAAAAAACCAGGTATCCTCCCCGTTTACGGCAATGATCTGGTCTTCCGGCTGCAGGCCCGCCTCCTCAGCCGGGCTGCCCGGAATCACTTCCTTGACTTTCACCGGGAACCGCGGATAGGCAATGCTGCGGTTACGCGAAGTGATGATGGCATTGATCGTGCCTTCCGGGATGGGCAGGGTGATGATCTCCCCGTTTCTTTCCACATCCAGCGAGGTGGCTTCATGGATAATGATTTCGTAATTCAGCTTGTTGAAATCCTTGAACGGCCGGCCGTCTATGGCAATGATTTTATCGCCATCCTGTATGCCGATTTTCGTCCCTATGGAATCGGCATACACCCCGTAGGTCAGGTTTTCCGGGGGCAGGTAGGGTTTGCCCCAGACAAAGAGAACCATGGCAAAAATCAGGATGGCCAGGATAGCGTTGACGATAATCCCTGCCAGCATGATGATCAGGCGCTGCCAGGCCGGCTTGCTGCGCAATTCCCACGGCTGCGGAGGTTTTTTCAGTGCTTCGCGGTCCATCGATTCGTCAATCATCCCGGCAATCTTGACATATCCGCCCAGGGGCAGCCAGCCTATGCCGTATTCGGTGTCACCGATTTTCTTTTTAAACAAAGTCAGCCACGGGTTGAAGAAAAGATAAAACTTCTCCACACGGGTTTTGAAAAGCCTGGCAGCCAGGAAATGTCCGAACTCGTGAAGGATAATTAAAATGGAAAGACTCAGGAAAAACTGGAGGGCTTTGATAAGAATGACCATGCGGAATAAATTGTTTGCCGGGCAAAGTTAACGACCTGCGCCTAATTGGAAGTATTTTGTCGGTTATAAAACCATAATTACCTTTTCAGCCTGCCCGGAATCAATGGTCATTTGCCACCTGCTCCGATACCCAGGACCTGGTTTCCCGGTCTGTGTTTTCCAGGTCGGTCAGAACGGGTTCGCTGACAAAGGGAATATATTCCATTGCCTTTTCGACCAGCTCGGGAATCGATAGGAAAGGAATTTTCCTTTCCAGGAAAGACTGTACAGCCACTTCATTGGCGGCATTCAGCACGCAGGGCAGGTTGCCGCCTTTCCGCAGGGCTTCGTAAGCCAGGGCCAGGTTCCGGAAGGTATCGGTATCCGGTTTCTCGAAGGTCAGGGACGGGTAATCGGCTATGTCAAACCGCGGGTAATTGGTCGGCAGGCGCTGGGGATATGCCAGGGCGTACAGTATCGGCAGGCGCATATCCGGCAGGCCCAGCTGCGCCTTGATGGAGCCATCCCGGAACTGCACCATGCTGTGAATGATGGACTGCGGATGAACGATCACTTCGATTTTTTCGGGCACCAGGCCGAACAGCCACCGGGCTTCGATTACCTCGAGGCCTTTGTTCATCAGCGTGGCGGAGTCGATGGTGATTTTGGCGCCCATGTTCCAGTTGGGATGCCTGAGAGCCTGGGCGGGGGTGATTTGCCGCAAATCCTCGATCGACATGCCCCGGAACGGGCCTCCGGAAGCCGTAAGAAAAATCTTCTCCACCGGGTTATGAAACTCTCCCGCCAGGCACTGGAATATGGCAGAATGTTCGGAATCCACCGGGTAAATGTTTACACCCTTCTCCCGGGCCAGCGAAGTGATCAGGTGGCCGGCCACCACCAGCGTCTCCTTGTTGGCCAGCGCGATGGTTTTGCCCGCCTCGATGGCTTTCAGGGTGGAATGCAGGCCGGCAAAACCGACTATGGCGGTCAGCACGATGTCCACCTCATCAAACTGAACCACCTGCTCCAGCGAGGCGGCTCCGGTAAACACCTTGATGCCCAGGGGATCGAGGGCGTCTCGCACCTTGCCATATTCCAATTCATCAACAATGACCACCATGTTGGGCCGGAACTGCCGGGCTTGCTCGATGAGCAGGTCGCTGTTGGTGCTGGCCGTAAGCAGTTCTGCCGCAAACACTTCCGGGTAAGCGGCTATCACTTCCAGGGCCTGTTTCCCGATGCTGCCGGTGGAACCGAGTATCGCGATATGTCTTTTTTTCGTATCCAGTGACTGGTGATTTTGCGGGAGCCGGCTTACGCCTTTTCCCCGGTCCAAATATATGGTTTCAGTTCATCGGCTATCTGCCGGTCGTTGCGCAGGCGGGGCAGCTTGTTCTGCCCGCCCAATTTCCCCCGGGATTTCATATAGCTGCGAAAGGCATCCTTTTGCAGCAAGGTTACTACCAGTGGGCGAAGGACTTTCCCAGTGATCAAATCCCGGTAATAGGAATTTTGCTCCTGCAGGTTTTCATCCAGGATGCGGGCGAACCGATCCACGTCTTCCGGCATTTTTGAAAACTCCACGAACCATTCATGGTAGGGCAATCCTTCTACCGGGTTTACCTGCGGTGCCACGGTAAAGTCAATCACCCGGGCTTTGGTTTTGTCGCAGGCCGTCACCATGGCCCGGTCCACTTCTTCGGAAATGACATGTTCCCCGAACGCGGAAATATAATGGCTGACCCGGCCGGTGACCACCAGCCGGTACGGTTCCCGGGAAATAAAGCGGACCGTATCGCCCAACAGGTAAGCCCAAAGCCCGGCATTGGTATTCAGCACTATGGCATAATTCACGCCCGGTTCTACTTCCTCCAGTGACAGGCGGGTGGGATTGTCCGTATGCACTTCCCCGGCCGGGATGAACTCATAGAAAATGCTGGAAGCGGTATTCAGCAGCAGGCCGGGTTTGTCCACCCGGTCCTGGAAAGCAATAAATCCCTCCGAGGCAGGGTAAGTTTCCAATGTATCCACCGGACGGCCGACCAGTTCCCCGAGTTTCTGCTCATAGGGTTGAAAATTCACCCCGCCATGCATGAATACCCGGAACCCCGGGAACAAGTCCCCCACCCTTTTGCCGGATTTTTCCACCAGGCGCTCATAATACATCACCACCCAGGGCGGTATCCCACTGATAAGGGTCATGGGCTGCCGTATGGTTTCCTCCACGATTTTGTCCACTTTGGTTTCCCAGTCTTCCACGCAGTTGGTTTCCCAGCTGGGCAGTTGGTTGCCCCGGATCCATGCCGGTATATGGTGATTTACAATGCCGGACAACCTGCCGGTCAGGACCCCGTTGGTTTTATCTAACCGAGGGCTGCCGGAAAGGAAAATCATTTTCCCGTCAAAAATGCGGTAGTTGCCGGAACAAACCATGTAATTCATCAGGGCGTACCTTGCCGTGTGAATATGATTGGAAATTGACTGGCGTGAAATGGGAATAAATTTGGCGCCTGAAGTAGTGCCGGAAGTTTTAGCATAATACAGCGGCCGGGCGGGCCATAAAACATCCGTTTCTCCTGCCACCATGCGATCAATATAGGAACGTAGCCCTTCATAATCCCGAACAGGCACTGCTTTCCGGAAATCCTCGTAGGACCGGATCTTTTCAAAGTCATGATCACGGCCAAACCGGGTAGAAGCTCCCTGCCGCAACAGGTTCCGGAAGATGAGTTGCTGGTCCTTCAGTGGCTGCTGGCGCCAACGGTGCAGCTTGCGCACCAAAGCACGCGCATAGGGTTTGATCGCAATAGCTTTCCATCCCACGGGGGCAAAGTTAGTAATTCACCTGCGGGCGAGAATATTCCGGTTGCCGTAGTTTTGTACCATGGCTGAAACAATCTTATACCTCATCGCCCTTTTGGTTGTACTCGGGTTCTTCACAGACCTGTATCTCGACTGGCTGAACCTGAACCATGCCCCGGCAGAGGTGCCTGAAGCCCTGCGGGATTTCTACACACCGGAAAAATACCGCGAAGCGCTGGCCTACCACCGCGAGCACTTCCGCCTGGGGCTGGTGTCGGGCACCTTGTCCACCGCCCTGCTGCTGGTGCTGCTCTTCACCGGTTTTTTCGGCAGCCTCGACCAGTGGGTGCAGGCCCGGGCAGCCCATCCCGTGGTGCAGGCCCTGCTCTTTTTCGGCATCCTCGGGCTGGGCGCCTGGCTTCTCTCCATCCCCTTCAGCGCGTGGAAGACCTTTGTCATCGAGGAGCGCTTCGGGTTCAACAAAACCACTCCCTCCGTTTTCATTACCGATCGGTTCAAAGAATTGGCCCTCGGCAGCTTGTTTGCGGGCGGTTTACTGGTCAACATCGTTTTCCTTTACCTGTTAACCGGCAAGTGGTTCTGGGTATTTGCGTGGTTGCTGGTGCTGGGGTTCAGCTCGCTGCTGTCCATGTTCTACACGGCCGTGCTGCTGCCGGTGTTCAACAAGCTCACCCCGCTGGATGAAGGGCCCCTGCGCGATGCCATCACCGCGTATGCCCGGAAAACCGGTTTCCCGCTCGGCAAGATCAGCGTCATGGACGGTTCGAAACGCTCGTCCAAGGCCAACGCCTTCTTCAGCGGGCTGGGCAGGCGCAAGGACATTGTGCTTTACGACACGCTCATTGAAAAACACACCCGCGGGGAGCTGGTGGCCGTGCTGGCCCACGAAGTCGGCCATTACCGGAAAAAGCACATCCTCAAGGGACTGCTGCTGTCGGCTTTCACCACGGGGCTGGTGTTTGCCCTCTTCGGCTGGATGCTGCAGCACCCGGAGCCTGCACTGGCCCTCGGGGCAGACAGCGCTTCCTTTCACCTGACCGCCCTGGCCTTTGCCCTCATTTTCCAGCCCCTGAGCCTCCTCACCGGCTGGCTGGGCAATTATTTTTCGAGGAAATTCGAGTTCGAAGCCGACCGTTTCGCAGCCGAAACCTACGGGGCCGGTGCCCTGGCCGATGCCCTGCGCAAGCTGAGCACCGGCAACCTGTCTTTCCCGTGGCCCCACCCGTGGTACGTTTCCCTGCACTACTCCCACCCGCCCGCCTGGCTGCGGGTGAAGGTTTTGCGACAGCTGGAAAATAAACTGGCATAACCCTTGCGTTAAAGCGGGGCGAACCAAAACCTGTCAATGATGAAAAAGACAATTGCCCTAGGAATGATGATTATGATTTTGGCCCTTGCGCTCCATGCCCAAAAATACAACACCGCCCTGGGCATCCGGCTCGACCCCCGGCACGTGGGCCTGACCCTGCAGCAACGCACGGGCGAGTTCCACACCATGGAAGGCATCCTTGAAATGGGAACCGATGAATTTACGGGCACCCTGCTGATGGAACGCCACTTCCCCCTCCTGTTCAGGAGCTTCAACATTTACCTGGGCGGAGGCGCCCACCTGGGCAATATCCAGAACACGCAGATGATCTGGGGCCCGGATGCCATCGCAGGGGTTGAACTGAAAACACCCCTGCTGCCCCTCCTGCTGAGCCTGGACGTGAAACCCCGGCTGGATTTCAACTATCCTTCCCCGGAACTCGGTTTCAAGGCCACGAAGCTGGGCTTGGAAGCCGGCTTCAGCGCGCGCCTCATCCTGATGCGCGAAAAGGGGCACCGCTCCCGCAGACATTGCACTGGAAAGGCCGGATGTTAGCATCCGGTTTTTCTCTTGCCAAATCCCCCGCCCCTGTATATCCGCCTGGCAAACCGGGCAATTCTTTCTTACCGGTCCCGGGCATAAAAAGCAGGCTGCAATAAAACCTTCAGGGAAATTGAAAAATCCGCTCACTTTATTTACCTTTGCACTCCGATTTTAATCAGCCACAAATCATGTATGCAATAGTAGAAATAGCTGGACAGCAATTCAAGGTTGAAAAAGACCAGGAACTGTTTGTTCACCGCCTGGAAGGAAAGGAAGGCGACAAAGTAGAATTTGACAGGGTTCTGTTGAAAGACAATGACGGCAAGGTAGAAGTCGGTACCCCGGTGCTGGAAAAAGCCAAAGTAAGCGCCACCATACTGGAACATGTCAAAGGCGACAAGGTGATTGTGTTCAAAAAGAAAAGGCGCAAGGGATACCGTGTCAAAAACGGGCATCGCCAGCAATTTTCCAGGATCAAGATTGAAAAGATCTCTTAAAAAATCTGAAAAACACCTGAACCATGGCACATAAGAAAGGAGCTGGTAGTACGCGGAACGGACGCGAATCAGAAAGTAAACGGCTTGGTGTAAAGATATTTGGCGGCCAGGTAGCGATTGCCGGGAATATTATCGTCCGCCAGCGCGGCACCCGCCATCATCCCGGTGACGGAGTGGGTATGGGCAAGGACCACACCCTGTTTGCCCTCCGGGAAGGCATTGTATATTTCCGCAAAAGGCGCAATAACCGTTCGTATGTATCGGTTTTAACTCCTGAGGAATACGCGGCTGCAACCGGACAGGTCATTGCCACCGCCAAAAAACCGGTTGCAAAGGAAACTCCGGCAAAAGAAGCTCCAGTCAAAAAAGCTGCGCCCGAAAAACCGGCTGCAGCCAAAGCTGAAGTAAAAGAAAAGCCTGCCAAGGCTCCAGAAGCAAGCGGCAAGGACGACCTGAAAAAAATCAAAGGCCTCGGGCCGGCTTATGAAAAGAAGCTGAACGAGGCCGGAATCACAACCTATGCCCAGATAGCTGCCTGGACGGCTGATGACCTGGCCGAGTTGGAAGCCAAAACCGGCATCAAACCCGCGAAGGTAGAAAAAGACGGCTGGATTGAGCAGGCCAAAAACCTGTCCTGACAAGCAAAATTCCTTACTTTATAAAAAAATCAGCCCATTGCCCAGCGGTGGGCTTTTTTTATACCTTGTCTTAACTTTAAGGCTACTAACCATGAGCACTACCCTTAACAAAGAAATTGCCGCCCGTTTCCGGCTGCTGGCCAAACTCTTGGAACTGTACGATGAAAACCCGTTCAAAATCCGTTCATACCAGAACGCAGCCTACCAGATCGAACGCCTGCCCGTACCGCTCGACCAGCTGGATGTCCGGGAACTGGCCACAGTGAAAGGCATCGGACCGGCTATTCAGAAAAAAATCCGGGACATACTGGAAACGGGCACCCTGCCCCTGCTCGACAAATACCTCGAAAAAACCCCGGACGGGGTGCTGGAAATGCTAAGCATCAAAGGGCTTGGTGGAAAAAAAGCCGGTATCATCTGGCGTGAACTGGGCATTGAAAGCCCCGGGGAACTGCTGTACGCCTGCCAGGAAAACCGTCTGGCCCTATTGAAGGGATTTGGCACGAAAACCCAGGAGAATGTGCGCAGGCAGCTGGAATACTACCTCGTCAACCGGGGCAAGAGGCTGTATGCGGAAGCCGAGGCCGAAGCCCGGGAAATCATAAACCGCATGACGGCTGCCATCCCCGGGCTGGAAGTGCAAGTTACAGGCGCTTTAAGGCGCAGGGAAATCCTGGTCGATGAACTGGAATTCCTGCTGAAATATCCGGAGCCCGGCCTGGCGGAGCAGCTCGATGCATTGCACCTGTTCGAAAACCGGATGGCCGAAAACGGGCACATCAGCGCGGTAACCCCGGTGGGAACCAAAGTCAGGCTTTACCTGGCAGATCCGGATAATTCCGGCTACCTGCTTCTGAAAACCACCGGGGACGATGCTTTTCTGAAAGCGTGGCCGGTTCCATTGCGCCCCGGCTCAGCCGAAGCGGATTATTTTCGCAAAGCCGGGCTGCCATACATTGCCCCGGAACTCCGAAACGGGACCCGTTGGCTGGAAAAAGCCAAAAAAAACCAATTGCCACGCCTGGTTGAACGGAAAGACCTGCGGGGTGTCATTCACTGGCATACCACCTGGAGTGACGGGCTGAACACCCTGGAAGAAATGGCGTTGGCCTGCCGCGATGCAGGCTATGAATATGCCGTGGTTTCCGACCATAGTCGTTCGGCTTTCTATGCCAACGGGCTGGATATTGAGCGACTCAAGGCTCAGCAGGAGCAAATCCGGGAACTTAACGATCGGCTGGCCCCTTTCCGCCTGTTTTCTTCCATTGAAGCGGATATCCTCTCAGACGGCAACCTGGATTATCCGGATGAAGTCCTTACCTCATTCGACCTGGTCATCGCCTCGGTGCACAGCAACCTGCGCATGCCAATGGAAAAAGCTATGGAGCGGTTGCTGCGTGCTATTGCCAACCCCTACACACGGATTCTCGGCCACCTGACCGGCCGTATCCTCCTTTCCCGGGAAGGATACCCGGTGGACCATGAAGAAATCATCCGGGCCTGCGCGGAGCATAACATAGTAATAGAACTGAACGCCAACCCCAACCGGCTGGACATCGACTGGAAATGGCTGCCCATGGCCGCGGAAGCCGGAGTGCTCATATCCATCAACCCGGACGCGCACCATGTCGATGGTCTGGAAGATGTCCGGTACGGCATCTACGCGGCACGCAAAGGCGGGTTGGAAGCCCGGCATGTGCTCAATGCCAAACCTCTCCCGGAATTCACGGCCTGGATTCAGCAAAGGCGGTAATTATTGTCACCTTTTTACAACTTTTCCACCTTTACCTTTGTTGCTCCAATTAAAATATCTGACCCATGAAATTCACTAGGATACTATTTGCTGCTCTGGCGCTCAGCGCCTGCCAAAAAACCTCGGATTCACAGAAACATACCACTGATAAAAAACTGCCCAAGCCGGCTTACAGCACCAGCCAGGCATTCAACGATTATTGGTACAACAACCAGGCGGAACTAAACCATTACGCCCTGAAACAAGCCCGTTACGGAGAAATCCGCAAGGGGGATGCCGTACTGATCTTTGTTACAGAGCACATGGACCCTGAAAAACATGTAAAGAGTTTCAATGAGGACAATACCGACATCCCGGTGCTGAAGATGAACATGGTCCGTAAATTCCTGACCGGGATTTACCCGTATTCCATCATGTCTTCCATCTTCACCCCGGTGAACCTGGCAGAAAACCCGTTCACTTTGCGCGAAACCTTCAGCATGCAGGAATGGTGCGGTCATGTGTTCACCCGCATGGACTTCAACGGGCAGGGATATGAAGGAGAACAGCATTCCTACTTTACTGAAGAAGCCGACCAGGGCCTGCGGGTCCCGGCCATATTGCTGGAAGATGAAATTTTCACCCGCCTGCGCATTGACCCGGGTTCCCTGCCCGAAGGAAAGACCGAACTCATTCCTTCGTTTCAGTACCTGCGGTTCCGGCACGAACCCTATGAACCGCAGAAGGCTGAAGCTTCTTGGACCGAAAGCGATTCCACGCGTACTTATTCGGTTCATTACACCTCAATCAAACGTTCGCTGGAGGTTACGGTGGAAAAGGAATTCCCGTATCGTATACTGGGATTCCGGGAAACCTACCAGTCCGGCTTTGGCGAGAAGGCCCATCTGATGACCTCGGAAGCCCGCCTCACAAACACCCTGCTGCTCGATTACTGGACCCGCAACGACCTGCGGGATACGGTGTACCGCGACAGCCTGGGGCTGGGGATTTATCCCTGAACCCGCATCCGGGAATGGCCGGGTTTGAATACCTTTGCAGGCGCATGAAACATTATCTGTCGCTGGTCAAATTCGCCCACACCATATTTGCCCTGCCTTTTGCCCTGGCCGGGTATTTCATGGCCGTGTGGCGCCATCATTACGGATTCGATGCAATGATCCTGCTGCTCGTGGTGCTTTGCATGGTGTTCGCCCGCAACGCGGCCATGGCCTTCAACCGCCTGGCCGACCGGAAATACGACCGGCTCAATCCACGGACCGCGCAGCGTGAAATCCCGCGCGGGTTGGTTTCAACCCGGGCGGCTGCCGTGTTTGTCTTCATAAACAGCGCGCTGTTCATTGCCTGCACCTGGTTCATCAACCCGCTTTGCTTTTATCTGTCGCCCGTGGCGCTGGCCGTAATCCTGCTATACAGTTACACCAAGCGCTTCACGGCTTTGAGTCATTTCATCCTGGGGCTGGGCCTCTCGCTGGCTCCGGTGGGGGCTTACCTGGCCGTTAGCGGGCGGTTTCACTACCTGCCGGTGCTGCTTTCGCTGGCGGTACTCGGATGGGTCAGCGGGTTCGATATAATTTACGCCCTGCAGGACGACACCTTCGACCGGGAAAAAGGCCTGCATTCCATCCCGGCCCGCGCGGGCCGGAAAAAAGCTCTTGCCATTTCCTCGCTGGTTCACATGGTTTCGGGCCTGGCCCTGCTGGCTATTGGCTGGCTGGGAGGGTTTCACTGGCTGTACTGGATAGGGACTTCCCTATTTCTGGCCCTTTTAGTTTACCAGCATACCCTGGTGAAACCCAATGACCTGAGCCGGGTGAATCTTGCCTTTTTCACTACCAATGGCGTGGCATCGGTGATGTATGCCGTGTTTTTTATCGCGGCCACCTGGTTTTCAGCTTAATCGGTAAATATGGTTAACTTTGTCCCCGCGTATGGCCAGGATAATTGGTATTGATTACGGAACAAAAAGAGTTGGTTTGGCCCGGACCGATCCGCTGGAAATACTGGCCATGCCATGGTGCACCCTGCCCCCCGGGGAGGTAATCCTTTTTTTGAAGGAATTCGCACTAAGTGAACCGATTGGATGTTTTGTAATGGGCGATCCGAGAAATCTGGACAATACCCCCGCTGAATCAGCCCAGGCGGCCAGAAACTTTGCCCGGAAATTGCAGGAAGCCTTCCCGGGCATTGCTTTGCACTGGGTGGATGAACGGTTTACGTCCAAAATAGCCGCGCGCGCAATGGTACAGGCCGGGTACAAGAAAAAAGACAGGCAGAAAAAAGAAAACCTCGATCAGATCAGCGCTTCCCTGATCCTTAAAACCTATTTAGACCAGAAAAGAATATGATTTTACCCATCGTAGCATATGGCGACCCGGTGCTCCGGGAAAAATGCAAAGAGATCGCACCGGACTACCCCGGCCTGCAGGAGCTGATTGACAATATGTTTGAAACCATGTACAGCGCTAACGGCATAGGCCTGGCAGCGCCACAGGTTGATAAAACCATCCGCCTGTTTATCATAGACATTGCCCAGGCCACGGAGGAAGATACAGATAACAATGGGGTGGAAAACCTGAAAGAAGTGTTTATCAACGCCTGCATCGAAGAAGAATCCGGAAAGCCGTGGGCCATGGAAGAAGGGTGCCTGAGCATTCCCTTTATCCGCGAAGATGTAATCCGTAAGGAAAAAATCCGGATCCGTTATCTGGACCGTGATTTCCGGGAGCATGTCCGGGATTTTGACGGGATAACCGCCCGGGTGATCCAGCATGAATATGACCATACCGAAGGCATCCTGTTCACCGACCGCCTGAAGCCCCTGAAAAAGCGATTGTTGCGCAAACGGCTGCAACAAATCAGCCGGGGCGAGCTGAAAATACCCTATAAAATGCGTTTCCCGCAGGCTGCACGGGTAAAGTAATCACTTTCTTCTA
Source organism: uncultured Chitinophagales bacterium (assembly GCA_964422925.1). Lineage (GTDB taxonomy): Bacteria > Bacteroidota > Bacteroidia > Chitinophagales > S012-47 > CAYRDC01. The sequence continues at coordinate 96,506 of CAYRDC010000002.1, read as the reverse complement.
AAATCTCCTCTTTTCCAAGCTTTTACGAAGTCTGCCCAGGCAAGCGGGCTGAAAATATTCATAGGAGGCTGCTGACCATAGTAATAATACCGGTCGGCTTCCTGCCGCTGGTAATAATCTACTGTTTCATTGGCATCGGCCGGCATCTGGCTGGCCAGCTCATTCATCAGGCTCTGGTCCAGGTTCTTTTTGGCTCTTTCGAGGTCGTCATCGGGAATGTCGAGGGTGAGGAAGGCCCGCTTGAAATCACCCGGGGTGGGCCAGGGATAAATGACCGTTTCATCCAGGTAGATAGTATCGCGTGTCAGCAATTGAATCAGGCTGTATCTGGGCTTATCAAGGTTGTGTGGCACCGTAAATTCTGCTTTTTTAAATCCAACACTTGAGAACACCAGCGTATCTCCATGGGTTACCACCATACTGAAAAACCCTTTATAATTGGCAACTACCCCTCTCCCGCTTCCTTTCACATAGACATGGGTAAATGGCACGGCCCGCAGGCTGTCGCTGGTCAGCACCAATCCCGTTACCTGGATCAGCGTATCTTCCTGCGCCATTCCATTCCAGCTCAGACCAAAGCCAAGAAATACGATGAGTAGTGATCTCTTCAAATAAGTCATTTAGGGCAAAGAAAAGCATTTTGCCCGTACAGGGACAATAACGAACGAATGGCCGGAATCTTATTTAAGGAAGCTTAACGGCAAAGCGGGTCAGGGCTTTCGTCATACGCTGATCAGACTCGTCCGGGACCAGTTTCCATGGTTCGCTGGAAACCGAAGCTTCCTGTAACCTGGTTTGTGGAACAGGTCTGATCGGTTTTTCAAAAACTTTTGAAATCAGGACCTGGCTCCCCAACTGGATCACAATAAAAGCCGGCAAAACTATTCGAGGGATGACATTTTTCATGAGAAATGAATTTTGCCTTCAACTTCCATGAAATTATCCCTTCCATTACAGACAGACAATTACATTTTTTAACGCTTATCGGATAGTTTTTGCGATGATAAGCACTATCACTTGAGATACTGAAGCATCATAGATAGCTGATTATCATTAGAATGTCAAAATTTTCATTTACTGACAATAAAATGACTTTATCGCTCAGAAATTAAAAAGGCTGCCCGGGGACAGCCTTGCGAATGGGTTCACCCATTAAAGTTATTTGCTGGAAATCTCCACTCTCCTGGCCATAATGTTATCTCCCCTTCGGATGGTCAGGAAATAAGCGCCTGCCGGGATGGAAGACAAATCGATGGTTAGTTTATCGATGGTCAGGTTGCGGTAGTAAACCCTACGGCCAATGATATTGACCAGGCTTACTTCCACTTCAGCTTCACCGCCCAGGTCAACCACCAGGTAATTCACTGCCGGGTTGGGATAGATGCGGAGGTTTTGGCGGATATTTTCAAAAACCGGGTCGTTGGAACCGCCATAGAGGTTTCCACCCATTTGGTTGGCATCCGGGTTGTCCGCCTGGTTGCCGTTTTGGCCGTTCCCATAGTCCCGGTCAGGTTGTACGGCATGTAAAACATCCTTATTATCCAGCAACTCAGGGCCAATGGTTACGGCTGAGATATTATCAATTACCGGCCGGTCCGGGCCCCCGTTGCCATTCGGATCCAGTACGCTTTGCTGGGCATACAATCCAGCCGTTAAAAAAAGAATCAATAGGGTGCTGTACAAAGTGCGCATACGCTGAAAATTCAATAAAGAATCTGGTTCGTCTAATTAAATACCGGGTCTTATCAAACTTAAAGTTAGTAATTTTTTACCAATATTATCGGGTTTTTCCACAGGCTATCGCCTGAAACAGACAATTATTTTACACAACTGCCAAACAGTACTTTTTTTATCCGGCTGAATTTCTGTTGTTTAAGCTTAAAAGGCAGTCTATAAACCGGTTTGGCTATCGTGTTGTTTTTTATCAAATTTTTACCTTCGGTTGATAATTCCCGGTTATGAAAAACAGCAAACTGGTCAAAATGCTCGGGCAACTGAGCAAAGTGGAGCTAAACCACTTCCGGGATTTTGTGTATTCCCCTTTTTACAACAAAAACCCCCGTGTCACTGAACTGTTCAGGCTGTTGGCCGCTGCTTATCCCAGGTTCCGCGCGGAGGCGGTAGACCGTCATGTTTTGCATGAAAAAATTTTCGGGAACCGCCCTTACAACGAGCAGTCGCTGCGCTACCTGATGAGCGACCTGACTTCCCTGATGGAAGATTTCCTGGCATGGGAAGCCCTGAAAAGGCAGCCTGTGCTGAAAGAACACCTTCTGCTCGGGGCCCTGGCCGGTTACAAACTGGAAGACCAGAGCAGCCGCCACCTGAAAGCGGAAGACAAATGGCTGGTAAACTATCCCTACGAAGACGACCGGTATTATTACTACCAATTCCTCCATCAGCTCGACCTGTTTAATTTCACTCCTCAGAAACGGGATATCACCCTGGAAAAAAACCTGCAATCCGTCCACCGTTATCTGGATATATTTTACATCATCAACAAGCTTCGCTATTCCGCGGAGCTGATTAACCTGACCAACTTGCTGGCCGGTGAATCCAAACCGCTGTTGCTGAACGAAATCCTGGATTACCTGGCGCAAAACCCGCAGGACGACATCCCGGCCATATCGCTCTACCATAAAATCATCCTTACCTTGCTGGAAGACCAGGAAGAAAGCCATTACCGCGATCTGATCGAATGCCTGGAAAGGTATGAGCAAAACCTGCCGCCTGAGTTGCTGAACGAAATGTATGTATATGCCCGGAACTACTGCACCAAGAAAATCAACCAGGGCAACCGGCAATACCTGCAGGAGATATTCAGCCTCTACCGCAAACTGCTCGTAACTGGGCTCATCCTGGAAGACGGCTATCTGTCGCAGTGGGATTACAAAAACATCGTAGCGGTGGGTTTGCGGCTGAAGGATTACGAGTGGGTGGGCCGGTTCATCCGCGAGTACCGGGAGAAGCTGCCCCCGGCCGACCGCGACAACGCCTACACCTACAACCTGGCGCTGTACCATTACTACCGGGGCGAGTACGGGCAGACCCTGGAGCTGCTGCGCAACGTGGAGTTCACGGATGTGTATTACCACCTCGATTCCAAATCGCTGCTGCTGAAAACCTATTATGAGCTGCAGGAAACAGAGCCCCTGCAATCGCTGATTGACGCGTTTTACATCTACCTGAAGCGGAACAGGCTCATTTCAAAATACCAGTTAAAGAGTTATACCAATTTTCTGAACCTGGCGCGGAGGCTGGTCAGGTTGCGTTTCCGCCACCGTGGCGACCCTACCGCATTGGAAGCGGAGGTACGGGCCAGCCGCCATGTACCCAATTCCACCTGGCTGCTGTCGCGGCTTGAGGAAATAAAGAATGCTCACTGAATAACCAGGGTACCCTGCTGGCTGAAATCCATGCCCCGGAATTTCCACAGGTAGATGCCCGGGGCAATCTGGTTCCCATGCCAGGTAATCCGGTTTGAACCCGATACAGGCAGGCTGCCTGCCAGGCGGCCCCGCAGGTCATAAATCAGCAGTTCGCCCTGCACCGGGCGACTGAAACGCCAGTGCACCACATCCGCGGCCGGCTGGGGAAATACTTTCACTTCCGGAACCGGCACACGCGGCTCAACGCCAACGGATACAGTGGGCAGCACCCGTATCTGGTAATTCCGGATGCGTGCGGCACTGTACGGGCAGGCGTCATCCTGTATCATCACCGGCAGCAGGTAATTGCCCGGCAGTATGCCGGGGTCGATCTCCCAGTGGAAATGTCCTACCAGCAGGGGATTGTAGCTTATCATGAAATAGGCCGACTGCACCACGGTGTCGTAATACATCAGCAGGCTTTGCCCGCTGTCGGGGTCGAAACCGTACACCAGGAAATCCACCGTATCGCCCGGGTGAGCGTCCACCGAATACACCGACAGGCTGTCGATGCCGCTGATGTCCGGGAAAGTATTGGAACCCTGTATGAAAAAGAAGGTCAGGTCGCGTTTTATTGAACCGACCAGCTGCCCGTTGCGATACTCGGTTACCCCAATGCATATTACCGGCACCTGCAGGCCAATCACTGAGTCCTGGATCACCCCGGTCATGGGCTCGAGGTACACCTGCCCCGAACTGGTGGTGAACGGATAGGTTGCGCTGAAACCGGTGGAGTAGTCGACCGGGGTACTCGGCCCGTCCATGGCCGGTACCAATGCATACACCAGGGAATCACCGTCCCGGTCCCAGGCATGGAAATCCAGAACCACCTGGTTGTTGGCATACATTACCGGGAAAGCCCAGTTGCTGAATACAGGGCTGCTGTTAGGCCCGAGGGTATTGTTCAGGTGGCTTGTTATATAAATCGATTCTGCACCTGGATCCGACAGGTTGGTGATGAGCGGGGTACGGCAACAGGTGCTCGTGCTGAAAACCCAGTCGGGGCAGGCAGCGGGAATGGTCACTGTGTCGCTATACAGCAGGGCCTGAATGCCTATGTAGGAGCCCGACTGGCAGGTAGTCTGCAACCCCGGGCATACCAGTGATATTTCCTCAACGTGAACCAGCGGGAGGGTACCGGAGAAAAAAATTCCGCAGGAACTGGAGCCGATCCCGACAATCTCTGCACTGGGTCCTGCCACGCCCATGCAATCGCGGTACAATACCACCGAAACCACGTATTCCTTGCCTCCGATCCACTGGTATGTAATTTCTCCGCCAACAATGTGTGACGGGAAACTGTTTAGCGATGCCGACAGCAAAGCAACGGCTGCAAAAAATCTTCTGAACATCATCGTTGGGGTTTGAACATAATAAAGATAGTAAAATTTTCAAAACGTATTCCTGGGAATTGCTAACAGATTTTCGTACCAATAGTTGACTTTTGCGTGCGGAGTTTCAGTGCGGTTGCTGTACTTTTGCTTCCTGAATAAACCTATAAAACATTATCCTAATGAAAAAGGCTATGCTGTATCCTGACCGGTTCCTTGAAAGGCATATCGGGCCTCGTCCGGGCGATCTGCCGGCCATGCTGGAAGCGTTGGGTGTTTCCTCGCTGGAAGAACTGGCCGGGCAAACCATCCCCGGAGCCATCCGCTTGAATACATTGCCCGATTTACCGGAGCCGGCCAGCGAAATGCAACTGCTGGAGGCGTTACGGCAAATCGCTTCCCGGAATAAGCTGTACCGTTCCTATATCGGGCTGGGCTATTACGGCACCATCACCCCGCCCGTAATCCAGCGCAACATCCTCGAAAACCCCGGCTGGTACACGCAATACACCCCGTACCAAGCTGAAATTTCACAGGGCCGACTGGAAGCATTGCTTATTTACCAGACTGTAATATCTGAACTTACCGGCCTGCCGCTTGCCAATGCCAGTTTGCTGGACGAAGCCACGGCAGCTGCCGAAGCCATGCTGATGTTGTACCGCGCGGCCGCTCGTAGCCGCCAACAGGATAAAAAGGTATTCCTGGTTGACAAGGACTGTTTTCCCCAGACGCGGGCCGTGCTTGAAACCCGGGCCGGTTCTGCCGGAATTACCCTGCAGGCATTCGACAAGCAAAACCCGGATTTCCCTGAAACCGCTTTCGGCCTGTTTCTGCAGAACCCGGACCAATACGGGAAAGTGAATGACCTGACAGCTGTCATCGCGATAGCTCATGAAAAAGGGCTGAAAATCGCGGTGGCCACTGACCTGATGGCTTCCTTGCTGATCAGGTCCGCGGGGCAAATGGGAGCGGACATAGCCGTTGGCAGCGCCCAGCGGTTTGGGGTGCCGCTTTTTTATGGAGGCCCCCATGCCGGGTTTTTCGCCACGACCGAGGAATTTAAACGCCTGACCCCGGGCCGGATCATCGGTATATCTGTAGACGCGGAAAACCGTCCGGCCCTGCGCATGGCCCTGCAAACCCGGGAACAGCACATCAGGCGCGAAAAAGCCACTTCCAATATCTGCACCGCCCAGGCCCTGCTGGCCATCGTGTCGGGCATGTATGCGGTTTACCACGGACCGGAACGTCTTTACCGCATTGCCGGCTACATTCACCACATGGCCTGTACACTCAGCCAAAGCCTTGAAAAACTCGGGTTTGACCAACTGAATAACAGGTATTTCGATACCATCCGGGTTAAAACCGGCCGGCTCACTGAAGCGGTGCACCGGGAAGCTGTACAGCGGAAAATCAACTTCCACTACCCCGGTGACGAAACCACCGTCATTGCCCTGGACGAAACCGTGACGCAACAGGATTTGCTGGACATTGTTTCCGTTTTTGCCCCGGCAGCCGGTAAGAAGGTTCCTCAAGAACTGCCTGACGGGGAAGAATGCCTGTCGGCATCCCTCCTGCGCAAACCGGATTACCTGCAGGAAGAAGTGTTCCAGCGCTACCACTCCGAAACTGAAATGATGCGTTTCCTGAAGCGCCTGGAAAACAAGGACCTGTCCCTGGTTCATGCCATGACCCCGCTGGGTTCCTGTACCATGAAGCTGAACGCGGCCGTGGAGTTGCTGCCGGTTACCTGGCCGGAGTTCGCGAAGCTCCATCCTTTTGTCCCGTTGGAACAGGCTGAAGGCTACCAGCAGCTCATCCGGGAACTGGAAGATTACCTCTGCCGCATCACCGGGTTCAGCGCCTGTTCCCTGCAGCCCAACGCGGGCGCCCAGGGCGAGTTCACCGGGCTGATGGTTATCCGGGCTTTTCACCACGACAACGGACAGCCCCAGCGCAATGTGGTGCTGATACCGGCTTCAGCGCACGGCACCAACCCCGCCAGCGCGGTGATGGCCGGCATGCAAGTAGTCGTAGTGGCCTGCGATGAAGGCGGAAACACCGACCTGGCAGACCTGAAACAAAAAGCCGAAGAATATAGTGACCGCCTGGCTGCCCTGATGATTACTTACCCCTCCACGCACGGGATATTTGAAGAAGACATTGTCAGTATTTGCGACACGGTGCATACCTATGGCGGCTTGGTTTATATGGACGGAGCCAATATGAATGCCCAGGCAGGGCTTACCTCACCGGTGATGATCCACGCGGATGTTTGCCACCTGAATTTGCATAAAACCTTTGCTATACCGCATGGCGGAGGAGGGCCGGGCGTTGGCCCGATCTGCGTGAATGAAAAGCTGGCTCCCTACCTGCCCGGCCATCCGCTGGTACCAACCGGAGGTTCCCGCGCGATCAGTGCGGTCAGCGCAGCTCCCTTTGGCAGCCCGGGCATCCTGCCGGTTTCTTGGGCATATATCCGCCTGTTGGGCAGTGAAGGGCTGAAACAGGCTTCCCTGGTGGCTATCCTGAACGCCAACTATATCAAATCCAAGCTGGAGGGACATTACCCGGTGTTATATACGGGGAGCCGGGGCCGCGTGGCCCATGAACTAATCGTGGACGTCCGTCCCATCAAGCAAAAAACAGGTATCGATGCGGTGGACATCGCCAAGCGCCTGATAGATTATGGCTTTCACGCCCCGACTGTTTCCTTTCCAGTGCACGACACGCTGATGATCGAACCCACCGAAAGCGAATCCCGCGAAGAGCTGGATCGTTTTTGTGAAGCCATGATACACATCAGGGAAGAGATTCGCGAGGTGGAAGAAGGAAAGGCGGACACAGCCAATAATCTTCTGAAGAACGCGCCTCACACGGCCACCATGCTGGCAGGCGACTGGCCGTTTCCCTACAGCCGCGAAAAGGCTGTGTTTCCACAGCCCTACCTGAAAGAACGCAAATTTTGGCCCCCGGTGGCCCGGGTAAACAATCCCTATGGCGACCGGAACCTAGTGTGCATCTACCCCCCCGTGGAAAGTTTCGCGGAGCTGGTAAATTGATCAGGGCAGCGGAAGCCGCGCACCATACACTTTCTCCAGGGCTGATTCCATCATCCTGCGGGCTTTTTCCTTGAGCGCGGGCAGGTCTTTTTCTGTCATCCCCCGGGTATCAATGGGCGGGAAAATGCGACAGCGCAGCATACCGGGCAATATGGAAAACGGGTGGTGTTTGTTCATCCGTTTGAAAGAGTCGAGCAAAACCATGACGGTGAGGGGCACCTGTTCCATGATAGCCAGCCGGAAAGCCCCGTCATAAAAATCGCGGGTCAGCGCGGGCCCTGCGTTGCGGGTTCCTTCCGGGAACAACAGCACGGAACGTCCTTTACGGATAGCTTTCCGCAGCCAGTTATAACTGGTATCCCGGCTTTGCTTATCCGAACGCTTTACGGCATAATGCAGCCTTGGGAGCATATACCCGATAATAGGCATTTTGCGAACCTCTTCCTTGGAAAGAATATGAAACGGGCCTTTCAAGGCGGCAGCCGCGGCCGGCACGTCTATCAAGCCTACGTGGTTGCAGATATAAACCGCTGGCTTTCCCCGGGTGATCCATCTCCGTCCGCACACCCATAAAGGCAGGCCGGATATATACAGGAAAACCCAGGACCAGATGCGGGTTACCTGGTGCCCGAGATACCATCCTTTCCGCCCGGTCAGGTAGTAAAGGGGAACGAAAAAAACCATAGCAATCAAACCGGTCAGGGCCAACATTAGCAGGGTGTATACGGCCCAGATGGCTCCCGCGAAATGCAACAACTTTTTCATATCACTGCAGCAATCTCATTTTATACATCTGAATAGTGTTTTCCAGCCCGTAATAGAGACTGTCGGAAATCAGGGCATGGCCGATAGACACTTCATCCAGGTAGGGAATGCACTCGGAGAAATACCGCAGGTTGTCGAGGTTCAGGTCATGCCCGGCATTGATGCCCAGGCCCAGGGAGCACGCTAGTTCAGCCGCTTCCACGTAAGGCGCGATAGCTTTTTCGCGGTCCTGTGCGTAATGTTCCGCATAGGGGCCGGTGTACAGTTCAATGCGGTCTGTGCCGGTGGCCGGAGCCGCGGCAATCATGTCCGGGTCGGAATTGATGAAGACCGAAACCCGGATGCCCAGTTCCCTGAGCGGGCCAATCACATCCTGCAGGAATGACCGGTGGGTTTTGGTATCCCACCCCGTGTTGGAGGTGAGCACCCCGGGCGGGTCGGGCACCAGGGTGGCCTGGTCTGGGTGTACGTCTTTCACCAGCCTGAGCCATTGTTCCGAAGGGTAGCCTTCGATGTTGAATTCGGTGGTGATGAGCGGTTTCAGTTCATGGCAGTCACGGTAACGGATATGGCGCTCGTCCGGCCGGGGATGCACCGTAATGCCATCGGCTCCGAACCGTTCACAATCCCTGGCTATCTGCAGCAAATCAGGAACGTTGCCGCCCCGGGCATTCCTGATCAGGGCCACTTTGTTGATGTTTACCGATAAGCGGGTCATGCCAGCGAATTTACAATTTTGCATATCATTCATGGTTCATCCGGCTGCAATTGATTGCCGGAAGAATCCCCAAGAAAAAAAGAAGGGCAGCCTGCGCTGCCCTTCTTCTATATTATTTCCGGGTTTAGTACCGGTACCAGTCGGGTTTGTACGGCCCGGTTTTCGGCACGTTAATATATTCTGCCTGTCTGTCGGTGAGCTCTTCCAGTTCCACACCGATTTTTTCGAGGTGTAGGCGTGCCACCATCTCATCGAGGTGTTTGGGAAGGGTATACACCTTATTCTCGTAACGATCGCTGTGCTGCCACAGTTCTATCTGGGCAAGCACCTGGTTGGTAAAGGAGTTCGACATCACAAAGGAGGGATGCCCCGTGGCACAGCCCAGGTTCACCAGACGGCCTTCGGCCAGCACGATCACGTCATGGTCATCCACATGGTACAGGTCGACCTGGGGTTTAATGTTCACTTTGGTATGGCCATAATTCCCGTTCAGCCAGGCCATGTCGATTTCGTTGTCGAAGTGGCCGATATTGCACACAATGGCTTTGTCCTTCATGGCCTTGAAGTGCCGTCCGACCACCACATCGCAGTTGCCAGTGGCTGTTACAATGATGTCGGCTTCCTTCACGGCATCATCCATCCTTTTCACTTCGAAGCCGTCCATGGCGGCCTGCAGGGCACAGATGGGGTCGATTTCGGTGACGATAACCCGGGCACCGGCCCCCCGAAGCGACTGGGCGGAGCCTTTACCCACATCGCCATAGCCGGCCACCACGGCCACTTTCCCGGCCATCATGATGTCGGTAGCCCTGCGGATGCCGTCCACCAGCGATTCGCGGCAGCCGTATTTATTGTCAAATTTGGATTTGGTTACAGAATCGTTGACATTGATAGCCGGCAGGGGGAGTTTTCCTTTCTTTTCCAGTTCATAGAGCCGGTGCACTCCGGTGGTGGTTTCTTCGCTGATGCCGCGGATACCCGGAATAAGTTCAGGGTATTTTTCAAGCACCATGGCGGTAAGGTCTCCTCCGTCATCCAGTATTATGTTCAGCGGGCGGGAGGTATCCCCGAAAAACAGGGTTTGTTCAATGCACCAGTTAAATTCTTCTTCCGTTTCCCCTTTCCAGGCATACACAGGTATGCCGGCCTTGGCAATGGCCGCGGCCGCGTGATCCTGGGTGCTAAAGATATTGCAGGACGACCATTGCACTTCCGCGCCCAGTTCTACGAGGGTTTCAATCAGTACCGCGGTTTGCACGGTCATGTGCAGACAGCCGGCTATGCGGGCGCCTTTCAGGGGCTTTTCGTCCCGGTATTTTTCCCGGAGCGACATCAACCCCGGCATTTCAGCTTCTGCCAACCGGATTTCCTTTCTTCCCCAGTCTGCCAGGGTTATGTCCTTTACTTTAAATTTCAGTTTCGTGTCAATCATTGAAATAATAATTTTGCTGCAAAAATAACCTTTTCCCCCCGGAAAAAGTTTACAAGCCCGTGAAAGACAGGAAACATATCCGGGGATAATGTTGTTAGCCTTTAGAACCTATTATCTAATCAGAAAAATCTTAGAACCTATGTATCCTCCCCAGATGGTAATGCCCATGAAAGAAGAACTGACCGCTATAGGATTTGAAGACCTGACTACCCCGGAAGCAGTGGATTCAGCCATAACTCAGGATGGCACCCTGCTTTTGGTGATCAATTCGGTATGCGGTTGCGCAGCCGGCAGTGCCCGCCCCGGTATTCGCATATCGTTACAAAATGAAAAAAAACCAAACCGGTTGGCTACGGTATTTGCCGGATTTGACGTGGAAGCCACAGCCCGGGCCCGGGAATACACCCTGCCGTATCCGCCTTCTTCACCCAGCATTGCGTTGTTCAAAGACGGTAAACTGGTGCATTTCGTGGAGCGCCACCAGATCGAAGGCCGGCCACCGGAAATCATTGCCCAGCACCTGGCTCACGTGTACGATACCTATTGCTGAGCCCGCTCAGTCATCGGTTTCAGAACGGGTACCGCGGCCGGACTTACGCCTGCCCAGCAGCAAACCCGCCAGGAAGGCCATTATTGCGCTGATGAGCACGGCCAGGAACATTTTTTTATTCCGCATAATGGGCTGTTTGTTCCAAAAACAAAGGTATCCAATCTCCCGCTGAGTGAGTAAACGCGGGACGGGAAATGTCGAACAACTGGCAAACCTTTTCTATTTTCGGGACGATGCGGGACAGAATGCTCGAAAAACTGGAAAAAGCAGAACGATTGGCAAGGGGCAGCCGTTGGAAGCGGTTTTGGCATAAGCCGCTGAGATACGCCTGGGCTCAATCCGTCAATCACGCCTGGTTTCCACTCACCGGACGGGGACTTTCTGTCAGAGCGAAATCCTTTTTCGGGAGTTACCTGCACCTCGAGCTGCCCGCCGGCACTGATATTTACCTGACCGGTTGCAAAACCCACGATTCAGAACTGCGGCTGACACGTTTCCTGATTCAGGAGATCCGCCCCGGGGATTGCATTGCGGACATAGGCACACACTTCGGCTTTTTCGCGCAACTGGCCTCCCGGCTCACCGGCCCGGAAGGTATGGTGCTGGCCATAGAAGCCTCCCTGCGGAACTATCGCCTCCTTCAGCTAAACACCACAAGTTTTCCCAATATCGGGGCCCTGCACCAGGCAGTTACCGATACCAATGGTCCGGTCACCTTTTACGAATTCCCGGTACGCTATTCAGAGTACAATACTTTCGATGTAACCCAGTTCAGGGAACAGCCCTGGTTTAATCGCTGGAAACCCAAACAGACGAAGGTGGAGGGCTATACCCTTGACGAAACCTTCCGGTTTTTAAAATTCCTTCCCCGCATTGTGAAAATAGACGTGGAAGGGGCGGAAGACAAGGTAATCCGGGGCGGAAAGCAATTCCTGGCCACCGGCAACCCGGTCGTGATTATGGAGTACCTGCAGGCTTCCCGGCATAACACGGCCCACCGCAAGGCAAGCGCCATGCTGCAGGAATCAGGCTACCGGTCTTATGCTATTCGCAAGGATGGAAGCCTCAGCCCCCTGCAAAATATTGAACAACATCTTGCCCAAAGCGGCCTGGAATCTGACAATATTGTATTCAGGAAAATGACCCCGGATTAAAGCCGCTGATACTCAAACTGCGGGTTTCCCTTATTGCCCTGCGGATCGTAAAAATCAATGAAACGCAGCTTGTAATAAAACCCATCGGCATCCTTTACTAGGAACACGAGATCCGGCACCACTTCATACTGGTTGGTATCGAAGGAATAGCGTTTCCAGTTGTAACCGATAATATTGCGGTCCGGCACAAATGTAAAATCCGACACATCCTCATAGCGAATCTGCTCGAAGGGAACCAGGGAATCGCGCACGCCCAGGGTGAGGTAATGGTTGAGCAGCACACCGGTTACCAGGTAGGGAATCGTGTCACCGCTTACATTGAAAATCTTCAGGTATTGCGTAAAGGCAAGGTCCCAGTCACGTTTGGGCGGCTCCGCTTCCACGATTTTACCACCGTTTTTGAAACTGAAAAAGGTGAAATTATAATTCGTATCCACCGGCACCCTGACCACCTGCTCCGCGCTGTTGTCCATATTGGCAAAGCGGAAGGTATAGGCATTGCCTTCGAACTTTTCAAACCGGACCTTCACCAGCCCAACCGGCTGCCCGTTGAGCTTTTTGCCGCGGTCTATGATGTAAACATTGTTGCTGTACACAGGATCAGGGCCTGAAAAGTCGGCCCAGCCGTTCAGGGCGGTCGCATCCAGGTCTCCGTTTTGCGCGTCCCAGCGGAAATGCATGCCCGTGGTGTCTATCAGGGTGTAAAAATCCACCGGTCCGGCATTTGTCGCAAACATAGCCTTGGAGGAATTCAGAATGATGCTATGATGCCCGGGCGAGGTCTCAAATCCAAGGTCCCAGTCCATTTTCAGGTTCTGCCCCGCTACCGAACCCGTTCCCAGGTCAAAATAGACCTGGTATTTGTAATCCGGGTCCATGACTACGTTGCCTACCTTTACGTCTCCCCGCTTATGGGGAGGGATGGGCAATTCAGGTTTTTCGCAGGCCGGCAACCAGGCAAGGGCCGCCAAAACAAGCACGTACCATGTCTTTTTCATAAGCCAGTCTCCGGTTTTACGGATAATTTGAAAAACCAGCTTCTGCCCCAGCCCACGGGTACGGTAGAGTTGCTTCCACTGTGCGCCCCGCCTCCGGTGACGGATGCCTGTACATTCTTTACATCAAAAAGGTTTTTGCCCCCGGCCGACAGGGTGATACGCCCTTTCCAGAAATCCCGGCTTACCGTCAGGTCCGCGCTATGGTAGGCGGCAATGAAATTTTCCCGCAGCGTTTCATTTTCATCCACAAAAAAGCTGGGCGCCCGGCCGGTGTACTTGTAAAACAAGGCCGTATTGAGGCCGGTGCGCGGCCATTTCCAGACCAGGTTCATTGTAAATTCAGGTGTGGCGCTGATTTTCGGTACTTCCGGCAAAGCTGCCACATCATTGTAATGCCCGGTAAGCGCGGCTCCCAGCCGGGCATTCAGGTTTTGGGTATTGACTGAAAAACGGGCTTCGCCTCCCACCGTCCGGTAAGTGCCGATATTCACATAGCTGTATAAATCGCCTGAAACAACAGCCAGGGTGATCATGTTGTAAATGCTGTTGTAAAAGGCCGACACCTCCGCGCGGATAAAGCGAAGCCCAATGGCTTTATTGTAATTGAGCGCCAGGGAATAGTTATTGGATTTTTCAGCCAGCAGGTTGGGATTCCCGTGAATGTTGTGGTTAATGTCCACAAACAGGAAGTTCAGCTCCTTGAGGGAAGGAGCCCGGAACCCGCGCGCCCAGGAAACCCGCAGGGCCAGCCGGGGGTTTACGTCAAACTTGATATTTACGGAAGGAACCAGGGGAGCCGGGTAAGCCGTATTCCAGGCATACCGCAGGCCCGGACGGATGGTCAGTGATTCCAGGGGCCGGTATTCTGCCGTGGTAAAAACCGCGTAATCCCCGATGAATTGTTTCCAGCCTTCGATGCGTTGCCCCGTGGCACTCTCCCGGTTCAGGTCAAGACCCAGTTCATACTGCAGCCGGGAACCTTTGTCGGCCGCTACATAAGACGCCCGGATGTTTATAAGGTCGAACAGGCTGGTGTCCTGATCGCCCGAATTGGTGGTCAACATTTGTTCAAGGGTGACAAGGTTTTTAAAATAGGTGTTTTTGACGCGGTAGTACCGGTTGTAAGCACCCAGCATATGGATGTGATGGTCTTCGTCCAGCTGCCAGTTCAGATCGGCCCGGTTGTCGAGGCGCTGGGTGTAGTAATAGTCGTCAAAAGCCGTTTCGTAATAAGGCTTCCGCCTGAACCCGCGGTTCGTGATCTTCTCCCAGAAATAAGAAGTGGAAATGCTCCCGTTCATCCGTCCGGATGTGAAAGCAAAATCCGCGGTACCGAAATACTGGGTTTTGGGTTTCCAGTCTTTATGGCGCGAAGTGTCTATAATGGCATACCCGTCAAAAAAATTCCGCCCGCCCGAAAGCACCAGGCGGGAACGGCCCAGGCGGATACCCGCGCTTCCATCCACATTGTACCTGCCCACTGATTCATAATAGGCATTGGCCTCCAGCGTATATTTTGAATCCTGTTCTTTTTTGGTGATCAGGTTTATGGTGCCGGCCAGGGCATTGGTGCCGTAATTTACGCTGAGCGGACCTTCGATAATTTCAACGCGTTCGATATTGTTCAGGTTGATCTGGCTGATGTCGATGTTACCATTCAGCCGGCCGATAACCGGCACACCGTCTATCAGGATTTTTACATTCTGTCCCGACAATCCCTGCAGGCTTAACCCGGTTCCCAGGATATTATCCTGCGACAGTCGGAGATTGGTTTCATATTGCAGGAGGTCGCGCAGATCGGTAGCCGCGTGCAACTTGATCTGCCGGCTGTTGATGATCTGTACCCGGTGAACCGCTTTATCCGGGCTGGCCTCGGAATATTGAGCCGTAACCACCACATCCCCGATGGCAATGGCATCTTCTTTCAACCGGACGGTCAGGAATTCTCCCGGATCCAGGGTATCGTAAACAGGCTGAAAACCAACATAGGAAATAAAAATGGCCGTCCGCCCGGGGAAAGGCGAAACGGCCTCTCCATTGACATCTGTCAGAACCGTTTGCTCTTCAGGACTGGGTAAAGAACCCAGGCTGGTGAAAGTAACATGCGCCCAGGCCAAGGGATAACCATCCCCGGCCGAAAGCACCGTTACCTTGCTTTGCGCTATAGTTAACCGCCATGAAAAAAGAAGAACTAACGCTAAACCAGCCTGGGAAAATTTCCTCACCCTGCGCATGAGAGTATTATTTCAGTATCCTCATTATCGTACAATAATTCGCTTGTTAATGGTGAAGGCATCATTTCCAAACTGCAGCAAATACATTCCCGGGGCCAGATCCGGCAGCGAAAAGCGAAGGCTTTGCAAACCGGACGGCAAATTCCCGGTTTGCCAGGTTTTCACAATCCGGCCTATCATATCCAACAGTCCGGCACGGGTATTTGCCATGGGTTGATTCAAATCCAGCA
The DNA here is from genome assembly GCA_964422925.1 of uncultured Chitinophagales bacterium. Taxonomy (GTDB): domain Bacteria; phylum Bacteroidota; class Bacteroidia; order Chitinophagales; family S012-47; genus CAYRDC01. The sequence goes on along the minus strand of CAYRDC010000002.1, from coordinate 80,604 downwards.
TCAGGGTAAACTGCCCGCGAGCCGGATTCGGGTACAGGTCTGTAGCAACCACAGGCGTCTGGATATCTTCCAGGCCCGTTTGCGCCACGAATTGTTTGGTGAACACAAAATTCCCATCCGCGCTGCCACCGAACGCGGTAAACACCAACCGGTATATACCACTGTCCCGACCACGTACCCAGAAAACCAGCGAATCTTCCACTTCATACTGGAAATTGTTCATATTGAACGATTTCCAGTCGTACCCGATAGCCGATATATCCGTCTGGAACGGATACATGGTATAATCCACAGCATTAATATCCACACCACGGGCTTCGGCAACTTCCACTTCGGCATTGGAAAGAACACCAGTCACCGGATAATACATGCCCGGAGCCACCTGTGCGGAATATTTGGTGAAAACCAAGTCCCAGTTTTCGGCAGGCGGATCGAGATCAAGCACCTGCATGCCGCGGAGGTCATAGTAGAAAAAGCTTTTCCCGGTGTAATCCGTTTTTTTAACCTGAAAAGTCGTGTCATTGCTGCCGTCCAGGTTGGCCACTTCTATGGTATAGGTATCGCCAAAAGCCAACCCGCGGATCCAGATTTTCCGGAAAGAACCGTCAACCAGTTTAATGACAAATATCTTTTTACCGGTGAGGTTGCCGGAGCCTGTGTAATAACCCCACCCGTAGTCAGGATGGCCTGTGGCATTCGCGTTGAATGCGCTTTCTTCCCAGGAAGTGTCCCGGTCATACACGGGCTGCATTCCGCTGGTATCCAGGGTGCTCCAATTGGTAGTATCTGAATTGAGGGGCTCATACAATTGCGCTCCGGCCGCACTGTTTACCCGCACCGAAGCAGAAAATATATTGGCAACAAACTGCAAATCCCAGCTATCGCGTGTTTGCTGAAGTACCGTTCCATTGGCCATACTGTAATAGGTCTGGTACATGTAACCTGCCCCCATTGAAGCGGTATCCGTCACCTGCGCCCAGGCTGCTGTAGCTGCCATAAACAAAACCATCCAACCAGTTTTTTTCATCATTAGGAGTTTTTCTTTACCAAATAGGTTCGGACGCAAAATTACCCGTAGCCGGAGTACCTGAATACCTGTTCCGGGATAAAAAATACCTGCAGAAGTTAGTGATCATGGTGATTTTTATCACCCTGCCATAAAATCAATTGTGCTATATTTGTATTGTTTTTCAGTAACTTACAACTCATTATCATGCCATACCGGAAAATGCCTGTCGATCAGCTCCTGGTAAAAAATACCTTAAGAGGGATTTCCACCCAGATTGGGGAAATGCTTGAAAAAGGAAAACATTCTGCTCATAAGGACCCGAAAGCAGAACCCGACTGGCATCTGATTGATGAGGAAACGGGTTTATTGACATTACCGGCAGATGCTGCCGGGTCAATAGACCTGGAATTAACCCTTCATCCACAATTGGTGATCCTGGCTCTTTGCCTGGAAGGGACGCTGGAAATCTCCTTCATCCAAATGGCTGAGACCTGCCGTGTGGAAAACAGTCATTCCGTATTCCTTTCCCATCCCTATGCTCCCATAATAGCCGGATTGCACATTCCCCCCAATGCTTCCCTGCTGTTGATCCTGACAACCATTCAGCGCATGCACTCCTTCTTCAACACAAATCTGGATATCAGCGCCATGTCGAGGGAAGAAATGAAACAATATTATGACCCCGGCCGCCTTTACCTGGTCAGGCCCATGAGCCCTTCCATGCACATGGCCGCCAGGCAAATATTGAATTACAATCTTGGGAAACCTTTCCTCAACATGTACATGCATGGGAAAGTACTGGAAATCTTTTCCATCTACTTTAACAATGCCGCTACCGGGGAAGATTCGGAGGCCAGTTGCCCCTTCCTCGATAACCCGGAAGACGTGAAATGCATTCGCAAGGCCAAACAGATTTTGCTTGAAAACCTGGCCGACCCGCCCACGATTGCCGCATTGTCCCGTTTGGTGGGCCTCAATGAATTCAAGCTCAAAAACGGCTTTAAGGAAATTTACGGCAATACCATATACGGTTACCTCAATGATTACCGGATGCAGCATGCCATTCTCATGTTGGAACAACGTAAATACACAGTAAACGAAGTGGCCTTTTCCATTGGCTATGCAAAACCCAGCAATTTTATTGCCTCGTTCAAAAAAAAATTCGGGGTTACCCCCAAGAAATACCTGCAGGAGCTCAAAGCCTGACCAATAAAACCGCTGCCGGGCCGGAAACTTGGTGTTTTTGGTGTATATTTGTACCCCGTCATCAACAAACTACCCATGCAAGCCTGGAAAAACTATCTCGAAGAAAACAAACAACGATTCCTGGACGAACTGCTTGAACTGCTGCGCATACCATCGGTGAGTACCGACCCCAAGTTCAAAGACGATGTTTTTGAAGCCGCTGAATTCATCAGGGAAAAACTGACGGAAGCCGGGGCTGATGTGGCGGAAATATGCCCCACGAAAGGATTCCCGATTGTGTATGGCGAAAAAATCATTGACCCGGCCAAACCCACCGTACTGGTGTACGGGCATTATGACGTGCAGCCGGCCGACCCGTACGAGCTGTGGGATTCTCCGCCTTTTGAACCGGTGGTAAAAGACAGCATCATTTACGCCCGTGGCTCCAGCGATGACAAAGGGCAGATGTACATGCACGTAAAGGCCCTGGAAATGATGCTGAAAACCGGTAACCTGCCTTGCAACGTGAAATTCATGATAGAAGGCGAAGAAGAAGTGGGTTCTGAGAACCTGGGTGCCTTTGTACGGGCCAACAAGAAAAAACTGGCAGCCGATGTGGTGCTGATATCGGATACGAGCATGCTGGCCAATGATGTGCCTTCCATCACCACGGGGCTTCGGGGCGTCAGCTATTTCCAGGTGGAAGTGACGGGCCCCAACCGCGACCTCCACAGCGGGGTGTATGGCGGGGCGGTAGCCAACCCGGTTAACGTGCTGTGCAGCATGATTACTTCCCTGATTGATGAAAAAGGGCGGATCACCATACCCGGGTTTTACGATGACGTGGAAGAAGTGAGTGCAGCCGAGCGGGCCGAAATGGCCAAGGTACCTTTTGACCTGGAAGCGTTCAAAAAAGACCTGGGTATAGAAGCCGTGCAGGGCGAAGAAGGATATTCCACCACAGAACGCACCTCCATCCGCCCTTCGCTGGATGTCAACGGCATCTGGGGCGGTTATACCGGGGAAGGTGCCAAAACAGTGCTCCCTTCAAAAGCCTATGCCAAGATCAGCATGCGGCTGGTGCCGAACCAGAAAAGTTCGAAAATCGACAAACTGTTTGAGGATTACATCCGGCAGCTGGCCCCGCCTTCGGTTAAGGTGGAAGTAATTCCCATACAAAGAGGAGAACCGGTGGTGACGCCCACCAATTCGAAGGCCTACCAGGCGGCCAGCCGGGCATTTGAGCAAACCTTCAGCAAAGCTCCCATACCGGTCCGTTCCGGGGGAACCATTCCCATTGTCGCCCTTTTTGAAGAGGTCCTGGGCTTAAAGTCCATTCTGATGGGCTTTGGGCTGGACAGCGACAATATCCATTCGCCCAACGAGCATTACGGGTTGTTTAACTATTACAAGGGCATTGAAACCATCCCCTGGTTCTTCCACTATTTTGCCGGTGGGGAATAATCGTCCGGGTTTTTATTTGAATTGCCCTTTTATTTCCAGCCGGGTGTGCCCTCCTGCCGCGGTTCCCTGCATACCTGAAATGGAATAACCTTTCCCGGGACGGTAACGCATAGTTCTGGAAGCGGTAAATACAGGATTGTTGTCTTCATAGGCAATGAAAATACCGGTAAGGGAATCGCCCCTGAGCCGGATTTCCAGTTCACGGGTCCGGAGGCTTTTCTCCAAGGCGCGGTATTGAATAGCGAGGCTGTCGCCCCAGTCAATGGTATCGCAGGTATAACTGCCCAGGTAAGCCGGTTTGTTGATATCCGATTCGATAAACAGATTCAGTTCTTTGGGCCAGTCGGGTGAGGGGTTGAAACTATGATCGAAATGGTCGTTCAGCCAGGCCTCCTTTTCAAGGGCAATGCTATCGCGGGCAAGGCGGGTGAATTCATTTTGGAAGAACGCCTGCAGGGAAAAATAGCTCACCGTGCCTGCCGCTTTTTCGCCTGAACCGCAGGAAGCCAGGCCTGTGAAGGTCACTGCCAGGAGCCACCGGAAGTTTTTCATAAATCAGTTTTTTTCGACCAGTATCTTTCCGGTCATGGATTCCGGTATATCGATGCCCATCAGGGTCAGCAAAGTGGGTGCCACATCGGCCAGGATACCATCCCGGATTTTCCATTTATTTCCTGAATCAATGGCAATGAGCGGCACGGGATTTTTGGTATGGGCCGTGTTGGGGGTTCCGTCTTCATTGATTATGTAATCCGGGTTCCCATGGTCGGCCAGGATCAGCATCACATAATCCTGTTTCAACGCAGCCGGAACAACTTCCGACAGGCAGCTGTCCACCGTCTCCACTGCTTTCACGGCCGCTTCGAACACCCCGGTATGACCCACCATATCGGGATTGGCAAAATTCAGGCAGATAAAATCAGGCATATCCTTTTGAATGCTTTGCAACACAGCATCCTTTACTTCCCGGGCGCTCATTTCCGGTTTCAGGTCATAGGTCGATACCTTGGGCGATGGAATCATAATCCGCTGCTCACCTGTAAACGCTTCTTCCCGCCCCCCGGAAAAGAAGAATGTGACATGCGGGTATTTTTCAGTTTCCGCAATGCGCAATTGGCTCAGCCCCAAAGATGAAAAATATTCACCCAGTCCGTTTCGCACGGTTTCGGTTTCGTAGACAATATGCAGATTCCGGAATGTATCGTCATAACTGGTCATTGTGACCATATACAGGTCCATTTTTTTCATATCAAATTCCGGGTAATCGCGCTGGGTGAGGGCTGAAATGATTTGACGAGGCCGGTCGGTGCGGAAATTGAAGGAAATGACCACATCCCCGGGCCGTATCCGGGTAACAGGGCGTCCGCCATCGCTCACTTTTATTATCGGGCTTAAGAATTCATCAGAAACTCCTTCGTCATACGACTCGCGTACTGCCTGCAAAATATCTCTGGACGGACGGCCGATTCCTTTGGTCAGCAGGTCATACGCCAGCATAATGCGCTGCCAGCGGTTGTCGCGGTCCATGGAATAGTACCTGCCGACCACGGAAGCCAGCTTGCCCGCAGTGCCTTTGAGTTTTTCTTCAATCTGTTGAATGAAACCGATACCGCTGTGAGGGTCTGTATCCCGGCCGTCTGTGAACGCATGGACGAAATATTGTTTTAGCCCGGCATCCCGTGCCATATCGAGTAAGGCTTCCAGGTGAGCGATATGCGAATGAATACCACCGTCTGACACCAAACCCATAAAATGGACCGGCCGGTTATTATCGCGAGCAAATTGCAAGGCTTCCAGCAATACGGGTTTTTTAAAAAACGCGCCACTGGCAATGTCGCGGTTGATCCGCAGCAATTCCTGGTAAACGATCCGTCCCGCCCCGATATTCAGATGGCCCACTTCCGAATTACCCATCTGCCCGTCCGGCAGGCCTACATGTTCGCCATCAGTTCGCAATGTAGCATTTGGCCAGGTTTTCAGCAAGCTATCCATGAAAGGCGTGCTGGCATTGTAAATAGCATTGCTGTGGTCCTTCCGGCCGATACCCCAGCCGTCCAGGATAATCAGGAAACCTTTTTTAAAATTCATTGCGCAAATTTAGAGTTCTAATGGTTTATTCTTAAATTTGGTTCGCTGTGGATAATTAAACGAATTGGCATAGTATTCGTTCTGCCAATGGCAAAATCCAAGTTATGAAACCTTTGCTAAAGCTTTTTTTGCTTATTTCCCTGGTAATCTTTGGAAGCCATGGGATGATGGCTCAGGAATCGGTTGACTGGAACAAGCTTTCCAAGGCTATTGCAGCCGGCAATGCGGTTGAATTGGCCAAACACTTTGACAACCAGGTGGAACTTACTATTAAAGACAATGAAAACGGGTATAGCAAAGACCAGGCACAGGAAGTGGTTCGCAGGTTTTTTGTTGCCCATCCGGTACAATCTTTCCGCATCATGCACCACAGCACTACAGGTGGAAACGCAGAATACGCCATAGGTACCCTCCAAACCGGTAAAGGCTCTTTCAGAACATATATCCTGTTAAAGAGCAAATCCGGACAGATGTTGATTCAACAATTAAAATTCACTCAAGATTAGTACTTATGGATTTTGACGTAAAAAGATTCATTGAAGCAGCTCTCCGCGAGGATATCGGAGACGGAGACCACACTTCCCTGGCATGCATAGACAAAGAGGCTAAAGGTACTGCCAAATTAGTAGCCAAAGACACAGGAGTAATTGCCGGTATCGACCTGGCCGGGCAAATTTTTCAGGCGGTTGACCCTGAACTTGTATTTGAATCAAGGCTGAAAGACGGGGATACCACACGTTATGGTGACCTGGTATTTATTGTGAGCGGCCGGCAACGCAGTATTCTCGCTGCCGAACGCCTTGTGCTGAATTTCATGCAGCGCATGAGCGGCATTGCCACCGAAACCCGCAAAATGGTGGATGCCGTGAAGGATTATGATGTTAAAATCCTGGATACGCGCAAAACCACCCCTACCCTGCGGTTTTTCGAAAAATGGGCCGTACGCCTTGGTGGCGGAGAAAACCACCGGATGGGGCTTTATGACATGATCCTGATCAAGGATAATCATATTGACTTTGCCGGAGGCGTGGAAAATGCTATAGACCGGGTGCAGGCTTACCTGAAAAAGAAAAAGAAGAAACTGAAAGTGATCATAGAAGCCAACCGGATGGTGCATGTCAAAAAGATCATTGCCCATGGCGGTGTGGACCGCATCATGCTCGATAACCTGGAACCAGAATATGTAAAAAGAGCCGTAGACCTGATCAACGGAAAACTTGAAACCGAAGCTTCCGGGGGCATTACACCAGACAATGTGCGGGAATATGCCGAAACCGGAGTCAACTTCATCAGTTCCGGGTATATTACCCATTCAGCCGCCCATCTGGACTTAACCCTGAAAGTGCTGGGCCTGGAAAAATGATTTGGCCGGCCTGTGGCCCGGATTTCAAAATAGCGGAACGACATTTTTTTAAATTTGCGGCCACATGGGTCAATGGCGGCATGTGATTCTTTTATTGAAACGCCTGGGTATAATACTCGGGCTGTTTTCATTGTGCCGGATCCTGTTTTTCCTGTTTAATTATCATCTCTTTCCGGATATCACCTTCTGGCGCTTCCTGAAAATCATGTTTTACGGGTTGCGGTTCGACCTGTCGGCTATTGTATATATCAACAGTCTTTTCATCCTGCTTCATTTGCTGCCCGGGCCATGGCGCCCCAAACCCTGGTTCCAGACAACCCTGAAAGTATTGTTTTATTCCGTGAACGGGATTGCCCTGTTTTTCGAAGCCGGAGACTTTATTTATTACGCTTACGCCCAGCAAAGGACTTCTTCCCATATACTCGGCCTGATCAACGATATCCCGGGGCTTATACCACAGTTTCTTAAAGATTTCTGGTATGTCCTGTTGATTATTATCGGGCTGGTGCTGGTGGTGGAACGCTTATATCGAAAAGCAGCTACCACTACTGTTCAGGAACCTGATAAAATTAAATATCCCCTGCAAGGACTGATTTTTCTGGTGGGGATGGGGCTTGTTTTGGTGGCCGGAAGGGGCGGGTTCCAGTTAAAACCCCTCTCACCCATAACAGCCGCGCGTTATGTGCGGGTTAATGAAGTTTCCCTCGTGACCAATACGACTTTTACCGTTTTGTATTCCCTTTTTCACCGGGAACTGGAAGACCCGGCATATATGCCACCTGAAAAAGCGCGGGCCCTTTTCAATATACGGCACCGGGGAGGCCGGCCGGAAGCTTTGTCATTGATTGACTCCATGCGGCCGCATGGCAAACCCAATGTCGTGGTTTTCATAATGGAAAGCTTCTCCAAAGAATATATCGGTTATTACAACGGTGGGGATGGTTTTACCCCGTTCCTGGACAGCCTGATGGGGCACAGCCTGGTGTTTACCGATGCCTATGCCAATGGAAAGCACAGCATTGACGCGGTCCCGGCCATTACGGCCGGTTTGCCGGCATTGATGAATGATGCTTACATTTCCTCCATGTACGCCACCAACCGGTTAAACGGGCTGGGCACCCTGTTGCGGCCGCTCGGTTACCGGACCTATTTTCTGCATGGAGGCAATAACGGCACCATGAACTTTGACCAATATATTGCCGCGGCCGGATTCGATAAGTACATTGGCCGCAACGAATATGGCAAGGACTCGGATTTTGACGGGAACTGGGGCATATTCGACCTGCCGTTTTTTGACTTTACGGCCCGCACACTGGACACCGTGAACAAGCCCTTCTGCGCGGTAGTCTTTTCGCTCTCCTCCCACCATCCTTTTACCTTGCCCCCGGGCCATCAAAACAGATATCGGAAAGGCCCCTTGCCTATCCTGGAGACGGTCGGCTATTCCGATAACGCGCTTCGTCATTTCTTCAATGTAGCGAAGGCCATGCCCTGGTTTGACAATACGCTTTTCATTATCACGGCCGACCACACGGGTCCCATTTTACGGGATGTCAATAAAAACCGCGTGGGGGAATACCGTATTCCCATTATCGCCTATCTGCCCGGCCGCAATCTCCACCGTGAAATCAACTATACTGTCCAGCAAGTTGATATCTTTAACACAATTCTTGAATATTGCGGATTTAGGAAAGAGTACGTAAGCTTTGGAAATTCTCTGATGGATACCACCGCGTGGCATTTCAGCGCCAATGCCATGGACAATATTTACCAGATCCTGCACCAAGGATATGTGCTGCAGTTTAACGGCACGAAAGTTATCGGGTACTATCATTATGCGGAGGAACCCGGGTTGAAAAAAAACCTGGCAGCGGAGCACCCCGCGGGGATGAAAGAACTGGAAACAAAACTGAAAGCCATTATTCAAATATTCAATAACGTATTGATTCACAATACTTTTTACGTGGAGTGAAGCATATTCTTTTCATAATAAACCCCATATCGGGAACGCGGAAATTCCTGAAAAAGCGCTTGCCGCGCCTGATTGAACGGCATATCGACCGCTCAAAATTTACGGTGGAAATCCGTTATACCGAATATGCCGGCCACGCATCAGAATTAGCCCGGAAAGCCGTGGATGACCACACCGACATTGTGGTGATAGCCGGTGGGGACGGGTCCATCAACGAAGTGGCCAACCAGTTGCAGCAGACAGATGTAGTGCTGGGCATATTCCCGGTAGGATCCGGGAATGGACTGGCCCGGCACCTCGGTTATAATACCATAAACCCGTTGCGGACCCTGCACATTATCAACCGCCTGAAAACCGATACCATTGACCTTTGCCGGTTTGACGGGCAGGTATTCTGCAGCAACGCGGGAATCGGGTTTGTGGCACTGGTGGCCAAACTCTTTGCCGGCCACGCGGTGCGCGGGTTCTTCAGCTATGCTTTCAGCGTGTTCAAAGGCTTGTTCCTGTTCCCGAGGTTCCCCTACTCCATGCAGCTGAACGGGCAGGAGATTAACGGGGAAGGCTTCATCATATCCCTGTGCAACAGCAACCAGTACGGCTATAACATCCGCATTGCCCCGGACGCCAGCCTGCAGGATGGATTAATGGATGTATGGGTATTGAACCGGTTTCCGAGGTGGAAGGCGCCCTTTTTGTTTATCAGGGTGCTGCGGGGAACCCACCTCCGGAGCAAATATTTTCAGCATTTTACAACGGCCCGGGTGGAAATCAGCACCGAAAGGCCCCTCTATTTCCAGGTTGACGGGGAAACCCGCGACCCGGTGAGCCACCTGAATGTAACGGTGGTGCCCCGGTCGCTAAAAGTAATCGTACCCTGACATGGGAAAAAAGAAAAACAAAAAAATCCGTCTCTCCGGTGACGGCATTGTGTTCAGCACCGACCCGGATTTCCAGCCTGCCCGGCCGGAGGACGATGAACCGGATACCCTGCCACCGCAAGAACAACGGCTGGTCATCACCCTGGACTGCAAGCAGCGCAGGGGTAAGGAGGTTACCCTGGTATCGGGCTTTGTGGGCCGCACGGCCGACCTCGCGGACCTGGGACGAACCCTCAAGACCTATTGCGGCACTGGCGGCAGCGTGAAAGACGGACTGATCCTGCTGCAGGGGGATGTCCGGAAGAAAATTTTCACCCGGCTGCAGACTATGGGTTATAAATGCACATTGTCTTGATAATATTTTTACCTGCTCATTTCTTTTTTAACATTTTTGTTCATCATGCCTGACACCATCCAAAACCCTGAATTCTGCCATCTTCACTGCCACACCCAGTATTCCCTGCTGGATGGCGCATCGCAAATCGATGCGATGATAGCCAAAGCCAAAGCGGACGGGCAGCCGGCCGTAGCCATAACCGATCATGGCAACATGTTCGGGGTGTTCAAATTCCACCAGGCGGCTGTGAAGCAGGGCATAAAACCCATCATCGGCTGTGAATTTTACCTGGTGGAAGACCGGCATCGGAAAAAATTCAGCGCGGCCGACAAAGACAAACGCTACCACCAGTTGCTGCTGGCCAAAAACGCGCGGGGATACAAGAACATTAGCAAGCTCTGTTCGCTGGGTTTCATCGAAGGGTACTACAGTAAATATCCCCGCATTGATTTTGAATTGCTGGAAAAATACAGCGAGGGGCTGATTGCCACCACCTGCTGCGCGGCTGCCATGGTGCCCCGCACTTTCCTGGAGAAAGGGCCGGAAGAAGCTGAAAAGATATTCAAGCGGTTCCATAAGATTTTCGGAGATGATTATTATGTGGAACTGCAGCGCCACGGCCTGAAGGAAATCGATCAGGATGCCATCAATACTTTCCTGGTGGAACTGGCCCAGCGGCACGGGGTAAAGGTCATTGCCACCAATGATTCGCACTATATCAACCGGGAAGATTACCTGGCCCATGATGTGCTGCTTTGTGTTTCAACGGGCTCAACCCTTGACATCCAGGACCGTTTCCGGTTTGAAAACGATCAGTTTTATTTCAAGACGCGGGCTGAAATGTACGACCTCTTCCGCGACCTGCCCCAGGCCCTGGTGAACACCATGGAGATCGTAGAGAAAGTGGATACCCCGGACCTGAAGCGGGATATTTTATTGCCCAATTACATTTTGCCGGAAGGATACGCCTCCGAAACCGAGTATTTGCGACACCTGGCGTATGAAGGCGCCAAAAAACGTTATGGCGAGCTGCGGGCTGATGTCAAGGAACGGCTTGATTACGAATTGCGGGTGGTGGATGATATGGGTTTCTCCGGCTATTTCCTGATCGTGCAGGATTTTGTGGCGGCCGCCCGGAAACTGGGCGTTTGGGTAGGGCCGGGCCGCGGGTCAGCCGCGGGATCGGCCGTGGCCTACTGCACCGGCATTACCAGCCTCGACCCCCTGAAGTATAACCTTCTGTTTGAACGATTCCTGAACCCGGAGCGCATTACCATGCCGGATATTGATATTGACTTCGATGATGACGGGCGGCAACGGGTAATCGATTATGTAGTGGAAAAATACGGCCGGAACCAGGTAGCGCAGATCATCACCTTCGGGAAAATGGCCGCGCGAAGCTCTATTCGGGATGTCGGGCGTGTACTGAACTATCCGCTCAATGAAACCGATAAACTGGCCAAGCTGGTGCCCGAAGGGCCGGGCGTGACCCTGGCCAAAGCCATCGCTGCCAACCCCGACCTGAAAAAAATCCGGAACGACAAAAACAGCGAAGCCGGGAAGGTGGTCCGGCTGTCGGAACAACTGGAAGGCAGTATCCGACAGCGTGGTATTCATGCCGCGGGCGTGATTATCGCCCCGGACGATATCACCGAATACATCCCGGTGTGCACCGCCAAAGACACTGACCTACTGGTAACCCAGTTTGAAGGGAAACTGGTGGAGTCCTCCGGGATGCTGAAAATGGATTTCCTCGGTCTCAAAACGCTCTCCATCCTGAAAGATGCGGTGGAAAACATCAAGCGAACCCATGACACAGCCCCTGACCTGGCCAACCTGCCCCTGGATGACGAAAAAACCTATCAACTCTTCCAGAAAGGGGAAACCATCGGCATTTTCCAGTTTGAATCGGAAGGGATGCGCAAGTACCTGCGGGAACTGAAGCCTTCCAATATCGAGGATCTCATTGCCATGAACGCCCTCTACCGCCCCGGGCCTATGGATTACATCCCCGAATTCATCGACCGTAAGTTTGGCCGCAAGCCTGTGGATTACCCGCACCCGTTGCTGGAAGATATCCTGAAACCGACTTACGGGATCATGGTTTACCAGGAACAGATCATGCAGACAGCACAAATCATTGCCGGCTACAGCCTCGGTAAAGCTGATATTCTGCGCAGGGCCATGGGCAAAAAGCAGGCGGAAGTCATGGAACAGCAGCGCGGGGAGTTCCTGGCTGGCGCGGAGAAAAACGGGATTGACCGGCAATCAGCCGGAAAGATTTTTGACGTGATGGCCAAGTTTGCCAAATACGGTTTCAATCGGTCTCACTCGGCTGCTTACAGTATGCTGGCCTACCAGACGGCCTACCTGAAAGCGCATTACCCGGCCGAATATATGGCGGCTGTGCTCACGCACAATATGAGCGATATTAAAAAGGTGAACTTTTTCCTGGATGAATGCCGCAAGAAGAAAATCCCCTACCTCGGCCCGGATATCAACGAAAGCGGACGCGGATTTGTCGTAAATAAAAAAGGGATTATCCGCTTTGGCCTGTCGGCTATTAAGGGCCTGGGCGAAGCGGCTGTGGAGAGCATCCTGGCCGAACGCGAAAAAAAAGGCCCCTTTCGCGATTATTTCGATTTTGTGCAGCGGGTAAACCTGCGCACCATTAACAAAAAATGCCTGGAAAGCCTGTGCATGGCAGGCGCTTTTGATGTGTTTGGCATTTACCGCTCACAGTTTTTATTCACTGGTAACGGTGAGAAGCTGAACCTGATTGAACAATCCATCCGTTTCGGGCAGCTTTACCAGCAGCAAAAACAAATCAATACCAACAGCCTGTTCGGGGATATGGAAATGGCAACGGTAACCACACCGCCCATTCCGAAATGCGAACCCTGGCCCAAGCGCAAGCTCCTGCAGCACGAGAAGGAGGTTACCGGGATGTATATTTCCGGCAATCCGCTCGAAGAATATGAACTGGAGCTCCGCTCTTTCTGTACCCACACCATTGGAGAAATACAGGTCAAAGCCGGGATTACCTATACCTTTGCCGGTATCGTGGACGAAGTGGTGGAACGAATGGATAAAAGAGGCCGGAAATTCGCCCGCTTCCGCCTGGAAGACCATACCGGAAGTATCAACCTGGCCCTGTTCCGCGAAAATTACCTGGAAAAAAGGCATTTACTGTCCAAAGGCACCGCGCTATTTGTGAAAGGCATCTATAAACCCTGGAGCCGCGACAATGACACGCTGCAATTCAACATCACCGAATTATTACCTCTGGAAACCCTAAAACACACCAGAACCCGTTCCATAAACCTGACGATTCCCCTTAAGCAGGTAAACGATGAAATCAATAACCGGCTGGCCAAACTGGTAAAATCCCACAAAGGCAAAATGTCCATCCTGTTCAACATCTATGATCCGGAAGACAATGTGTCCGTCTTAATGAGTTCGAATCATTTTAAGGTGGACCTGGATGATGACCTGCTCCGTGAACTGGAAAACCTGGAAGGTGTGGAAGTAACGCTTGTTCAATAAACCGGGAACTATAACTTTGCGATTGCGTTTGATTAGATACGTGTTTATAAATCATTAAAACCACTGAAAATGGCGCTGGAATTAACTGATAGTAATTTCAAAACCGAAGTCCTGGATTCGGATCAACTCGTAATGGTTGACTTTTGGGCAGTTTGGTGCGGCCCCTGCCGTATTGTCGGGCCAATTGTAGAAGAACTGGCCAGGGATTATGAAGGTAAAATCAAAGTAGGCAAGCTGGATGTGGACCATAACCCTAAAACTGCAATCGATTTTGGCATCCGCAACATTCCCACTATCCTCTTTTTCAAAAACGGAGAAGTGGTTGACAAGCAAGTGGGTGCGGTACCCAGGTCCGTGCTGGAAAAGAAAATCGAGCAGCATTTGTCGTAAAGAAATACGCAAGTGTATGACACACGCCTTCCCGCCCTGGGAAGGCTATTTTATGCCCACAGATCACCCTGGATGGCGGTAACCGACAATAAACCACCCCCTCTGCTCCGTTTCATTCCCGCATTTGTTTACTTTGCATCCTATGACCCTACAAAATCCGGTATCGCTCAAAGACCTGCATCAGCTCGATCAGCTCGACCTGATCGCCCGCCAGGTAGTGGAAGGGTTCATCATCGGTTTGCACAAAAGCCCGTTCCACGGCTTCTCCGTGGAATTTGCCGAACACCGCCTCTATAACCCCGGGGAGCCCATCCGGAGCATTGACTGGAAAGTGTACGCCCGCACCGACCGGATGTATGTCAAAAAATATGAGGAAGAAACCAATCTGCGCTGCCAGCTCGTAATCGACACCTCCGCGTCCATGCATTTCCCGCTCGATGCCGGGAAAGGGAGCACGGTGCCTGTCAATAAGCTGAATTTTTCCATCGTCTGTGCGGCTTCCCTAATGTACCTGCTGAAAAAACAACGCGATGCCTTCGGCCTTTCGCTGTTTTCCGACCGCGTGGAGGTGCATACCCATACCCGCTCCACCAGCATCCACTATGAACTCATGCTGGCCTACCTGAACAAAGCCATGGAGGCCGGACCAGAAGAAAAACCCACCCATGCTTCAGCCGCCCTGCACGAGATTGCCGAGAACATTCATAAACGCTCCCTGGTGGTCATTTTCAGCGATATGTTTGATAACGGCACCGGGCAGATGGAACACTTGTTTTCCGCCCTGCAGCATCTGAAATATAACAAGCATGAGGTCATCCTGTTTCATGTAATCGACCGGAAAAAAGAGCTGGATTTCCTGTATGACAACCGGCCATATTTATTTGTTGATCTGGAAACCGGTGAAAAAATCAAGGTCAGGTCGCAGGAGGTAAAGCGGCAGTACACCGAACAGGCCAGGGAATTTGAGCAAGCCCTGAAGCTGAAATGTTCCCAGTACGGAATTGATTTTGTACCCGCGGACATTAACCTGGATTTCCGGCAGGTGCTACTTCCCTACCTGATCAAGCGCAGCAAACTTGGATGAACCCATGATTCGAATGGCAGGATGCAAAATCAACCTCGGGCTGCACATTCTGAGCAGGCGGGATGACGGGTACCACCACATTGAAACCTTATTGTTTCCCGTACCTTGGGCGGATGTGGTGGAAGCCATTCCTGCTGAAAGTTTTTCTTTTCAAACCTGGGGGCGGCTTGTTGGCGGAAAGCCGGAAGAAAATCTTTGCGTAAAAGCCTGGGATCTGTTCCGCCAGGAAACCGGAAAAGGCCCCGTAAAACTCGGGCTCTGGAAACACCTGCCCTCCGGAGCGGGCCTGGGTGGCGGCTCTTCCAACGCGGCTACCGTGCTGTTGCTTTTAAACGAATTATTTGATACCCGTCTGACTGAAAGCAAGCTCCTGGAAATGGCTTCCCGGCTGGGCAGCGACTGCCCCTTCTTTATCCGGAACAAACCGGCCATAGCCAGCGGAAGGGGCGTCATGCTTCGGCCCTATGACCTGTCTCTTCGGGGATATTGGCTCGTTATCCTGTTTCCGGGTATCCGGATTTCAACCCTGGAAGCCTACGCGCTGGCCACGCCACAGCCTGACCGGGATCCCCTGGAAGAAACCCTGCGTTTGCCGGTTGACCAATGGCCCGGAACGCTGGTCAATGATTTCGAAGAGCCTGTTTTTAAAAAATGGCCGGAAACTGTCCGCCTGAAAGAAAGCCTCCTGGAAAACGGTGCGGTGTACGCGTCCCTGAGCGGCAGCGGTTCAGCGGTTTACGGGCTCTTTAAAAAACAACCAGACATGGCATGGCTATGCCGGCAGGCGGGCATTCCCGATGAGGACGCTTTTTGCTGTTTATTCTAACCCGTTTTTCTTCTTTTTCACAAGATTCCGCAGGTCCATCTTCTGCAGGATCTGCGGAAAGGTGAGGTTTTTCTTGTCGGTGCCCAGCACCAGACCAAATGGTTTCAGCGGTTCGATATGATCAAAAATCACCTTGAGCATGGCAATAAATGGTACAAACATTATCATGCCCGATATACCCCAGATCATCGCTCCCGTGAGCAGCGCCACGATGGCTACCAGCGGGTTGATGCTGACTTTTGAGCCTACGATATTCGGAGTGATGAAATTCCCCTCCAGCGACTGTATGGCCGTAAAACTCCCGATAACAGCCGCGGCCACCCAAATGGAATCGTACATGGCCAGGGCGTATAGTGTGGGCAGCCAGGATCCGATAAACACTCCGATATAGGGAATAATGGTCAGGATGGCGGCAAAAATGCCGAAAAACAGCGCGTGCCGCACCCCGATTATCAGCAGGGCCGTACTATTCAGGACGGCAATAATAAGGATCACCGTAAACAAGCCCACCAGGTAATTCTGGATCACCTTCTGCACATTGGTCAGGATAACGGCCACTTTTTCATGCTTTTCCTTCGGGCTGATCCGGAAGAAAAACTCTTTGAAAATGTCGCGGTAATACAGGATAAAGAACATGTACACAGGGATCAGGCCGAGTTTGGTCAGGAACCCGCTGACGCCCTGCACCAGGGTCGAGAAATAGCTTCCGCTGCTCTGGAGCATGGTATTCATACTCCGGCTTAACCAATCCATCTGCAGCTGGGGCGATACACTGAAATACCTTTCAATAAACGCCTGAAGCGCGTACACCTGCCCTTCCAGCCGCTGGGTGATTTCCGGGATTTCATCCGAAAAACCGATCATCTCGCTGGTAATGATCAGCAGCACTACGGTCAGGACCAGGATCATCAATACCATGCTGGCGATGATGGCAATGGCCCGGGGAATCCTTTTCCGTTCCATCCATTTTACCACCGGGTACAGCAGCAGGGCCAGCAGGGTGGCAAAAGCCAGCGGAATCAGCAGCCCGGCTGCCACTTTCAGCCCGTAAATCACCAGGTAAACGCCCAGCAGGATTATTGTAATTTTGGCGTATGCTGGCCATTCGTTGTGCTTGTCAAGGATTTGGTTTGCCATAGGCGGGCTAAATTAAAGTTAAGCGAACAACTATGAAACTCAATTATAAAGAATTTGGCAATGGCAGCCCGGCCCTGGTGATTTTGCACGGACTGTTTGGGAGCCTGGACAACTGGCAAACCCTCGCCCGCAGGTTTTCAGTCCACTGGCGCGTTATCACGCTGGATTTACGGAATCACGGCCGTTCACCCCATGATCCGGATGTCAGCATAGAAGCCATGGTGGAGGATCTCTGCCAGTTTGCTGACGACCATGGCCTGGATGCATTTTACCTGCTCGGACATTCCATGGGGGGCAAAGTAGCCATGGCTTACGCCCTGCAATACCCGGCCCTGGTGCGCAAACTCATAGTCGTGGATATTGCTCCCAAAGCCTACCTGCGCGGACATGATGACGTATTCCGGGCCATGTTCGCTGTCGACCTGGAAAAAATCAAAACCCGCGCGGATGCGGAAGAGCAGATGAAACCCATTATTCCTTCCTTTGCCATCCGGCAATTCCTGCTGAAAAACCTGAAAAAGGACGGCACGGGCCGGTGGGTTTGGCGCCATAATCTCCGGGCGCTGTACGATGGCTATGAAAAAATCCTGCGCCCTGTCGAAGCCGACTGGCCGTTCGACCGCCCGGCTCTGTTCCTGCGGGGCGAATTATCGCCTTACATAGCTCCCGGGGACGAACCGGATATTCTCGCCATGTTCCCGCAAGCCCGTTTTGTGACCATTCCAGGCGCGGGCCACTGGGTGCATGCCGAAGCACCTGACCGGTTCTACGAGGCCGTACACCGCTTCCTGACCGGATAAACGATTTGCATTTTCAGAGCCGAAATGTTACATTGTGCAACGGCCCCATCCGCAAAACGGGCCAATCCGGATGTTTCGGTATGCGATATTTGCTTTCCTGTTAACTGCCCTGTTGAGCGGTTCCAACACCCCCCTGCCCATACATTTAAACATCAAACAGCTTACTGACAATGAAGTGGACGACCTGGACCCGGTATTGTCCGGCAAATGGATCGTCTGGCAAGACCGGTCGGGTACCCTCAAAGCGAGGGACACCACCATTTTCCTGGAAAACAAGCTGAAAAGGAAAGAATCTTTCAGGCCATGGTGCCATTCGGGAAATTATGTAGCCTGGAAGGGAAAACGAGGGGAAAAACAGGCCATCTGGCTCTGGCGTCTCAACCGGGAAACCGTTTATCGGATACCGGTTTCCGGAAATCTGCCCGGTTACCCGCAGGTAAACGAACAATTCCTCGCATGGAATGAGGAAACCGGTGAAGCGGCTTACCTGAAAGTAATGAACCTCGAAAACGGAATTACCTCCCGCATACGCCTCCGGGCCGGGAAAGCCGTGCCCTTCTGCCTGGGCAGCGAAATGCTGGCTTTCAACGACTGGGACGGGAAAAACACTGTGGTAATGGCCTTTGACCTCCATTCCGGCCGGCTGGAAACCGTCAGCTGCCCGGGAATAAACAACGGCCGGCCCATAAGCCACGGGCATCGGATCGCCTGGCACGCGCAGGCCGGCCCTGACCGCGAAATCTTTTGCTACGACCGGTTTACCGGCAATACTTACCAGCTCACCGATAACGACAAGGATGATTTCAACCCAGTGCTCAGCGATTGCCTCATGGCCTGGGAGCAGGAAAATCAGGGACAGCTCGATTTGATGCTTTTTGACTTTACTTCCATGACTTCCCATACCATCGCCCGGAACAATGCGGATGATATCCGCCCGGCCGTGTCAAACCGGCACGTGGCCTGGATCTGCATGACACCGCCAAAGCCCCGTCTCTGCCTGTACGATGCCCTCACCGGAAACACACTCCAGATCAGCCAGTACGATTTCAGCCAGGCATGCCCCTGCATCCAGGATAACAAGCTGGTCTGGCACGGCAGTGACGGCCATGACCTGGAAATCTATTATTGCCGGATTGATTGAGAAGCTATACGGCTACGCGAAACGTAAAATAAATCAGCCTTCCCGGGGCGGATATGCCGGAAGAAAAGGGGCGGTAATGCCGGTCCAGCAGGTTTTCAATGCCGGCCTGCAGGCTGATTTGTTCATTCACCTGGTAAGCAGTCCTCAGGTTGAGGGTATACCAGGGAGGTGTTCCATCGGGGGTGGCTTTGTCCAGGTTGTCTTCCGAAGAAGGTGAATAATTTTCTGCGTGTTTCCAGCCGTTAAAACGCACAAATCCTTCGGCCACGAATTTCTTCCGCACGTATTTCAGGCTGCCCTGCCCGTACAAAGGCGGGATATGGGCCATCGGGGTGTCATGGGTTACATCCCAACCACGCGTATAGGTAATATTGCTCCGGACGCTTAAGCTCCTTCCGAGATCTCCTGTAAGCACCAAGGAACCGCCATAGATATAAGCTTTGCCGGCATTGACATTGGCCTGCACGGGATAATAGTCCCCGTCATACCAGGCTGTGTCCGCTCCATTCAGGGTAAAGTCATGCCGTACAATGGCATCTACCAGGCGTGTGTAATATCCGCTGAATTGAACAGAAATAATCCCGTCAAAAGCCTTGCTGACCGTTGCTTCGGCATTATAGGCATATTCCGGTTTCAGGTTATCGTTTGGCACCACCACAATGCCGTTTTTCTCAAACACTTTTCCCAGGTCGTCAATGTTGGGTGACTTGAAACCCGAAGAGAGGGTTACCGTGGCTTTCCAGGACGAGCTCGGGTTCCAGATAATCCCCGCGCTGCCGGTCATGGCTCCGTTTCCCACAAAAATTTCCTCAAAGGGGAACCGGTAAAACATGGTATCCCTGAACAAAGCTTTGATGAGGATAAAGGAATACCGCGCGCCACCGGTGACAATCCACTGGTCTCCGAAATAGTGTTTATACTTTACGTACAGGGCCGATCCGAACAGCTCGCTTCCGCCATCCGGGTAGCGGGTCGCAGCGGGCCCGCGGATGGAATCCAGGATATTGAATGAAAAAGCCGTGGAAGCCACCCCGTTCCGGTAAAGCTCCGCGCCATAAATCAACCGGCCGGACGGCTTGATTTGCTTGTTCAGGTCAAGGTTCAGCGACAGCACTGACACGTCTTCTTCGCGGTGAATTTCCCAGGACGACTGAAACTTCCGGCTGATCCGATCTTCATCGAGCCGCTGGAAGGCCACCAGCAGGCTGGCTTCATCAAAGGCGTTGAACCGCGGGCGGTAATCCATCCGGAAGGACCCGATCAGGCTGCGTTGAGGGCCATAGTGCCAGTCAGCGTATTTGGGCAATCCGTTTTTGGTATCGGTCAGCTTGTCGTAGCGCGGAATATCCGAGGAAGTGGCATAGTAGAAATTCAGGGCATACGACAGGTTTTCCTGGGGTTTAAACAGGAACTTTTGGATAAAATTCCACTGGCTGTAGCCGGAAAAAAGCTGTACATCGGGGTTGGGATTTACATACACCGAATCGATGGAAGGGCCGAAAGCGGGAGCCACGTAATAGTTCCGCTTGCCGAAATCCGGGTAGCGCGGGTCGCGGTGGCTGCCGGCCCGCAGGTCGCTGAAATCGCTAAAGGTGACGCTTGTCCAGGAACCGGCTCTCCGGCCGCTCAATTCAAAATCAAAATGGGCGGTTTTTTCCCCGTTGGCACTGCCAAAACGGGTAAAAGCATTGACATGAGCCGTGAGGTCCCGCTCGGCATCGGGATCAGGCCTCGGGCTCCGCATGAAAAAGTGTATGACCCCGCCCAGGGCATCGCTGCCGTAAATCAGGCTGCCCGGTCCAAAAACCACTTCCGTCCGCTCAACCGATGCATGGTCAATGGTGATGACATTCTGCAGGTGGCCGCTCCGGTAAATAGCATTGTTGAGCCGTATGCCATCCATCACCAGCAGCACTTTGTTGGCTTCAAATCCCCGGATCACCGGACTGCCCCCGCCCATCTGGCTTTTTTGCACGTACACTTCTCCGCTGTTGGACAGCAATTCTGCGGAAGTGGAAGGGTTCTGGAAAGCAATTTCGTCAGCCTGCAGCACAGACATTTTGTTGGTAATGCTTTTGATGCTTTCGGGGATTTTATCAGCAGCTACCACGGTTTCCTCCAGTCTGATTTTGCGTTGCACCATGGTAATCTCGTAGTTCAGCCTCCGGACGAGGAACCCGGGCAGCTTTTCGGTGTGAAAGGAAGTATGCCGGAGGATCAGCGTATCCTGGTCGCGCAAGCCGTCAACCACTGCTTTGCCATTGGGCCGGGTAACCGTTTGTATGCGCCCGTCCGTGGTATAGACCATTACTCCGCCAATGGGCTGCAAGGTGCTGAGGTTATACACGCTGATTTCCTGGGCGCGAACCCGCAGGCTGCCCATGACCATTATTGCCAACACCATTGTTTGAAAAACAAGACGGTTGAAAGACGGGAAATTTGGTTTCACCACACTACTACTGCTTATATCGTAATCATCATGGCACCGGCAAGACAATCCGGAAAGTCGTTCCCTTTCCCGGAGCCGAATTCTCCACAAAAATTCTGCCACTGTGATAGTCTTTGATAATCCGCCTGCAAAGCGACAGGCCCAGCCCCCAGCCCCGGGGCTTGGTGCTGAAACCCGGTTGAAAAATGGTTTTTTGCCTGCCCCGGGGAATTCCTTTGCCGGTATCCGCCACATCGATGACGGCCTGATGGTCTTTCCGGCTGACCCGGATGCGGATTTCCCCTTTTCCCTCCATCGCGTCCAGGCCGTTTTTCACCAGGTTTTCAATAACCCATTTCAGCAGGGGCGGGCTCACCGGAGCCATAACCTCTTCACCGTCCGGCAGATCCAGATGAAAAGATACTTCCCTCGGAGTCCGTTTCCGGAAATACTCCAGCGATTCCCTGACCAACTCCGTTAGATTATGCATTTCCAGGTCCGGAGCCGAACCGATCTTGCTGAACCGCTCCGTAATCATTTCCAGGCGGCTCATGTCCTTTTCCATTTCAGCCAAAAGCCCAGGGCCGGCCTTGCCGGATTTCAATATCTCCATCCATCCGGCCAGGCTGCTGATGGGGGTGCCTAACTGATGAGCGGTTTCCTTGGCCATACCCACCCATACCTGGTTTTGCTCAATGCGCCTGGCGGTACTGAACGCGTAATAAGCAATCAGCAAAAACAAGCCGATAATACCAAACTGCACAAACGGATAATACCGCAACTGCTTCAAAAGAAAAGAATGCTGATAGTAGGCGTAGTGTGTTCTCCCCTCCCCCAGCAATATGGGTATCGGGTCGTTTTCAGACTCCATCGATTCCAGCATGTCCCGCATATAATCCGGGTCATCCACGCGGGTGGAATCAAGGTTTCCCCATGCGATGATATTTTTTTGCTCATCCGTATAGATCACCGGCACGGAAGCCGAATTCAGTACAATTTCAGAGATGAAGGAATTGATCAGGTCGTTTAGGGTCTGTTTCAGGTCGGTAAAGAGCCTGGAATCCTTGTAATAGATCAGGTTGGTCCAGCCCTGGCTTTCCACCTTGATGGGTTTATAGGCAGAGAAGGCTTCCAGCAGCTCAACTGTCATGCTGTCCTGCCCCTGGATGAGGGCCGAATCCACGTTCCTGGAAGCAATGATATGGCCCTGGTCATCGGCCAGGATAACGGGCACGGTTTCATTGTTCTGCACAACGGCAAAGGCGAAATAATCGATTTCCGGGCTTTCGATCAGCCGTTTGGTGGCATTGGCCCATAGGATGACTTTTTGCTTCTCTTCATGAGCCAGACGGTCGAACAGCTGGGTGGTTATGCGCAGCAGGCGGGCTTTATTCTGGGTCGCCTCAGCCCATAGCCTGACCTTTTGCTTTTCTTCAGAACCAATGCGATGAGCCAACCGGTTGGTGTACCAAAGAGACGCCCCGACAATCATGGCTGCCACCACAACCAGCCAGAGTTTCCACCGGTATTTTTGTTCGTAAATATTCACAACAGGCCCGGTAAAGTTAATATAACCGGGAGTAAAGCCCGCTTCAGACCGTTTTACCAATCGATAAATTCCAGGCTGTCGGTTTCGGCTCCGGGGGACCAGTCAATTCGCTCGCTTTCCACCTGATATTGCCTGATTTTGTCACGGATATTGCTGGGGCCGTAATAATCCGTGTATAACCTTTCCTTCACGGCTTTTTTGTCGGTCTCCACCACCGGATCCGATGCCGTGCCCCGCATGGCCACGTAAATATTAATCGGTCCTTCCCGTACTTCTTCGGTCTCTTCCAGTTCTATTTTGCCAAACCGGAATTTCCGGGCCAGCAGATCCAAAAGATTGACCTTGAAATAGTATCCGATCCGGTTATCGAAATGATGCTCCCCGCACATCAGGAGGTTTAAGGCGGTAGACCGGACAATCATAGCCGGAATAATCACGGTTCGGTTTCGGATCAGGATGGTATTCTCCAGTTCATTGAAACGTATATCTTCCAGTTCCTTCAACTTCACGAAAGCAGATAATTCGGTCAGGGGTTCGCAGTTGCGCAGTCGGCCGTTATCGACCCGAACATTTGCCTGCATTTCGAGCCGGTCGTCCAGCAGGTTCAGCATAGGATCCCAGTAAACGCTGGCATCTACACCGGCCGTCAGGCGCCCGCTGATCATCCGGTCAGTGACCACTTCCTGTCCGAAATTGTCGAATTCACGAAACGCCTGTTCCATATCGATATCATGGGTCTGTACCTGGAAGCGGCCTTTGAGCACTTCCCCGTCCAGCACTTTCAGGTATCCATGCCCGCTGATTCGGCCGTCAGTAGCCAGGGCATCCAGGGTGTCTATCCCGATTTCCTGAGGGGAAAGATCCACCCGGCTGTAGATATTTTTCGCATAGAAATCTTCGTAGTTCATTTCCCTGCAGTGGATGACCAGCGGCCCTGAGAAGCGGGTGAACGAGGACAGGTAATTATAGGCAGTGTCGGTGCGATCCGTGTCTTCCTGTGTTTCAGATTCCCAGGTCAGCAGGTCGTCCAGGTCGAGGGTTTGAAAACGGAGCCGTCCGTTGAGTTTCAGTGGCTGGCTCTCGTTGCCTGCCAGCAACCGGGGGGCCCATTGATCGAGGGAGCCGGACCAAACCAGTTCGGAATTACCGATTTCACCGGGCAGGCTGTCGGTGCGGATGGTGGTCCCTGAAAAATTCAGCGTGCCGTTAAAATGGCTGAAAGGCTTGCCGAGGTAATCAAAACCAACCTCTTCCAGCTGCAGGGTACCGCTGCTTACGAAAGCATTGCTGAGGCCATGCCTGAGTCCGTCCTGGTCGGCCAGCAGTCGCAAATTGTCAGCAATGATCCTGCCTTCCGGCTCCCGGAGGCCAAAAGTAGCTAGCCACCGGGCAAAGGGTTCCAGGTCGAGGTTGCAGGTAAGCGTAGTGCGGGTCCGGGGATTATCCAGGTTTTTAAGGTAAAAACTGAAGCGGATAGGTTCCCCGTCAAATTCCGCCCGGAAAGCCGGTACTTCAAAAATCAGCCCTTCCGGGCCCTGGTCAGCGGAAGCCCGGAGGGTAGCCTCGAAATTGACTGCTTCAAATCCCTGGTGCACTTCCCGGTAAAAGATTTCCCCATCGCTCAGCGAGATATCGGCCCGGATGTCCGGGAAGCCGGAACCGGATCCGGGGAAACCGACCTGTGCCGTAAAAGCCAGCTGCCCGCGGCTGTCCCACCCATCCAGCGCCTCGTGCACCTGCTGTGGCGCGAGGGCCAGCAAATCGGCCAGGTTCACTTCCTCACCCTCCAGGCGGAAGGCCCCGGGCCTGTTTGCCGCGTAGTTTCCTTCGAAGCGGTACCGGCCGTTGTCCATTGTCAGGATGCCGTCCCGCAGGAAATAGCGCTCACTAGCCAGGCCCGCCAGGAAAGTAGCCTCCAGCGAGGCGGATTGATCATTGAAATACTCCTGCCCGTCCACCCGGATATGGGCCATCTCCAGGCTCAATTCGGTATGCAGGTTCAGGGAATCCCCGGAAAACATCCCGGAAAGCCGGCCTTCGGCCACCTGCCCACTGGCCGATAAGCCATTCTCTTCGTTCAGGTAGTTGAAAGCCACCCGTTGAAGCCGGGCTGCGCGCAACACGAAATCAAAACGGCTGCCGGTGCCCGTTGTATCAGACGATTCCCCACTGCGAAACACCTCGTAATTGACCCGCCCCTGGCTGTCCACCAACAGGTTAAACACCGCATCGCTAAGGCTTACCTCGCTGACACGGTAATTTTTCCGCAACAACTGCCAGAGATTAACGCGCAGGGATATCTCCCCGGCTTCGGCCAGAGGCAGGGAATCGCCCGCAGCACCCTGCAATCGGATACCGGTGATTTTCAGTTCCGCATCCGGGAAATACCGGAACAGGGATATTTTAGCCGGCCCTTCCGCGCTGACTTCAGTAGTAAGTTGGCTGTTGAGCCGGTCGAGCAGCAATTCCTTTATGTCATCGGCAAAGAAACGGGTGATGGCCCAGGCACTGATCCATAACAGCAGGAACAGCGAAAACAGTACAATACCCGATATGAACAGTACTTTTCTCATTAGGCTATTGACCGGATAAAAATAACGTCTTCCCGCGGGGAAACCGAGAGAGGGTGTTGCACACCGGCTTTGTTGAAACGACAGGAGCCACCATCTATGTTGCGGAATTAAAAATTTAACGGCAATATTGGAAAATCCGGTGAAACAGCCATAAATTTGCAATCCCTAAATCAGGGCGCTTAGCTCAGTTGGTCTCCGTGCCGAAGGCACGAGAGTCCTCGACCCAAAGGGTCGGGATCAGAGCGCCAGAGTATAGGGCAACGGGATAACTGTTGGTATTGAAATGATTTTCGGGGCGCTTAGCTCAGTTGGTTCAGAGCACTTGCCTTACAAGCAAGGGGTCACAAGTTCGAATCTTGTAGCGCCCACCACTAACAAAATCCCGCCCTGGCGGGATTTTTTGTTATGAGCCATTGGGTTTATATCATCTACTCTCCAGGTATTGACCGGTATTATATCGGATACAGCACAGATCCTGCCGGCCGGTTACGAAAACACAATGCCAGCCACATAGGGTTTACCGGCCGGGCCAAAGACTGGCAGCTTGTTTATTCGGAAAAACTACCTGACAAAGAAAAAGCCATTGAACGGGAACGCGAATTGAAAAGCTGGAAATCCAGAAAAAAACTCGAAAAACTGATAAAAAAACAATCCTTGTAAAGGATTAAGCAACGGGTCACATAGCTTGTCCCGCTAAGGCGGGATTCGAATCTTGTAGCGCCCACACCATAATAGAAACACGAAATCCCGCTCACACGGGATTTTTTTTTGTGCGATTGATGTCCATCAAGGAATATCGGCTCAACGGTTTTCAATATGAAGGAAAAAGACGAAACAAGCAATATTATTTACTGCTCCAATAATTTTTTTATTTCCTCCAAAATCTCATCCAAGCCTTGCCTTTCAGTATTAAAAATATATTCCCCTTCAACTTCATAAATATTCTGTTCGTATTGGCCCTCAATTGTAGATTGCTTCAATGGATTTGCCATCTTGGCATTTCGCTTTAATGCTTCCTCAAGAGATATTTCCAGCCGAATATATGTTTTACTAATCCCATCTAAATCCTGAAGCCCTTGCTCAAAATAGTCCAAAGTTTTCTTGCCTAAAAAGGCATCCTCAACAACAACATTTTTTCCAATCTCGAGTAGTTCTCTTGCTTTTCGTCCAATTTTTGGGAAATCGACTATAGGATTGCAACTAAGTGTATTCCCATATTTCTTCATTTTAATTTCATCTATCTCTATTGAAACATAACCGAGCTCCTTTACTATTTCCTTTAATAAAGTGGTTTTCCCAGATTTAGTTCTTCCTCTTAAAACAATCAAATTCATTAACATACTCTGAATAAATCAATGTATTTCAGCACATGTGAATCTACAAAAAACATAAATACCAAAGATCGCATCCACCGTAGCCCGGAGAAGTAAAACCAAAAACGTTAAGAATAAGACGGGTTGTATTTATATACGAAGCCCTCCTTCGTCCTGCGAGGCAGGACTTCGGAGGGCGAAGGTGGAGCTAAGGGGAGTCGAACCCCTGACCTCTTGACTGCCAGTCAAGCGCTCTAGCCATCTGAGCTATAGCCCCATGTGTCTGGGTTACTGTTAAGAACGGGAGTGCAAATATAATAACTATCCGGATTCAGACAGAGAGTCAAGGATGAATTTTGCCGCATTTTCGGAGGCTTTTTCATCGCCCAGCCTGGATTTCATTACGGTATATCCTGCCAGGATTCGGTTGCGTTCAGCCACTTGCAGCAAACGTTTCAGGGAAGCCTTCATCCGGGCGGGGTTCATATCGTTTTGTATGAGCTCTTCCACCACTTTCTTCCCGGCTATCAGGTTCACGAGGCTGATAAAAGGCACTTTCACCAATTGTTTGCCGATCCAGAAGGAGATGGGAGTGCTACGATAGCAAACTACCTGCGGAACATCAAACAAAGCCGTTTCGAGGGTGGCCGTGCCGGAGCTGACCAAAGCCGCCCGGGCCCGGATCAGCAAATCATAGGTTTGATCTGTAACCAGTTCAGCCGGATAATCCTTCATCATATGGTGGTAAAATGCCGGGGTGTGCAGGCTGATGCCGGCCACGGCAAACCGGTATTCCGGGAAATGCCTGGTGACGCGGAGCATCCGGGGCAGGTGCTGCCGGATTTCCTGTCTACGGCTGCCCGGCAGCAGGGCAATTAAAGGTTTTCCCTTCGCCCGGGCCGGAGGATGCGTTTTCCGGTACTGGTTAATCCTTTCCACCAGGGGATGCCCTGCAAATTCTGTTCTGATCCCGCTTTGCCCGAAAAAGTCTTTTTCGAATGGCAGGATCGTGATCAGTAAATCCACATCCCTGCGCAGGTTCTTCAGGCGGCTGCGGTGCCAAGCCCATACCTGTGGCGCAATATAGTAGATCACCGGGATGCCCTTTTGTTTGGCAAAACGGGCCAGCCGGAGGTTAAATCCCGGATAATCGACCAGAATAAGCGCATCCGGGCGGTAAGTAAGGATATCGGTTTTGGTTTGCCGGAGCGCCCGTGACAAGGCGGGCAAATGGCGAATTACTTCAAAAAATCCCATGTAATTTACTCTCCGGTAATGCCGGAATAGTTCGGCCCCGGCTGCCTGCATACGGTCTCCGCCCTGCCCTCGGAAGGAAATATCCGGGTGCCACTCCCGGAGTCGCTGGATCAATGCCGCAGCATGCATATCGCCAGAGGCTTCACCGGCTACAAGGTAGAGTTTCATAACAGGAATTTCAGAGCAAGCAAAGGCGCAATATACACCATAGTGGCCAGCAGCACGGCACGGGAAGTGCGATACCAACCCAGTTGCAGGAAAATAAAAAAGATGGCAAGATTCAACAAACCGCCTATGCTCAGTACGTTCACAACAAGGCCCAGTTTAATCGTTCTGTGGATAAATTCAGCCAAATCAGGCCATTGGTATCCACGGTACTGTATTTCATTGGCATACCACAGGTAATATAGTAAAGACCCAAGGAATGGGCCAATAATACCCAACGCAAAGCCGAGCCAGCGGCTGTTTTTTATTTTATTAAATTTCAGAGCCATCCAGGTTCCATTTTTCATTCAGGTAGGCAATGGCATGGTGTGCGGTAAAGTCGAACTGCACCGGTACAACCGCCACGTAGCCATGCTCCAGGGCCCATTCATCGGTGTCGAGCCCTTTATCGTAATTCTTGAAACGTCCGGTAAGCCAGTAATATTTGCGCCCCCGCGGATCGATTCGTTCGTCAAACTTTTCTTCCCATTTGGCTACAGCCTGCCGGCAGAAGCGAATGCCTTTGATTTCGACCAGGGGAAGAGCCGGGACATTCACATTCAACAGAGTATTGCGGGGAATGCCTTTTTCCAGTATCCGTTTTGCAATGAGCGTAGCAAAATGCGCGGCCGGTTTCATATCGGCCTGGAAGGAATAGTCGAGCAGGGAAAACCCGGCAGCGGGGATGCCTTCAATGGCGGCTTCCATGGCAGCCGACATGGTGCCCGAGTAAATGACGTTGATGGAACTGTTGGAACCGTGGTTGATCCCGCTCACGCAGAGATCTGGTTTGCCGCCCAGGATTTTATCCACGGCCAGTTTTACGCAATCCACCGGGGTTCCTGTACATTGATAGGCTTTAATGCCCGGAAATTCATCAACCGGTTCGAGGCGCAGGGGATCGCCAATGGTAATGGCATGGCCCATGGCGGACATCGGCCGGTCGGGGGCCACAACCACCGGTGTGCCCAGTTTTTTCATGGCGCCCGCCAGGGCGCGTATGCCCGGAGCAGTAACCCCGTCATCATTGGTAATAAGAATAACCGGTTTTTTATGCGGCATAGCACTAACAAATTTAGAAACATCCTTCAGACCTTCTGCCGGTCTAAAGGGTTGATTCACTATATTTGAAAAAAAGATTTCACAATGGCCGATACAGTTTCAACGGAAGGGAAATTGCTTTGGCAGCCGGACAGGGAATTTATGGAGCAATCAAACCTGGCGCATTATATGCAATGGCTGGCCCGCAAGCACCACCTCGGGTTTGCCAATTACGATGAGCTCTGGCAATGGTCCGTGGACAACCTGGAATTTTTCTGGGAAACGGTTTGGGAGTATTTTCAGATAATCAGTCACAGTCCCTGGAAAGCGGTATTGAGCTCCAATGAAATGCCGGGGGCGCGCTGGTTTGAAGGGGCTACGCTGAACTACGCGGAGCATATTTTCCGGAATGCCACGGAAGAGCGGCCGGCCCTGCTGTATGAAAACGAGCAACAGCCAATGCAGACCATGAGCTGGAAAGAACTAGAAAGTAAGGTAGCCGCGCTGGCTGCCTACTTCGAATCCTGCGGTGTCAACCAGGGCGACCGGGTGGTCGCCTTCCTGCCCAACAGTGTCGAAGCAGCTATCGGTTTTATGGCCACCGCCTCGCTCGGAGCCGTGTGGTCGAGTTGTTCACCGGATTTTGGCTTTACCAGCGTGATCGACCGATTCCGGCAAATCGAGCCCAAGGTATTGATTGCCGTGAACGGGTATTGGTACAATGGGAAAACCTTTGACAAAACCCAGGAAGTGAAGGATATAGTGGAAGCCCTGCCGGCTGTTGAAAAACTGATCCTGGTCGATTACCTGGGCAATACAAAAGGAACGGGATTGCCTTTTGAAACACCATGGGAAGAAGCTTTGGCTACCAGGTATAACGGGTTGGAATTCCGCCCGGTGCCTTTTGATCACCCGATCTGGGTCTTGTATTCAAGCGGTACAACGGGTATTCCCAAGGCCATCACCCAATCGCATGGCGGGGTGTTGATCGAACATTTGAAGCTGATGGCTTTGCAATGCGACTGTCACCCGGGCGACCGTTTTTTCTGGTACAGTACCACAGGCTGGATGATGTGGAACGTGGTGATGGCCGCCCTCCTGTGCGGTTGCACCAGCATTTTATATGACGGTAGCGCGGGATATCCTGACCTTAACCGCCTGTGGGACCTGGCCGCCCGCAGCCAAATGACAAGCATGGGCATCAGCGCAGGGTTTGTAACCGCCTGCATGAAAGCGGGCATAGACCCGGGACAACACGATCTTTCCGGCCTGAAAATGATCGGTTCCACCGGCTCGCCCCTACCCCCGGAAGGATTCAACTGGCTTTATAAAAAAGTGAAAAAAGACCTGTGGCTGGTTTCCCTGAGTGGCGGAACGGACGTGTGCAGCGCTTTTGTAGGTGGTTCTCCCCTACTGCCGGTCTACAGTGGGGAAATCCAGTGCCGCGCCCTGGGCTGCAAGGTTGAAGCCTTTAACGAAAATGGCGAACCCGTGATTGATGAAGTCGGGGAACTAGTACTGACCGAACCCATGCCTTCCATGCCAGTATTTTTCTGGAACGATCCCGGCAATGAGCGGTACCTTTCCAGCTATTTTGAGATGTACCCAGGCATCTGGCGGCATGGCGACTGGGTAAAGATCACTCACCGCGGGAGCCTGGTTATTTACGGCCGCAGCGATGCCACCCTGAACCGCCAGGGCATCCGCATCGGCACCAGCGAAATTTACCGCGCCATTGATGAACTGCCCGAAATAGCCGACAGCCTGATCATCGGGCTCGAACTGGACGGGGGCAGCAGTTATTACATGCCCCTTTTTGTAAAACTGGCGCCCGGTTCAAAGCTGGATGACACGCTGAAACAAAAAATCAACCGGATGATCCGGATAAAATTTTCCCCCCGGCATGTCCCGGACGATATCCTGGAAATACCGGATGTGCCCTACACCCTGAGCGGGAAGAAAATGGAAACCCCCGTGAAGCGCTTTTTGCAGGGAACACCCCTGGAAAAAGCCCTGAACCGCGGCTCCATGCGCAACCCGGAAGCCATTGACTGGTTCATTCAAAACCGGAATCGCATCATCCAAAAAAAGGCCTGAGCCACTCCAATCCATTCTCCTCAACAGGGATTTATTTTTCTTCCATGAACGGATACCTGTAATCCGTAGGCGGATTGAAGTTTTCCTTGATGGAGCGCGGGCTTACCCAGCGGATCAGGTTCCAGGCCGATCCCGCTTTGTCGTTGGTACCTGAAGCCCTGGCCCCGCCAAACGGCTGCTGGTTCACCACGGCCCCGGTCGGTTTGTCGTTGATGTAGAAATTACCAGCTGCATGGCGAAGCTTCCAGGCAGCCAGCTCAATGGCATGACGGTCAGTGGCAAATACCGAACCGGTTAACCCGTAGGGCGAGGTGTTATCCAGCAGTTCGAGCGTGGATTCAAATTCATTGGCACTGTACACATACACCGTGAGCACCGGCCCGAAGAGTTCCTCGCACATAGTCACGTATTTCGGGTCCTTGGTCAGGATAACCGTTGGCTCAATGAAATACCCTTCCGATTTGTCGTAACCGCCCCCGGCTATGATTTCCTGGCCGTCCTTGCGGGCCTGTTCAATGTATCCGGCCAGCTTGTCAAAACTGGATTCATCAATGACAGCATTGATAAAGTTGGTAAAATCCTCCACCGTTCCCATTTTCATGCTGGCGAGGTCTTCGAGCAGATATTTCTTCACATCGGGCCAGAGGTTGTCGGGAATATAAGCCCGGGATGCCGCGCTGCATTTTTGCCCCTGGTATTCAAAGGCTCCGCGCGTAAGGGCCGTAGCCACGGCCTTGGCATTCGCGCTGGCATGCGCAATCACAAAATCCTTGCCCCCGGTTTCGCCCACGATGCGCGGATAGCTTTTGTATTTTGTGATGTTTTCCCCGATGCTTTTGAAAAAGCCCTGGAACGTAGCGGTGGAACCGGTGAAATGCACCCCGGCAAAATCGGGATGGTTGAAGCAGACTTCGCTGGTATCCGGTCCGCTGGCATACACCAGGTTTATGACTCCATCGGGCAGGCCGGCTTCGCGGAGGATTTCCATAATAACCCAGGCTGAATAGATTTGCGTACGGGCTGGTTTCCAGACCACCGTGTTGCCCATCAGGGCCGGAGAACCGGGCAGGTTGCCGGCAATGGAAGTGAAATTAAATGGTGTGATGGCGAGCACGAACCCCTCCAGCGGGCGGTATTCCATGCCGTTCCAGATTCCCCGCGAGGATTCCGGCTGCTGGCTGTAAATCTCCGTCATGTATTTCACATTGAACCGGAAAAAATCAATCAGTTCGCAGGCGGAATCGATTTCGGCCTGGAAAGCATTCTTGGACTGGCAAAGCATGGTGGCCGCGTTCATTTTGTAGCGGTAAGGCCCTGCCAGCAAATCGGCTGCTTTCAGGAAAATGGCCGCGCGGCTTTCCCAACCCAGCTTTTCCCACGACTCCTTGGACGACAGTGCTGCCTCGATCGCGGCTTCCACATGCGATTTGTCGCCTTTATGATAATAACCCAGCGTGTGGCCCAACTCATGAGGCGGATGAATGGCTACTTTGTTGCCGGTCCGGATTTCCCGTCCGTTAATAAACATCGGAATATCGGCTTCGGTGGCTTTGGCTTCTTTCAAAGCGGCTTTTAAAGCTGCCCGCTCCGGGGTGCCGGGCGCGTAACTCTTCACCGGTTCATTGGTAACAGCCGGTACCTGAAAATATCCTTTTGGCATAATTGATCTGCTTTTGGTTTTTTGTGGATTGCAAATATAACTGAATTGGCCGCTTCCCATACTGACAAATGTCACTAAAGCGCTGTGCCGGCTCTTTGCCCCGCCCCGGCTGCCCGGCATGAGCCACCGGAACGCGTACAGGATAATTGCGCCATCCCACAATTGCAGAAAGAACGTACAAAAAATGGTCAATTGCCCGTTCAGGTTGAAAACTTGGCTGCCGGAACGGTGCTTCCGGCTGGCAATAATTAATAGTTTTACTGGTTTGAGAAAGGTAGGGCTTTTATGGTAAGAAAGAAAAGGAAAAAAGGCAATAAACCAACCCGCACGCGAAGGGCCGCCCTGGGCAGGACCTTGCAGGATCCGCGCACCCCGCGCATCCTGGGTTTACTGCTGATCCTGGTTTCCGTCTTTCTGCTGGTTTCCTTTTATTCCTACCTGTTTACCTGGAAGGAAGACCAGAGCCAGGTGTTTACCTTCCAGTGGAAGCTGATTTTCAGCAGTGAACCAACGGTTTCAAACAGCCTGGGCAAACTGGGGGCTATGCTGGGACACCAGTTCTTTTACCGCTGGATTGGCGTTTCCTCTTTCCTGGTTCCGGTGCTGGTTTTTGCCCTGGGTTTCAATATGGTTCTGCTGAAACGGGTTTTCCCCGTGAGGCGCTTATTCCGCTACAGCCTCTTCGCCTGGATCTATCTCCCGGTGGCCTTGTCCTTCCTGCTGTACACCCGTGAATTTCCATATGGCGGAGCCTACGGTATGGCCATGAACAACTGGCTGGTAGCCTTCCTGGGAAACCTTGGGGCAGGCTTGCTCCTGTTATTTATACTGATCGTCTTTCTGATGCTGACAGTGAACCCGGGTAACTGGAAAATATTCCGCTGGAAAAGACAGGCGGAAGGTATGGAGGAAGACGAGGAGAAAGAACTTCCCAGTAATATTTACGAACGGGAGAACATGGAATACGGCCGTGAAGAGCAGGCGGTTGAGGTCGTCAAAACCGATGAGCCGGAAGTGACTATTGAAGAAACCCTGACACCTGCTGAGGGACCGGAACCAGTGCCAGCCGATGAACAGGTCCCGGATCTTCAGATTGAAGAAACCAAAGAAGAGAAGAAAATTGAGGGCCACTACTCGGTGCATACCAATTATGACCCGACCCTCGATTTGCCGGATTACAAGTATCCCATGCTGGACCTGCTGGAAGATTACGGGCAGGGGAAAATCAATATTGACAAGACCGAACTGGAACGCAACAAGGACCAGATCATCAACACGCTGCAGAACTACAACATCAAGATTTCCAAAATAAAAGCCACTATCGGGCCCACCGTAACCTTGTATGAAATCGTTCCGGCCCCCGGGGTACGCATATCCCGGATCAAGAACCTGGAAGACGACATTGCCTTAAGCCTGGCCGCCCTGGGCATCCGGATTATAGCGCCCATTCCCGGAAAAGGCACTATCGGGATTGAAGTGCCCAATGCCAAAAAGGAAATTGTCCCGATCCGCACCATGCTGGCTTCCGAAAAATTCGTCAAAGCCGATATGGAGCTGCCCATTGTGCTGGGAAAAAACATTGCCAATGAAAACATCATAGCCGACCTGACCAAGATGCCGCATGTGCTGATGGCCGGGGCTACGGGGCAGGGAAAATCTGTTGGGATCAACGCCTTCCTGATGTCGCTGCTTTATAAAAAGCATCCTTCCCAGTTGAAATTAATCCTGATAGACCCCAAAAAAGTGGAATTATCCCTTTACAAGAAGTTGGAAAACCATTTCCTGGCGGTCCTTCCAGGGAATGAGGAGTCTATTATAACCAACACCAAACAGGTAGTGCATACGCTGAAAGCCCTGGCTATTGAAATGGATGAGCGCTATGACCTGCTGAAAGAAGCGCATGTGCGAAACATCAAGGAATACAACGACAAATTCATCAAACGGAAGCTGAATCCGGAAAAAGGGCACCGCTATCTGCCTTATATCGTGATGGTTGTGGATGAATTTGCCGACCTGATGATGACCGCGGGCAAGGAAATCGAAGGGCCGCTCACGCGGCTTGCCCAGTTGGCCCGGGCCATTGGCATACACCTCGTAATCGCCACGCAAAGGCCATCAGTGAATATTATTACCGGAACTATAAAAGCCAACTTCCCGGCACGGATCGCTTTCAAGGTTACCAGCAAAGTGGATTCCCGCACCATCATTGACCAGAGCGGAGCCGACCAGTTAATCGGCCGGGGCGACATGCTGTTAAGCATCGGTGGAGACATCACCCGCCTGCAATGCGCCTTTGTCGATACGCATGAGGTAGAAAAGGTAGTGGACTTTATCGGGTCACAAAGAGGCTATTCCGATACTTTCCTCCTGCCTGAATACGTAGAAGAAGGAGAATCAGCTGAAGGGTTTGACATTTCTGAACGGGACGAGATGTTTGAAGAAGCCGCCCGCCTGGTCGTGCGCCACCAAAGCGGTTCCACCTCCCTGATCCAGCGAAGGCTGAAACTGGGCTACAACCGGGCCGGGCGCATCATCGATCAACTGGAAGCTGCCGGCATTGTCGGTCCCCACGAAGGTTCCAAAGCCCGGGAAGTGCTTTTCAAGGATGAATATGAATTGGAACAGTTCTTGAATAGCCTGGACTAAACTATCTTTGCAAATCCATTTTTATCGATCTTAACGAAAATTCCATGATTGCTATCACGAAAAAACTATTCCCGGTTTTGATGTTGTGGCTCATCGCTGGCAGCGCATTTTCCCAGGCAATGGATGCCGAGTCACAGGAAATACTGGAAAAAGTCAAAACCAGATACCAGGCCTATAAAGACATGAAAATCGAACTGACCCAAATTATCCGGCAAACTGGTGAAGAAGACGAAAAAATGAATGCTACCCTTTGGCTCAAGGGCGATATGTTCAAGCTGGATTATGACAACCAAACCCTGATGACCGATACCGAGAAATACTGGATTTATTACAAAGAAGACAATGAGGTGAACATTTCCTGGTACGAAGAAGACGATGACAACACCTTCAAGCCTTCGGATATTTTCAATCTGTACGAAAAGGATTTCCAGTATATGCTTAGTGGCACCGGATCCCGCGGGGATGAAAAATTCTGGATTATCAAGTTCAACCCGCTGAACAAAGACGTGGATTATCACACCATCAAGTTGTACATCAATCAAAAAGATTATTCCCTGGCCCAGGCCACCATTATCGATAAGGAGCAGAACCAGTTGATTTTCCAGATCCGGAAAATCACACCTAACCTGAATCTGTCCGACAATTTTTTCCGTTTTGACCCGTCCCAATACAAGGATATCCTAATCACGGACCAGACGCAGTATTAAACACAGGTATCCGGCAGGTTGCCCTGTCAATTTTTGCTTGTCCCTGTGAATTTTCTGCCGCGGAAATTGGTTGGTGAGGTAAACTTACCCGGAGAACCAGTCGATTGGCTCCGGTAAATCACCGGATTTGCCATATCATTTGGTAATTTCGGGCTTTGAAACAAACCATAAACACAAAACCCATGGCATACGATCTGATAGTAATAGGAAGCGGGCCTGGCGGATATGTAGCCGCCATCCGGGCCGCCCAGTTAGGCATGAAAGTAGGCGTCATTGAAAAGGAATCCCTGGGAGGCATTTGCCTGAACTGGGGCTGTATTCCCACCAAAGCGTTGCTGAAAAGCGCCCAGGTGTTTGAATACATCCGGCACGCCAGCGATTACGGCATCAATGTGCAGGAAGCTTCGCCTGATTTCAGGAAAATGATTTCCCGCAGCCGGGACGTGGCCAATGGCATGAGCAAGGGAATCCAGTTTCTTTTCCGCAAAAATAAAATCGATGCCATCTTCGGAACCGCGCGCCTGTTGCCCGGTAAAAAAATCGAGGTAACCGATAAGGACGGGAAAAAA
Source organism: uncultured Chitinophagales bacterium (assembly GCA_964422925.1). Taxonomy (GTDB): domain Bacteria; phylum Bacteroidota; class Bacteroidia; order Chitinophagales; family S012-47; genus CAYRDC01. The sequence goes on along the minus strand of CAYRDC010000002.1, from coordinate 43,340 downwards.
ACCGAATACACCGCGCCTCATATTATTGTTGCCACCGGGGCCCGGAGCCGCGAACTGCCAAACCTGAAACAAGACCATAAAAAAGTAATTGGATACCGGGAAGCCATGTCGCTCGATAAACAGCCCGCCAGCATGGTGGTGGTCGGGGCCGGTGCCATCGGAGTGGAATTTGCTTATTTCTACAACGCCATCGGCACGGAAGTGACGATCGTGGAATTCATGCCGCGGCTGGTGCCTGTGGAAGACGAAGAAGTCAGCAAAGAGCTGGAAAGGAATTTCAAAAAGCAGGGTATCAGGATATTGACCGGCTCATCCGTAGAGGCGGTTGATACCAAAGGGAAAGGCTGCAAAGTCAAGGTTAAAACGCCCAAAGGAGAAGAAACCATTTCCTGCGACATTGTGCTTTCGGCTGTCGGGATTACCCCAAACATCGAAAATATTGGCCTGGAATCGCTGGGCATCAAAACCGAAAAAGGCCACATCGCGGTGGATGAGTTTTACCGCACCAATGTTCCGGGCATTTATGCCATTGGCGATATTATCAAAGGGCCCGCACTGGCTCATGTCGCGTCAGCCGAAGGAATTATTTGCGTGGAAAAAATTGCTGGAAAGAATCCTGAGCCGCTGGATTACAACAACCTTCCGGGTTGTACCTATTGTTCTCCGGAGATCGCATCGGTTGGTTACACGGAAGCCCAGGCCAAAGAGGCTGGTTATGAAATAAAAGTGGGGAAATTCCCATTCACAGCCAGCGGAAAAGCCAGCGCGGCCGGAGCCAAGCAGGGATTCATTAAGGTGATTTTTGATGCCAAATATGGTGAATGGCTGGGAGCCCACATGATCGGGGCCAATGTGACGGAAATGATTGCCGAAGTGGTGGCTGCCCGGAAACTCGAAACCACCGCGCACGAAATTATCAAATCCGTGCATCCGCACCCGACCATGAGCGAAGCCATCATGGAGGCGGCTGCCGCGGCTTACGGGGAAGTGATTCACCTGTAAACCCCGGTTCAGCCATTGCAAACCAACCCGGAAATCGCACGGCATAAAACCACCTGACTGATTGGCAAAAGGTTACCGATACTGGATCAGGAAAACCCACCGGTACCTGGGTATTTTCATCGGGATACAGCTACTGCTGTGGACCCTGGGCGGACTGTATTTCAGCTGGAGCAATATCGACCGGATACATGGTGACCATTTCCGGAAAAGCCTTCCACGAATCCATCTCCCGGATTCCATGGTTTCCCCGGATGTCGCCCTGGCGCAAATCCGTCAAACCAAAATGATTGACTCGTTGGAATCCATTCAAATAGTGCCTGTACTGGGTACGGCCTGTTACCAGATCTGCTACTACCATGATGGTGCCCTCACCTGCCGACTGGCTTATGTCAATAACGGCCGGCCCCGGCCACCCTTAAGCCGGGAAGAAGCTATTCAGATGGCTAACAGCTTATTGACAGAACCCATGCCGGTAAAGAAAGTGGAATATCTGGAATCCGTGAGACCCCGTCACGAATACCGGGGAAAACCGCTCCCGGCCTGGGCGGTCACTTTTGACCATAAAGGATGGCCTACCTTTTATGTTGCTGCCGAACGGGGCACTTTTGTCAACATACGGCATCGCGGCTGGCGCGTTTTTGATTTTCTGTGGATGCTCCATACCATGGATTACCAAAGCCGGGATAAATTCGGCAATACCCTGCTGCGCGCGTTTTCCATCCTGGGCCTGGTTACCGTATTGTCCGGGTTTCTGCTCTTTTTCACATCTTCGCCTGTGGTTCGCAGAATACTGCGGAAACGGAATAAATAAAACCGGCAAGAGATATTGTTCCCGGATTATCCCGATCATTGATCCGTAAAATTTTCAGCATTGGCCGATGTGGCAGGAGATAATTCATTCCATCCAGGAGTTAAACTGGCTCGATATAGGCGCCCTGATCACAGGGGTAGTGTACGTAATTGCTGCCACCCGTGAAAAAGCCTGGTGCTGGCCGGTGGGCATAGCCAATGTGATGCTTTTTTTCATTATCGATTACCAGGCGCTTCTTTATGGGGAAATGGGCCTGCAGGTGGTATATTTCTTCCTGAGCCTGTACGGCTGGTACAACTGGCTGCATGGGGGACGCGGGGACAAGCCCCTGGATGTCACCAAAGCCTCCTGGCTGCACAATGCTTTCCTAATTGTTTTGGTTTTCCTGGCGACCATTGGGTTGGGCCGGCTGCTCGGAACCTATACCAACACGGACGTGCCTTACTGGGATGCGTGGACCAACGCTATGAGCATTGCCGCGGTGTGGCTGCAAACCCGTAAAAAACTCGATAACTGGATATTCTGGATAGTGGTGGATGTAGTCTATGTCTGGTTGTTTGCCTACAAGGGCTTTTACTTTAGCAGCGTGTTATTCGGATTTTACGTAATTCTGGCTGCCTACGGGTTCATCAGCTGGAGGCGTTCCATGCTGCGGGTTCAGGGTTCCTGACCGGGAAGCAATATACCTGCCTCTTTCCTGTTTCATAGCGAATTCATATATTTGCCCTATCTTCAAACACAGGGGTGCCTTAACACAACGGGCTGAGATCATACCCTTTGCCAGAAATGGCAAACACCTGATCCAGATAATACTGGCGCAGGGAGGTGGAAAACAAGCTACAGTCAATTCGTTGTCGGAGCCCTGAAAAAACTGACCGTTATGAAAAGAACTGTGCCCTTTTTGATCCTTTTTTTCCTGGCTTTTTCTTCCTTTGGCCAATACGATCTGACCGGAAAGATTGTTGACAAACAAACCCAGGACCCGCTGCCGGGCGCCAATATCCAGGTAAAGGAAAACCTGATGGTAACAGCTACCGACAATTACGGAACTTTTGTCATCAGGAATTTACCGGAAGGCACTTACCATCTGACAATCAGTTACATCGGTTTCAAGACCTTGCAAAAAGAGGTGGTTTTAAGCAAGGACGTAAACATAGTGGTAAGCATGGAACCGGACGTGGTCATGCAGGATGAAATCCTGGTGACGGCCACCAAGGCGGGAAAGAACACGCCAACCTCCTACACCGATATTTCTAGAGAGCAAATAGAAAAGCAAAATACCGGTAAGGACCTGCCCTATCTGCTGGAACTTACCCCTTCCCTGGTCACCACTTCCGATGCCGGCACCGGTATCGGTTACACATCGATGCGCATCCGGGGAAGCGATGTCACACGGATCAATGTAACCATAAACGGTATTCCGCTGAATGACCCTGAATCGCAGGGGGTATGGTGGGTGGACCTACCGGACCTTGCCAGTTCATTGGAAGACATTCAGATTCAACGCGGAGTGGGCACTTCCACCAACGGAGCAGCCTCCTTTGGCGCCAGTATCAACTTGCAAACTGATCGCCTGCACAAAAATTCCTATGCCCGGGTGAGCACCAATTTCGGATCATTCAATACCCTGCGGTTTTCTACGAATTTCGGTACCGGCCTGGTGGACGGCCACTGGACCCTGGACGGAAGGATCAGTAAAATCCTTTCAGACGGATATATTGACCGCTCTTTTGCCCACCTGCAATCCCTTTACCTGTCAGGTGGCTATTACGGTAAAAGGTCCATCCTCCGGCTGATTGTCATGATGGGCAAGGAAAGAACCTACCAGGCCTGGTGGGGCGTACCGGAAGATTCGCTGGCCACTAACCGCACCTATAACTACTACACCTATGAGAACCAAACCGACAACTACTGGCAGGATCATTACCAAGCGCATTATTCCCTGCAGTTAAGCAGGCGGTGGAACCTGAATGCCGCCTGGCATTATACCTGGGGCCGCGGGTATTATGAAGAATTTAAAACCGGCCAATCCTATGCCGACTACAGCCTTCATAATGTAATTATCGGACAAGACACTTTTACAACAACCGACCTGATCCGGCAGAAATGGCTGGATAACGACTTTATCGGCACTACCTATTCCCTTCAATATGACAGCCATAAAAAACTTCAGGTCATCCTGGGAGGAGCCTATAACAGTTATAACGGAGCCCATTACGGCAAGGTGATCTGGGCCAAATACTCCGATTTAAGCAGTTTCCCGGAACCCTACTACCTGAATTACGGGCGGAAACGTGACATGAATTCCTTTTTGAAAATCAACTGGAAGCTTGGCAGCGGGTGGACCCTTTTCGGAGATATGCAATACCGGAGAATTCATTACCGTTTTGCCGGATTTAATGACAGTCTTCAAAGAGCGAACCAGGAAGTGACCCTGATTTTCCTGAACCCTAAAGCCGGCATAAATTGGCGCGTCAGCGACCAAAGCACGATATATGCTTCCTGGGCGGTGGGAAACCATGAGCCTGCCCGTGATGAATACGTGAATTCCACCCCCTCCTCCCGACCGCTTCCTGAAACCATGTACGATTCCGAAATGGGTTACCGTTTCCGTGGCAAATCCCTGGGTTTTGACCTGAACCTGTACCGGATGGATTATAAAAACCAATTGGTGCTGACCGGAGAAATTAACGATGTTGGGGAATACATCCGGACCAATGTAGCCAAAAGCTACCGGCAGGGAGTGGAATTAAGCTTCCTGGCCAGGCTGCACCGGAGCCTCACCCTAGAGGGTTCCGCCTCTTACAGCCAGAACAAATTATTCGATTTCAACTACTACATCGATGATTACGACCAGGGCGGGCAGAAGGCAGTTCATATCGACCAGGCAACCATTAGTTTCTCCCCTTCCGTGATCGGCAGCGCACAGCTTGAATGGCAGCCTTTCAAAGGGGCGGCTATGAACTGGACTACCAAATACGTGGGAAAGCAATACCTGGACAACACTCAGGATGAAAGCAAAATCATAAAGCCATACCTGGTGAACAACCTGCAACTTTCCTACACCATCCGGAAAATCAAATGGCTGGATGAATTGGAATTCAATGTACTGGTGGCTAACATTCTGGATGCGATGTATGAATCAAATGGATATACTTTCACCTATATTTGGGGGGGGCAAACCGTTACCGAAAACTATTATTACCCGCAGGCCGGAAGGCACTTTCTGGCCGGTTTCCGGGTAAAAATCTGACATGAGCGCCAAATCCGGCAGACCGGTCATCACCAGGGTGGTATGGATATTATCGCTGGTAAGTCTTTTTACCGATATTGCCAGCGAGATGCTGTACCCGGTTATGCCGGTATACTTGCAATCCATTGGGTTCACTGTTTTTTTAATTGGCATCCTGGAAGGCCTTGCCGAGGCGGTGGCCGGTTTGAGCAAAGGATATTTCGGGCGCTTGTCAGACCATACCGGGCAAAGGGTTCCGTTTATAAGGCTGGGGTATTCGCTCAGTGCGGTATCGAAACCGTTGATGGCAGTATTTACCTGGCCGCTATGGGTTTTGGGAGCCCGCACCCTGGACCGGCTCGGAAAAGGCCTGCGAACCGGAGCCAGGGATGCTATGCTCTCCGCAGAAAGCCGGCCTGAACATAAAGGAAAAGTATTCGGATTGCACCGGGGAATGGATACCCTCGGAGCTGCTGTCGGGCCTTTGGTGGCCCTGGCATTCCTGGCGTATTATCCGCAGGAGTACCGGTGGCTTTTTTACCTGGCATTTATCCCGGGCTGCCTGGGTGTGACACTGACATTGTTATTGCGCGACAAAAACGTCCGGCCCGCCACTCCGAAATGGCCCGGATTACTGGCCTTTATCCGTTACCTGAAAGAGGCTCCGCGAGGGTATAAAAAATTACTGTACGGCCTTTGGTTCTTTACCTTTTTCAATAGTTCCGATATTTTCCTGCTCCTGATGGTGAAACATGCCGGCCTGGGCGACCTGCAGATGATCGGGGTGTATGTTTTTTACAACCTTGTGTATGCCCTGTTTTCCTATCCCCTTGGGGCACTGGGCGACCGGATTGGGCTGAAACCCACCCTGCTGATGGGACTGGCTTTATTCAGCACGGTGTACTTTGGAATGGCTATGGCCGGTACCATGATTTGGTTTTTTATTTTGTTTTTCGCCTATGGCGTGTATTCGGCTGCCACGGAAAGTATTGCCAAAGCCTGGATTGCCAACCTGGTGCCAACCGGGGAAACGGCCACGGCCATTGGCACATATGAAGCATTCCGAAGTATCGCTATCTTGGCAGCCAGCATTATGGCCGGCAGCATTTGGATGGTCTGGAACCCACAAGCCACTTTCATAGTAACCGGCTGCGCTACGCTTATTGCAGCGGTTTACCTGCTGATTATGGCCCCGGCTCCAATAAACAGGGGCAGCCAAAACTGACTGCCCCCATCGTTCACCTCAAAAATCAGAAATGGATATTTAAAAAAGTCCCCCCTTTAATCTACATTATCGTGTAAATACCGGTTGTTCTTGCGCAACTTGATCTCTTCCTCACCATCCTCATCCACCGAACTGGACAGGGTGAACCGGCTTACATTGTTTTCCGAGGAAGGCTCGACATCCTGTAATTCCACATCCTTACGTTTAAAGGCCGGTTCTTTTTCCAACGCTTCGATCGACTTGATGTCGTCCAGCGACATGGACAGCCTGCGCAAGGTTTGTTCCCGGTCAGCAGGATTTTGTATAACCGGACCTGGTTGCCGGTCGTCCGGGGCACGCGTATGCAACCTGAATCCTTCTTCCTCGCCCTGGCTATCCGTTAATTCATTATTATCCGGTATAACCGGTGAATTGGAAATTTCCGGTTCCAGCTCGAAAGTCAGTGTGGTTTGCTGCTGTCCGCGCAGTTCCGGTTCAGATTGTTTTTCAGGAACGGGGTCCGGTTCAATCAGTTGTTCTTCTTCCGGATGTTCTTCATCGAGCGGGATATGCACCTTCTGGGCTTCTTTCCGTGGTTTTGAACTGTTGTCGAACCCGGTGGCGATGACGGTCACACTGATTTTGTTGCCCAGTGAGTCGTCATAACAATTGCCCCAGATAATATCGGTATTGGTTCCGGCTTCTTCCTGAACGTATTTGGTAATCTCATCAATTTCATCCAACAGGATTTCTTCAGTGCCGGAAGTAATGTTCAGCAGGATATTTTTAGCGCCCCGGATATCGTTGTCATTCAGCAGGGGCGAAGACAAAGCGGATTCCACAGCCCGCAAGGCCCGGTGTTCTCCTTCGGCTTCTGCGGAGCCCATAATGGCTACTCCGCTTTGGGTCATTACGGTTCTGACATCTTCAAAATCAACATTCACATACCCGGGCACGGTAATGATTTCGGCAATTCCCTTAGCCGCAGTCAGCAAGACCCCATCCACTTTGGCAAAAGCTTCCGAAAGACGTAGATTGCCGTACATTTCCTTGAGCTTGTCATTGGAAATGATGATGATGGCATCCACATACTGGCGCATTTCCGCGATTCCTTCATTAGCCAGGTGCTGTTTTTTTGCGCCTTCCCAATGAAAAGGCAAGGTTACGATGCCCACTGTGAGAATATCCAGCTCGCGGGCCAGGCGAGCAATAACGGGAGCGCCTCCCGTACCGGTTCCGCCTCCCATACCCGCGGTAATAAAAACCATTTTTGTATGCCCTTCCAAAAGATTCCGGAGGTCTTCCAGCGACTCTTCCGTAGCCTTTCGCCCGATTTCAGGGTTGGCGCCAGCGCCCCGCCCCTCCGTGAGGCCCGGGCCCAATTGCACTTTATTGGGCACTGGACTGAGGTCCAGCGCCTGGGCATCGGTGTTGCAAACTATGAAGTTTACCCCACGGATCCCCATGTTAAACATGTGGTTCACCGCATTGGAGCCTCCGCCACCCACACCAATCACTTTGATAATGGATGACTGTTCCTTTGGCATATCAAATTGCATATCGCTTCTTTTTTAAGGTTATCGATTGGTTGATTCCTATTTGAACTCCCGGTCTTTCTCATTAAAAAAATCTTCCCCGATACGGATGACATCCACCAGCCAGGAATATCCTCTCTTCTTTTTGGCTTTCCTTGTTTTAGATAACTTCTGCTGTTCTTCCATTTCCAGCTCAAAACCTTTCAGGATCAGCCCCACTCCGGTGGCATACATCGGATGGGTGATGTCTTTGACATCCGTACGGGCCAGGTGCTCAATGGGAAGCCCGATTTTGGCATCCAGGCCGGTACAATATTCCACCAGTTGCTTGCAGTGAGACAACTTGGCGCCACCCCCGGTCAGTACTATGCCTCCATACAGCTTATCCTTAAAACCTGACCGGTAAATTTCGTTCTTGACGAAATCCAGGATTTCCTCCATCCGGGCTTTGATGATATTGGCCAGGTTGCGCCTCGAGATTTCCTTGGGTTCCCTGCCTTTTAATCCCGGTATAGTGATAATTTGATTCTCATGAACTTCCATCGGAACGGCTGAGCCGTATTTTATCTTCAGGCGCTCCGCCTGTTTTCTCATAATCATGCAGCCTTCCCGGATGTCTTCCGTAATGGCATTTCCGCCAAACGGAATGACAGCCGTATGGCGAATGATTTCATCCACGAAAATGGCAATGTCAGTAGTGCCGCCTCCGATATCCACCAGGGCCACCCCGGCCTCCTTCTCTTCATCGCTGAGCACCGAAGCCGCAGAAGCCAGGGGCTCCAGGATCAGCGCTTTCGGGATTAATCCCGCTTTCTCCACCGACTTCTTGATGTTGCGGATAGGCACCTGCTGCCCGGTGATTATGTGGAAATTGGCTTCCAGCCGGGAACCCGCCATACCCACCGGATCCTTGATACCCGGCTCACTGTCCACAATAAAATCCTGGGGTAAAACATGAATGATGCTTTCCCCCGGGTTCATGGCCAGACGCTGCATGTCCATTTTCAGCTTCAGGATATCCTCCTTGCTGATTTCTTCCTCCGGGTTTTCACGGATTATGCTGCCCCGGTGCTGCAGGCTGGAAATATGGCGACCGGCTATACCGACATACACTTCCTCGATTTCAATACCGGATTGCGCCTCTGCTTCCGCAACAGCTTTTTGTATGGAGTTCACCGTCTTGTCAATATTGGCTACCTGTCCGCGCATCACCCCCAGGGACTCCGCGCGGCCCATGCCCAGTATTTCCAGTTTACCATACTCATTCATCCGGCCGACAATCGCTGAAATCTTTGTCGTGCCAATGTCAAGTCCTACCAAATAATTTTGCTTATCCATTTCTGATTATCGTTTTGTACAAACTATCTGATCCTTAAAGCGCAAATCAATCCGCTGGTATCGGTTCCACCCCTGGGTGGAAGCTACGTGCCGGTAAAAAGCCCTGAGATTCCGGAATTTTTCATTCAACCTGCCTGTGTCACCGATCACCACATATTGATCTCCGATTTTGGGAATCAGCACATAACCTTCCTCCGTCCAGGCTATTTGCTCGGTGAAGGCCCTCAGAAATTCCCGGTTGTGCAAATACAGGGCAAGCCTGAGCAGTCTATTCCTTTCCTGCTCCGGCAACATTTTGCCCGGGAAGCCTGTTGCCACCGGTACCCTTGCAGTAAATTTACCCGATAAGGGAAGCAATGTTCCCGATTTATCGAGATAATAACTCACACCGTTGTTGTGAATAACCCGCACCACCGGTTCTTTTTGAACAATATCTATGTGCAGATTTCCATGCATATCAAAAAAGGCCCCGGCCCGCGCGATCCAGGGATTGGCTTCAAGCCACTGTTCCATATCCCCGGTGGAGATATCAGAAAGCGCCCTGCCCGGCAAAGGGGCATCCAGGTGCCGGTTGAGTATTTCCAGCACATCCGCCCGGTCTATAAAGGACAGGTTGTTATTATAGTCGATTTTTACATCTATATACTCTTGGCACTGTGACTTATAGTTTTGCCTCGCGGTAAATGACCACAAGGCCAGCACCGAGACCAGGAAAAGCACCCGGGCCAGGCGGATGATCAGCTTTCGGTATGCGTTTTTTCCTTTCATCTATCGGCTCGGTTTATTGGAGTGTTTAAAATATTCCCGGATGGGATCGACCAACTGGTCGATATCTCCCGCTCCCACCGTCAAAAGCACTTCGGGCGACCATTGGGAAATAATGTCCAATAAATTGGATTTCCCGGCCAGCGCCCTGGAATCCACCCGCAGCTTGTCGAGGATCAAAGCCGAGCTCACACCCGGCAAAGGCAGTTCGCGGGCGGGATAAATTGGCAGCAGGATCACTTCATCGGCTTCCGACAAGGCCCCGGCAAAACCGTCCGCGAGGTCACGGGTGCGGGTGTACAGATGGGGCTGGAAGACCACAGTAAGCTTCCGCCCGGGATAGATTTCCCGGACCGAACGGATCAGTGCTTCGATTTCCCGCGGATGATGGGCGTAATCATCGATATACACCAGGCCGGGTCGGTTGATGATATATTCAAACCGTCTTTTTATACCGCGGAATTCCTTCAGGGCGCTGATCAAGATTTCAAGCGCACCGGCATACGGCAGGGCTGTCGAGAGGGCAGCCATCGCGTTCTCAACATTGTGTCTTCCCGGCAGGGACATGGCACATTCGTATTCCTTGCCCTGCCAATGCAGCGTGAACCGTTGGATGCCTTCTGAACAGGAAAGGCCGGTAGCGGCCATATCCGCGGAATCCGGATCCAGCCCATAGGTAATCCTTTCCCTTTCGGGAACCCAGGTTTCCGCCCCCAGCCCCTGGCGGACCACCAGCCGGCCGCCAGGCTTCCGCTTATTGACAAATTCCCGGAAGCCCGACAGCATATTGTCCATGTCACCGTAAATGTCGAGGTGGTCCGGGTCGAGGGCGGAAATGACAGCCGTATCCGGAACCAACTCCAGGAAAGAGCGGTCGTACTCATCGGCTTCCACTACAAAAAGTTCATCTGCACCGGCTACAAAATTGCTTTGGAAATTCAGGGCTATCCCCCCGATGAAAGCCGTGCAGTCGATTCCTGCCGAACGCAACAGCCAGGCGGTCAGGGCCGTGATGGTTGTTTTTCCGTGCGTGCCTGCCACGGCAATGGTTTTGCGCCCGCGGCAGATCAATCCCAGCGCCTGCGCGCGCTTCAGCACCGGAATGCCACTGGAAGCCAGGTATTGCCGTTCGATATGCGTCTCCGGGATGGCGGGCGTAACCACCACCAGGTCCGGCACAAAAGGAATCAGCCCGGGGTCTTCTTCATAGTGCACCTCCGCGCCTTCCTGTGTGAGGGTGCGCGTAATGGGAGAAGCCACCCGGTCGTAGCCTGCCACCCGGCACCCCCGATGGAGGAACCACCGGGCCAGGGCGCTCATACCGATGCCACCGATGCCAATCATGTAAATGCTATGGGCGTCTTCCGGTTTCACTGTCAGGCTACTTCAATGTTTTTTGTTTCAGATCTTTTTTTTTCAATCAGGCGGATCACTTCCCGGGCAATCCGGTCGGCCGCATCCGGTATGGCCAGCTTCCGTATGTTTTCCGAGAGTTGCAGCTGTTCGTCCCGGTCTTTGGCCAGCTTCAGGACCATATTTGCCAGGGTGCCGCGGGCTTCCCGGTCCGGGATCATCCAGGCGGCATGTTGCTCCACCAGGGCCATGGCGTTTTTGGTTTGATGGTCTTCGGCCACATTGGGCGAGGGAACCAGGATCACCGGTTTGCCCACCAGGCACAACTCCGAAATAGTGATCGCCCCGGCCCGGGCAACGATCAGGTCGGCAGCCGAGTAAGCCACATCCATTTCCGTGATGAAGGGGCGCAGGGCCACCTGCCCGGCATAGGAACTGATCAGGCCCCGGTATTCCTCCGCGTACAGGCGGCCGCATTGCCAGATAATCTGCAGCCCTTCCCTGAACAGGGATTCCAAACCGGCTTTTATGCTTTCGTTAATGGTCCGCGAGCCGAGGCTCCCGCCCAGTACGAGCAATACCGGTTTTGAAGGATCCAGCCCGAACTGCCGTACGGCTTCCGTTTTTTCCAGCACCAGGGCGGTAATGCCTTCCCGCACCGGGTTGCCGGTTTTTATGATCTTCCGGTGGTCGAACCACCGTTCCAGCCCGTCATAAGCCACGCAAACCCGGTTGGCGCGGTCGGACAGCAGACGGTTGGTAACACCCGGATAGCTGTTCTGTTCCTGGATCAGCACCGGCAGGCCCCTGCGGGCAGCCATGTAAAGCAGCGGACCGCTGGCATACCCTCCCACACCCACCGCGGCATCCGGGCGGAACCGCTTCAGGATACGGCCCGATTTGATCAAGCTCGCCAGCAGCTTTACCGGGAAAACCAGGTTTTTCCAACTTATCCTGCGCTGAAACCCGCTGATCCACAACCCTTCGATGGGATAACCGGCTGCAGGCACTTTTTCCATTTCCAGCCTGCCTTTCGCACCCACAAACAACAATTCCGTCTCCGGGTAAAGCTTTTTCAGGCTGTTGCCAATGGCTATGGCCGGAAAAACATGCCCCCCGGTGCCGCCACCGCTTATGATAATCCGGTATTTTTTATCAGCGTCCATGCTATGCTGCCGCTTTTAAAGTTTGTTCCTCTTCCCTGCCCGCCTGGGTCGAATCTTTTCGCTGAATGGAATGGCTCACGCTTAAAATCATCCCGATCGCCAGGCTGGTGAACCACAACGAAGTGCCTCCCATACTCACCAGCGGCAGGGTAAGGCCGGTGACCGGAAACAGGCTGACCGCCACGCCCATATTGATAAAAGCCTGGATTACAAGGCTTAAGCTAAGCCCCGCTGCCAGGAAGGCTCCGAAGGTACCCGGACTTTTCAGCACTATGTGTATGCTCCGGTACAGGAACACCAGGTATAACACCATCAGCAAAAGCCCACCCGCCAGGCCGTATTCTTCCACGATGATGGAAAAAATGAAATCCGAATAGGGATGCGGCAGGAAGTTCCGCTGGGTGCTGTTCCCGGGGCCTTTGCCCAGCAGGCCTCCCTCGGCAATGGCGATTTTCGATTGCTGAACCTGGTAAGGCGTCTCCGATTTGTCCAGAAAACTTTCAATCCGGTTGTGCCAGGTGCCGAAACGACCCGTATCCGGGAAAACATATGCCAGGCTCACCAGCAGGGCAAGCACTACCAGCGCCATACCCATGGTAGCCACCAAATACTTCCAGTTTATGCGCCCGATAAACAAAATCAACAGGCAGGTAAAAAACAGCACCGAAGCGCTCGACAGGTCGGCCGGGGCAATGAGGCCGCAGACCACCAGTATTACGGTTAATATGGGCAGGTATCCTTTCCGGAAATCCTTGACGGCTTCCTGGCGATGCGACAAATGCCGGGCGGTGTACATAATCAGCGCCAGCTTGGCCAGGTCTGACGTCTGGAAAGTCAGGTGTATGCCCGGCAAGGTGATCCACCTGCGGGCTTCGTTAATGTCGGACCCCATGAAAAGCGTGAGGGCCAGCAGGGGGATGGAAATCAATAAAAGTAGCTGTGCCAGGCGCGAATAAATCCGGTAATCGGCCAGGTGGGCCAGGTACATGATCAGCAACCCAAACAACATCAGGCCCAGGTGCTTCCCAAGGTAATATTCCGTATTGCCACCGCGGTATTTGAATGCCAGGGTTCCGGTCGAACTGTACACGGCCAGCACACTGACCAAAGACAGCGCGATCACGATTAACCAGATCACCCGGTCGCCATGCAGTTTGTTTAGCAGCTTCTGGACCATAACGAAAAACGGTTATAATTCCCTGACAAATTGTTTGAACTGGTTGCCCCGGTCTTCATAATTCTGGAACAAATCGAAGCTGGCGCAGGCCGGTGACAACAGTACCACGTCTCCCTTATCCGCGAGGTGAAAGGCCATTTGCACGGCTTCCTCCATCCGCTGGGTATTTATCATCAGGTCCACATTCCGCGAGAAAGCTTCATGCAGGTGGCGGTTGTCCACCCCCAGGCAAATGATGGCCTTTACCTTTTGGTTCACCAGTTTCTTAAGCGGCTGGTAATCATTGCCCTTATCCACTCCACCGGCTATCCAGACTACCGGTTTGTCAATCGACTCCAGGGCATACCAGGTAGAGTTTACATTGGTGGCTTTGGAATCGTTGATGAACTCCACGCCACGTATGGTAGCCACTTTTTCCAGCCGGTGAGGCAATCCTTTGAAATTAGTCATGCTGTCCCGGATCACCTCTTTCCGTATTTCATAAATGCGGCTCACAATGCCGGCAGCCATACTATTGTACACGTTGTGTTTACCAGTAAGGGTCAGATCACGCAATGGCATAGTAAATTGATTTTGATGTATGTTGAAAATGATTTGATCGCCTTCGAGCCAGGCATTTTGCCCGGTTTTTTTTTTGATCGAAAAGGACAACGTCCGGGCGTTGGTCCCGTGCTTGTCCAGGGCTTCGAGGGTTAGCGGGTCGTCCGCGCAGTAAATGAAATAGTCCTCCGGAGTCTGGTTCAGCGTTATGCGCATTTTAGCCGCGGCATAGGCTTCCACGCTGTTTTGATAGCGGTCCAGGTGGTCGGGGGTGATGTTCAGCAGCACGGCCACCCGGGGCCGGAACCTTTTAATGTTATCCAGTTGGAATGAGCTGATTTCCAGCACAAAATGGGCGTGGTCGCCCCGGAACAGCTCATAGGCAAACCCGTTGCCCACATTGCCGCCAATGGCCGCGTCCAGGCCGGCCGCGCAGAAAATATGATGAACCAGGTGGGTGGTGGTGGTTTTCCCGTTGCTCCCGGTGATGGCCACGATATCAGCTTGGGTAAACCGGGACGCGAATTCGATTTCAGACCAAACGGGCAGACCCGCTTCCCGGAAGCGGGTGACCACTTTAGCCGAATCGGGGATGCCGGGGCTCTTCACCACAATGCCCTCTGTCATCCCCAGGGCCTGTCGGTGGGTTTCCTCCTCAAAGGGAATCCCGGCCTGCTCCAGCGCCTGCCGGTATTCCGGACGGATCCTGCCCATGTCGGACACGAACACGGAGTAGTCCAGCTTTTGCCCCAGCAGCGCGGCACCCGTCCCGCTTTCGCCCGCTCCCAGTATGATTAATTGTTTACCCATTTCCCTGATTCCTTTTCATTGTTTGTCACCTGATTTTCAGCGTGACAACGGTGACCACGGCCAGCAATATGCCGATGATCCAGAACCTTGTCACGATCTTGGGTTCAGGCAATCCCAGTTTCTGGTAATGGTGGTGCAGGGGCGCCATGCGGAATATGCGCTTCCCCTCCCCTGTTTTCCGTTTGGTGTATTTAAACCAGCTCACCTGCATGATCACGCTCAGGTTCTCCATCAGGAATATGCCGCACATAACGGGTATGAGCAGCTCCTTCCGCAGCACAATGGCCATGGTGGCGATAATGCCTCCTATGGCCAGGCTGCCCGTGTCGCCCATGAAGATGGTGGCCGGATAGGCGTTGTACCAGAGGAACCCGATGCAGGCCCCCACGAAGGCGGCCGAAAAAATCACCAACTCGGCCGAATCGGGGATGTACATGATGTTGAGATAATCGGCCAGGATCACATTACCCGACACATAGGCAAATACCAGCAGGGTGAAGACATTGATGGCCGAAACCCCCGTGGCCAAACCGTCCAGGCCGTCCGTCAGGTTGGCCCCGTTCGACACGGCCGTGATGATCAATATGATCAGCGGCACAAATACCACCCAAACCCATTGCCGGTAATCGTCTCCCATAAAGCGCACCAGGCTGGCATAATCGAATTCATTGTTTTTCAGGAAAGGGATGGTGGTTTTGGTCGACCGGATATCGTGGGTGAGCCAATGCCCTTCCCCGTCTTCCACGCCCTCTCCGTCAATCACCCGGCCATTGGATTTATATTCCGCGATGGGGTCGCCCACAGGCTGCCCGTCTTTCATTTCAAACACGTAAATGGTATTGAAATCACGGACCTTGACATCATTGCTGATGTAAAAAGTAAGCGCCACGATCAGCCCCAGCGAGATCTGCCCAAGCAGTTTGAACTTGCCCCGGAGGCCCTTTTTGCTTTTCCGGAAAACCTTGATGTAATCATCGAGGAACCCGATGGCCCCCATCCACACCGTGACGATGAGCATGAGCTGGATGTACACATTGTCGAGCCGGGCAAAGAGCAGTGTGGGAATGAGCAGGGCGCCCAGGATGATTAGCCCGCCCATGGTCGGGGTGCCGGCTTTGGATTTTTCCCCTTCCAGGCCAAGCTCGCGGACGGTTTCCCCGATTTGTTTGCGCTTCAGGTAGGCGACAATGTATTTACCAAAGACCATGGAGATGAGCAGGGAAGTGATGACGGCCATGGCCGCACGGAAAGAGATGAAACGGAACAACTGCGCCCCGGGGAGGTTGTAATTTTTTTCCAAGAAGTCAAACAGGTGGTACAGCATTATCTTTCCCGGTTTTTGAATGATTCCAAAAGGGTTTCTTTATCGCTGAAGGGGATCCGCTCCCCGGCAATTTCCTGGTAGGTTTCATGCCCTTTCCCGGCCAGCAGGATAATGTCGCCCGGTTCGGCCAGTCCGACAGCCGTATCGATGGCTTCCCTGCGGTCGGGGATGGTGAGGCATTTCTTCAGGTGGCGTGCTTCCAGGCCCTGTTTCATATCGGCCAGTATGGCTTCCGGTGGTTCGCTGCGCGGGTTGTCGCTGGTCAGGATCACGCGTTCGCTCAGCTCACAGGCCACCCGGGCCATCAGCGGCCGTTTGGCTTTGTCGCGGTCGCCCCCGCATCCAATGACCGTAATGAGCTGTTCCTTGCCTTTCCGCACTTCATTTATGGCATGCAATACATTTTTCAGGGCATCCGGTGTGTGGGCATAATCCACGATGCCGGTTATTTCCCCGGCAGGGGAAACATAGGTTTCAAACCGGCCGGGGGCTCCTTTCAGCTTGCTTAAAACCGGCAGGATCTCGTCCGGGGAGAAGCCCAGTTCGCAGGCGGTCCCGTACACCGCCAGCAGGTTGGAGGCATTGAACCGGCCTGTCAGCGGGGTATGGAATTCGCGGCCGTCCAGGTCGAGCACCAGGCCGTGGATCGTGCTTTCCAGGATGCGGGCGTTGTAATCGCCCAAGCCCCGGAGGCTGTATCCACGGTGCCGGGCCGCGCAGTTCTGAAGCATTATTTTCCCGTGCTTGTCATCCAGGTTTACCAGGGCAAACGCGGAATCCGGCAGCCGGTCGAACCAGGATTTTTTCACCTGCAGGTATTGCTTGAAATCCCCGTGGTAATCCAAATGGTCGTGGGTCAGATTGGTGAATACACCCCCCGCGAAATGCAGTCCTTCGATCCGTTGCTGGGCAATGGCATGGCTGCTCACTTCCATAAAGCAGTGCCCCGTTCCGGCTTCGACCATCTCGGCCATCAGCCGGTTGATGCGCAGGGGGTCCGGAGTAGTGTGGGTGGCGCTGTATTCGCGGCCGTGCACCGCGTAGGTCACGGTAGACAGCAGCCCGCAGGGGTAACCCATATCTTCCAGCAGCCGGTACAGGAGGGTCGCTATGGTAGTTTTGCCGTTGGTTCCGGTAATGCCCACCACATGTAGGGACTGGCTCGGATGCCCGTAATACCCGGAAGCCATCCGCCCGAGAGCCTGGTACGCGTCCGGCACCACGATCCAGGTTTTCCTCTCTGCCGGTGCCTCCGGCAGGGTTTCGCAAACCACCGCCACAGCGCCCGCCTCCAGCGCCTGCGGGATAAACCGGTGCCCGTCAGTGACCGTGCCCGGAAGGGCGACAAACATATCACCGGGCCGCACCAGGCGGGAGTCGAACCGGATTTCCGCCACCGCAGTATCCTCCGGCCCAAGCCATTGGTTGACGTTAACCCCGGATAATATGTCCTGTAACTTCTTCAATCCTTTATTTCAGTTCAATGGTTATGCGCATTCCTTTCCTGACCGGAGTTCCGGGGGGAACCGACTGCTGCACCACCTCGCCAAACCCGGAGACGCTGACCTGCAGGCCCTCGTTTTCCAGCAGGTACAGGGCATCGCGCAGGCCCATGTGCAGCACGTTGGGTACTGTTCCTTTGGGGGTTTCGCGGGTTGGTGCCAGAATCAGGGAGTCATTATTGAAAGCTGTGTAAGCCCACCTGCCGGCCGTGTGCACCTGGTAAGGCAGGTCCAGCGCCTTGTAAATCATCTCGAAATCATGTTCATTGCCGCGGTCTATATGTAATGTGTTCAATCTATCCGGGAGAGAATCGGCCTGGAACAGGTCCGGACTCGAACTGTAAATCTTATCGGCTATCTCGCGGAAGACCGGGGCGGCCACCTGGCTTCCGTAATACACGCCTTTGGACGGGGCGGTGATCACCACTATGATGGAATACCGGGGATTGTCAGCCGGGAAATAGCCGACAAAGGAGGATTGGTACACTTGCCGGTAGCCCTGGTCGCGGTCGGCAATCTGGGCGGTACCGGTTTTTCCGGCAATGGCGTAATCGCTGGTGCGGATATTCCGGGCCGTCCCTGAATCCACCACGCCTTTCAGCAATGCCCGGAGCTGCTCCAGCACATCCGGGGCGAAGACGTTTTTGGCCACCGCTTCCGGTTCAAACGACTGGATGGTGCGCCCGTACCGTTTGATGGCCGTCACCAGCGAAGGCTTCATCCGGTTGCCCCCGTTGGCTACCGTATTGTAAAACGCCAGGATCTGCAGTGGGGTCAAACGCACCTCATAGCCCACCGACATCCAGGGGATGGTCACCGCGCTCCAACCCGGGTTGCCCGGGGATTTGATCAGGGGCTTCGGCTCCCCGCGGATGGTGATCCCCACCGGCTTGTCCAGCCCGAATTCCCGCAGCCGCTTCACAAAGCGTTCCGGATCATCAGCATAATAGCGATAAGCCAGTTTCGAGATACCCACGTTGGAGCTGATCAGGAAAGCCTTGCTGACGCTGACCTTGCGGTACTGATGATGCTCCGAATCTTTCATCAGCCGGTCGTAATAGCGGTGCCGGCCGTTTTCCAGGTCCACGCTGTCCGTTAGGGTGACAAACCGGTCAGACAACAAAGCGGCCAGGGTGGCCAGCTTGAAGGTGGAACCCGGCTCGGTGCCTTCGCCAATGGCGTAATTGTATTTTTCCCAGTAGCTTCCGTTTTCCATGCGGCCGAGGTTGGCCATGGCCTTGATCCGGCCGGTCTTCACTTCCATGACAATGACACACCCGTGATCAGCCTCATGCTTTTGCAGGGCTTTCAGCAGGGCGTATTCGGCCGCGTCCTGGATATCGACATTCAGGCTGGTGACCAGGTCGTCCCCGTTCCGGGATTCAATTTCATTACGATCGTTAACCGGCATCCAGGCGCCCCCGGCTATGCGCTGCATCAGGCGTTTTCCGTCCTGTCCGGCCAGGTATTCGTTGAAATACTGCTCCAGCCCGACCGACTGCGCCCCCGGCCCGGTGCGCACATACCCGATGGTACGGTGCGCGAGTATCCCGAAGGGGATTTTCCGCTTGTTGCTTTTGACTACAATCAGCCCGCCCTTGTACCGGCCGAGGCGGAACAGCGGGAAGCGCTTGAGCTTCTGCAGCTCTGGGAATGTCACTTTCCGGTGTATAAGCTGATAGCGCTTTTTTTCCTTGCGGGCCGTGAGCAGCATCTGCCGGTATTCCGAAGCGTTCCGGTCTCGAAACAGGCCGGCCAGCGAAACCGCCAGGGAATCCACGTTGTCATAAAACAGCTCATCGGTCATGCCGGGCAGGCCAAGGTCCATCCTGACCTCAAAATATGGCAGCGATGTTGCCAGCAGCCGCCCGTCATCGGCATATATATTGCCACGTTCGGCAGGAATCGTACGGTAACGGGTAGTCAGACTGTCGGCTATGGCCCGCCAGCGCTGGCCTTCCACCACCTGGATGCGGAATGCCTGGACTATTATGGCCACGCCAATCCCCACCATGAGCAGGAACACTACCAGCAAACGCCACAATATGTCCTTCTTAATCCCCATCTTCGTCCGGGTTTATGATTTCAGGGGGCGAAGTCAGGCTTCGCAACCCCAGGGGCTCCACCAGCCGCACCACTTCCGACTCCATGCTTTTCCGGTTGAGCTGTGATTTGGAGGTTGTGTATTGCCAGTGCAGCTCCGTCAGCTGATTTTTCAGCCGGTTCATGCGCATGATATTGCGTTCGGCACTGTGACGGTTCCAGATATACACCAGGGCCAGGAAGCTCAGGAACAGGATATAGCTAAGGTTGCGGGCGTAATAGTCAAAATCGCCCCATTGCTTCAGCCACTGCCTGAAAGCCTGCCACGGGTTGTATTTCTTCTGGCCGCTCATTCTGCCCCTATTTTTTCTCCCACGCGGAGCCGCGCGCTGCGCGCCCTCGGGTTTTCTGAAATCTCTTGTTCGGAAGCTTTGATCGCCTTACGGACCACCGGCCGGAAGGGCGCCCGCAGGTTGCCGTACAGATCGGTTTCGGGTTTTCCTTCGAAGTTGCCGTAGCGGATATAGGATTTCACCAGACGGTCTTCCAGCGAATGGTAGGAAATGACCACCAGCCGTCCGCCCGGCTTAAGAGCTTCAGTTGTCTGGCGGAGCAGTTCTTTCAACGCTTCCAGCTCCTGGTTGACCTCGATGCGGATGGCCTGGAAAGCCTTGGCCAGGAATTTGGCCGGCCTTTGCCCGCCAAAGGGTGTCAGGATTTCCGCCAAACGGCCTGTGGTTTCAATGTGCCTCGCCCTGCGGGCTTTCACCACGGCACGGGCCAGCGCGCGGGAGTTGCGCAAACCGCCATATTGATAAAACACATCGGCCAGGTCTTCCTCCGGATATTCATTGACCACATCCCTGGCGCTGACCGGGGCGTTGGGATCCATGCGCATATCCAAAGGCGCGTCAAAGCGGGTGGAGAAACCCCGCGAACCAGTATCGATCTGGTGGGAAGAAACCCCAAGGTCGGCCAGGATGCCGTCCACCGGCAAGGCCCGGTGCAGCTTGAGAAAACGGATCAGATGTTTGAAATTATGCTCCACAAAAACCAGCCTGTCGTTATCAGGTAAATTGTTTTTCGCATCAGGATCCTGGTCAAACGCAATCAGGCGGCCGCTGTGTAACCGCTCCAGGATTTTCCGCGCGTGCCCTCCCCCGCCAAACGTGGCGTCAACATAGGTTCCTTCAGGATTGATCCGAAGCGCCTGCAGCGCCTCCTCCAGCATTACCGGCCGATGATATTCACTCATCGCTGCTATCCGGGTTTATCAAATCCCTGTCGCCCATCACCTCTTCCGCCAGGTCAGCAAACGTGTCGGAATCGATGGCCATTAATTCTTCATAGTGATCCTTGTTCCAGATCTCAATGATGCTGTTCCGGGAAGTGAGCAACAAGTCCTTTTCGATATTGGCATACTCGAGCAGATGGTTGGGAATGTTCAACCGGTCCGCGTTGTCCAGGGTGAGCTCCGTGGCCCCCCGGTAGAAGTAGCGCACAAAAGCGCGCTTCTTCTTCTCAAAAGTGTTGAGCCGGTTCACCCGGGCGCTGATCTTTTCCCATTCGTTCCACGGATACAGCACCAGGCATTTCTCAAAGCCCCTGTTGATGACAAACCGCCCCTGGGCTTCCGGGTGCAACTGCTTTTTCAGGGCACCCGGCAACCGTATGCGACCTTTCGCATCCAGCTTGCATTGATATTCTCCCAGGAATCCGGCCATGACACTTAATTGTCAGTTAATCATCAAAAATAACGCATTTTCCCACAAAATACCACTTTTTCCCACCAATAAACAGGAAAAAGTTATCCACAATTTCAGGTATATCCGGGGGCTCCCCAGCGGGGTAAGCGGATTCTAAATCATTGATTTAACGGATTTTACAGGAGGCGGAGGGGGCTTTTCCCGGAGTTTTTCCGGGAAACCGGGTCAATCCAGAAGGGCCTGGACTCCGGGCAGGGTTTTTCCTTCGAGCATTTCGAGCAGGGCTCCGCCACCGGTTGAGACATAGCTCATCCGGGCGGCCAGTCCGAGCTGGTTTACGGCAGAAACCGAGTCGCCCCCGCCTATGAGGCTGTAGGTACCTTTCGCGGTGGCTTCGGCCACGGCCCGGGCGATGGCTTTGGTCCCTTCGGCATAGGGTTTCATTTCGAAAACCCCCATAGGGCCGTTCCAGAGCACGGTGGCCGAGCGCTGGATGATTTCGCTGTAACGGGCAATGGTATCCGGGCCGATATCGAGGCCCATCCAGCCGTCCGGAATCTGGTTCACCGGGCTTATGCGGTGATTGGCCGTTTCCGAAAAGCTGTCGGCTATCACACTGTCGAACGGCAGGTGAATCCCGGTCTGGCTTTCCCGGGCTTCTTTCAGGAGCTCCAGGGTCAGTTCGAATTGTTCGGGTTCGCATAGCGAATTCCCGATTTGCCCGCCCCGGGCGGCCACAAAGGTATAGGCCATGCCGCCCCCGATCAGGATATGGTCGGCCCGTTTCATCAGATTCCGGATAATGGGGATTTTATCCGACACTTTGGCCCCGCCCATGATGGCGGTGAAGGGCTTATCGGCTTCGTGCAGTACCTTGCGGGCGTTTTCCACTTCAGCCGCGAGCAGCAACCCGCTGGCTTTGCGGCCCGTGAAATACCGGGCAATCACGGCCGTGGAGGCGTGGGCGCGGTGGGCGGTCCCGAAAGCATCGTTCACATAGAAATCCGCCAGTTCAGCCAGTTGCCGGGCGAAGGCTTCGTCCCCTTTCTTTTCCTCCGGGTGGAAGCGCAGGTTTTCCAGCAGCAGCACCTGCCCCGGTTTCAGGCGGGATACGGCTTCCCGGGCCGGTTCCCCGATGCAATCCGGTGCAAAAAACACTTCCGCGTCCACCAGTTCCGACAAACGGGGAAGTACATGTTTGAGCGAAAACCGGTCTTCCGGGCCGCTCTTCGGCCGGCCGAGGTGCGACATCAGGATTACCTCGTTCCCCTTGTCGAGCAGCAGGCGTATGGTAGGCAGCGCGGCACGGATACGCATATCGTCCGCCACCCGCAGCTCCTCATCGAGCGGGACATTGAAATCGACCCTAACCAGTACTTTCAGTCCTTTCAGGTCGAGGTCGGCAACGGTTTTCATGGCGGTTGACGTTAAAGGTTAACCAGTTTAACGAGCAGCTGGGCCAGGCGGTGGGAATACCCGGCTTCATTGTCGTACCAGCCCAGCACCCGCACAAATTTGCCCATGGATTTGGTGAATTCCGCATCAAAAATGCAGGAATGCGGGTCGCCCAGGATATCGCTGCTGACGATCGGATCGGTGCAATACCGCATGATCCCCTTCAGCTCATTGGAAGCAGCCTTTTCCATGGCTGCGTTGATTTCTTCCACGGTGGCCTCGCGCTGCAGGATGGCGTTCAGTTCCGTGACCGAGCCGTCAATGACCGGCACGCGCATGGCTGTCCCGTCCAGTTTGCCTTTTAGTTCGGGAAGCACCAGCCCGATGGCCCTGGCGGCCCCGGTGGAGGTGGGCACAATGTTTTGCGCGGCAGCCCGGGCCCTGCGCAGGTCGCTGTGCGGGGCGTCCTGTATGCGCTGGTCGGCCGTGTAGGCGTGCACCGTGGTCATGAATCCTTTTTCGATCCCGAATTGCTCGTGCAGCACTTTTACCATGGGCGCCAGGCAGTTGGTCGTGCAGCTGGCATTGGATACCAATACGTCACCGGCCGTGAGCTCATGGTCATTGACCCCCAGCACGATGGTTTTGATATTTCCCTTGCCCGGTGCCGACAGCAATACTTTTTTCGCGCCTGCTTTCAGGTGCTTGCCCATGCCTTCTTCGGTCCGGAACCGGCCGGTGCATTCCAGCACCACGTCCACCTGCTTTTCAGCCCAGGGAAGTTTTTCCGGATCCGGTTGCGACATGGCGTCTATGGCCTTGCCGTTGATATACAGGTTTTTCCCGTCAGCCGACACCTCGCCCGGGAAAGTGCCCTGGGCCGTGTCGTATTTGAACAGGTGGGCCAGCACCTGGTTGTCTGTCAGGTCATTGATGGCCACAATTTCCACGTCCGGTTCCTTCAGAAGGGCACGCATGGTAAGCCGCCCGATGCGCCCGAAACCGTTGATCGCTACTCGTGCCTTCGCCATAGCTGAATGGTTTTTTTGTTGGTTTTAAGGAATGGAACAAAAGTAAGCAGACGACAGCAGATTGTTAAGGCGATGTCCGGAAATATTTCCGGATTTTTTTGGTGCGGAAAAACCGGAAATCCCTTATCTTTGCCCATCGTTTCTGAAAAGGCCCGTTCGTCTATCGGTTAGGACGCCAGGTTTTCATCCTGGAAAGAGGAGTTCGATTCTCCTACGGGCTGCAGTTAAAAAAAGGAAGCGCCTCCGGTTGGGGGCGCTTTTTTTACTTTCTATTACGGTTTCAAACGCATTCTTCCAGATTTATCCTTTCTTCTATTCTGAATATTAACATATTTTAATAGCTTTATCTTACTAAACACTCTAAAAAACTTACTGTATTAAAAAGCCATGTAAAATACATCCAAGATATTGACTTACAGTTATTGAACCTTTGACATCACATATTTGCTTGATTATTAAAGTATAATGTATGATACCCACTTACGAAGAAATAATGCTACCACTACTTAAATTCCTTGAAGATGGTAAGGAGCATTCCCTTTCTGAAGCGGTAGATGAGTTAACAAAATTTTTCCAGCTTACTGATGAAGAATTAAGAGAGCTATTGCCAAGTGGGACACAACCAATATTCCGAAATCGTGTTGGATGGGCAAGAACATACATGAAAAAAGCTGGACTCCTAGCCTCAACAAAACGGGCACATTTATTATTACGGAAAGAGGATTGTCACTGTTAAAAGAGAATCCTGAAAAAATAGACAACAAGTTTCTTAACCGTTATGAAAAGTTTGTAGAGTTTAAATCCTATAGAAAACATAAAGAAGCTGGAGAAACCCCAGTTTCTGCTTTGTTTGAATTAGAATCAGACAGAACCCCTGAAGAATCCTTAGAGTATGCATATCAAAAACTAAAAAACGACCTGGCAAAAGAACTTCTTGACACTATAAAAAGCTGTTCACCATCATTTTTTGAGAAATTAGTCATCGACCTATTGATTGCAATGGGATATGGTGGGTCGAGAAAAGAAGCCGGACAGGCATTAGGCAAATCAGGAGACGGAGGAATCGATGGAATAATTAAGGAAGATAAGCTTGGGCTTGACATTATTTATTTACAAGCCAAGCGCTGGGAAAATACTGTACCTGTTAAAGAGATCCGTGATTTTACAGGAGCTCTGGCTTCAAAAAAAGCCAGAAAAGGAATCTTCATTACAACATCAAACTTCCCAAAAAGTGTTTATGAATTCGTTAGCCAAGTAGGGTATAAAATAATACTTATCGATGGAAAGCAACTTGCTGATTTGATGATTGAATATGACATAGGCTTATCAACTGTAAACACATATCGGGTCAAAACGATTGACATGGACTATTTTGAGGAAAATTAGTTAATGAGAATTTGTAAAATAATTCGATCGTTATAAATAATGATTCACTCCACTTCCAGAAATAATTTTTCAAATAAAGCTTGACGTTGGGTAAATAATTGTTTACCTTTGTAAAAGACGGGCACGTTTCTAAACATGAAATGCTCAGAGCTGTACCGGCTATTGATCAAAGACGGCTGGTATCCGGTTTCAAAAAAAGGTTCGCACGTAAAGATGAAACACGACCATAAAAAAGGCACCATCATATTTCCGAACCATGGCAGCCAGGAAGTCGGTAAAGGGCTCGAAAGAAAGCTGCTGAAAGATGCTGGTATAAAACTGAAAAATAATTAATCTGAACCCCATGAAGACCACCAGGAAAAAAATAAAAATGATCGTTGAAAAAACGGATACTGGGTTTTCGGCCTATTCCGAAAAGTACCCCATCTTCACTACCGGCAGAACCGTTCCGGAATTGGTCAGCAACGCGTACGAGGCCGCGCAAATGTATTTCGGGGAAGAAGAAACCCTGACCATTACGCACAAAAACCTGTATTTCGAAATTGACTTCAAGCAATTCTTTGAACATTATAAAGTGCTGAACGCGAAATTCCTGGCCCGGAAAATCGGGATGAACCCTACCCTGTTGTCCCAGTACATCAACGGGCATAAAAAGCCTTCACCGCGGCAAACCCGGAAGATATTATCCGGGATACACCAGATCGGGCAGGAGCTGTCCGATCTCAACCTGATTTACAGGAGATAAACCGGGCGTATTCCGCAGTTCAAACAGCCACAACTCACCGTGGAATATGGAAAACCCTGCCACGGATTCCTTAGTTTTGAACCCGGCCTCCCGGGGGACCGTGTGGCCCAAACAGGCAGTTATGAACAGAAAGGAATTCTGGAACGAAAGGTACCGGGGCAAGGAATATGTTTACGGCACCGAGCCAAATGAATACTTAAGTAAGGTACTCACCGGCCTGCCAGGGCGCGGGCATATACTCCTGCCCGCGGAGGGGGAAGGGCGCAACGCGGTGTTTGCCGCAAGGCAGGGCTGGAAGGTAACTGCTTTCGACCTCAGTGCCGAAGGGCGGAAAAAGGCCCTGAGACTGGCCCGGCAGCATGGGGTGCAGATAACTTACCAGGTGGGTGAATTCAGTGAACTGAGCTTCCCGGAGAATACCTTCGATGCCATCGGGTTGTTCTATGCCCATTTCGCTGCCCCGCTCAGGTCAGCCTACCACAGGCAGCTGGCCGCATACCTCAAAACCAGCGGGGTGGTGATTTTTGAGGCATTCAGCAAACACCACGCGGAGTTCCAGAAAATCTACCCCGAGGCAGGCGGGCCGAGGGAAGAAGACAGGCTTTTTTCCACAGAAGAAATTAAAAATGACTTTCCTGACTTTCAAATAATCGAATTAAAAGAAGAAATAGTGGAATTAAATGCGGGGAGTTATCACAAAGGAAAAGGTTCAGTAATAAGATTTTTTGGAAGAAAAACGGCTTAAAACATCAGCGAAACCTGCATGAAAACGCAGTTGGGCCAAACTGTTGTATACCAATCAAAAAGATAACTCAACTATTCTGAGCAGTAGAAAAACAATGATATCAAATGAGTAAAACAAGGTTTTCATTTGTATTTGCTTTTGTTCTAATTATAATGGTATTGGGTTCCTGCAAAAAGGATCAAGTTGCACCCAATCCTAACGCTTCTTTTACAGGGGAAACCTGGATGGGGCTTAATGCTTACTTTAAAGTTCAGGAAGGAATTGCGTATTACGCTTTGGAAGATGCCCGAAGCGTTTTTACAGAACCAAATTTATGGAATGTAGCAAGAGCCAAAATAAGTGGAATATTATTATATTAAGACAACTAACAATACGTATATGGAAGGAATAAAAAGAGTATTTATTACGGGAGGAAGCGGATTTTTAGGACAACAAGTCATAAAACGGCTGGCAAAAGAACATTATGTTTTGCACGGATTAGCCCGTTCAGAGTCTTCTAATAAGAAACTTATTTCCCTGGGAGTAGAGCCTGTTCATGGTTCCTTAGAGACTATCAATGAATGGAAACATTATTTGGAAAATATAGATGTCGTAATTCACTGTGCTGCACCTGTTGAATTTTGGGGACCCTGGGAAAAATTTAAAAAAGGAATAGTAGAAGCTACCGAAGATCTTTACAAAGCCGCTGAGAAATATAATGTCAAACAATTTATTTTTATTAGTTCAGAAAGTGTTTTACAAGACAAAAAAGACCTTATTGACATTGATGAAACAGAACCGTATCCCAAAGAGCCTAACTCATATTATGGCAAAGCCAAGATGTTGGCAGAGAAGTTTATATTGTCTCAAAGCGGAAATATGAAAAGCATAATTATCCGCCCGGCTTTCATTTGGGGAGAAGGAGTAAAAGCGCTTGATACTATTATAGATAAAATCAAATCAAATGATTTTATGTGGATAAGCAAGGGAAAGAGTTGGTTCGAAATGGTGCATGCTAAAAATGTTGCAGAAGCTATCTATTTGGCTATGGAAAAAGGATATGATAAAGGCAATGAAATATATTTTGTAACTGATGATAATCCTCAAACAGTAAATTCATTTTTAACCAAATTAATACAGACACAAGGAATACAACCACCCCGGAAAAGCATACCAAAATGGGTAGCCAACCTTTTAGCAGGGATAATGGAGTTTATCTGGAAAACATTTCGCATTAAATCAACGCCTATAATTACAAGATTTGATGTCGCTTTTGTCGCAATGGGTCGTAAATACAATATATCAAAAATCAAATCCGAATTGGACTATAAGCCGGTTATTACAGAAAAAGAAGGGCTTAAAAGATTGATGATTAAATGATCCTATGCCAAACAATGTATAACAAATCATAGCACCCTATCTGGATGCTACCCTTGTAATACTTGGCCGTTGTGCCCGTCACAAACCACCCGAATAGCCATGTGGACGTGCCCCCAATGCCGGCACCGATTACCTGGACGAACACTCGTTTTTAAGGAACATTACCCGGGTACATAGTGCTTTTGCCGGGTCGATACATTTGTGCATCCCTCGCTGATGCCTTGGCATGTTAAAAGCCTTCTCGCCCCTCTCTTTTTGCAGAATTCTTTATCGGCCAAACCTAACCAATCCGCACACAGCGCATGGAAACTGAGGCATAATGAAAGCCTTCATAAGGAAAGGTGATCATATCGCTTTTATGCTGCAAGGCAATTGAATAGAGCAATGGGTAATAATGACTGGGTTCCGGCACGGCCCATTGAGCCGAACGGCCATATTTTGAATAATCAATCAGTTCTTTATGATTTCCGGACACCAGGGAGTTCTTAACCAGGGTGTCAAATTCCTCTGCCCAATCCAGTGGCCGGGCGTTTATGTCAGACATATCAAAAATGCGGAGGTTATGCGTTATGTTGCCACTGCCAATAATTAAAACGCCCTTTTTTCTCAATGCCGCCAGTTCTTTCGCCAGTTCATAATGATACTGTGCCGGCTTATAATAGTCAATGCTCATTTGAAATAAGGGGATGTCCGCATCGGGATAGAGCCGTTTCATTATCGCCCAGTTACCATGATCGTAGCCCCATTCGGTGTCTGCCCCAACCGTTGTCCTGGTAACCAGATTCTGCACTTCTTTGGCAATTTCAGGAGCCCCGGGAGCTGGATAGGTCACTTCATACAACTCCCCGGGGAAACCATACATATCGTAAATCATCCTGGGGCTCGGGGAGATATTCACGTAAGTGCCCCGCGTTAACCAATGCGCTGAAATACAGAGTATGGCCTTAGGCCGGGGTATGTCATCCGCCAGTTTTCTCAATGCCCCGGTGAAAGCATTGTCCTCAATGGCATTCATGGGAGACCCGTGCCCACAGAATAATACAGGCATCCGGTGATCGACCGGTTTTATGTCTTCAAGAGCTTTTGCCAATTTGGATAAGCCAAAGGTTCTGTTACCAGTTGTCCCCATACTCAATCGTTTTATACCGGTTGAACGAATCATTGAATTCTGCTTATGTCCTGAGTTTGTTTACCAGTTTCACTTCCTTTTGGTTCAAAAGTTGAGAAAAGCGTCTTACGATTCAGCAAAATGCTTTCTTCATTGACAGCCCCCTTCATACCGGTAAAGTCTTTTCTTTATGATCAACCGTAAATTCAGTTTTACAAATATTAAAAGGTAATTTAGAGCCTGTGAGATTTAAAAGAAACGCTGCCTGCCAATAAAAAATGAAACCGCAAGTGAACACCCGGATAAAGCAAAGCAGCCGAAGAGTTATAAAAGACGATGACAAACAATAAAATGACATCATAAACGTCTGAAAGGCAAGCAGTTTAACACCCCTGCTCTGCGTTACGTTAAACCGTTGAAGTGCATTTAAAAGACACCAGAACAATCCAAATAATAAAACGCTCACACCATGAAGACAAGCATTATTATTTGTGCTTACAATGAAGAAAAGACTATCGCAGATGTTGTAAGTGCCTGTTGCAAATACAATCCGGATTGCGAGATAATTGTTGTTGACGATGGTTCAACGGATAACACTGAAGATATTCTGAATGAATTAGCAAAAGACTATTCATTCAGATATGAGAAGTTACAACCTAACAAAGGAAAAAGTTGGGCAATGGTTCATGGCGTTGAAAAATCAAGTAATGAGGTTATTTTATTCTTTGATGCGGATGTTTCAGACATAAAAAAAGAACATTTCGAAAAATTATTAAAACCCATATTTGAAAATGATGCGGATATGGTGCTAGGGCAACCTTATGAAACTTTGATCGATTACCGGGTAAACCCATTTAAATCACTGACCGGTGAAAGAGCATTACTGAAAAAGGACATTCTTCCAATTCTCAACGATATACGGGAAATAAAATTTGGAATAGAAACCTTTATCAACCTCTATTTTCAGGCACATGGTAAAAGGATCAAGTATGTGCTGTTGGAAGGATTGAAACATCCGACAAAATATGAAAAAACCACCGCAATAAAGGCTACTAAAGAATTTATCAAAGAAGGTCATGAAATAGCAATGACCCTTTTAAAGAATTACGATTTGATTATCCAGCGTTTAGAATTATTGATCGATAAAAGAAACAAAAAAGTAATGAAACAAATTTTAGCTATGCAAAATGAAATCAATGACAGGTTTAATGATTTGAAAAATAAATTGAAATCCTAAAAAGAAAGAAAGATGATCCAATATGGTAAATGATTATTCCAGGGAGTTTAGAATTGATGGTGTAAACGCTAACTGAGAGGTACATTTCTCAATCTTAGAATTGAGAAAAATATCATTACCAAACGGGGACTCTTTAAAGCTCTGGTCTTTTCGGTTTGTTTATATACCGAGGAGAATAATAAAGATTCAAGAATTTTCCGTTTGAGCGCTTCAGATTTTAAGCCCACTTCGATGAAAAACGCAAACATACCGTCACTTAGAACGAGCAAGGGGCGGCTCCCGCATTCCCCAAAAACAAGCATTCTGTTATGGAAGTACCGGGGCGCAAAGCGAGAAAGAGCATTACATACAATTTAATATGACATTGCCGGAATAATTAAAGTTATACGCCCAACCATTATGGTATCAAGTGGCTTTTCGGGAAAATCCTTTGGGGTCGTATAGCATTTCTGCTTAATTAGCCTCTCCCCGGTTTTGTTAATCAGCAAACTTTAGTAATTTTACTTTAGATTGCGGTAACCGCCATTGAACAGCACCGTACCCGCTTACAATGAAATGGCAACTTGTCAATTACATTGTGCCTTCCTCGTATTAATAACCTAAAGCCTGAACGCTAAAGCCTGGAATGCAATGGGGCAATCCACAGGTACCGGTGAATGTCACGCAAAAACGGTAACCTGAAACAGCTTTCAAAACCTTCAAAGAAAGGGCATGGAAGAATGCCAATGCACTTTACGAAAGGATCAGACCGGATTTCCGGAGGGAAATTATTCCTGCCTCCTGCAAAAGCCAAACTGCATGGCCTGTAAGCAGGGAGAAAACAAGAACCGGAAAATATATGAAGGATTTTGGAAGAAAATGAGTATTTTTTGCTGACGCTCCAAGATACAGAATATGGCTATAGTTACCCGCAAATCAATTGAGTGCAAGGAATGCGAAAACACCAATTGCTTAATTAAACAATGCACCCCTGAATGGATTTCCCGGCTGAGTCAAAGGAAAAACACAATGACTTACAAAAGGGGGCAGCACATCATAATGGAAGGAAGTCCGGTGTTTGGCGCATACTTCATCATGGAGGGCAAGGTGAAAGTAATCAGCACCGGCTTTAACAACAAAGAGCAAATCGTACGCCTTGCGACTGATGGTCACATCCTCGGACACAGGGGCTGCAGTGAAGAAATATATCCAATTGGAGCCATCGCTCTGGACGATTCCCTGGTTTGCTTTTTTGACAACGATATATTGTACGAGGCTTTCAAAGCAAATTTCGAATTCCTCTATGCTATCATGATGTATTATTCCACCGAACTCCGTAAATGCGAACTAAGGACAAAATATTTTACCCAAATGACGGTGGAAGAAAAAGTAACCTTTGCCTTGTTGTATATTATCGAAACGTTTGGACTCTGTAAAAAAGAGAAATCCCTGAACATCATCCTCACCCGGCAGGAAATAGCCGATATCTCAGGCACCAATGCCGCCCAGGTAAGCCGCGCCATTTCCTCCCTGAGACAAAAGCATATCATCAGTACTCAGGGAAAGAAAATATTCGTAGAAAACTACGAAAAAATGAAAAATATAATTGAACGCTATACAAGTGTTTTCTTTTAAGCCTTGATTGTACCTCTGCTTAATGATTTATCAACACCCGTGCAACTATAATTTGCAATTAAAAATCTCTTCGGAATCTTCAAAAAGTCACACATAATAATCCCACGATAATCCATGGACCATTCAGGGAATAATTTCAACCACTTCTGAAACCAGGCCAGGAGAATAGCCTTACTGGCTGCGCTAAAATACTTTACATTTTCATTTTTTTCGGAAGCAGACATTAAGGATCGGTTGATTCTTTTTTTAACAATTTTCTTACTGCATTTTCGCAGGTAATTATCCGTTTTTTTATAGTTTCGTGCTTGATAAATGTCGTTGTATTGTCTGCGTAATAGCAACAATACTAATTCATTTATTGCGACATATAATAGTTGTTTAACCTAAAAACCAAAGCGTATGAAAACGAAAAAAACAACAGTGAATTAAGGAGATTTTTCCGTCAATCAAAATTGCCATCATTTATCGGATTTATCGGAATAACCGGTTTGTTCTTTCTGCTGACAGGCCTCAACTGCTCATCTCCAAAAACAGGTAATGCAAATCAAGATGGAACCCCGGTGGTAACGAATCTTACAGGGGAAATCAGTAATTCGACAGGTTCTTCTGAAGTAATCCAGGAAGATTCGGCTGCACCAGAAAATTCCCTGGATCCAACGGGGTGGACAGCTCCTCCCGAAGCGGATAAATTGAAAAATCCGCTAGCCGGAAATCCTGCTGCCACAGCCGAAGGTAAGAAGCTTTTTATGTCAACATGTAACGTTTGTCATGGTGATAAGGGGAAAGGCGATGGACCGGCCGGTTTAGCCCTGACCCCCAGGCCTGCGAATCTGACTTCCGTCAAAGTGCAGTCACAATCAGACGGGGCCATATTCTGGAAAATTACTAATGGCAATCCGCCCATGGCTTCTTACAAAGAAATATTCACAGAGGAACAACGATGGCAGTTGGTGAATTACATAAGGGAATTAGGAGGAAAAAAATAGCATGAATCGAAATCATGAAACTATGAGAACAAAAATATTAAGCACAGGTATACTTGTGATTTTATTGGCAAGTCAGGTTTTAAGTCAAGACTTCAAACCCAGCAAAACCCAATTCATGATAAGGGGGTACGGTCATTCTGGCCTGAACTACCAGGAAATAAACGGAGAGAAGGAAGCTACCTATATAGGAACCGCTTTTTCTCCCATCTTCTTATTCAAGCATTCAGACAGGTTGTTGTTTGAAGCGGAGTTGGAATTTGAACTGGAAAATGGTGAAGTTGTTGTCGGATTTGAATATGCTGACTTTAACTATGTACTTAACAAATACGCTATTATTAGAGCAGGTAAATTCCTATTGCCTTTCGGAACATTTGTTGAAAGGCTTCATCCTGCCTGGATAAACCGATTTTCAAATATGCCCTTGGGTTTTGGACATGATGGCATTACTCCTATGGCTGGAATCGGGATAGAATTGCGAGGGGCCATCCCCATTGGGGGAGCAAAAATCAATTATTCGGTGTATTCAACCAATGGCCCAACTTTAAAAGATGGTAGCCTTGATCCTTCAGAAGCCGGCATGCTTATGTTTGATAATTTTGAAGACAATAACAATAATAAAGCCATAGGAGGGCGTATCGGAATTCTGCCATTTTCCAATTCATCAGTCGAATTAGGTTTCTCTGCCTATTCAGGAAAGGTAGGATCAGAAGGCGATTCCCTGTATGAAAATGTCGGGGCCACTCTATATGCAACCGATTTTTCCTTTGTCAGGCAAATTTCCCCAATAAAAGGAACGGTAGACATTAAAGCACAGCTCAATACCTCGGCTGTGGACCAGGCTAACTATTATGATATTGAACCGGGCGATACAATCCCTACAGCTTATACCTTCGACAACAGAAGTCAGGCATGGTTTGCACAATTAAGTTATCGACCATCCATGCTTAATAACAATGTGCTTAGGAATTTTGAAATAATCGGAAGGTACTCTGTTTTTAACGCGCCTGAAGGAGCAGAATGGGAACAAAATGCTACACAAATCACCTTTGGGTTAAATTACTGGTTAAGCTGGAGAAGCCTGATTAAAGTAAGCTATCAAATTACGGACAGCCAAGGCGGACATCATTCGCCAGGAGGCCAAACCACTACTAGAGGTGTATTTGTTCACTGGGCTTTAGGATTCTAACATTTAAATCAGAAGCATCATGAAAAAGTTAACCATTATCATAGCGACACTCCTTGGATTGATAACAATAATGTTGATTAACAGTTGTACCGCTCAAAGGGAGGCTGTATCGCAGAAGTCGGGCGCGCAATTATGGGGTGAAAACTGCATCAGGTGTCACAGCACTCCATCCCCTGCCGCCTACAATGATACAGATTGGGAAACCATCGGTATGCATATGCGAATCCGTGCAAACTTGACCCAGGAAGAAACCGAGAAAATCATTGAGTTTCTTCAAAGCGCGAATTAATATGATACTTCCAATTTCATAGCAATAAGGGGATAAATGCAATCCTTCGCCCGCCAAAGTTCTCGTTAAAGTTAACTTTGGCGGTTTTTTATATCAGAAGCTGATAGCTCTGTTCTTCGGTTTGAATAATGTGATATGAAGAGCTTCTATCCTAACGCATCAGGTACATCTTGCCAAATCCCTGCTTGAAGTATTTGTCAATTGAGGTATTGGAATAATGGTCTACCGTTTGCCCGTTTTTAACGGCAATAACCCTATAGAGGTACGTGCCATTGGCCAGGGGATCACCGTACTGGTCGGTGCCGTCCCACACGAATTCAGTGATATTCCTTCCGATATGAACCGGGCCGAGTTCATCCATGCCGATTTCCCGTACAATTTTGCCTGACACGGTCATGATCTGGATCTTCAGGTAATCCGGCAGTTCGGCTCCCGTAAGGGTAAAGACAAACCGGGTACCGGTGGTAAACGGGTTCGGATAGTTCAGGACATTGGAAATCATGGCCTGGTTGATCACTTCAAAGCCCACCTGGTATTGAATATCCCCGCTTTCATTACCGGTCTTGTCGCGCCCGGTGACAATAAGCTGATAGGTCCCGTCCTGGGTGAATTTCGGGTGGATCACTATCATGGCTGAATTATCCTGGGCGAGCTTGGACGTGTCAGCCGGATAAAATTCCGCATTGTCTGTCTGGAAGTTCAGTGCTTTTTTGAAGCCATCCGGATATTTGAACCAAACATTGATCAGGCTGGTATCGTCCATCGCCAGGTAGCGGTTTTCATCTTTCAGCCGGATAACAATTTCGGGTTTTGCCGAAACGATATCACCGTCCATGATATGCACCCCGTCAAAGGTCACGTCCAGCAGTGGGTTATATCTGTCGCGGCTGACATAAAACGGGAAGATAGCGAAGTTGTTAAAGTGGTATTGCTCCGGCTGGTCGTAATCCGGGTTGGCTTCCAGAATAAACAGGTTTAAGCCCGGGTAACCCAGGGTATTGAGTGTAAAGGACGCGTCCATTACTTCTCCGGCCCGGAGCGAATCGTACCGGATGTCTGCCAGCGTGGTTTTCACGTTGTTGTGGTCCACCAGGGCATAGCGCACCAGCAGGCTGTCCATATCGTAGGGGCTGATGTTCTGGATTTTGACCGATATTTTCAGTTTATCTCCCTGGTCGAGGGTATCCTTGTTGATGGAATAGCCCAGCAGCGGGTTCACAGCCGCTTCGGGAGCCGGCTGATAATGCACCCGCCAATAATCCAGTTGCGCGGCTGTGCGCAGTGAATCGTCTTCCACATTCCACCGGAGCTGCAGGTATGGATACAGCGTGGGATCTATGCTGTTCAGCGGAGTGCTGGCTGTTGTAATTCCCTGCAAAAGCAGTGTTTTGCTGCCCGAATAATCAACCCCATACACATCCAGCGAAACGCTGTCAGTAAGCTTGCCATCGGACGGGTGTTGCAGCCAGTCGAGGTTTTGCCAATCTTCGGCCGGGCCTATTAGGGTGGAGTTTACAAAACCGTTGTCCCACAAGCCCTGGAATGAAAAAGTCGTATCGATCAGGCTGTTTACCGTATCGCCAATCACCATTTGGGCAGTGGACAAATCGCCCTTTTTGCAGAAGAAAACGAAAGGAACCGGATAGCCCAGCGTGTCCACATAATCGAGGGCGCCACCGCCCAGGGCGGCAATGGCTTCAAACAGGCTGGTGCCCAAAGCGGCCGTATCGGCCCGCCACAGCTCGTAATGCGGGTTGTTGAAACTGTACATCAGGATGTGGTTCCCGTTGGGAATGCCGTTGTTCAGGAAATTGATTACGTTTTGCCTTTGGGTCTGGGTGCTGGTTTTGAAATGGAAGGCGTACTTCATGTTCTTGTAACCACATTCGGTTTCCCCGAAATTATAATCGCCCGTGTACCAGGGCAGGCCGGAAACCGAATCAAAAACCGCGATATTCAGCCCGCTACCCTGGCATCCCCAGCGGTCGGTTTGCGAACCGTTGATGTAATACATTATGATCGACCAGTCGATCCAGGGATAGATACCGTTGACCACCTTGAGTTCTTTAATGTCGCTGATAAACCGGAACTGCCGGTCGGAGGGAAGAACGATATTGTTAAAATTGTCTTTCAGGTATTGGAAATAATGGGATTGGTTCCAGCCTTCGGAAGAATTGCTCAAATAGATAAACGAGCTGGAATGCCATTTATAGGTATTGCCCGTGTCCGGCACCGGGCTGATGCGCCAGTAATATACCGTGCTGTCCAGCCAGGTCATTGCCGGGTTATTCCATTCCACTACCCCGCCCTGCTGGACCACGGAAAAAGTGGATTTCAACGGGCTGTTAAAGGCTTCGGTGGTATCCAGTTCGAACAAGTAAGCCTGGTTACCGGTGAAGGCATTGGCCGTAGAGGCTTTCAGGTAGGCAGGCGGTTGGTTCAGGATAGCAAACTCATAGGGATAGACCGGAAAAGCATCGTCTGAGTTGATGAACAAATCGTTCGTGGCAAAGTTGTTTATAGTGGTAATCTCCGGAATTTCATTGCCCGGATCGATATAGACTTCAAACCGGTTTTGCCCGATGCCGTTTACCGGGTCGGTAAAGAAGGTGAAAACAATGGTATCGCGGTAACGCGTGGCTTTGACGCGCTTCGACTGGAAATCCTGGCTTTGGTCGGGCAGGATGCGGTATATATCCACGTTAAAGGCCGTGTCAATGGCCCGGCCGATGTTGTGAATGATAACCTTCACCTTGAAGGAATCCAGGTCAGCTGTTACCACGGGCGGGTCGAATTTGATGTATTTGGTTTCGATGGCATAATCCGGCTTCGGGAATGGGTTCAGGCGCACGGCAGGGTCACCGTGGAGTGTATTTTGTTCAGCCAGGAAATCAATAAAAATATTGCTGTTCAGGCTGTCAGTGATATATTGTTTGGTCCGGTACAGGATGGTACCGATTCCTTCGCCATAATAACGCTGGCTTATAAAACGATATAACACATCGGAATAAACATTCAGAGAGGAAACTTCCGCGTAATAGGATGAACTCAGAAAGGCGATGGCCCCGCGGTCTTCGGTCAATACAAATTCTTCACTGGCACTGCCTCCTCCCCCGTAAATCAGCCCGGCAAAGCAGCCGTTGGAGACCATCACCGGGTATTTGCCGTAATTGTCATAATTCTCGGGCCGGTCGAGGTTTACGTCAAATGAACCGGTGGAACTATGCCCGAAAAAAGTAATCAGGCTCACCCCGTGGTTGATGATGCTGTCGAGGTATTGGGAAGCCAGGTACTGAATTGGGTCAGGGCTGGTTTTGAAAAATGAGGTGACATGCCCGCCAAAAAGGGTGTCTTCAATGATTTTGGCATAATTGTTCAGAAAGCTACGGAAAAGGCCCTGTTGCCCGGCATTGGATCCTCCGCCAAAATGGAGCACATTTTTCATCCATTCCTTATTTTCAATGGTTTGCAGCGGATCGTTTTGGTTGGTTTCCAGGGCTAACACTTTGTTGTAATAAATCCGTACATGGTCGGGGTTTTGCGCGGCCAGCCGGCCAATAGACGCAAAGGGTGTCACATCCAGCCCGTCCGTGACCAGCAATTCATCCGATCCGGGATGTCCGAAGGTGGGTATCAGGCTCCGGCTGTAATTCACGGTATTGGTCCGGCAGGCATAATATTCATAGCCATTGCCCAACAGGAAAATGTGCTTAATCCCGGTTTGAAAGGAATCCCTGGCGTATTGTATAAAATGCATCAGGGCGAGGGGATGTTTGGCAATGCCGTAGGCAAACTGGTCGTACAGCAGGTTCACATCCACGATAATGGCATTGTATCCGCCCCCGGCCGCGCTGGCCCGGTGTTGCCGGTAGGCTTCCACCCAGTCGGTCGGCCCGCTGCGCAGGCTTGGGTGCGTAATGATGATGTAATCCCCCTGGTTCGACACATCGCTGTAATCCACAAAATGCACTTCCTCCAAGCTGCTGACCGGATAAATGGCGCTGGCCTGGTTGCTGACAAACAAATCCAGCGTGTCGGCCGAATGAACCGGGATATTGAATTTCAGAATCCCCCCGGTCACTACCCCCGCGATGCGCTGGTGATTGGTGAGGTCGTACAAAACGGGCGTAGTGTTTTCCGCGTTGAAGTTACTGATTTCCAGGTACCGTTCAGCAGCCGGGGTGCCGGCAATCCGGAAATGCCAGGATGTCGCATTGCCGAAATTGAAATACCTGGGATACCGCACACGGATAAACCCCACCGCGTTCCTGTCGGAACTGCCGCTTCCGTAAGAAGTCACCGAAAAAGCATCGGTCCCGCTTCCGTTATTGAGCTGCGTCAGTGGCACGTCAAAGAGCACATCCTTTACCTTCTGCCCGTTAATAGTCAATTGGGCGTATTGCGTGCCGTTCACCTCAAACTTCAGTTCATGCACCTGCGAATAGATGCTTACCACCCGCATATCCACCGAAGCGGTGCTCACCGGCCCGCTGTTGTAGATATAGGGAAGCTGCAGGTTATAGGTTTTGGTGGTTTTGTTGAAATCGTTGTCGGTAAAGCCCTCTCCTTCCTGGTATCGGCTGTCGAGCAGGTATACGCCCTGTACCAGGGTCTTGTAGCCGGTCTGGAACTTGCCGTGCATTTCCAGCAGTTCCTCGTGCATGTAATAGGGCTCTGCCGGTGGAGGCGATGTAAGGTCGTTGCTAACCACGTTCACCCGTTTTTTGAACACCAGGCTGCTGGGATTCCAGGTGAGGTAGTAGGCTGAAGTGTCGTTTATGAGGCTGTAGTACGGGTTGGGCCGGTGCTGCCCGGTGGCATACAGCTCGCCATCCAGCCAGCCGTCATTTTTTTCCCCGAAAAATTCCAGGAAGTCGGACCCGTCAAATTTCCCGTCATCCTCGCCTTTGATGTAGATATACTGCTGTTCCCCGTTGTGAAACAGCATGAAGTCGCGCGGGTCGATGGAAGCCAGGCTGTAGCCGGCCGAGGCCAAGGCTGCATTCAGGGTGTTGTAATCGATGCGGTGCAGGCCGATTTCGGCCACTTTAATGCGCAGGTAAGGATAAGGGCTCGAAAAATCTATCCATTCGTGCCCGTAGGTTCCCTGGCTCCGCAATCCGGAGGCCATCAGGATAAAGCCGGCTGCAAGCAGTAAAAATTTCCTCATGCAGGGTGTTTTATTGTTGCTTCCTGTTTAAATCAATCATTAGCGAAAACACATTGGAGTACAGCGCCTGTGATTGATTCCCCACATCGGTAAAGGCATAGTCTATCCGGATATTTTTTATATGGAGACCCACGCCAAGGTTGGGCTGGAATGTCATAATATCCGAGCCGTCCAGGTCGGAAGTGGCCCGCTGGAAATTGCCGATACCTGCCCGGAGAAACACCAGCTGGTTATACCCCGCTTCCAGCCCGAAATGCGGGTCCAGGCTAAACGGTTTCATGGGAATCAGCACATTGCGTTTTCCATCGGTGGTCAAATCCAGATTCAGTTCAGCCGTCAGGTCGAATTTTCCGGAAACCGGGTAATAATATGCTGCCCCCAGGATGATTTTGGGCGCGGTCAGTTCATAGCTGCTCACAGGAATCACGTTGCCGGTCTGGGCCAGAGCCTGCTGCTCGGCATCGGTAAACCGGAATGACCAGACATTGAACGTGGTGGTGATATCCCGGGCAAGGGCTCCGAAGGTCCAGTAGCCGTAGTCCATTTGCGCGCCCAGGTCAAACCCGAATCCCCACGCCTTGGCAAAACTGCCCACCGAACGGTGGATGATCTTGGCATTGCCGCCAAACCGCAGCTTGTTCCACTCCAGCCTCCGGGCATAGCTGAACAGGAAGGCGTAATCCACGGCTGAAAAAGTGGTGATGTTGTCATAATTGATGGTGCCGTCCGGTTCTATCAGGAAGAGGGTATTCGGTATGTCGTCTATTCCGAACCGGATCAGGGCAACTCCGAGCATGCGGTTGGGGTCTTTGGTGGGGATGGCCACCCCCGCGAAATCATACTTGGCGATCCCGGCAAAATGCTCGGTGTGCATCAACCCGATCTGCAGGTTGCTTTTCACCGAAAGCAACGAGGCGGGGTTCCAGTAAATGCCCGTCACATCGCTGACGGTGGCCACTGTGGCGCCCGACATACCGAGGGCCCGGGCTCCCACGCCAATCGACAGGAATTCATTGCTGTATTTCCGCACCTGGGACCAGGCCGGCAAAGACACCAGACCGGCCAGTAAAAAGACCAGAATCTTGTTACGCATCATTAGCCAAGTATATACGGATGTGCTCAAAAATAGTTGGAAAGCCCTGCATGGCCACATCACACATTTCCTGCAGCGATCCCGCCAGGCGGGCATTGTCTTCTTCGCTGAAAGCCGGCAATCCGGCCCGTTGAATTATCCTGTTGAACGCAAAAACCAGCCCTTCATTGCGGGTATAGTCAAATAAATACCGGGCATGCCGGAAACGGCTGACCACCGCAGCCAGCTCTTCTGCCGTCTGGCTGCCCAGGCGGTGGAAGCCGGCATACCGCACCAGCCACTCCTCCGGGCAATGATCAAGGTCTGCATAAAACTGCTGGGCCACCGGAAAATGTTCAGTTACCAGGAGCCGGTCTAAAAGCATCTCCAGCAGGATGTGGGCATAGAAATAGTAATACTTTCGGATGCCTTCCAGGCGCAGACCGCGTAAAATCCGCTGGATTTCAGCCGTACGGGTTTTGAAATATTCCGAATTGTGAAACCAGGCGTCCGCCCGGTAGTGCGACCGGATGCCGAGATGTATCAGGTGGAGGACTTCATCCCCGCTGTCCGGAAGTTTTTTCAGCCGGAAACGTAGCCGCTTGTCCACAATCCGGGCAAAATCGGGCAGTACCTTCCCCAGGGCGAAAGCCGGATGGTGATAGCTTAAATCCGCGTAATAGTGTGACAAATAATTCATAACAACCGCATTCAATCAATAGCGGAACGCCCTTTTGGGTTCCTGATATGTATGTATCTTTGAGCACAAAATTGTCAAAAACCATGATGGATTACGTGGCTGAGCTTCGCTGGAGGGGTATGTTGCAGGATATTATGCCCGGAACGGAAGACTACCTGAAGAAAGGCCCCGCCACGGGGTATATCGGTTTCGACCCTACCGCCCCATCACTGCATGTGGGGAACCTGGCCACCATCATGCTGCTGAAGTTTTTCCAGGCCTGCGGGCACAAACCCATAGTTGTGGTGGGAGGCGCCACGGGCATGATTGGCGATCCTTCCGGTAAAAGCTCCGAACGCAACCTGCTCGATGAAGACACCCTGAACCACAACGTGGCCTGCGTAAAGAAACAGCTCGAAAAATTCCTGGATTTCGGCTCCGGGCCCAACGCGGCCGAAATAGTGAACAATGCCGATTTCTACAAAGACTACGACCTGCTGCACTTCCTCCGCGACATCGGCAAGCACCTGACCATCAACTACATGATTGCCAAGGATTCGGTAAAAAGCCGGATGGAAAGCGGCATTTCCTTCACCGAGTTCAGCTACCAGTTGCTGCAGGCTTATGACTTCCTCTGGCTCTACCAGCACAAGGACTGCCACCTGCAGATGGGCGGCTCGGACCAGTGGGGCAACATCACCTCGGGCACGGAGCTCATCAGGCGCAAGCTGGGCGCCACCGATGCCTATGCCATCACCTGCCCACTGGTGACCAAGGCCGATGGCAGCAAATTCGGGAAAACCGAAAGCGGCAATGTCTGGCTCGACCCGGAACTGACCTCGCCATACAGGTTTTACCAGTTCTGGATCAACACCAGCGATGCGGATGCCGCCCGGTATATCCGCATTTTCACCCTGAAAAGCCGGGAAGAAATCGAGGCCCTGGAAGCCGAGCACAACCGGGCACCGCACCTGCGGATACTGCAGAGGGCGCTGGCAGAAGAAGTGACCTCGCGCGTACACTCGCCCGAAGCGGTTGAAACCGCCAAAGAAGCCAGCGCCATCCTGTTCGGCCGGGCTACCCGCGAAAAGCTGTCCACCCTGCCCGAACGCACCCTGCTGGAGGTGATGGAAGGCGTGCCGAGGTTCAGCATCTCCAAAAGCCGCCTCGAAGAAGGCCCGGGCCCGGTGGAGCTGCTGTCGGAAGCCGGGGTGTTCCCTTCCAAAGGGGAAATCAGGCGCCTGATCCGCGATGGCGGGCTGAGCATAAACAAGGAAAAAATCACCTCGGAAAATGTACGGATGGATGCCGGGCAGCTCCTGGCCGGCAAATACCTCCTGGTGCAGCGCGGAAAGAAAAACTACTATCTGCTGGTGGCGGAATGAGCCCGCTTGACCGGCCGTCTAAAACCTGCCATGCTTCCGGTTACCGGGTGTGTGATGACAAACTAAAGCGGTGAATTGATCAGTCTAATAGTCAACCACTTAAAAAATCCTTTACATGCAGAGATCCTTCGGTACGCCTGTGGCGTAGCTCAGGATGACGCCCTGGAGTAAATAATGGAGGCGCCAGAGGCGCCTCCATTATTATTTAATTGATATCGTCATTCTGAGGGAGTGTAACGACCGAAGAATCTTAACACACAAGCCATTTAATCCCCGTTCAGAGATTCTTCAGAATGACGCAATGATTATAGGTAGAGGCGCCTTCCTATGACGTACTTCGTTATACAACCGGTCAGCAGAAGCAAAGCGAAGGCGGGACTGTGGCGGACAGGGGACATTTCTTTCAGGAAATCTCAAATTTCCGGCTACTGAATACCGGCTACCA
>CAYRDC010000001.1:0-235543 GCA_964422925.1 uncultured Chitinophagales bacterium | reverse complement strand
GGCTGCCAGATATATGACGCAGTGCAAAATATCCCCGCGCCAAAAGCGGGATTAAGCATTTACCCCAACCCAAGCACCGGGCTGATAAGCATAAGCGTCCCGTCAGGGATAAATGGCAATACCACCCTGCGGGTGTATGATATCACCGGACGGGCAGTGCTGCGGGAAGAATATGACAATCTGAGCACACCCACCCTTACCATAAACCTTGCCGGCAATCCGCCCGGTTTGTACCTCATAGAGCTGCAAACACAAAAACACACCTGGTACTGGAAAGTGATGTTGGCAGCCGGTAGTCAGTAGTCAGAAATTTGATAATTCCTGGAAGAAATGTCCCATGTCCACAGGACGCCCTGGCGTTTCGCTGGCTCACTGAATGTCCCCCGCTGGCGGGGGGCGGGATGGTTACGGGGGTTGGAGGGGGTGGACAGAAAAGCCACATCGTCTTCCGTGGATTCAGCGAAGGAAAACACACCCTCTGCATGCAGGGCCATTTTCAGTGGCGCGCGTGCGCGCTCCGCTCTCTAAAACCAATACGTCATTCTGAAGTCATGCCAGAGGCGTGACGAAGAATCTCTGAACGAACGCCCCACTAAAAGAATACACTTTAATTGTAAACCGGACGGGATTTTAGAATGAGTAAGAAAAGAAATGAAACCCTAATTGTTAAAAAATGTTAAAATTCACACACACATACACACTTATTATGTAAAATAGCTTATCAAAAACTTTCAGACATGAAAAACATTACCACATTTACTCGCTTAGTGCTCATTATTTTTTTGTTGACGCCTGTTTCTGTTTTCGGGCAAAATGATTGGTTTATTCCCAACCATCCTTATACCTTCAGGTCATTAAACGGAAACGATACAACAAAAGCCGTAACGATAACGGTAATCTATGACCAGAACAGCAATGCTGATGTCTGGGTGAGCAGTTCTTCTACATTAAGTTCTGATAAAGAGACTTTCGTAAGTTTTGTCCCGCCTTCGGATTGGATACAAACGGAAGACACCCTTTTTTATGAAAACAAGTCAAACAATGGTTCATATTACATATTTCCATTTGACGGAACAACAAATTACTCAATGCTGGGAGGCAATTGTCTTATGATTATATGCAATTGCAGGATCGGAAATCCGGATGCTGATTGTGCAGTTTCCTATTTACTGAATAACGGAGTATTGACTGCCACTTGCATACCTGATCCCGGTTG
The DNA here is from genome assembly GCA_964422925.1 of uncultured Chitinophagales bacterium. GTDB lineage: Bacteria > Bacteroidota > Bacteroidia > Chitinophagales > S012-47 > CAYRDC01. The sequence goes on along the minus strand of CAYRDC010000001.1, from coordinate 234,327 downwards.
TTTTAAATGCAAAATGAGTAAAAAAGACTGTACTGGAAATCTGATGAACGGCCCGGGGCTTGTATTAAAAGCGGCATCCATAACCACTCATTAAGGAATTTGTGCGGGTATTTTTATTGCTTCGCTAAAGGCAAGTTTTTCTATAACCTTATTTCAATCACAACCTTCGGTTTGTCGAGCTGGACTGCGCATTGCCTGAAGGAAGGGGCTGAAAAGCGGATGGCGGGATTATTGGAAAAGCCGTACTGCTCCACGGGGTAACCTATCCAGTTGTAGTCCATTTCCCCGTCCCCGTCTTCATCGTGCATCACGGCCACGGCATAGGTGCCGTAGGGAAGCCGGTCGAAGCAATACAGCACCTCGCTGCCGCGCACCGGGTACACCCGGCCTTCGCGGTAAATGGCGCGGTCTTCATCCGGGAAATCCTCTGCCCGGTCGTAGAGGCTGAACAATACCGCCCCGTCCTGCGGCTCCACCCCGGTGACCCGTATGCACAGGCTTCCGGTTTGCGGCCGGGCCCCGGCCGCCAGCAGCAACAGGCAGCATGCCGTCAACAACAGGCGTTTCACCGGAAGGACAAATTTTTTCATTATAAAATTAACGCACCCACTGATTTTTTATTCGGCCCCCATGTTCTCCCGGAAAACCCAATATTTTAGCGCTTTGCTATTATTTTTAGCTATCGCGGTGTATCTTAGCTTCCGGAAACCCGGTCATGTACATCAACTGCCACAGCTGGTTCAGCCTGAAATACGGCACCCTGCCCCCGGAGGAGCTGGCGGAGCGGGCGGCCGCCCTGAGCATTGAGGCCCTGGCCCTGACCGACATCAACAACATGTCGGGTGTGTATGACTTTGCCGCGGCCTGCCGCGAAGCGGGCATACGCCCGGTGGCCGGGATGGAAATTCGCAACGGTTCCGCACTTTGCTACATCCTCCTGGCGCGGGACGCGGAAGGGTTCCGCGAAATCAACGCCTTTTTTTCGCGTTACCGGCAGGCGGGGAAACCGTTTCCGGAGGCCTTTCCCGAATCGCAGCACGTGTGGGTAATCCGCCCGCTGGGGAACTGCCGCCCGGAAGCGCTGCGGGAAAACGAACGTTTCGGGGTAAAGCCCCGCGACATCCTGCGCCTGCACCGGGAAGGCTGGAAGAAACACCTGCACCGCCTGGTGGCCTGGCAGCCTGTCACTTTTTCCGGCAAAACGGGCTACAACCTGCACCGCCTGCTGCGGGCCGTGGATAACAACACCCTGCTGAGCCGCCTGGCCCCGGAAGAGCAGGCCGGCCCGGATGAAACACTGCGCCCGCCCGAAGAGCTGCTGCCGCTTTACTCCGTCTTCCCCCGCCTCATCACCAACACCCAGCAGCTGCTCGACAGCTGTTCCTTCGATATACCTTTCCGGGAAAACAAAAACCGGAAAACCTTTACTGGCAGCCGGGCGGATGACCGCCTGCTGCTCGAAAAACTGGCCCGTGACGGGCTGGAATACCGCTACGGGAAACGCCACCCCGAAGCCGCCAGGCGCGTGGCCCACGAGCTGGATATCATCGACCGCATGGGCTACAGCGCCTATTACCTCATCACGTGGGACATTGTGCGCTACGCCCGTTCGCGGGGGTTTTTCCATGTGGGCCGGGGCAGCGGGGCCAACAGCATTGTGGCCTACTGCCTGGGCATCACCGATGTGGACCCCGTGGAGCTCGACCTTTATTTCGAACGCTTCCTGAACCCCCACCGCGACACCCCGCCCGATTTCGACATCGACTTTTCGTGGCGCGACCGCGATGAGGTGATTGACTATGTTTTCAAGCGCTACGGGCGGCAGTACACCGCCATGCTGGCCTCCTACAACACCTTCCAGGGCAAAAGCATCATCCGGGAACTGGCCAAGGTGTTTGGCCTGCCCAAGTCCGAAACAGACGAACTGGTGCGCCACCCGGACCGTTACCGCGGGCGCGACCATATTACGCGGCTTATTTTCCGGTACGGGAAAATGCTGGAGGATTTTCCCAAACACCTTTCGGTGCATGCCGGGGGCATCCTGATTTCGGAAAAACCCCTGCACTGTTACACCCCCACCGAGATACCACCCAAGGGTTTTCCCATCACCCATTTCGACATGTACGTGGCCGAAGACATCGGTTTTTACAAGTACGACATCCTGAGCCAGCGCGGGCTCGGGCATATCCGCGATGCCATCCACCTGGTGAGCGCCAACCACGGGCGCGACATCGACATACACCGGGTGGAGGAGTTCAAGCGGGACGAACGCCTGAACACCCTCCTGGCCCGGGGCGACACCATCGGCTGCTTTTACATCGAGTCGCCCGCCATGCGGCAGCTGCTCCGCAAGCTGCGCTGCCGCGACTACCTGACCCTGGTGGCAGCCAGCAGCATCATCCGACCCGGGGTGGCCCGTTCGGGCATGATGCGCGAATACATCCACCGCTTTCACCACCCGGACGGGTTTGAATACCTGCACCCCAAGCTGGAAGAACTGCTGAAGGAAACCTACGGGGTGATGGTGTACCAGGAAGACGTAATCAAGGTGGCACACCATTTTGCGGGGCTGAGCCTGGCTGAAGCCGATGTGCTGCGCAGGGGAATTTCGGGCAAAAGGCGTTCGCGCAAACAAATGGCCCGCATCCGGGACAAGTTTTTCAGCAACTGCCGCGAGCGGGGTTATGACGAGGCGGTGACGGCCGAGGTCTGGCGCCAGATTGAAAGCTTCGCGGGCTATTCCTTTTCGAAGGCCCACTCGGCCAGCTATGCCGTGGAAAGCTACCAGAGCCTGTACCTGAAGGCGTATTACCCGCTGGAGTTCATGGTCGGGGTCATCAATAATTTCGGAGGGTTTTACAACACGGAGTTTTACGTGCGGGAAGCCCAGCGGGCCGGGGGCGTGGTGCATCCGCCCTGCGTAAACCGCAGTGAATACAAGACCACCCTGCGGGGGCGGGACATTTACCTGGGGTTCATCCACCTGGAGCGGCTGGAGGCCCGCCTCGGGCAGGCCATTGCGGAGGAGCGGCTGGCGCGGGGGCCATACCTCGGGCTGGAAGATTTTGCGGAGCGCCTGCCCTGCGGGGAGGAGCAGCTGAACATCCTGGTGCGGGCCGGGGCCTTCCGTTTCACGGGCAAAAGCAAAAAAGCCCTGTTGTGGGAAGTGCAGATGCTGAAAAAAGCTCCCGTGCCGGCCGGGACAGCCCCTCTCTTCCGTGCCCCGGCACGTGAATTCCGCCTGCCCGAACTGGCCCAAAGCCCCCTGGAAGATGCATTTGATGAAGTGGAACTGCTGGGTTTCCCGGTCAGTTCCCCCTTCATCCTGCTGAAAGACCCGCCCGGCAACACCGTGCCGGCCGCGGAAATGGGCCGCCACACCGGGCAGCGCATCCGCATGCTGGGCAGCCTGGCTGCCATCAAGTACGTGCGCACCGTCAGGGGCGAACTGATGCAGTTTGCCAGCTTCCGCGACCCGGACCTGGAGCCCTTCGACACGGTGCACTTCCCGCAGGTGAGCAAAAAACACCCCTTTGCCGGGGCCGGGTTTTACCTGCTGGAAGGAAAGGTGATGGAAGAATTCGGCATTCCCCAGCTCGAGGTGGAGCGGATGAAAAAATGGCCGCAAAAACAGGACCCCCGGGCCGGCTGAGCACAGGAACCCTGCAATTTTAAAGTTTTATTTTAAATTTGCAGGGATGATAAAAAGAACACTGGCAAAAAGAATCCTGAAATTACGACAGCAATTCCCGGCCATTGCACTAATCGGGCCACGTCAGGTAGGAAAAACCACCCTTGCCAGAATGGTGGCCAAACAAATTCGTGAACCAACCTATTACCTCGATCTGGAGAATCCTTCTGACCTGAATATCCTACAGCAAAATCCTTTGCTGTATTTCAATGAGCATGAAGAAGACTGTTTGATTATCGATGAAGTGCAACGGGAGCCGGAATTATTCCCCGTATTACGTTCAGCTATTGACCGGAACCGGAAACCAGGCCGGTTTCTTTTACTGGGCTCGGCCAGTCCCGTTTTGTTGCAGGACAGTTCAGAATCCCTGGCTGGTCGTATTGCCTTTGCCGAGTTGCATCCCCTTCATCTGCTTGAAATCTTACCGCAAGGCAATCAAAACAATCATTGGTTAAAAGGAGGTTTTCCGGAGGCATTTCAAATCAATGACCCCGAACTCTGGCTGGCCTGGCAACAATCATTTATCAGGAGTTACACGGAAAGAGAATTGCCCAACCTTGGGTTGGGCACCTCACCCGCTACGGTTTCCCGGTTGTTGTATATGCTAAGTGCCAATCATGCAGGACCTTTGAATATGTCACAACTGTCCTCGAGCCTGGGTGTGAGTGTTCCTATTGTAAAAAATATTATTGACTATTTGGAGCACGCATATCTGATCAGGCGATTAAAACCCTGGTTCAGCAACGCAAAAAAGCGCCTGATAAAAACCCCGAAAATCTATTTTACCGATACCGGAATATTGCATTTTCTGTTGGGTATCCGCCAGATGGAATCTTTATTCAGGCATCCTGGGGTTGGGCCAAGTTGGGAAACCTATGTTATAAATCAAATCATTGCCTGCGCAGTGCCGTCAGTTGAATTTTATTTTTACCGTACACAGGACGGGACTGAATGCGATTTGGTTTTGGTTGAAGACGGCAGACCAGCTATCGGCATTGAAATCAAACTTTCTGCATCAGCCAAACCGGAGCGTGGAACCCGCCTGGCTTTTAATGATCTGGAAACCAGGAAAAACTTTATTATCACCCCTGAAGGAAAGGAAGCCACAATTGCCTCCGGTATCATTCGTTGCTCTTTACAAACTTTTCTGGAAAAACATCTCCCAAGATAATAACCCATCCTTTGCTTTTTACTCATCAGCTGCCAAATGCGCCCCAAACCCTAACTTTGCCTTTTTCAAAACGGCAGCCATGGAGCGAAAGGTAAAAAGCATCACTTCCTACACCTACGACTTCGAACAGTTCGGGGTATTGCGCGCACAGGATTTCCGCAAATACATCCGCTCGGTGGAAGAATTTGACGAACAGGGCAACATCATCCGCCAGGTAAGCTATACCGAAGATGGCCGCGAGGAGGAAGTGGTGGTCAACCGCTATGATGAAAAGAACCGCCTGGTGAGCCAGGAACGCTCCTTTGTGCTGAACGGCACGAAAGAAGGCGTGAAGGTCACCCATGACGATGCCCGGGGTGTCACCGAGGAAGTGCGCTACTATGACGGTGAGCCGGGCGACAAGGTGGTGGCCGTGCGCAACGCGGACGGGGACATGACCGAGCAAGCCGAATATGATGAAGACGGGCAGCTGGTGAGCCGCCAGGTATACGAATACGAGGCAAAGGGCCGCGTGAGCCGTGAGCAGCATTTTGATGAAGACGGCCGCTTGACCCGGGAAGTCAGGAACCGATATGACGAGGCCGGACGGCTGGCTGAACAGCGCGTGGAGTTCCCGGACGAACCGGAACAGAACTACACCCTCCGCATTGACTATTCAGACCCCGGCAGGCACAAGGGTCTGGCCGTGCTCGACAGCGGGGAAATCCGGTTCGAAACCCTGGATGTGTTCGACAGCGAGGGCCGCGTGGTGGAATCGCAGTACACCGACCTGTTCACCCCGGAGGAAAGCTGGCACATGAAACGGGCTTTCGGAAAAGACGGGAAAGTGGTGTTCCGCGAGCATTATGATGGCAACGGGATTCTCATCCAGCGCTACGACTATGTGTATGAAGACGGCCTGCTGAAAGCGGATATATTTTTCCGGTTCAACCCCTATACCGGCATAGCCAGTAAACACCGGACGGTATATGAATACCAATTTTTCGCGGAAGAATAGGACGGCCGCCCTTTAATGCCACGGGCCGATTTCCACGAGGTCAAACAACCGGCTGGCCAGTCCGGAATAAACCACCTCTTCATCGCCTGACACCATCACTTGGTACAGGCGGTGGTCAAAATACAGCAGCAGCATGCGGTAAAATATCCCGTTGTCTGTCCCGATTTCCACGTAACGGCCCGGGTAAGTAAACTGGTCAATTGCTTCGTCTTTGATCAGGTACCCGCCCAGCTGGTCGGTGCTACTGAAGACCAGTTGGTTAAACAAAGTTTCCGGATGGATGTCAGCATCCTGCGGGTAATTGTTGTAGGCAACCAGATAGTGCAGCCTGGCCAGGTGGTTATTCCAGGCATAGGTGTATTGTCGCAGGGTTTCACTGCCGAAATGATAGGGTTTTACGGTTCGTTCCGGTTCCCCGGGCAGTCCGAATTTCATGGCTCCGAGGTTCAGGGTAAACCAGGGCGCCCCGGTTTGGTTCATAATGTGCAGGGAATTCAGGAAGGCTTCGCTCTGCCGGCTGTATGCCCGTTGTTTGGACCCGCCCAGCATCACCTGGTACAGCCGGTTGCCCACCAGGTAAAACCGGCTTCGCACGAAATAATCTTCGTCCACGGCCACTTCAATTTCGCGCCCGGCCAGGTAGCCTGTGGAAATGTTGCGCTCCACCAGCAGTATGCCCCCGATGGATGAAACGGCATGGGCAATGAGCTGGTCGAAGAACTCGTCCGCATCCCCCACCTCAAAGCCGGGCGGGTAATCGCTGTAGGAAACAGTGTTGAACATGTTGGTAGCCCGGTCTTCGAACTTGAACAGGTGTATGGTGCGGAAACCGCCCGGGGCCGCTTGCCGGTCGATGGAGACAGCTGGCTTCTCCGGCATGAAGGCCGTAAATCCTCCGCTGTAGGAAACCAGTGGGTACCAGCCGGGCAGGTTTTTACGGAAATACTGATCGTCAAAATCCGTGTTCAGCGGATAGTAAACCACCGAATCAATGATAACAAAGCTGGTATCGTTAACGGTATCGTCAGCCGGGATAAAAGATCCTTTGTACCGAAGTCCGGTTTCAACAGGTTGCAGGGTATAGCCCATCCGTTCCAGGCGCTGTTTCAGGCCGTTTTTTCCGGGAATAACCGGGGCATCGACCATAATAAAAGCCGGTTCCCGGTGAATCAGGTCCTGGATATCCACCGCCAGGCCGGTCACCGGGTCGTGGTAACGGGCCAGGAAGTATTCATAGTGTTCCTCCTGGGAAAGCCAGTTTTTCAGGCCCGCCAAATCCCCGTTCAGGTAATAGTACAGGTATTGCTCCCGGAATTGGTCTTCCATCTGGCCGAAAAAGGAAGATAACATATCGGCCTGCATTTCGAAGGGATACCGGGTCAGCATTTCTTGGAACCACCCGGCTGAAGAAAGCAGGCGCACTGGTTTGCCCTGTTCCCGGGCCAGCAGGGTGACAAAGGCTGGCAGGTTTCCGATTGCCGCTTGTTTTAATTTCAACGCTTCCAAGTATTGCCTCAGCCAAATAGGATTGTGGTGCACAAATTCCCAAACCGTCAGCCCGGTATACTGGGAAACCAGGAGGTCGAGCCATTGAAAGGCCACGGCATTGAGCATTTTTTCCAGGCTTCTGTCATCCGGCATAACCAAAGAAGAATCCAGGCGGTTGAAAAGAGAATCCGCTTGCTGGGTGACCGCCACGGATTGGCATTGGTTCAAGCAGTAAAAGAAGGTATCATTTAGATTCAAAGTATGGGGATCGGCCAGCGGAGCTATACCCAAAATATAGGAAGGTTCATTCAGGTTATTTCCCTCGATACGCCATAAAACGGACTGGGCGCAAACCGGTCCGTTTCCAATTCCCAGCATCAGGTATATCGTCACAATGAACCCGGAAAACCAGCCCGGCTCATAGGATTTCAGTTTCATCATAAAATTCCTTGTTGGCACCTGTTATTGTGTGTAACGACAACGAAAATAGCCAAACATTATGATTTGGCGCCCGGGCCTTCGTTTCCCGGAACATGTTTTTGCTTAATCAGCGGCTTTCAATTAATTTCACCCATTACAAACTTGAAAACCCGCAAAATTATGTATGCCTCAATGCAAAAACGTCTGCAGCAGGAACTGGAAGAAATCCGCCAATCCGGTTTGTACAAGGAAGAAAGAATCATTGTATCGCCCCAGGGAGCGGATATCCGTTTGCAGGACGGCAGCGAAGTGATAAACTTCTGCGCCAACAATTACTTGGGCCTTTCGAGCCACCCGCGGGTAATCGAAGCCGCCAAACGGGCCATCGACACGCACGGATACGGCATGTCTTCGGTGCGCTTCATTTGCGGAACCCAGGATATTCACAAAGAGCTGGAACGCAAGATTGCTGATTTCCTGGGGGTGGATGATGCCATTCTGTATGCCGCAGCTTTCGATGCCAATGGCGGGGTGTTCGAGCCCTTGTTCGGCCCGGATGACGCCATCATCTCGGACGAGTTGAACCACGCCTCCATCATTGACGGGGTCCGGCTCTGCAAGGCCGCCCGCTACCGCTACCGAAACAGCGACATGAACGACCTGGAAGACAAGCTGAAGGAAGCGCAGAAGCACCGCAACCGCATCATCGTGACCGATGGGGTGTTTTCCATGGACGGCAACATTGCCAAACTAGACGAAATCAGGGCCCTGGCCGACAAGTATGACGCCATTGTGATGAGCGATGAATGCCATGCCATGGGTTTCCTGGGCAAAACCGGGCGCGGCACACCGGAATACCGCGGGGTGCACGGGCAGATAGACATCATCACCGGCACCCTGGGCAAGGCCCTGGGCGGGGCATCGGGCGGTTTCACTGCCGGCCGGCAGGAAATCATTGACATGCTGCGCCAGCGCTCCAGGCCCTACCTTTTCAGCAACACCCTGGCACCGAGTATTGCCGGGGCCTCGATTGAAGTGTTCAATATGCTGAACGAAACCACCGCTTTGCGCGATAAGCTGATGGACAACACAGCTTATTTCCGCCAGAAAATGACCGAAGCCGGGTTCGACATTAAACCGGGCGAACATCCTATTGTGCCCATCATGCTGTACGATGCCGTGCTCTCGCAAAAAATGGCGGATGCTCTGCTGAAAGAAGGCATTTACGTCATCGGGTTCTTCTACCCGGTGGTGCCCAAAGGTCAGGCCCGGATACGGGTACAAATGTCAGCCGCGCATGAAAAGCACCATCTGGACAAGGCCATTGACGCCTTCACGCGCACGGGCAGGAAACTTGGGGTTTTAAACGCTTAGCCTCCGGCAGCCTCTAAGCAGCAGGGCCACGGCCCGGAAAAAGGCTACCATTTTTTTCTGACCCGATAAAACCACAGACTATGAAACGTATGAGCATCCTTGCCCTGAGCCTGCTTGTTGCAGGCATATTCCTTTCCTGTGCCCCGGCAAAGCCCACTGCTTCCAAATGGGTTATGCTCGGTGAACGCACGGTAAACATACAGGTTGACCATGACGAAATCCTGGTCACCGCTGCCCAAGGTGTATTCACCAAACTGAAATTCCACATCCTGAAGGCTCCCATCCATGTGCTGAAAGCACGGGTGGTGTTTGGCAACGGGGAAGACGTGGTGCTGGCCATCAACAGGTATTACAAAGCCGGCCAGTGGACGCGTGTTTTTGACCTGCCCGGAAACAAACGGGTAATCCGCAAGATTGTGGTCAACTACAAAACCGTGCCCGTGGGGCGCGGCCGGGCTCACATAGTGGTGTGGGGCAAACACTGACAGCAAGGAACAAAACGGGTTGCCTGGCGGCAACCCGTTCTTTTTAGCGCTTAACCGGATGGCCCGGTTTACTGAAAGGTATCTTTGGTATCCACGATTTCCACGCTGCGGATGTTCAGCGGGAATTTCTCCACCACTTTGTCTTCCTCGAAAATCTCATCCGGCAGCGATTCCTTCACCACATTGCTGTAGCTCATGGGTGAAGGGGCATTGCTCAGCAGGCTTTCTTTCAAAGCTTCGGCTTCCTCCGGGTTTGTAATGATGGCAATATCCATATTGTCAATCTGGAAGTATTTACGGATAGCCTTATTGACATCTTCCAGGGTGACTTTTTCGAGCAGGGCATCCATTTCGGAAATAAAATCTTCGCGTCCGTAAAAGCGGGAATCCATCAGGTAGCCCAACCGTTCTTCCGGGGTTTTGATATACAGTTTCATGTAAGATCGGAGGAAGTCGCGCGTTAGCTCAAAATCTTCCTGGCTCATTCCCTCGCGGATCAGTTTGTCGAACTGGTAGAGGGCCATGCGAATGGCGAAATGGGCGTGCCCCAGTTTCAAACCGGAAAGCTCCGGGTACTGGCTGCGTAGGCCGGCAGCCGTTTGCACGGGACGAATCCAGATAGAACAATACTGGGCATGGCGCGGAAATCCGCTGATTGGCAGCATTTGGCTGGAGCCATTAGGATACCATTCGATATAGGAATAGTCTCCATAGTTCATGGACCGTGTTTCCCGGATTTTGTTATACAAAACCCCGTAGGACTTCCGGTGCTCGCCCATATAGCTGTTGGCAATCATCAGGGCGGCAAAATCATCATCTGCCCTTGTAATTGGAAGCGGATAACCCATATAAATTGCAGAACCGAAGGCATCGGGCTTGCTGACAATGCGCACGTTGATGCCATCCGGCATGGACGGGTTGCTGATTTCGGGTAGTTCGGGTTCCGTGTCCGGCAGGGATGCCATGTCTTCCCGGAGACGGTTCAGGAAATCTTCCGAATAATTGCCGGCAATGCCGATCAGCAGGTTGTTGCGCGTAAAATACTGCCGGTAATGTTCTTTGGCTGCTTCGAGCGTAATGTTTTCAACTCCTGATACTGTACCCTGTACCATATGTGCATAAGGCGTTCCTGCATAAAGAAAATCCTCTAGTACATATTTGCTGTAGTCTTCATCCGAGCTGTTGCGCACGCCCCGGGTGACAAAGTTTGTTTGTTGCATCTTCACCCGGGTGAAATCGCTTTCGGTAAAGGACGGCTCCAGGATCAGGCCTTTGAGTATTGGGTAAAAATCTTCGGCAAAATCGGTTGGGAAGCGGAAGGTAAACACCGTCACTTCCTTATCGACCGATGCGCCATAAGAAGCGGCCATAGGATAAATAAAATCGTCAATTTCCGATTTGGTCATCTTGCTCGTGCCTCCCCCGGCCATCAGTTTAGCGGTCAGGTAGGTCAGCCCTTCCATACCCTGTGGGTCGGTGACCGAGCCGTTGCGGAACATCAGCCGGACAATGATCTTGTTGGCATCGGGAAGTGGCAATTCAACCACTTCCTGTGCGCTGGCCCGGGCCATGCCAAACAATACGGCCAGGGCTACGGTAAATTTTATGTGTTTCATTGTACACCTCCTTCTTCTTTGGATGAAATCGTAGCTACGGTGAGTTTTTCGGGAACCAGGTATTTGCGGGCCGCGGCCTGCACGTCTTCCGGGGTTACGGCCTCAAATGTGGCCATATACCGGTTCAGCGATTCGGGATTACCCGTCAGCCAGGTGAAAAACGACAGGTTCTCGGCAATGGATTCCGGGTTGTCGAGGCTCATGGCCATGCTATATTTCACGTTCGACTTGGTTTGCGCCAATAATAACGAATCCACAGGGTTTCCCTTGAGGCTGTCGATGGCTGCCACTATCTGGTTCTTGACGTATTGCAGGTTGTTTTCGTCAGGCACCAGAGCTACTATCTGGAAGAGGTAAGGATCCACGGTGAACAAATAGTAGCCATAAAGCTGCATGGCTTTTTGTTCGTTGATCACCAGTTTTTTATACAGGTCGGACCGCTCGGAGAATAGCAGGTACGCCACCAGGTCGAGGGCAGCCACTTCGCGGCTGGTATCCACAAAGCCCGGAGCCTTGTAGTTGAGCGAAACAGTTGGTATAAATCCCGGGTTCTGGATATGTGTGTAGCGGGTTCCGGTTTGCTCGGGTTCTTCCGGAATGTCTGCCTGATAATTGCCTTTTTCCCAGCTTCCGAAATATTTTTCAGCCAGTTCGTTTACTTCTTCCGGCTTTACATCGCCCACGACAATCAGCGTGGTATATTCCGGCCGATAAAAACGGTTGTAGAACTCGAGCGAATATTCATATTGATTGGGCATATCCACCACGTCTTCAAAAAAGCCCATGGTGGTGTGCCGATAAGTGTGGGTGGTAAAAGCAGTTTTGTTCACAGCCTCTTCCAATTGGGAAAACTGGCTGGCGTAGTCCTTGGTATATTCCCCTTTAACCGCCCCGGCTTCCACCTTGAAGTCTGCTTCAGAATATTTGAGGTGCTGGAAGCGGTCGGCTTCAATTTCAAACATCTGGTCGAGCTTGGCGGCATTACCAGTCATGTGGTACACAGTGCGGTCGAACCATGTATTGGCGTTGGCGCCTGCCCCGGTGGCTTTCAGGATTTTGTTGTATTTCTTGGGTGGAAATTTCTCCGTGCCCCGGAACATCATGTGCTCAAAGAAATGCGCGAAGCCGGTTTTACCGGGTTCCACTTCATTGCGGGAACCCACCCGCACTACGATGTAAAAAGCCACCAGTCCGGGACTGTCATAGGGTACGGTTACCACATTCAGGCCGTTTGGCAGCTGATGCTGATGTATCGGGTAAGGAAGAAATGTTTTTTCAACCGTCTTCTCCGGTTGTTTACAGGCTCCTGCCAGTACCACTAATGCAAGCAGGACCAGGGATTTCGTCAGCTTCATGTCTGATTACGTTTTGATTGAAAATTCAGGACGAATTTACTGTTAATTTATTGCGTGTTGGTATTAAACAATGTTAATCAGAGTTAATCAGAACCAGTTACAGGCCGGGCATACACCCTGCGCAACCATACAGGCATGAACAGACTGCCCAGGATCAGGTAGGGATAGAAGGTAATGGTTCTCCACAAAAAAGCAATGGTGCCACCCAGTCCGGCTGGCAAAAAGCGGCACATCAGGGCTATGAAACTCACTTCGGCCACACCGGAAGCGCCCGGAGTGAAAGGGATAAGCATAATTACCCACAAAGCCAGTACCCGGGATAACACCACCAGCTGGTCCATGCCTGTGAGGTGGGCAAACGCGGAAATCACCGTGTTCACCACAAAGTATTTCATGGTCCAGGCAATGACAGTTGCCCCAAAGGACAAAAGCCAAAATCCGGCAGGCTGGGACCGGAATTCACGCGAAGTCAGCACCAGTTCTTCACCTGCTTCTTCGGCTTTATGCTGCCAGCGCCTGAGCAAAGGCAGGGAAAACAGACCTTTCAGGAATTTTTTCACCGCCCCGGCATTGCCCAGGATTCCCCAGCCAAGTACCAGGGTTAAAAACAATGAAAAACCCACTCCGGCAAGGAACAAATATTTTACCCCGCCAAATGCAGACAAAAAGGGAATCTCATTCGTGTTGGTACAGGCATCCCCGAAACTAAACATCCGGCCGGATCCTACAATACCGATCATCAGCAGGCCTGAGACCACGAAAAACAGGTTGTCGAGAAAAGTGATGAGCATGACCGATGCAGTGCTTTTGCCCAGGTTCAAGCCTTCCTTGTTGAGGAGGAACACCGCCACAGCCACCCCGCCCACCGTGGAGGGCGTGGCCACCGAGGCAAACTCCCACATCATGACCACCTCGAACGACTGCCGCATGGAAAACACGCGGCCCGTCACCAGCCAGACCCGCAGCATGTACGCCAGGTGGCGCACGGCCATCATGGCCAGGGCCATGGCGGCAAACAGGCCGAAATGCCAACTCCAGCGGAGGCTGCGGATGGCTTCGGGTTCAAAGGTGCGGGCAATGAGAAAAGCGCTTACCGACAGGCTGATGATCAGCGCGATAACGATCTTCCTGCGGGTGATGCCGCTCAGCGGGGTTCCCTGGAGTTCTTTCATCGGGCGGGTTCGGGGGTTTTGCCTGTGAGTACCTTTTTCAGCCAGCGGGGTAGCAGCACCACCCCGATGAACAGGTAAATGTAATAGCTGACCATGCGCCAGAAGAGCACCATACTGCCTTCCATTCCACGGGGAATAAAGTCAGCCAGGAAGGTGGTAAAGCTCAGTTCGGCCACACCGCTGCCACCCGGGGTGGGGCTTACGGTCATGATCACGAACATGACTAGCTGGCGCGCCAATACAAGCATATGGTCCACCCCGCGGGTAAAAACCAATAACAGGAAATTGGCTACCAGAAACCGCCCCAGCCAGGAGACAGATGTAGCCAAGAAAGCTTTGATCCAATAGAACGGGGAGCGGTTTCGAATTTCGTGGGAAGCAATAATGATATCGCTGCCCGCGCGAACAGCTCCTTTGCGCCAACGCATTAAAAAAGGAAGTGAAAAAATGCGGTACAGCAACTTTTTCATGCCCTGCGGGTTCACAAAAAGCCCGTAAGCCAGGATCAGGGTATAACCGAAAATGAGGGTATAGGTCAGGGCAAACCAAAGCAGCAGTCCTTTCAGCAAATGGGTTCCCCCGATATCAGAAACCGGGGTAACCCCCGGATAGATGGCGGCCTGGCCGTAAACAATAAGCAAAACAGGAATGGCCAGGATAAAAAACACTTCATCCAGCAGCACGGAAAACATAATAATAGCCGTGCTGCGCCCGGGGGTGAGACCTTCTTTGGCAAGGAGGTAAATAGCAAGCGTGGTTCCGCCCACACTGGTGGGGGTGGCGGCTGACCCGAATTCCCACAACAGGATTACCTGGAGGCATTGCATCCAGCCCAGCTTCCCATCGGTCAGCAGCCTGAGGCGGTAAACATAGGCCCAGTCGCGCAACAACATGGCTATCGCAGACAAGGCAAGGAACAGCACCGAGGCCATTGTCCAGTTGACGGCCCGGAAAGCTTCCGAGTCAAAATCACGCACAAAAAGCCAGATCACAACCGCCAGGCCGATGACCACCGGCCAGATGATGCGCCTGGGCGACAGCTGCTCCATGATATTAGGCCTCTGCCGCTTCGCCATATTTTTTCCCTTTGCTGATCCAAAAATTATTCATACCCTTCCCGACACGGATGCTTACTGTTTGCTGGTGAATGGCATCCAGCAGGGCCAGGAAGATAAAAATGGCGTGTATTTTACTTTCTGCCTGGCTGAACAAATCTTCAAAACCCAGCCTGTCGGCATGCTCCAGGCGGGAAATAATCCGCTCCCGCTCGTTTTCCACACTATAGGAATAACGGGTCACGTGATGCACGGAAACTTCACGTTCCCTCGCCTTTTCCATAACCTGCTCAAAGGCCTTAAGCAATTTGTACAGGGTCAGGTAGCTTAAGTCGGTTTCAGCGGTATATTTTTCTGCCAGTTGCCTGAGTTCGGATTGTACATTGCCGCGGTTTGTCTTTTTCTGCCGGACTTCTTCCAGTTTCCTGAGGTCCTCAGCCGCTTCTTTAAACCGTTTGTATTCAAGCAGCCGGTCGACCAGTTCCTGCCTGGGGTCGATTTCATTGCCTTCTTCATCCTTTTCCCAGCGCGGCAGCAGCATCCGGGCCTTGATCTTCATCAGGGTGGCCGCCATCAGGATAAACTCACTGGCAATTTCCAGGCTCTGCTCTTCCATATGACGCAGGTACTCCAGGAAATCATCGGTAATTTTTGCGACCGGGATGTCATAAATATCCAGTTCATCACGTTGGATAAAAAACAACAGCAGGTCGAAAGGCCCTTCGAATTGCGGTAATTTTATTTCGTAACTCAAAAACAGGTTGTTTCAGGTAAACCGGGAAGATATAAAAAACGGGCTTGCGGCCCGGTAACAAAAATATATAGTTTTTTGTTTTAGCCGAAAGCAGATTGAAAGCCGCTTTTCCGTTAACAAGGATTGTAAATGCGTATATTTGTACACCCTTTTCACATACCTGAACCCATATGCCCGGCAGTGAAATCATACCCGGCCCCTTGCTTCGCACCATAAATTCCCCGGCAGATATGCGGAAGCTGGATAAAAACCAGCTCTACCAGCTGGCCGAAGAACTAAGACAATACATCATAGATGTGGTCAGCCTGCATGGCGGGCACTTCGGGGCCAGCCTCGGGGTCGTGGAATTAACCATAGCCATTCATTACATTTTCAACACCCCGCACGATCAACTGGTATGGGATGTAGGCCACCAGGCCTATGGACATAAAATCCTGACCGGCAGGCGCGAAGTGTTTGTCACCAACCGGAAATACGGTGGCCTCAGCGGATTTCCAAAACGTTCGGAAAGCGAATACGACACTTTTGGTGTGGGGCATGCTTCCACTTCCATATCTGCCGCGGTGGGCATGGCGGCCGCTTCGCAACTAAAAAATGAAAAGGACCGGCAGGTTATCGCGGTGATCGGAGACGGGGCCATGACCGGTGGGCTGGCCTTCGAAGGCCTGAACAACGCGGCCACTTTTCCGGGAGCCAACCTGCTGATTATCCTGAACGACAATTGCATGTCCATCGACCCGAACGTGGGCGCCCTGCGCGAATATCTGACCGACATTACCACTTCAAAAACCTATAACCGCTTAAAGGATGAAATCTGGCACCTGCTGGGCAAGCTGAGCAATTTCGGCAAAAGCTCACGGGAAATTGTCAGCCGGGTGGAAAACGCCCTGAAAGGTGTACTGGCCGGAAAAAGCAACCTTTTCGAATCCTTTAACCTGCGTTATTTCGGGCCGGTTGACGGGCACGACATTGACCACCTGGTGGACCTGCTGGCTGATCTGAAAGACATCCCAGGGCCGAAATTGCTTCATTGTGTTACCAAAAAAGGCAAAGGTTTCAAGCCTTCCGAAGAAGGCGACCCGTCTGTCTGGCACGCGCCCGGGGTGCAGTTCGATAAGATAACAGGTGAACTGTTCAAAACGGCTCCTGACAAACCCCAGCCTCCGAAATACCAGGACGTTTTCGGGTGGACTATCATAGAGCTGGCCAGGCAAAACGAAAAAATCGTGGGCATCACCCCGGCCATGCCTACCGGCTGCAGCCTGAAATATATGATGGAAGAAATGCCGGACCGGGCTTTTGATGTGGGCATTGCCGAACAGCATGCCGTAACTTTTTCAGCCGGACTGGCCACCCAGGGTATGCGTCCCTTCTGCAATATTTACAGCACATTTATGCAACGGGCCTACGACCAGGTGATTCATGATGTGGCACTTCAGAAGCTGCCAGTGGTGTTTTGCCTCGACCGGGGCGGGCTGGCCGGAGCGGACGGGCCCACCCATCACGGCACGTTCGACCTGGCTTATTTCCGCTGCATTCCCAACATGATCGTATCAGCGCCCATGAACGAGCAGGAACTGCGCAACCTGATGTACACGGCCCAGCTGGACAAAATCCGACAGCCGTTCAGCATCCGTTACCCGCGCGGCCGGGGGGTCATGGCTGAATGGAAAGCGCCTTTCAAGGAAATTCCCGTGGGCAAGGGCCGGCTGATCCAGGACGGGGAAGATATTGCCATCCTAAGCATAGGCCATCCGGGCAACTTCGTGGTGGAAGCCTGCCGCCTGCTCCGGGAATACGACCTGCACCCGGCCCATTACGACATGCGTTTTGTGAAACCCATTGACGAAGAAATTCTGCACGAAGTGTTCACGCGCTTCCACCATGTCATAACCATTGAAGACGGAACCATAACCGGAGGCCTTGGAAGTGCTGTCCTGGAATTCATGGCCGACAACCGGTACCAGGCACAGGTGACCCGCCTGGGCGTCCCCGACCGGTTTATTGAGCATGGAACGCAACAGGAGCTTTGGCGTGAATGCGGCTATGACACGGAGGCAATTGTAAAGACTGTCAGGGAATTGGCCGGGGTACGGGTGAAGGAACGCTGATCAGTTGGCCATTTCCGAGAGAAACTTAATCCGGACCAGCCGGATCTCTTCCGGGGTGATTCCTTCCTCCTTCAACTCTTCATAAGCTTCTTCCAGCGAATCGCTTTCGGCATTCATGAAGTAGTCGTATATGATTTCCTGGGTTTCTTCATCCACCACATCGTCCAGGTAATAGTCAATATTCAGTTTGGTCCCCGACATCACTATGGATTCTATTTCATCGGTCAGTTCATCCATCGTAATGTCTTTGTCACGGGCTATGTCTTCGAGCGGTATTTTCCGGTCGATATTCTGGATTACGTAAACTTTCAGCCCGGATTTTTTCACTATCGATTTAATGGTAAAGTCCTGGGGACGGTCGATATCGTTTTCCTCAACATATTTTGCGATCACCTCCACAAAGGGTTTACCGTAGCGCATGGCTTTGCCCTTGCTCACGCCCACGATGTTGGCCAGTTCATCCAGATTGATGGGATACTGCGTGGCCATATCTTCGAGGGAAGGATCCTGGAAGATGACATAAGGCGGCAAATTGTGCTGCCGTGCGACTTTTTTCCGGAGATCCCGCAGGATACCGAGCAATACATTGTCCAGGGCGCCCGATTTTACCGCGGCCCCTTCATCAAATTCGGCATCGAGTTCTTCATAATTGCGATTGAGCGGCACCTGCAGGGAGTACGGTTTTTTCATAAACTCCTGTCCCTTCTCTGTAATCTTCAGCAGGCCGTATTGTTCAATATCCTTCCGAATAAGGTTATTCAGCAAGGCGTGCCGGACAATGGAATTCCAGTAATTTTCATCTTTGTCGGATCCTTTTCCAAACACCTCCAGCTTGTTGTGCCGGAAAGCCTTGATCTCTTGGGTTTCTTTCCCGGCCAACAGGCTCACGATATAGGGAATACCGAAATTCTCACTGACCGCCTCAATGGTTTCAAGCATCAGGAGGATTTCCTCTTTGGCTTCGATCTTTTCTTTCGGGAAACGGCAATTATCGCATTCACCATGGCCACATTGACTGGTGTCGTAATCTTCCCCGAAATAATGCAACAGGAATTGCCTACGGCAGGCGGTGCTTTCGGCATAGGCCGTCACTTCCATCAGGTGCTGGGAACCGATTTCACGCTCGGCCACCGGCTTGTCGCGTAGGAATTTTTCGAGTTTCAGGATGTCCTTGTAACTGTAATAGCCCAGGCAGATGCCCTCCAGGCCGTCCCTTCCGGCCCGGCCGGTTTCCTGGTAATAATTTTCCAGGCTCTTGGGCATGTTGTAATGAACCACAAAGCGCACATCCGGTTTGTCAATCCCCATCCCAAAGGCAATAGTCGCTACAATGACATCAATTTCTTCCATCAGGAAAAGGTCTTGGGCTTTGGTGCGCGTGGGTGAGTCAAGCCCGGCATGATATGGCAATGCTTTAATGCCGTTTACGTTCAGGACTTCTGCCAGCTCTTCGGTGGTTTTCCGGTTCAGGCAATATATAATTCCGGATTTGCCCTGATGGCTCTTGACGAATTTGACCAGGTCTTTAACGGCAGCGTCTTTTTTCCCTTTGGGGCGGATCTCATAATAAAGATTTTCGCGCAAAAAGGACTCCACGAAAACGTTTGGATTTTTCATTTTCAGGTTCTTGATGATATCATCGCGAACCTTTGGGGTGGCTGTGGCTGTAAGCGCGATAATGGGAATATTGCCGCCTATGCCATCAATCATGGCGCGGATTCTCCGGTACTCCGGCCGGAAGTCATGGCCCCATTCAGAAATACAGTGCGCCTCGTCTACGGCTACAAAAGAAACTTTTATTCCTTTGAAGAATTCGATGTTTTCGTCCTTGGTGAGGGTTTCCGGAGCAACGTACAACATTTTGGTACGGCCGTCTGTCAGGTCTCCTTTTACCTTCCGGGCCTGGGTCCGGGTCAGGGATGAGTTCAGGAAGTGGGCGATGTAATCAATGCTGGAATAAGAGCGCATCATGTCCACCTGGTTCTTCATCAGGGCGATGAGCGGGGAGATGATAATGGCCGTGCCGCTGCTTACAATGGCCGGCAATTGGTAGCAGAGCGATTTGCCGCCTCCCGTGGGCATAATGACAAACGTATCCTGGCCGGATAAAATGCTTCGTATAACTTTTTTCTGGCTTCCTTTAAACTGACTGAATCCGAAATATTCTTTTAGCGACTTATTCAGATCAATATCCTGTGCAATCATTCAGATCCCCTTGTTTTGATACTTTGATTACGGAGGTAATCGAAATATACTTAAACTTTTGAGTAATAAAAAGTATTGCGCTTTCTTTTTTTTCAAAAGAACAATCCGGCAGGAAAAAGGGTTTGCTAAAATACGGCTAGCCCATGTGAATTCCTTAGTTTTGTGGCACTTTCATCTAAAATTTACCTTAAAATGGAGCATGCTTATGTTGCCATTATGGCCGGTGGCGTAGGAAGCCGGTTTTGGCCAAAAAGCCGGGATAACATGCCAAAACAGTTTTTGGATATCCTGGGCACCGGCAAAACCCTCCTGCAAACCACCTGGGACCGTTTCCGGAAAATTGTACCTGAAGAAAACATATACATTCTCACCAACGAAAAATATACAGATACTGTCCGGGAACAGCTCCCGGGCATCCGCGCTGAACAAATCATCGGTGAACCGCTCCGGAAAAATACGGCTCCCTGCATTGCCTATTTCAGCCACAAAATCATGGCCCTCGACCCAAAAGCCTGCATGGTAGTGGCTCCTTCGGATCATCTGGTAATCCGGGAAAAAGAATTTGTCCGCGTGATCGGGGACGGCCTGAAATATGTGGCCGAGAACAATTGCCTGCTTACCTTGGGCATCCATCCCACACGCCCTGATACAGGATACGGATACATCCAGTTTAATGAAGACTCGGGGAATCACGGAACCTATCGTGTAAAAACCTTTACCGAGAAACCGGATCTTGAACTGGCTAAAAAATTCCTGGCCAGCGGGGATTTCCTGTGGAATTCCGGAATTTTTATCTGGAACGGAAATACCATCATCAGGGCCCTGAAAAAATATCTGCCGGAAGTTTGCGATAACTTCAGCCAGGGCAAACGTTTATACAATACGGAACGCGAGGCGGAGTTTGTCAGGGAAGCTTACAGCACCTGCCCGAGCATCAGCATTGATTATGGCGTGATGGAAAAAGCCACCAATGTCCGGGTAATACCCGCACAATTCGGCTGGTCCGACCTCGGCACCTGGGCTTCCCTGTATGAACACTACCCGAAAGACTATTACGGGAATGCCGTATCCGGCAAAAAGGTTATGATCTATGACGCCAGCAACTGTATGGTCATGGTTCCGGACCAAAAGCTGGTGGTCCTGCAGGGACTGGATAATTTTATTGTTGTCGACACGGAGGACGCCCTGCTGATTTGTGAGAAAACACAGGAACAAAAGATCAAAGCTATATTAGCTGATATTAAAAGCAAAAAGCTGGGGAATTACCTGTAACCAACCCGCTGTATGGCGGTTGAATTTCCTGAAAAGACTTTATGACCAGGCAAAACATTGGGGTTAATTCAAAGCTACCTTCCATTGGCACAACCATTTTTACGGTGATGTCGGCCATGGCGAAGCAGCATAACGCGATCAACTTATCCCAGGGATTTCCCGATTTCTCCGGAGATCCGGAACTGATAAAGCTGGTCAACCACTACATGCGTAAAGGGTTCAACCAGTACGCGCCTATGCAGGGAATTCCCGAACTGCGGGATAAAATCGCCCGGAAAACCGAAAAGCTGTACGCCCTTTCAGTTGACCAGGAACTGGAAATCAACATTACGTCAGGGGGAACAGAAGCTATTTACTCCGCCATAACCGCGGTAGTTCATGAAGGAGATGAAGTTATTGTGCTGGAACCAGCCTACGACTGTTACGTGCCTGCCATTTTACTGAATGGCGGAATACCCATTTACGTTCAGCTGGAACCGCCCGACTATCACATCAACTGGGAAGCCGTCAAAAACCGGATCAGCCAGCGCACCCGGATGATCATCATCAACACGCCCAATAACCCGACCGGCACCGCCCTGACAGCCTTTGATATGATGCAGCTTGAAAAGATTACAGACGGCACGGACATTCTGGTTTTAAGCGATGAAGTGTATGAGCACATTATTTTTGACGGTTTGCTGCACCAGTCCGTATTGCGGTTTCCCAAACTTTTCCAGCGGAGCTTTGTGGTGTTTTCCTTTGGAAAAACCTATCACAACACCGGCTGGAAGATGGGTTACTGCATAGCCCCTGCCGAACTGATGAAAGAATTCAGGCGGGTTCACCAGTTCATCGTTTTTTCTTCCATGACCCCGCTGCAATATGCCCTGGCCGATTACATGGACCGGGAGGAATCTTACCTGGGCTTGCCGGAATTTTACCAGAAAAAGAGAGACTTGTTCCTCGATCTGGTAAGCGAATCGCGTTTCAGCTTCCGTCCGTCACAGGGCACCTACTTCCAGCTGCTCGATTACAGTGCCATCTCGGATGAACCGGATACGGTCATGGCTGAAAAACTTACCCGGGAGCATGGCATTGCTTCCATCCCGGTTTCCGCCCTGTACAATCGGGGCAGCGATCAAAGAGTTTTGCGGTTCTGCTTCGCAAAATCTGAAAAAACCCTACAGAAAGCCGCGGCCATCCTGAAAAAAATATAAACCATGGATCTTCATGTCAGCCTTATTCAGCCGGATACTGCCTGGGAAGACCCGGAAGCCAACCGCGAGGCCCTGGGCCGGCATATCAGCAACCTGGCATCCAAAACCGATTTGATTGTCCTGCCTGAAATGTTCAACACCGGGTTTACAATGAACGCTGCGGCCGTTGCCGAAAAGATGGGCGGGCCCACCATGCAATGGATGGAACAACAGGCCGGGCAGTGGGATGCCGTGGTTTGCGGCAGCCTGGCTATTGAGGAATCCGGAAAATATTATAACCGGTTAATCTGGATGCAACCTGACGGTTCTTTTGTAACTTATGACAAAAGGCACTTGTTTTCCCTGGCGGCTGAAGAAAGCGTGTTCTCGGCTGGCAGGGACCGGTTGGTAGTGGAATGGCGTGGCTGGAAAATCATGCCCCTTATCTGCTATGACCTGCGTTTTCCCGTATGGTTGCGCAATAATATGGACTACGATCTGCTTTTATTTGTGGCGAACTGGCCGGAAGCCAGGTCCCGGGCCTGGAATTCTCTGCTGCAGGCCCGGGCTATTGAAAACCAGGCTTTTGTCATTGGGGTGAACCGAACCGGTACGGACGGCAACGGCAAATACCATAGCGGAAACAGCACCATAATCGACCCGTTGGGAAATACCCTGCACCATCTGAAAGACCGGGAAGGTATTATCACGGAAACTCTTAAAAAAGAAGATTTGCTGGAAATTCGCGGTAAATTGCCTTTCCTGAAAGACCGGGACGAGTTCACCATACACCGTTGAATCGTACAACCGGGATCGTTTTTATGAACAAAGAGCAAATAGAACAGTCGTTTGATGATTTATGCACCAAGCTGGAAGCGCGCCTTGGACGGAAGCCTGACCTGAACGCATTGCTTTATTTGATAGGAATCCAGGAGTCCGGCCGCTTTAGTAGCAGGTTTACCAAGGAAGAGAAGCAGGATTTAATGCACGTTGGCGTTTGCTCCCTGCTGATCGAAGAAGGGTACTATATCCCGGAAGGCCGCGATGAAAACGGCTGGCCACATTTTAAGCCAACAGGTAAAAAAGCCCCGGAAGGTCAGGAGCAACAAGAATTATTGATAAAAAAACAAATCCTTAATTACTTTACCAAAAACAGTTTAGGTTGATGAGAAAGAAAAATTTCTTACTTTTTCCCGTCCTGGCCCTGCTGATGGCCGTCTCATGCGCCCAGGAAAGCGAACCTCTGGTGGTCATCCACACGGATTATGGGGACATGAAAGTCAGATTGTATGATAGCACACCCCGGCACCGGGATAATTTCATAAAACTGGTCAAGGAAGGATTTTACGACAACCTGTTGTTCCACCGGGTAATTCCGCAGTTTATGATCCAGGGTGGCGACCCTGACTCCCGGAACGCACCGCAGGGTGCTCTGCTGGGCAATGGGGATATCGGCTATTACATTCCCAATGAATTTGATCCGGGGATTGTACATAAAAAAGGCGTCATTGCAGCTGCCAGGGACAACAATCCGGAACTGGCTTCCAGCGGATGCCAGTTTTACATAGTGCAGGGACAGGTTTTTACAGACGATCAATTGGATTACCTGGAACAGCAATACGGGGGAACCATTCCGCCTGAACACCGGGAAATTTACAAGACCATAGGGGGTACACCGCATCTTTACCTGCTGAAATTCACTGTTTTTGGCGAAGTGGTGGAAGGGCTTGAAGTTATTGACAAGATAGCCGGAGTACCAACTGACCAGAACGACAGGCCCCTGAAGAATATTCGTATGTGGATCAGCCTGGAAAAATAACGGAATATGACCCGGAAAATCATTACTTACAATGTAAACGGAATCCGGTCGGCCGCAAGAAAAGGGTTTTATGAGTGGCTCGATCAGAACTGCTTTGATATCGTTCTGCTGCAGGAGACCAAAGCCCAGCCGGAACAAATTGATACGGCCACCCTGGAATACCTCGGCTATCATCATTACTGGTATTCCGCAGAAAAGAAAGGATACAGTGGAGTGGGCATTTTAAGCCGGACGGAGCCTGACCGCGTGATCCCTGGCATGGGCATGCCGGAATATGACAGCGAAGGCCGTGTGCTCCGGGCTGATTTCGGGGAGGTCACGATTTTATGCACCTATTTCCCATCCGGATCATCCGGAGATCACCGGCAGGCGGTAAAAATGGCTTTCCTTGAAGACTACCTGAACTTTGTTGCAGAACTCAAAAATGAAAGGCCGTGCCTGATGGTCAGCGGGGATTTCAATATCTGCCATAAGCCCATTGACATTCATGACCCGGTGGGCAACAAAAACAGTTCAGGGTTTTTGCCGGAAGAACGGGCGTGGATGGACCGCTTTTTTGAATCCGGGTTTATTGACACCTTCCGGGTTTTCCACCCGGAACCACACCGTTATTCGTGGTGGAGTTTCCGCGCCAATGCCCGGACGAATAATAAGGGGTGGCGCATTGATTATCACGCTATTACGCCTTCTCTGCAATCTGCCCTGAAGGATGCAGATATTCTCAATGAAGTCAATCATTCCGATCACTGCCCTGTGCTGGCGGTGCTTGATTTTTGAGAGCCGGCTGGTGTATTTATGCAATAAAAGCGGTTGTTTCATCCCATACTATCAAGTTTGGGTTGCGGAACAACCGGAGCCCATGGATGGTTCTATGCTATAGGCCCAACAGGAATAATCCATAAACTTCTGCGTTTGATAATCTGTAATTTTGAAAATGATGCCGGCCTCAATGGACAATTATACTTTGCTGATCCGTAAAATTGATGCGTTCACCCGCAAGTACTACCTGAACCGGGTAATACGCGGATTGCTGTGGTTTTCCGGGCTGTTGTTAACGCTGTATATTCTGTTCAGCGTGGCCGAGTATTACCTCTATCTCGGGATATGGCCCCGGAGGATTATATTTTACGGATACCTCCTGTTGTCTGCCGGAACCCTGACAGCCTGGGTCGTGCTTCCTTTGCTCCGGTATTTCCGCCTGGGAAAAATGATCAGCCGGGAAAAGGCAGCTATCATGATTGGCCGGCATTTCCCCGAAGTAGCTGACCGTTTGCTGAATGTGCTTCAGCTTAAAGAGCTGGAAGATACCTCTGATAACCGGGAGCTGATCCGGGCAAGCATCGAACAAAAAACCCGGAATTTGCAATTGATCCCATTTACCCGGGCCATTAACCTGAAAAAAAACAGGAAATACCTGAAATACGCCCTGCCGCCTGTAGCCTTATTGCTGCTCTTGATCATTTCGGCCCCAAACCTCCTGCGCGAAAGCAATTACCGCCTGGTACACAACAGCACGGCATTTGAGCCACCTGCTCCTTTCCAGATAATTATCCTCAACCATAAGCTGGAGACACCTCAGTTTGAAGACTTTGTGCTGCAGGTAAAAACAGAGGGCCGTGTGATGCCGGAACAACTTTACGCGATTTCCGGCAACCACCGGTTCCGGTTTCAGCAAACCGCCCCGGGTGAATTTTCATATACCTTCCGGAAGCCAAACGAAGATATCCGCTTTACGCTGAGCGCCAACAGCGTTCAGTCCGGGCCTTATGTGCTGCACGTATTACCACGACCGGTAATCGCCCGCTTTAAGGCCTACCTCGATTTCCCGGGTTACACCGGTAGAAAAGATATAACCCTCGACAATGAAGGAGATTTTGTGGTTCCGGCCGGCACCCGCATCCGGTGGATGTTTAACACGCAGCAAACCGAGAGCATTTTTCTCAGAATCGGAGATAAACGCATTCAGGCCAAAAACCTCCAGGAAAACCTTTTCATAGCCGACACCTTCCTGACCGAAAGTGCCCGTTATACAGTGCTTTTTAACAACTCTTATGTGCAGGTGCCTGATTCCATTTCCTATACGGTGACCGTGGTGCCGGACCTGTATCCAGAAGTCCGGGTAACCCAAATCGTTGACAGCACAGACCGCGCCTATGTGTTTTTTATGGGAGAGGCCACTGACGATTACGGGTTCACGCAAATGGGCTTTTTCTATCGCTTGCAACGCACCGGCCTGGCAACTCTGGATAAATACCAGTTTGCCCGGGTACCCGCTTCTTTTTCGGGCAGGTCGCTGAATTTTAATTACACCTTCTTCGTGGATAGCCTGGGGCTGTTGCCCGGTGATAAGTTGAGCTACTATTTTGCCGTGTGGGACAATGACGGGGTCCATGGGCCTAAAATGTCTAAAACGCCTCTCATGAGTTTTAGCCTGCCCACTGAAGACGAAATAAAGCAACAGCTGAACCGGGAAAACCAAGAGGTGCGAAATACTTTCGAGCAAAAACTCAAGGAAGCCAGGGAAATCAACCAGGAAATTGAAAAGCTTCAGGAAAGACTGTTAAACAAGGAAAAGCTTTCATGGGAAGACCGGCAGGCCCTTGAAAATCTTCTGCAAAAAAACCAATCGCTCCAGGAAGACATCAAACAGCTTCAAAACAAAATGAATGAGGCTTTTCGCCAGCAGGACAAGTTAAACCCCCTATCAGAGGAATTTCTTGAAAAACAGAAAAAGCTGCAGGATCTGCTTGATCAGTTATTATCTGATGAACTGAAGGAAAAACTGGAAGAATTGCAACGGTTAATGGAGGAGCTGGATCCGGATGAATTAATGAAAGAGTTGCAAGATATTTCCTTGGACAACGATCTGCTGGAAAAAGAGCTGGACAAGGCCCTTGAATTGTTTAAAGAGCTTGAATTTCAGCAGAACCTGGAAAACGTGTTGAATGAAGTGGAAGAGCTGGCGGAGGAACAGGACAGCCTGGCAGAAGAAACCTCAAACCGTTCAGCCGACAATGAAAAACTGGCGGAGGAACAGGAAGCCCTGAATAAAGAATTTGAGAAGATCCAAAAAGACCTTGACCGGTTAGAAGAGTTGAACAAAAATCTGCAAAACCAACACCCTTTCCCTGAGACGGACCAACAGGAGCAGGAAATAAGCCAGGATATGCAGGAAGGGCTGCAGCAATTGCAGCAGGGTAAAAAGAAAAAAGCATCTGGTTCGCAAAAAAACGCCTCGAAGAAAATGCGTCAGATGCAGCAACAACTCAGCAGCATGATGGCCCAGGGTGAAATGGACCAGATACGGATCGACATGGAAAGTACGCGACAGCTGCTGGAAAACCTCATAAAGCTTTCCAAAGACCAGGAGGCTATATTGGATAAACTGGGAGAAACCCCGCCCAACAGCCCCGCTTATAAACACCTGATGGAAGACCAGCAAAAAATCCGGAGGGATACCCGGATGGTTGCGGACAGTTTACAGTCTTTGGGAAAACGCGTATTCCAATTAAGCAATTTTGTCAACCGAGAGCTTAAAGAGCTAAATAAAAACCTGAATCAGTCCATAGACCGCCTATCGGCTCACAATCTCCCCCAGGCTCGTCAAGCCCAGCAATACGCAATGATGCATTATAACAACCTGGCGCTGATGCTGGATGAAGTATTGCAGGCCCTTCAGCAACAAATGTCCGGTATGATGCCCGGCTCCCAAATGTGCCAGAAACCAAGCCAGGGGCCAAGCCTGAAAGATCTTGGCGAAATGCAAAAACAGTTGAATCAGCAACTGGAGGAAATGAAAAAACAATTGCAATCTGGCGGGCAACAAGGCCGTTCGCAGAAAATGAGCCGCGGACTGGCAGAACTGGCAGCCCGGCAGGCAGCCATCCGGAAAGCCCTGGAGCAATACAACAAAGACAATGAAAAAGGCAAAGAGGGGAACAACGGGCAACTGGAAGAAATTGCAAAAGAAATGGACAAGAGTGAAAAAGATATTGTCAATAAACAAATAACCAACGAGCTCCTGAAGCGTCAGCAAGATATTTTAGTGAGGCTCCTAGAGGCGGAAAAGGCTGAACGTCAGCAGGAAGAATCCCCTGAACGGGAAAGCCAGACGGCCCGGGAAACCACCCGTGAACTGCCTCCGGAAATAGAAGAATACCTGAAAAAACGGGAAGCAATGCTGGAGCTTTACAAAACCACACCTCCTGCCCTGAAACCTTTTTACAAAAATGTAGTAGAAAATTACTTTAGAAACATTCAATAGTCTATTTGCCGGATTTGCATCTTAAATGGGGTGGGACTTATGCTAACCGAGCTTGAAAAATATCAATTAAAACTGCCTTCATCGCCTGAAAACATTGTCAAGATCGAACCTCTTGTAGAATCCATTCGAACCGATCTTTCCCTGAATGATGAAGTGTATGGCAACATACTGGTTGCCTTGACGGAAGCAGTAAATAATGCTATTATCCACGGAAACCGGGCCAACCCGGAAAAAGTTGTTGATATACGGGTTGTTTACGATGACAAGCAGATTACCTTTACTGTAGCGGACGAAGGCGAGGGTTTTGATTACACCAACCTTCCGGACCCCACTGCCCCGGAAAACATTGAAAAGCCTACTGGCAGAGGCGTTTTCTTGATGGAACACTTGTCTGACCTGGTGGTTTTTTCAAATGGTGGAAATACGGTGGAGCTGACTTTCAAATACTAAATCCCTCCTTCATTGGGAATTTGGTTTCATTCAGAAGACATCCAATACAGCCTTCCAAACAAGCGTAAAACAAAAAGCTGGTTACATGCCGCTGCCCTTGAAGAGGGATGCAAAATCAAATCGCTTAATTATATCTTTTGCTCTGACAACAGGTTACTGGAAATTAACCAGGAACACCTGAAGCATGATTTTTACACTGATGTAATTACCTTTGAATATTCTAATAGCTGTAAATCAATAGAAGGAGACGTTTTTTTGTCGATTGAGCGCATTCAGGACAATGCCCGGAAATACGCGGTACCTTTAGAGGAAGAATTGAAACGCGTAATGATCCACGGCCTGCTTCATCTGCTTGGCTACACTGACACGTCAAAGGAAGAACAACGAATCATGCGCCAAAAGGAAGATTATTATCTGAATCTTTTCAAAAAAAGTTTCACGTGAAACGTTTTTGCTGCCCTTGGGGTTTGTTCCACGTGAAACTTTTCAAACCTGTAATTTTGCTGCGTGTTTAAGGAATACGACATCATCGTAGTGGGTGGAGGGCATGCCGGTTGTGAAGCAGCGGCAGCGGCAGCCAACCTGGGATCTTCGGTCCTGCTGGTTACCATGAACATGCAAACCATTGCCCAGATGTCCTGCAACCCGGCAATGGGTGGGGTGGCCAAAGGACAGATTGTACGCGAAATTGATGCTATGGGCGGGTATTCCGGTATAGTTTCGGATAAAACCGCTATTCAATTCCGTATGCTCAATAAATCCAAAGGGCCGGCCATGTGGAGCCCGCGCACGCAAAACGACCGTCTGCTGTTTGCCAGGGAATGGCGCATTATGCTCGAAAAAACCCCTAATGTTGCGTTTTGGCAGGATATGGTGGTTAGGATACTGGTTAAGGACAATGCGGTAACGGGGGTTAAGACAAACCGTGGGCATGAAATCAAAGCAAAAGCAGTAATCCTTACAAACGGCACCTTCCTGAACGGGATCATACACATTGGCTCCAAACAATTCGGTGGCGGCAGGGTGGGAGAAATATCGGCAACCGACCTGACAGAACAGCTGGTTTCCCTCGGGTTTGAACAAGGCAGGATGAAAACGGGCACCCCGCCCCGGGTTGATGGCCGCTCCCTGAATTACAGTCGTATGGAAGAACAAAAGGGAGATGACCCTCCGGGCAAGTTTTCCTTTACCAATACCCCTTCGCTGAAAAAACAACGAAGTTGCTATATCACTTATACCAATCCGGAAGTGCACCAAATCCTGAAAACAGGTTTTGCCGAATCTCCCATGTTTACCGGCAGAATCAAAGGGATCGGGCCGCGTTATTGTCCCTCGATTGAAGACAAGATTGACCGCTTTTCCAATAAAGACCGTCACCAAATATTTGTTGAACCGGAAGGGTGGGATACCGTAGAGGTGTATGTAAACGGATTTTCCACTTCCCTGCCGGAAGAAGTTCAATACAAGGCACTTCAGAAAATTCCTGGTTTTGAAAACGCGCGGATTTTTCGCCCCGGCTATGCCATTGAATATGATTATTTTCCTCCAACGCAATTAAACCATACGCTTGAAACCAAGCTGATCCGGAATCTGTTTTTTGCCGGCCAAATTAACGGAACCACCGGTTATGAAGAAGCCGCCTGCCAGGGATTAATGGCAGGGATCAACGCGCATCAAAAGATCCATAACAAGGAAATGATGGTCCTTGCCCGCGATGAGGCATATATCGGTGTCCTTATCGATGATCTGATCAACAAAGGTACCGAAGAGCCGTACCGGATGTTTACTTCAAGGGCAGAATTCAGGATACTCCTGCGTCAGGATAATGCAGACTTGCGCCTTACGGAAAAATCATACCGCCTGGGCCTCGCGGATGAATCCAGGATGAAAGCGGTTGCCGGGAAAAAAGAGGCGGTGCGCAAGATTTTGGATTTTGCCAGACAATACAGTGTTAACCCGGACCTGGCCAATTCGTTACTAACGGCCAAAAATACCTCGTCCATTCAGCAGAAAGTGAAGCTTTATCAATTGTTGCAAAGGCCTCAAATTACGCTTCGGGATGCCGCGCAATATTTTGAAACATTCAACAATTTTCTGAAGGAATTTACAGAAGAACAAATAGAACAGGCAGATATACAAATAAAATACGAGCAATATATCATAAAGGAAAAAGAACTGGCTGAAAAAATGAAGCGTCTTGAAAGAATCCCCATTTCCGAAAAGGTGGATTATCACTCCATGCACGGGCTCTCTACTGAGGCCAGGGAAAAACTCACCAAAATCAGGCCGGCCACCATCGGGCAGGCCGCAAGAATCAGTGGCGTTTCTCCTTCCGATATTTCCGTACTTATGGTACATTTGGGGAGATGAAAATCCGCCAGATTCACACCTGTTCCATTTTGATTTTTTCGTCCTTGCTTCCTGTACTTTTGCCCTCCTGTGCCAACGTTCAGGCCCCAAGCGGTGGCCCGAAAGACATTACCCCTCCCAGAGTAATCAGGTCTACCCCGTCTTCTATGGAAACCAACATGGATAGAAATAAAATAGATGTTTACTTTGATGAATTTATACGGTTGTTTTCTCCTGAAAAAGAAATTATTATATCTCCAAAGCCCTCAGAACAACCAAAATTCCACTCCAGTAAAAAACATCTTTCCATTCAGTTCCATAAGCCACTTCTGGAGAATACAACTTACACCATCAATTTTGGAGCATCCATCCGCGATCTTAATGAGGGCAATACCCTTCAGGGATATTCACTGGTCTTTTCAACTGGTACCTCTATCGATTCTCTCCAGATTGCAGGAAAAATCAATTATCCATTCCCGGTAGATTTCTCCAGCGTTCGCGTAATGCTATATAATGGAAGCGAAGACTCTCTTGTTCTAAAATCAATGCCATCTTATGTGACTTATCCGGATAAGAACGGCAGGTTCAGGTTCTCGTATTTACCAGAAAAACCGTTCACCCTCATTGCCCTTGAGGATAAAAACGCGAATTATCATGCAGATCCCGGAGAGTTACTGGGTTTTATTCCGGGTCACATTCTTCCTTCAAATGACTCATCACAACAGAACATCCAGCTGTACGAACCGGCCCGGCAATCGTATGTTACGGGCAAAGGAGTGACCAAATCCGGAGTGTGCTGGATTCATCTCAACACTTCATCCTGCCCTGTTCCTGTTATAATTTCGGGATCAGATACCCTGAACGTCTTTCCAAACAAGCAAAACGATTCCATGTTCTTCTTGCCGGATACCTTCAGCCTCCCGGTTTACGTCCATTTAGGAAGCAGAACGGATACATTGAAATTTACGCCTCCGGAAAATAAGAAAAACGATACTTCATTCTTCCATCAGAAGGACAGCATTTTCCTGAAGATGCCTGGTCCAATAGGAATTCAATTAAAATACGCTGTTAAACAGTTTTTCCCCAATAAAATACACATTTTATCAGGACACGATACTGTAATTGCCCCTTCCTCATTCATAAGGCCGGATAAGCCTTTGATTGAATATCCTTTCAAGCCCGGTGAATCCTGCGAGCTGATTTTTGAAGATCATACATTTGAGGCGTGGGACAGAACCATTAGCGGCAGGAAAAAAATAATTGTTTCTGTACCTGAGAATTCGTTTTCTAAACTCGAAATCGATTTTCCACCCGGCTACCTGGATGGCGCATATATCTTCCGCTTATACAATGAAAACAGCAAACAACCGCTCTATGAACGGGCAATTACCGACAACAGTCTGTTATTCAACTATTTGCTGCCCGGAAAATACCTGGCTTTAGTATACCGGGACATAAACGGAAACACCTGCTGGGACCCGGGGAATTTTGAAACCCACCAATTGCCCGAGCCCTTCATTGCATACCCCGGCACTATTGAGGTGAAGCCGAACTGGGATCAGGTAATAACCTTTCCAGCACCCTGACTAATGCATCACCGGCACCAATAACATTTGCTTCTTGCCTCCGGAAACCGCTTCAACAAGATATATCCCTGCTGGAAGAGCGCCTGTTTCGATGCAGTTGTTGCCTCTGCCTGTAAACACATGACCAGAAAGGGTTTCTCCCGCCAGATTCAGAAGCCTTATCTGCCATTGGTCATTCTCCGTAGAACCAAAACACAATGTTTCATCAGCGGGAACAGGGTAAACCTCCAGAATAGGAACTGATTTATTGTCAATTCCCGTAATGGTAACCTGAATCACATTGGACACCGCTTTGCATCCATTAATGTCGGTGGTTTCTGCAGAATAATTTCCCGATTGGGTTGGCTGGTACTGGCTTGCGGTAGCGCCAGGTATGGGGTTGCCGTTTAAATACCATTGATAAGATTGTGCCGCGCTGCAAAACAAGGTACCGCCCGAGTAAGTGATTGAGGGCACAATAGGCGTTGCCGGATCGAAATGTACCACCGGGGTCGTGTCAACGCACCCGGATTGAGTGGTTACAATCGCAAAATAATCCCCGGGCTGGGTTACAACCAGGCTGTCGCCATTATTTCCATTGTTCCATTGATTGTTTCCCGGGGGCGACTGAATCTTCAAGGTAACAGATGAGCCCAAACACAAAATCTGGTTCCCTGACAGGTTCAGTACCGGATTAAAATTACAATCACCATCACCAATCACGCGGATACGAAAATCGTTTAGGCTCCTTTCCCGGTATGGTGTCCAGGCGTTGTTCAGCACTTCAAAAGTCTGGTTCGAAATCGGCACATCGGAAGTCATCCCTAAGGAAATATTGGGCCCGCCCATCAACCACGCCACATAAAAGCCTCCATCTTGAATCGTTACAGTTCCGGACATATTTACCGTATGATAGCCGCCACCGGCTACCTGGTTGCCGTTTATCAGCGAATCATAAAGCACAGTGCCCGCTGACCCGCCCTGCCCGTCATCGTCAAGAATCCGGGCATAAAACCCGTCCCCGCCCGCGGTGGGAATATCATATTCCAGCTTTTTGATGGTGAAAGGATAGTATGGCGGCTCAATATAGATTCCCGCGCCCCCGTTTCCGCCATTCCAGGACAGGCTTCCGTCCTGTGCCCCGGTTCCATAATCCAGTACCACATCCTGGCTGGCCTTTGTGACAATGTTCAGTTCCACGCTTCGCGCGTCATTCCCCGGATTCTGATCATTAAACAACAGGAAACCCCCGATTACCGTGTGTGTTCCCAGAGAGCCCGGAATGAACGGTAGGGAGAATTGCACCACAGAGGAATCATTTACATTGAGTGATTGAATGGTATCATATCCCGAATAAACCAGTGCCCCGGACTGGTCTTTTATGAACAGGGAAACCTGAAACGGTGTATTTACGGCAGCATTCCCTCCATTTACAAGCATCAACGCGGGCCAAACGGTGTCCAGAAAAGTTTTGAATTCGGCTCCGTTTTTCGGGTTTAAAACCCACTGGGTTTGAATATCGATCACCTGGTAGCTGGTTTGCCCGGGATGATCGTATTTCAGTGCCAGCTGGTTGGGCGGAATCTGGTCCAGATAGTTTTCAAACCCCATGTTGCCGATAATATTTTCAATCCCGATCACCAAGTCGTTCAGATTAGTCATTTGCGGAGGCAGTTGCACATTTTGATACTGGAAGGTAATGCTGCTGTCGGAGTTGGTCAGAATTACCTGAAAGCTGTTTGACCCTGTATAGCCGGGGGCGGTTGCTGTCCAATAAGGGACATTTTCAAAGGTCACGATAAAGGTGTCGGTATAGTTGGTCCAGTAATAACACTTGCCGGGGTTACCGGCTCCGTCAAAAGAAAGGTCTGCCATGAACGGTGCCAGATAATTGTCCCCCGCTGATCCTCCTGGTGTGGGAATGTCCGGAAAACCGTGTGCGATATTCTGTGTGTTTTCAAAAGAAATCCAGCCGTTGGAGCCTATGCGCACCTTATCGAACTTGCCCCAGTAATACACAAAAGGAAATCCGATGTTTATCCAGCCCATGGAATTGTCATCAGACAGCCCGGCTACCAAGGTGCCTTTCTGGCTGATGTCTATCCACTGGTATGCCGGCCCGTTGGCATCCAGGCTGTTTTTCCAGGTATAACCGTAGGGATCCGGACCACCCGAGGTTTGCGCAAAAGAGATAGCGCCCAGCAGCATAACTGCCGAAAACAGGAACTGTTTTATCATTGGATGGGATTTTAGCCTACCCGAATATACTGATATTCACGCAAATGTTGGCAGCTCCCCTACCGGGTCAATCGAATAGCCGAGTCTCCGAAATAAGGGTGCAGCACTTGGGGAAGGTTGATTACGTCATCCTGCTGATTGTTTTCCAGTAGGGCAGCAACAATTCTCGGGAGGGCCAGCGCGCTTCCGTTTAGGGTGTGGGCCAACCGGGTTCTTTTTTGGTTGTCCCGGAAGCGCAGTTTCAGCCGGTTCGCCTGGTAGCTCTCAAAATTCGAAACAGAACTTACCTCGAGCCATTTCCCTTGAGCGGCTGAATACACTTCAAAATCGTAGGTGAGCGCGGAGGTAAAGCTTAAATCCCCTCCGCAGAGCTGAACAATGCGATAGGGCAATTCCAGCTCCCGCACCAGGTGTTCCACGTGAGCCACCATTTCTTCCAGTACTTCATAGGAGTGGTTCGGGTGGGCAATTTGCACGATTTCGACCTTGTCGAACTGGTGTACCCGGTTCAGCCCGCGCACATCTTTTCCATACGACCCGGCTTCCCGCCTGAAGCATGGCGTATACGCGGTAAGTTTTACCGGCAGGTCATCTTCGTTTAAAATCACATCACGGTAAATATTGGTCAGGGGCACTTCAGCCGTGGGAACCAGATAAAGGTCATCTTCCGGAACCCGGTACATCTGTCCTTCCTTGTCCGGCAGCTGGCCCGTTCCGAAAGCCGAATCCGCATTTACCATGAGCGGTGGAATGAATTCCCGGTACCCTGCTTTTCCGGCTTTTTCCAAAAAATAACGGATCAGCGCCCGCTTCAGCCGGGCCCCCTGGCCTGCAAACAACGGGAAGCCGGAACCGGTAATCTTATTTCCGGTTTTAAAATCAATAATCCCGAATTTCGCGGCCAAGTCCCAGTGCGGCAGGCCCCCCCCGGCCAGGTCCGGCACTTTGTTTCCTTCGCGGACAATGCGGTTGTCTTCAGCGGATTTGCCTTCGGGCACCGATTCATGCGGCACATTCGGAAGTTGTACCAGCAATTCCTGCAGTTTGGCGTTCGCTTCGCGGTAACCTGTTTCCAGCTTCCTGATCCGTTCTTTCAGACCGCTCACCTTTTCCCTGAGGGCTTGTCCTTCCTCTTGCTTTCCCTGGGCAAACAACTTTCCGATTTCCCACGAGGCCTGGTTGGCTTCCGACTGAAGCCCGTCCCTTTCCGCCTGGATTTTTCTCCTGGAAGAATCCAGCGCAAGGATCTCTTCAATCAGTTTCCCGGCATCAAACTGCTTTATTTTAAGCTTCCTAATGGCTTCATCGGTGTGTTCTCGCAGGTAAGATAAAGTGAGCATCGCTGGTTTTTGGGGCAAAGATAGCACATGCGGCCGGGTGTGTTCAGTGAATATTTGCCGGATAAAAATAGATGTCCGGGTTTTGTTTTTTGATTTTACCATTCATTTTAACTAACTTTGTGCTCGGATTTACAATCCGGGTTTCCGCACTGCTTGATTCAAAGCATCACAACTCACCAGATACTTCTGAATTTGACAAAATCAAATCACAAAATCTATTTTCAATGTACGACATTCTGCAACTGAATGAAATGCTTTTGCCGGAGCTGCAGGACATAGCAGCCGAGCTAAAGCTGGAAGGCTACGAAAAGCTTGACAAACAAGAACTTATTTACAAAATCCTGGACCAGCAGGCCGTGGTTGAAAAAGAAACCGCGCAAAAGAAAACCAGAAAAAGGAAAACCACTGCCAAGGCAACCAAGGAGCCTGAAACCACCGAACCCGAGGTAGCGGTGGAAGAGGCTGCCGAGCCTGTGGCCGAAAAAACCGAAGAACCCGCCCCCAAGGCGCCTGCTGAACCGGCTCCTGTCGAAAAGCCCGCCCCGAAATTCAATATCGAACTGGACGGAGTGATTGAAGGCGAGGGTGTGCTGGAAATGATGCCGGACGGCTATGGTTTCCTTCGTTCTTCCGATTACAACTATCTGACTTCCCCGGATGACATTTATGTTTCCCCCTCGCAAATCAAGCTGTTCGGGCTTAAAACCGGAGACACCATCGCGGGGGCTATCCGCCCGCCCAAGGAAGGGGAAAAATATTTTGCCCTGCTTAAAGTCAGCTATATCAACGGCCGGTTGCCGGAAGAGGTGCGCGACCGGGTTCCGTTTGATTACCTGACGCCATTGTTTCCCAATGAGAAGTTTAACCTCGAATATGAAAGCAGCGATTTCTCCACGCGGATCATGGACCTTTTCACGCCCATCGGAAAAGGCCAGCGCGGGATGATCGTAGCCCAGCCGAAAACCGGTAAAACCCTCCTGCTGAAAGCCGTGGCCAACGCCATTGCCGCCAACCACCCGGATGTATACCTGATCATCCTGCTGATTGATGAGCGCCCGGAAGAAGTTACCGATATGGAACGGAGCGTGAAGGCAGAAGTCATCGCTTCCACTTTTGACGAGCCGGCTGAGCGCCACGTGAAGGTTTCGAGCATTGTGCTGCAAAAAGCCAAACGGATGGTGGAATGCGGCCATGACGTGGTGATCCTGCTCGACTCCATTACCCGTCTTGCCCGCGCCCACAACACCGTGGCGCCCGCTTCAGGAAAAGTGCTGTCGGGTGGTGTGGAAGCCAACGCCCTGCACAAACCCAAACAGTTCTTCGGGGCAGCCCGTAACATCGAAAACGGTGGATCTTTAACTATACTGGCCACTGCGCTGATTGATACCGGCTCCAAGATGGACGAAGTGATTTTTGAAGAATTCAAGGGAACCGGCAACATGGAACTCCAGCTCGACCGCAAGTTGTCCAACAAGCGCATTTATCCGGCCATTGATGTCGTGGCTTCATCAACTAGGCGCGAAGACCTGCTGCTCGACAAGGAAGCGCTGCAAAGAATGTGGATCCTGCGCAATCACCTGGCGGACATGACCACGGAAGAGGCCATGACCTTCCTGTTGCAGCGGATGAAGGACACCCGGGACAACCGGGAATTCCTGATTTCCATGAACGGGTAAATCGCCCTGTTGCGGCCTGGTTTTTAATAATAAACCGAATGCTTTAACTTTGCGAGCCCAATAAATAAAACTGGAAATGAAAAGGACCTTTCAGCCCTCTATACGGAAAAGGAAAAACAAGCATGGATTCAGGGAGCGTATGAGCGACCGGAATGGCAGGCAGGTGCTTGCGCGCAGAAGAAAGAAAGGCAGAAAAAAACTTACGGTTTCTGACGAAAGAAAGCTCAAATAAACCGTCCTGGGCCCCTGAAGCGGCCCGTTCCATTCCCGGAGGTTTTTCTTTTCCCCGCATCGAACGCCTGCGAAGCAGGCGGCTTATACAGCAACTGTTTAAAGAAGGCAGGCGGATTACCGAATCCCGCATTCAGGCGGTGTATTTATTTCTTCCCGCCACCCGTGGCAGTCATCCCGCGGCTGTGGCTTTCTCTGTGCCGAAACGCTCCTTTCCCAGGGCGGTTGACAGAAACCGCATAAAGCGGCTGATGCGGGAAGCATGGCGCACACAGAAAAGAAGCCTGATGGAAATACTGTTCGTTCAGCAGAAACAGTTGCTGGTGATGTTCGTCTGTAGGGGAACCAAATTGCCCCAATATGCGGTAGTTAACGAAGAAATAAACCGGATTTTAAACCGTTTAATCGATATTTGTGAAACAGATGGGTAAATTGCTTTCATTGACAATAACCGCATTAATCCGTTTTTATCAACGGGCAATATCTCCATATATTGGTCCGTCATGCCGCTATACGCCCACTTGTTCCGAATACGGCATTCAGGCGGTAAAAAAACACGGGCCGTTCAAGGGGAGCTGGCTGGCGATAAAACGCATTTTGCGCTGCCACCCCTGGGGTGGTCATGGTTATGATCCGGTTCCCTGATTCCTGTCCAATAAACCTGACGCTATGGGTTTTATGAAACGCTTTTTACGAAAAGCAAATCATTTGGCATTGCCCGCCCTGTTTGTGTTGCTGGTAGGGCTGCTGCCGATTTCTGCCGGAGACACCTACTTCGAGACTTCCAAAAACCTGGAAATTTTCTCGGATATTTTCCGGGAACTGAACATTTACTACGTGGATGAAATCAACCCCAGCCAGTTGATCCGCAAGGGAATCGATGCCATGCTGGAATCACTGGATCCTTACACAAATTTTATTTCCGAAGCTGAGCTGGAAGGGTACCGTTTCCAGACAACCGGAAAATACGGTGGTATAGGCGCTATCATTCGCAAAAAAGGTGACCATATTGCCATTATCGAACCATATGAAGGTTCACCTTGCGTAGAGGCAGGTCTGAGGGCGGGAGATATCATTTTGGCTGTGGACGGCAAGTCAACTGTCGGCCGCAGCGTGGAAGACATCAGTAAGCTGTTGAAAGGGCAGCCCGGCACTGAAGTTAAAGTAAAAATCAGGCGGCCGGTAAGTGATGAAGTAATGACTAAAACCATCGTTCGCCAGGAAATCAAAATTGACAATGTACCTTACAGCGGCATGGTGAGTGACGGAATCGGATACATCCGGCTCGACCAGTTTACACAAAATGCGGGTGACAATGTCGCGGACGCGCTCGAGCGTCTGGAAAGCAATTACCCGCTGAAGGGGTTAATTCTTGACCTAAGGGGAAATCCCGGAGGTTTGCTGAATGAAGCGGTAAATGTGTCCAACATTTTTATCGATCGTGGAAAACTGGTGGTAAGCACCAAGGGGAAGGTGAAAGACTGGGACCGAGATTTTAATACCATGCGAAAGCCGGTTGACCTGGATATTCCGTTGGTGGTCCTGACCAATCACGGATCGGCTTCTGCTTCAGAAATTGTTGCCGGCACATTGCAGGATTACGACCGCGCGGTAATTCTCGGCCAACTGACCTACGGCAAGGGCTTGGTTCAGCAGACACGTGACCTAAGCTACAACACCAAACTTAAACTGACTACGGCCAAATATTACATACCCAGCGGACGATGTATACAGGCCATTAATTACTCCAATCGGGATGATAACGGGGACGCAACCAGGATTCCGGATTCATTGAAACGAGCCTTTAAAACCTCTAACGGCCGTATCGTCTATGATGGCGGGGGCATAGAGCCGGATCTTAAGGTAGAGCCGCAAAAACTCAGCCTGATTACCAAAGCACTACTTCGCCAGGACCTTATCTTTGATTATGCCACGGAATACGCCTACCAGCACCCGGAAATCCCGGACCCGGAGTCTTTTGTCCTGACAGACGAAGACTTTGAAGGCTTTAAAAACTGGTTGAAAGACAAGGATTTTGATTATCAAACCAGCAGCGAGCAAAAACTGGAAGAACTGGAATTAAAGCTCCAGGAAGAAAACTATTTTGACTCTGTCAAAGAAGACCTTCAGCACCTGAGGGCAAGCATTGCGCACGATAAATCGAAAGACCTGGAAAAATACAAAGATGAAATTCTCGACCAGATCCGTTTGGAATTGGTTACACGCTACTATTTCCGGCCGGGAAGAATACGGGCTTCATTCAGCCGGGATCCGTTCCTGAAAGCAGCCATCAATCTTTTGAATGATACGGCTGCTTATCATTCCCTCCTGAAACCACAGTAAACCCGTGGTCACTCTGATTCTTCTGATAGCGGGTTTTGCCAGCGGAATTCTTGCAGGTATGCTGGGCATAGGAGGAGGGGTCGTATATGTTTTGGTGTTTACCACTTATTTGAATCACTTTTTACCGGATTCGGTTGCCGGTGATATTGTGGTCCGGTTAATTATTGCTAACGCGGCCTTTGCCCTGGTTTTTGCCGGCCTGTCAGGTAGTCTGAAAAATTACCGGATGCGTAATTTCTATCTGAAACCCGTTGTGCTGATCGGTATTTTTGGCTCCCTGGCATCCATAAGTGTGACCTGGTTACTGAGCCTGACAACGGCTTATGACAAACAAAAATTCGCCATCCTGTTCATTCTTTTCATGATCCCAATAATTATAAAAATGCTTACCGGTAAAAAACATGATGAGCCGGATAACTTCTTACCGGATATTTCCTGGTGGGGGTTTTCGGGGCTTGGCATAGTAGCCGGTGCGGTCATGGCGCTTTCGGGGCTTGGTGGCGGGTTCGTTATGGTGCCGGTTCTTCATTCTGTTCTGCGCTATCCGATTCGAAAGGCAATCTCTATATCACTCGGGGTTATTGGTATAAACTCCCTTTTTCTTACCCTGTACAACCTGTTTCTGTCCGGTGAAATTGATGCTGGGTTAAACCACATGTATGGCGCTATAGTATTCCCGATGGTTCTGCCAGTGGTTGCAGGTGTTTTGGCCGGTGCGCCCCTTGGTGTTATCTTTGCCCATAAACTAAAACCTTTAACCCTGAAAATCTTGTTTCTGGGGTTTGTTCTGCTTGTCATTATCAAACTTATAATAACCATGTTATGGAACGCTTGAAATTCAAAGCAAACGCGCTGCTGGTTGTCTTTTTCCTGTTAACCTCCTACCAGGTATTGCCACAAACCAAAAATGCGCTTACCACTCACCTGAAGGCGCATATCACCTATCTGGCAGACGATAAACTGGAAGGCCGTCTGGCCGGATCGAAAGGTGAAACACTTGCCTATACTTACATTGAAGAACAATTCCGGGAAATAGGCCTGGAACCTAAAGGTGAAGACGGCTACCTGCAGCCTTTCGAATTTTCAGTAGGGAAAAAACTGACCGGAGACCCGTTACTGACCGTTTCAGGCAAATCGTTTGCTCCCTTTAACGACTTTTATCCGCTTCCCATCTCTGGAAACGCTACATTATCCGGTGTGCCGGTTGTATTTGCCGGATATGGAATAACAGCGCCCGAACTCAATTATAACGATTATGACTCAAGCGGTGACATGACCGGAAAAATCGTTGTAATAAAAATGGGCTACGAAGGTGGCTTCGCACCACATTCTGACTTCGAGGCCTATTCCGGCATCGCCCGAAAGGTTGAGAACGCAAAAAATCACGGGGCGGCCGGTGTACTTATTGCGAACTTTGACGAAGGACTTGAGGATCCCGGACACGATTACACGCGTAACGTACACACACAGGATATACCTGTTTTATTCATTTCTGACGATGTATACACTGCGCTTGGCCAAATGGAAAACCCGTTAGCCAGTCTCTCTGTTAATTTTGAAAAGATACAGCGAACCGGACATAACGTAATCGGATACATAGATAACCATGCAAACTCTACTATAGTAATCGGAGGCCACTACGACCATTTGGGCTGGGGCGAATACGGCTCACTGTATACAGGCCCACCCGCTATCCATAATGGAGCGGACGACAATGCAAGCGGCACTTCCATGGTGATGGAACTAGCACGTTATTTGGCCGATGGTAAAGATAAAAATCATAACTACTTGTTCATTGCCTTTTCCGGGGAGGAACTAGGTTTGTTTGGTTCAAAATATTATGTTGACCACCCCACAATTGATTTGAGCACAGTAGCCGCCATGTTAAATTTTGACATGGTTGGCAGGTACAACGAAGATAAAGGTATAATTGAAATCGGAGGTACGGGCACCTCCCCCTATTGGACAGACTTTTTAGACACCCATTCGTCAAAAGTCTTCAAAATCAAGCGTTC
This sequence comes from uncultured Chitinophagales bacterium, assembly GCA_964422925.1. Taxonomy (GTDB): domain Bacteria; phylum Bacteroidota; class Bacteroidia; order Chitinophagales; family S012-47; genus CAYRDC01. The sequence continues at coordinate 191,693 of CAYRDC010000001.1, read as the reverse complement.
CGAATCCGGTATTGGCCCTTCGGACCACACCTCATTTTATCTGAAAGATATCCCGGTCCTGTTTTTCTTTACCGGAACCCATGAAGACTATCACAAACCTACTGATGACTATGACAAAATCAATTATGATGGCATGTACGCTATTTACAATTATGCCAAAGAGCTCCTTGACGAACTGGATAAACAGCCCAGTATTGAATTCACAAAAACCAAAGAAGAAGAGAACCAAAACGCGCCCAGATTCACAGTTACCCTAGGCGTAGTGCCTGATTATATGTTTGACGGGGAAGGCATGCGCATTGATGGTGTTCGTGAGGGAAAACCTGCAGACAAGGCTGGAATGCAAAAAGGAGACATTGTTATTCAAATGGGAGACTTCAAAGTCACAGATATGATGTCATATATGGAAGCGCTTAGCAAATACAAAAAAGGAGACACTGTTATAGTAAAAGCAAAACGTGGTGAAGACATCCTTGATTTTGAAATAACTTTTTAAGCGGTTTGTGCAAAATTCTGCACATAGAAACCTCTACAGATAATTGTTCGGTGGCCCTTTCTGAGGGTAACTGTTTGATTGCGCTTTCTGAGAAAAATCAGCGTGGTTCCCATTCCTCTGTCCTGACTGTCCAGATCAGGGACATTCTTTCAGAAAACAACGTTTCCCTGAAAGATCTCAAAGCTATTTCGGTATCGATTGGCCCTGGTTCGTATACCGGCCTCCGGATCGGTCTTAGCACCGCAAAAGGTTTGTGTTATGCGTTTGATATTCCACTGATCACTGTCAATACATTGATTTCTCTTTCTGAAGGTATAAAAAACTTTATTGGCCCGGATCTAATTGATAGTACACGTATAATGCCGATGATAGACGCCCGAAGAATGGAAGTTTACACTGCTGTATTTAATAAAAATTCTAAACTATCTAAAGAACCTTTCTCATTAATTATTTCTCAGAATTGGTTATCTTCCCTCGATCGTGAATATACATGGTATTTTGGAGGAACAGGTATTTACAAGCTCAGAACCTTAAAAACAAATAAAAATCACATCCTTACCCCCATCCTGTCCTGTTCAGCTGCCAATCAGGTACCATTAGCTTGGAATTACTATAAATCAGGTTGTTTTGCAGATTTAATTTCGTCAGAGCCCTTTTATTTAAAGGGAGTTTATATCCATGGAAAGGAATATTAACATAAATTTTTTCCCTGTAATTTTTATATCCTTCGAAAAAATAATACCTTTACCAGTTCAAGTGTCAAAACTATTTTTTTAATCAAAATTGTACTGTTATGGCAACTTTAAAACCTGGAGACAACCTGGTGCTTTCCAAAAGCGGATCATTGAAGGAGGACATTGTCATCAAATATGAAACGCTTAAGAAAGCCGTACTTGTGCTAAGAGCACTTAATCACAAACTGCGTCAGCGCATGGTTCTTTTATTAGAAGAACATAGCCGGCTTACAGTAACAGAAATCTATGTAAAACTTCGCCTTGAACAGTCAGTGGCTTCACAACATTTGGCTATACTTCGCAAGGCAAACATTATGAAAACAGAGCGTCAGGGAAAATACATTTACTATTCCCTGAACAAAGAAAGAATTAGTGAAATTGCCGAATTGGTAGAAGACCTTGCTGCTTGATTTCATTAACTATTTGATTAACACCCGGTAATAATATTTGCCGGGTGTTATTTTTTTGAACCTTTATGTAATTATTCCGGTTGCATATTAAAACCTAAAACATGCCTGCATTTCCTATCAACACTCATAAAATAATAAAAGCAGCCAGAATTCTCAGGGCCTTGAACCATCCGTTGCGCATAAAAATTCTTGCTTTTATTCATAAAAACAAGAAAACCCATGTTAACAAAATATACAAATCACTTAAAATGGAACAATCCATCACCAGTCAGCACCTTCGTATCCTGCGTGAAGCAGGCTTGGTTGATACCCATCGAAAGGGGAAATTTATTATCTACTCCATAAATTATCCCAAACTAAATTCTATCATTAACCAGATTGAAAATTTTTCAGAAAAATAACAAAATATTATCCACGCTATCAACTTAACTTTTCTTCTTTTAGCTACTGTTAATCAAATAACTACACCATCTTTCTCATTGTTTCCACCGCCTGTGTCCTGATCCAGCCTCTGCAACGGATTTACTTTATGCTATTTTCATACAGCAATGATTCTATTATTATTTAAACTGCTGCTTATCCTTTTCTTGGCAAGCCTGATAATCATTTTGTTTGTGAACATAATTGGCTCATTGCTGCCGACTGCAAGGTCCTTTCAATATCGGAACTCTGTTTTTGCTAAGCCACAATACATCCTTGACAACCTGCAAAAAATAAACCATTATCCTTACTGGATCCCGGACTTATGCGCAATAAAGGATTTCCAGCCCGAAAGTCGATCATGGAAAGAATATTACAGGTATGGTATCACAATGTTTTGTAAAAGTAATTCAACTGAATCGGGGAAAAATTTTTCTCTGATAAAAATGTCTAAGGATCTTCCAATAAGGATCAACCGGACATATAAAATATGGCAGGAAAACCATTTCTCTTTCATAATGATTGAGGACGTAGTAGTCTTCCGGAAACCCTATATGCGATTCTTATCAGTAGTCAGTTACAGACATAAGGAATATCTCAGAAAGGAAATGAAACATTTTGAAAAATTTCTCGAAAGTTCTGCAGCAAAGTTATCCAGTGTCTGAATAATGCTTATTCTATTTTTTAATAAGTTCATCATCATCATCAGGACTGTGATATTGTATAAAAAAATTCAGCAGCGCATTTGCTTTTTTTAATATTAAGATTGAATCAACAGACACACGGAGAAAATTAACAGGTATCTTCTTTGTTTGTCAGCAAATTATAAGCTTGTAAACAAGCTGTAGAAAAGTCCTGATGTAGAAAATTTGTCAGTAAGGATCGGTGGAAATAGTAAAGATTCATTGTGGAAACAACTGGAATAACTGTGTGGTTGTTGACAAGTCGTTTTTGACAAAAGTCATGATGTTATCTTCTCCACAAAACAGAAGGGAATTTGAACAGGTATTAACAGTATCAGAGAGAAAACTTGTTGGAAAAATCTTGTACGGATCTTTGGAGAATCGCCAGAAAATTTTATGGCTTAAAGCACCTGTGTAATCTCCGGTTTGCAAGCTGTTGTAAGAGAGCGAAAATATCAGTTTGGAGAGGTTATTTAAAAAGGCCCATCTCTTCGATATAAAGCCTAACCGATTCCGGAACCAAGTATCTGATAGATTTATTTTTTCCGATAAGTTTTCGGATAAAGGAAGCAGAGATGTCCAGTAAGGGCACATCAAAAACCCTTACAGTAGGCATATTGGTGAACCGACTGGTTTCATGGCCTCTTCTTCGGTAAACGTAAATATTGTAATCTCTGGTAAGAGTGTCTGCGTTTTTCCATTTGTGTACTTGTTGTAAATTGTCGGATCCCATGATCAGGGTAAACCGATGAGATGGATATTTTTCGTGCATGTATGCCAGGGTATCGATTGTGTAAGACGGTTTCGGCATATTGAATTCGATGTTGCTGGCGCGTAGGCGGTCATTTCCTTCTATTGCCAGCTCAACCAGATGCAGCCGGTCGTATTCATTGAGCAGCTGGCCTTTTTTCTTGAACGGATTTTGCGTGCTTACCACAAACCAAACCTGGTCAAGATCTATGTTCCAGGCAAAGAAATTGGCAATGATCAAATGGCCCGTGTGTACAGGATTAAAGCTGCCGAAGTACAGGCCGATATTCATAGTCGAGGTCAATGTAGTGTCAAAATTAACTTTTATTGACAGTTTGCGGGAAACAATTCGGGTGATTTGAGAGTTTATAATGCTGATTTAACAGCTCAATCTTTTCATAGTATTGTTGGTTTTTAGGATTTGGAAACAGAGGGCGCGGTACTCGTACTCATGAGCTTAAAACCTTGTAAATGTATCCGCTCTCTGTTTTTCCTATATCAGGAAGGCTCCATTCTCATAAATCAAATTCCCGTCCGCATAAATTTTCCCGCCAATTTTCATATCCGTGATCAGGTCCCAGTGTAAGGGCGATGAATTTTTCCCGCCTGTTTGCCGGTAGGATTGACCGATGGCCATATGAATGCTACCCCCGATTTTTTCGTCAAAAAGAATGTTTCTGGTAATTTGCTGAATACGGTTATTGGTCCCGACAGCCGCTTCGCCAAATCGCCTGGCACCGTCCATTTCCAGTACATTGTCCAGCAAAGGCTTTCCTTCTACGGCATCCCAGGAGACAATTAACCCGTCTTTTACCTCAAAGGAAACCCCGCGCACATCCCGGCCCATGTACACAGAAGGATAGCTGAAATAGATATGCCCGTTCACGCTGTCTTCCACCGGGGAGGTGAATACCTCGCCCGATGGCATGTTGTTTTTCCCGTCTGAGTTTATCCACTTGCGGCCAAGCGTGGAAAAGGTTAAATCCGTGCCAGGCCTGGTATACCGCATTTCCGTACAGCCGTTTAAGTATTCTACGATTTTCTGCTGAAAAGCCCGCACCTCAAGCCATTTGCTGACAGGGTTTTCATCAAAAAGGTAACAGGCATTGTACACAAAACGGGTGTATTCTTCCAGGCTCATGCCCGCAGTTTGCGCGGCTGCCGGGGTGGGGTACTGACAAAGGCTTCTCTTTAATGAACCGCTGCCCAGCCGCTCGAAATAGGTATTCATAACCGGCTGCATTGCCTCCTGGCGTATCCTGCGCTTTGCGGGGTCAACGGTTTCCAACTCTTTAACATCAAAGGGGGCCAAAATACGGATGTAGGCATCGAAAGCCCGGATGGCTTCCGCGAAGAATGGGTTCACATAACGCAGCTGCTTTTCATTACCTTTTTCCAACAGGATTTTTTCGGTTCCTTCAATATCCACGAGGAGCACCGGGTGGCCGCCCGCCCCCAGGGCCGCATCGTATAATTCCCGCAGCAAGGGCTCTGCCAGCCAGGTTGATGTTATCAATAAGGTTTCTCCCGGCTGCAGGTTAACGCAGTACCGGATGAGCAGGTCAGCATATTTTTTTTCCATGGTTGGCTGGCGTTTGCCGGTAAAAATAACCCGGAAGAATTAAAGCGAAAAAGCAAAACCCAGGTATGGTCGTGGCAATGTGCTGAAAAAAATGATACAGGTTATTGAAAAATAGAGAACGATATCGTTATTTTAGAGTTAAAATAAAGCCCATTGCAGCGCCCATGAAATGGTTCCTCGTTCCAACTGATTTTTCTGATACGGCAACCAATGCTCTGGTATACGCCTTTAAGCTTGCCGAGAAGGTAGACGCACGCCTGTTGGTTTATCATGTATACCATCCGGCTGTGATTGATGTGCCGGTCGCTCCGAATGTGGTGGCTGACGCTGTGGTACAAGATGAAAGTTGGTTGGAAGAGCAACTGGATGAACAAATTGCTGAAGCCAGGCAAATAAGCGGAGTTAAAGAAGTGCCGGCAGAGAAGAAACTACAGGCAGGGCTTTTAGTGGAGGCCACACTGGAGCTTTCCGCGGAAATAAGCCCTGAAATGATTATTATGGGAACCAAGGGCGCCAGCGGATGGCGCGAAATATTCGGGGGGAGCAACACTGGCCGGATTATCGAGGATGTGAATGTTCCGGTACTTGCCATTCCGGAATGCGCTTTCTATGCCTCCATACGCCATATCGCCTATTCATCCGAGTTGAAACCGGGAGACCGGAACGTGCTGAACCGCTTGCTGGAATTTGCCGGTTGGTTCAATGCGTGCATACACGCGTTTCATGTGCATGATTCAGACAAGGAGCAGGAAGAAGAAGTGCTGAACGAATTACGATCTGAGTACGCAGAATATGTGCAGGAAGCGCAGCTGACTTTTGAAATAATCGATAGCGAGGGGGTGATGAAGGGCATCCAGGAATATGTCAAAACCCACAATATTGACCTGCTGGCCATGCTGACCAAAAAGCGGGGCTTCTGGGAAAAGATATTTAAAACCAGCCACACCAAACATATGGCCTACAGCAGCCACTTGCCCCTGCTGGTATACCATGGGTGATCAAAGCGGCTTGAATTTTTCAAATGTCTGGCCGCAGTTTTCACACAAATGAATGCTTCTGCAAAGGGTGCTTCCGAAAGGCGAGCGCAATGAAGTCTGTTTGCTTCCGCAGTGAGGGCACACTGCCTTTTCCAGTTCCTTAACCGGATCCTGAAAAATTTTAGACGGATAACCGAGGCCAAAGGCATCCAGCAGCTCGCGGCCCTTATCGCTGATACGGGAGCTGTCCCAGGGGATGGAAAGGTCCCATTCCACCCGGGCTGATGGAAAACCGTTTTCACGGAGCCGGGTTTCGGCTTCTTTGGCGATAAAATCCAGGGCTGGGCAACCCGTAAATGTGGGTGTCAGCAAAACGGTCACCATCCCCTCACGCTCTTCCACTCCGTTGACCATACCCATATCAACGATTGAAAGCACCGGGATTTCAGGGTCCTTGACTTTTTCCAGTATGGACAGGATCTTGTTTGTTTGCGTGCTTACCATTCCGTGCCTTCCGGCTCTGATTCATATACTTCGCGCATTTCTTTAAGAAGCGCCAAAAAATCTTCACCATGAATTCCTTTACGGCCTCCGTACGGGATATTGTCTTTGTCTGTCGTTGGCGGTTCAAGCCCGGCTTCCTGCAAAACAGGCATCACGGCTTCTTCCCATTTGGATTGCAGCGCATCCTCACCGGCAAAAAGGTTTTCTTCCCGGAGAGTGTTTTCAAACGGCCCGGGTTCAAAAATTGTCAGCGCCAATGGCCAGACCCGTTCAAGAGCCTGTTGCATACGCTGTTTGCTGTCCGCGTTCCCGGCCGACAGGTGTTTCACCCAGACATCCCCGTGGAGCAGATGGTATTTTATTTCACTGGTAACTTTTGCGGCCAGTTCGGCAAGGGGCCGGAAAGCCGATTCTTTCAGGGAGGAATACCGCAAGTATTCCGCGTGGTCAAACAAAAACTGTCGGACAACGGCAAAGGCGAAATCGTGGGAAAATGGTTCAACAAGCGTGCAGCACCGGAACGCTTCAGGCAGCCGGGCAAAAGCCAGGCGGTCAGGGTCTTTGTGGCCGAGCTCCCGGTGCAATATCCGGTAAAGCGCCCACGCGTGCCCGATTTTATCCTGAGCCATGGACGAAAAGGAGATGTCTTCCTCCAGGGTTGGCGCCAATCCCGTCCATTCTGAATTCCTATGGCCGATAATAAGCGCGTCATCTGCCATTTTAAACAACAGTTCAGCAAGGACTTCTTTCATGGTTTTTTCTTTTTCCTGTAGGCATCGATTTTGGCCCCCACCCGGTAACCGCCCGCTTCGCGGTGCAGTTTTTCGGGAGTGGTGGCGAACATATCCGAGTCATCATAACGGATGGCGTAGATGTCTGTGGTCTTGACCACCCAAAGATTTACGCATTCCTTACGCCTGGCAAACTGTTCCTTGGCAAAAACAATGGCCAGCTCGGAATCAGGGGCGTGTACGCTGCCCACATGCACATGGTGCTGGCCCCGCCTGGCCTGGTGAAACACTTCCCAGGTAGGCCACAACTCGTGGTCTTTTATGGATGGCTCCCCCGCAGCGGGAGAAATCCCGAGGCGGTTAATTCTTGGATCGAGTGATTTATTCATGGTTCCCCCGGTGTTTTAAGAAAGCGGGAAAGTATATTTTGCCTCTTCTTTATACATGGCTTCACGCACCCATTTGCCGTGTTCCTGCACCCATTTGCGCACGTCCAGCCGTTCGCGGTTACAAGGGCCCTCACCGTTGATGACCCGGTAAAATTCATCCCAGTCAGGATCTGAAAACGCCCAGGTTCCATCTTTCAGCTGACGGAGTTCCGGATCCGGGAAATCCAGGCCGAGCTCCCTGATTTTCGGGACATAACTGCTTAAAAACTGGTTGCGCATTTTATCGTTGCTGGCCAGTTTCACTTTCCATCGCATAAGCTTGTCACTGTGGACCGATGCCTTGTCTGGCGGGCCGAAAAAATGGATGATCGGCCGGTACCAGCGGTTCAGGGCGTCCTGCAGCATGTCACGCTGTTTTTTGGTGCCGGTTGCCAGGGCCACAAAAGCCTCATGCCCCTGTTTCAGGTGGAAAGATTCTTCATAGCAGATCCGCTCCAGCGCCCGGCTGTACGGGCCGTAACTGCCCTTGGAGTTGATCACTTGGTTCACGATGGCGGCTGCGTCAATCAGAAACCCGATTACGGCCACGTCCGCCCAGGTTTCAGCCGGGTAATTGAACACGTTGCTGTACTTGGATTTCCCGTTTAGTAAATCGCGGAACATTTGTTCCCGGCTCTTGCCCAGGGTTTCAGCGGCATTGTACAGCAACTGACCATGGCCGATTTCATCCTGTACCTTGGCAATGAGGGCCATTTTCCGTTTCAGGCTGGGCGCGCGGGTAATCCAGGTTCCTTCGGGTAGGGAACCAATGATTTCGGAATGAGCATGTTGCTCAATCATACGGATAAGCTGCCTGCGGTATTCAGCCGGCATCCAGTCCCGGGGCTCGATTTTTTCACCTCGCTCGATACGCTTTTCAAAAGCGGCCAGCAATACCGGATCTTCGTCAATTTCCGCAGCGCGATGGCGCGTGTCCTCGTCCGGGACATATCCTCCTCCGTACATAATAATCGGGCTTTATGCAGTTAACAGGCTTTGATCCCGTTCAGGATCAGGTCAAATAATTTGTCGCACTTGTCGCCAATGTCGGCTTCGCGTGATAAGCGGTACCAGCCATAAGTCCAGTTAAGAGTGGAGAAAATCGTCCGCACCGTGAATTTTACATCCACTGGCTTGAACACCCCTTCTTTTACACCGCGCTCCACAATTTCGGTAAAAAACCCTTCATAGGTTGACCGGAGCCGTTTAAAACGGGACAGGTCCGGCTCGCTCAGAAACCGCCATTCGTGCAAAAACACCGAACTGGCGTCCGCGTTGGTGCGTATTACCCGGATGTGGGCTTCAATGGCAGCGTATAACTGCTCATCCGGTGACATATCACTGTTATCCAGTTCCTGCAACGAATAAATAAACTTGTCAGCCAGGTCAAAGCAAATCGTGCGCAACAGATCTTCCTTGGATTTGATATGACTGTACAGGCTGGCCGGTTCGATACCGATAGCCCGCGCAAGGTCGCGCATAGACGTACCGGCATATCCTTTCTCGCGGAACAGGTTCATGGCAATATGCAAAATCTGTTCTTTCCGGTTGCCTGTAAGTGTTTCAGCCATATTATCCTAACGTTCGTTAGCAAAAGTAAAGAAAAAACACCCGTTTGTCAAAACCACCCTGATTTGAAAGGGAAAATCTATTAAAACCGGTAATACTCAGCGCTGTCTGACGGTTGCCGGTAAGCGCTTTCGATATAGCGGTCCAGCTTGTGGCCGATTACCAGGTGTTTATCCCGGGGCACCTGGACGGTGATACGCACCCGCTGCAGGCGCCAGGTATTTCCTTTCAGGGGAAATTCGGGGTCAAACAAGATCAGGGAATCGCGCTTGGCGAAACAGTAATCAATGGCAGCCGCATTGTGGCGGGCGTTGCGCGGGCTCCGGCCACGGGCAAAATGTTTTTCGACAATCCGGAATCCGGGCCCGTTGGTTTCTTCAATGCGAATGGCAATATCGCGCACCAGGAATGTGTCTTCAGTAACAAGCAAATCATTCGCGTCAATCCGGACGGGAAAATTATCCCATTCCACTTTATAGGGTCTATGGGCAAGGTCGAGGTACAGCGTATTGTATGGCAGGCTGTCGAAGGTGTGGACTATGGTTTGACTGCCGGAATACCGGAAGTCCCGTGCGATATTTATTCCGCTGAAAAGAACCAGGAACAGGCCGAGAATCCAGATAAAAATAAAGAACCCGCCCCACAGGGCCCCTCGTTTTTTGATACCGAACAGCAGCATGGTGCCCCGGATAAACAACACCAGTACGGGAATGAGGAGAACCAGCAGCAAACCGATGCCCATCCACCGGGCAGTGGAAGGGCTGCCGGTGAGATACCCTGCGAAATTCGGATAAATGCTGCCAGTTGCCCAGCCAATATCGGTCAGTTCAATAACAAAAAAAGCCAGCATAGCCATAGCGGCCATAACCAGCAGGCCTCCTACCAGTTTAACGCCCCCGCCCCCTATCCCCTGAAAAAAATCCCGTATCGCATCGGCAAGATCCTGAAAAAACGATCTGAACCGGTGAACCGCGTCCGAGTGCTTAATGTTTTTGGCCTCCTCCTTGAAATTCTGAAGGCGCTCTTTCATGCCTTTCATTTCTTCCCGGATGGTTTCTTCCAAGTTGCTGATATTCACGGGCCGGCCCTTCATTTGAAGTTTTTCAGCAGCCGTTTTTGCTTCAGGGATGACAATCCATAGTACGATGTAGAGCAGGAAACCCGTGCCGAAGAACAGGATAGCCGCGGCAAATACCAGGCGAACCCAAACGGGATCAATGCCAAAATAATGGCCGATACCCGCGCAGACTCCGCCCAGCACACGGTCGTCCGGGTCTCGGAACAAGCGCTTGGACGGTTCACCAGCGGGTGGTGCTTCTGAAGCGGCATCCGGGCTTCCGGCCTCCGGGTCAAAATCTTCCGGACGGCCCATTTCCGTAATCACTTCATTTACCTGCGCCAGGCTTACAATACCGGCTTTACCGGCCCTGTCGAAAAGCAGCTCACTAATGCGCAACTCAATGTCTTCCATTATTTCATCGCTGCCCTGCGACTTCCTGAAATATTGCGCCAACTGCTTGAGATAGCGATTCAGGGTTTCGTAAGCGTCTTCATCAATATGAAAAATACGTCCGCCAATATTGGCTGTTATCGATTTTTTCATGAAAAATTGTTTTTAGTTAACTGGTTCACCGCCTTCGAAAGAGCAATCCATGTTTTATCCATTTCTTTCAGTACTTCCCGGCCGATTTTTGTGAGCTGGTAATACTTCCTGGGGGGGCCGCTTTGCGATTCAACCCATTTGTAAGACAGAACCCCTCCGTTTTTCAACCTGTTGAGGAGGGGGTAAATGGTGCCTTCCACCACAATCAGCTCCGCTTCTTTTAACCGCACTAGGATATCAGAAGGGTAAGCCTCTCCACTTGAATGGATGATGGAAAGAATGCAATATTCCAACACCCCTTTTCGCATCTGGGCTTTTGAATTTTCAATATTCATGGGGCAAACCTACGCATTTTTTTAGTATTATGCAAAACAAGGTACCTGTTTTTTAATGGTAATTAACAAAACCAAGTAATTCTGTTCCGTTTTTCACGGGGTTTTCTTGTCCCTGGATGATTTAGGCTTAACATGAATTAACTTTAAGCGGGCAGAGGTTTCAGTTAATTTTGATGTCTAAAATTGCGTGATATGGCAACAGAACAATCCGTAGATATTAAGGAATTGCATGAGGAAATTGCCCGCGAAGGAGCATTCCTGGATTTGCTGAACCTGGAAACGCGCAAGGCGGTTGTGGGCCAGCAACAAATGACCGGGCGGCTGGTCCTGGCCCTGTTGGCGGGCGGACATATTTTGTTGGAGGGCGTGCCCGGCCTTGCCAAAACCCTGGCCATTAAAACGCTTGCATCTGCCGTCAATGCCCGCTTCAGCCGCATACAGTTTACACCCGATCTTCTTCCGGCTGATGTCATCGGCACTATGGTGTATAATCCGACCAAAAGCAGTTTCACGGTGAAGAAAGGCCCGGTATTCTCAAATTTTATCCTGGCCGATGAGATCAACCGGGCTCCTTCCAAGGTGCAGAGTGCGCTGCTGGAAGCTATGCAGGAAAAGCAGGTTACCATCGGGGATAAGACTTATGTCCTGGAGGAGCCCTTCCTTGTCATGGCCACGCAAAACCCGATTGAGCAGGAAGGAACCTATCCTTTGCCGGAAGCCCAGGTTGACCGGTTTATGCTGAAAGTGGTGGTGACTTACCCGGACCGGGAGGAAGAGCGCAAGATCATGCGGATAAATGTGGAGGAGGGAATCCCGGAAATCAAGCCTGTGATCAAGCCGGAGCAGATACTGAAAGCCCGGGAAGTGGTGCGCAGGGTGTACATGGACGAAAAGATAGAGCAATACATCCTAGACCTGGTGTTTGCCACCAGGGAGCCGCAGCAGTGGGGTCTGGAAAACCTGCAGCCTCTGATCGCGTACGGGGGTTCGCCCCGGGCCAGCATTTACCTGGCGCTGGCCGCCAAAACCCATGCTTTTATGAACAGGCGCGGATACGTGGTGCCTGAGGATGTGCGGGCCGTGGCGCTGGATGTCATGCGGCACCGGATTGGCCTGACTTATGAAGCCGAGGCTGAAAACATCACCAGCGAGGAAATCATAACAACCATTCTGAACCGGGTGGAGGTGCCCTGATCCGGTTACATTTTAGTTATGGATACAAGGGAATTAATACGGAAAGTTCGGAAAATTGAGATAAAAACCCGTGGCCTGTCGCGCCACCTGTTTGCCGGGGAATACTTAAGCGCCTTCAAGGGGCGCGGCATAGCCTTCAGCGAAGTGCGCGAATACCAGTACGGTGATGACGTGCGTAGTATCGACTGGAATGTTACCGCCCGGCTCAACCAGCCCTACGTCAAAGTGTTCGAGGAAGAACGGGAACTAACCGTTTTGATCATGGCGGACATCAGCCAGTCTTCCCTGTTCGGCACGGTGCACGACACCAAGCGGGCCCTGATGACTGAGATCTCGGCCGTTTTGGCTTTTTCCGCCATGCTCAACAAGGACAAGGTGGGCGCCATCCTGTATTCCGACCGGGTGGAGCAATACATTCCGCCCAAGAAGGGCCGCAGCCATATTTTGCGCATTATCCGCGAGTTTCTGGAGGCACAGTCGGAGGGTAGAGGCACGTCAACGCTCAGTGCCCTGGAATTTATGATGAATGTGATGAAAAAGCGGGCAATCGTCTTCTTGTTGTCTGATTTCGCGGAAGAAGGGTATGCCGATGCCCTGCGCCATGCTGCCCGCAGGCATGATGTTGTTGGCATCCGGATGTACGATCAGCGGGAAGAACAATTGCCCTCCGGGGGCTTGGTGCCGGTCCGGGACCTGGAATCAGGCCAGATCTCCTGGGTGGATCTGGGTTCCGGGCGGTTCAGGCGGGCTTATGAGCAGCATTACCGGAACCGTGTCGCGTACTTCAGGGAATCCTTTGCGCGGAGCGGAGCGGACACACTCGATGTGGCCACCGGGTCGGATTATGTGAAAGCACTGCTGGGCTTTTTCCGGCAGCGGGACAAACGCAGGTAAACAATGAGAAAGAAACAACTCCTGGTGTGGATCATGCTTTGGCAGCTTGTGGCCGGTTTCGGCCAGCCGTTGCGGCTGCAAGCCGGGCTGGACACGGCCCATATCCGCATCGGGGAGCACCTGAACCTGCATATCGAATGGAAGCAGCCGCCCGGTTATGTGCTCACGCTGTTGCCCGATTCGCTGGCATCCTTTGAATTGCTGGAGCGCCAGCGTGATACTTTGGAAAAAGACAGCACGTGGTCCGTGCTCGAACGCCTGCAACTAACCACGTTTGACACAGGCTACCTGGTCCTGCCTTCCCTGCCGGTGTATGCTGTGGGCCCGGACGGCCCGGCAGACACTTTGCGCACCCAACCTTTCCACGTGCTGGTGGAATCGGTTCCCGTGGACACCACGCAACCCATTAAACCCATCGAGGCTCCGCTGCCGGTAGGATTGACCCGCTGGGAGATCCTTTCGCGGATAGTCATTGCCCTGATGGTTGTTTTGCTGGGAATTGCCCTGTGGTGGCTGTGGAAGCACCGGAAAAAGGAGAATGAGAAACCCGGCCCGATACCTGAGGATGTGCCGCCTCACATTTGGGCTCTGACCCAACTGGACAAGCTGGAAAAAGAAAAGCTCTGGCAGCATGACCAGGTAAAGACCTATTATATCCGGCTGACGGAAATCCTCCGGACTTACCTGGTTTACCGCTTCGCGAAACCGATCCTGGAATACACCACTTCGGAAACATTGCGGACTTTGCGGGCTGACCTTTCAGCCGAGCAACTGGAGTTTCTGCGCTCAGTGCTGGAAACGGCTGACCTGGCCAAGTTTGCCAAAGCCCGGCCCATGCCGGATGAACATACCCGTGCCATGGAATATGCCCGGAAACTGGTTACCGGTACCGCGGTGGTGGAGAAACCGCTAAAGGAGAACGAATGAGCTGGGATTTAAAAGACATATTGTTCGCGCACCCATCGGTTTTGTACCTGTTGCTGCTGCTACCCCTGCTGGTGGGATGGTATGCCTGGCGGATGAACCGGCAGCAACCGGCCCTGGCATTGCCGGATACCGGGGGCCTTCGCAAAGCGGGAGCCAATTGGCGCACCCGCACCCGGCATTTGCTTTTTGCCTTGCGCCTGGTGAGCCTGTCAGCGTTCCTGGTCGCCCTCGCCAGGCCACAGGTGGAAGAAAAAGACACCCGGCAGGAGACCTATGGGATTGACATCGTACTGGCACTGGATGTTTCACCCAGCATGCTGGCCCGAGATTTTAGCCCAAACCGCCTGGAAGCCGCGCGGGAGGTTGCCCTGCGGTTTATCAAAAACCGCCCCAGCGACCGTATCGGGCTGGTGGTTTTCTCGGGCGAAGCCTTTACCCAGTGTCCTGTTACCATTGACCACCGGGTGCTGAGCGAACAGCTCAAAACAGTTCAGGCCGGAAAACTGGAATCCGGCACCGCTATCGGCTCCGGGCTCGGTACCGCGGTGAACCGCCTGAAGGACAGCAAAGCAGCCAGCAAGGTGATCATCCTGTTGACAGACGGAGTGAACAATACCGGTTCCACCGACCCACGCATGGCGGCCGACCTGGCAGCATCCTTTGGCATACGGGTGCACACTATCGGGGTCGGCAGCCGGGGAACCGCCCTGTCCCCGGTGGGGATTTACCCCAACGGACAGTATATTTTCGAAAGGGTTCCGGTGGAAATCGATGAAGAGTTACTGAAAGACATAGCCGCCAAAACGGGCGGGCAGTATTACCGCGCCACCGGGAACACATCGCTGCAGGAAATTTACGACACCATTGACCAAATGGAACGAACCCGCATTGAAATGAGCGTAATACCCCGGAAGCGCGACTTGTTTTTTCCACTGTTGCTGATCGGGGCCGCGGCCATGCTGCTTGAATTTTTGTTCAGAAAAACCCTGTACCGGACGATTGAATAGACATGAAGGAGTTGCAGTGGGAACATATTGAATATCTCTGGGCTTTAGGTCTGATCCCGGTAATGTGGGCGGTGCACATGACCCACGGGTGGTGGCAGAAGCGGCTGATCCGGAAAATCGGGGAGCCCCGCTTGCAACCGGTGTACCTGCCCGGGAAAGCCCGCCAGAAAAGGGCGTTTAAATTCCTACTGCTTGTGCTGGCCTGGACAGGGGTGGTGCTGGCTTTGGCCAATCCCCGTGCCGGGCTTGGAAGCCGGAAGGTAAAGCTCAGGGGAGCCGATGTGATGATTGCCCTGGATGTTTCGCGGAGCATGCTGGCCGAAGACATACGCCCGAACCGCCTGGAAAGGGCACGTTTGTTCTGTTCCCGGCTGATTGACCGCCTGCCCAACGACCGCATCGGGCTCATTGTTTTTGCCGGGCACGCTTACCTGCAGATGCCGCTAACTACCGATCATGACGCAGCTAGGTTGTTCTTGGAAAACGCCATCCCGGACCTGGTTCCCACCCAGGGAACCGCCATTGCCGAGGCGATCCGCCTGGCCATGGAATCTTTCCCGGAAGGCAATGACATGTACCGGGCGCTGATCCTGATTTCTGACGGGGAAGACCATGAAGCGGGTTGCCTGGAAGCCGCCCGCGAAGCAGCCGGAAAGGGCATTATGATTGAAGCCATCGGGATCGGTTCCGCCCGCGGTGCCCCGATTCCAGTTTATCAAAACGGAATACTGAAAGGATATAAGAAGGGCCCGGACGGAGAGGTGGTACTTACCAAACTGAATGAGGAAACACTGCAGCAGGTGGCCCTGGCTGCTAACGGGCATTACCAGCCCTTTGACGGTTCGAATGCCCAGATCCGCACAGTCCGCCAGCATCTTGAAGCCCTGGAAAAAGCGGAAATCGATACCGTGCAGTTTAAGGACTGGGTTTCTTATTACCGGGTGCCTCTTGGCCTCGCAGTGTTCCTGCTGATAATAGAATTGCTTATATCAAACCAGCGTACAGAAGCGTTTGTGAACTGGAAAATTTTCAGGGCATGAGACGAGGTTTGTTACTCATATTATACATTATGATTGCCTGGGCCGCACCCGCCCAGGAAGCGCAGCGCCTGGTGCGCGAAGGCAACAAACTATATGAGAAACAACATTACAATGAGGCAGCTGAAAAATATGCCGAAGCCCTGAAAGAAAACGCCACCTATCCCGAAGCCCTTTTCAACCAGGGCGATGCGCTTTACAAGCAGCAGGATTTTCAGAAAGCCATCGAATCCTTTGAAGCGGCCGGGAACCTGGCCACCGACAGCCGCATGAAAGCCAGAGCCTGGCACAACCTGGGCAATGCCTACATGGAACAGAAACAATATGAAAAAGCAGCCGAAGCCTATAAAAGAGCCCTTCGCCTCGACCCGGAAGCTGAAGACACCCGGTATAACCTGGCTTATGCCATGGCCATGATGCAACGAAACCAAAATAATCCGCAACAGAAAGAAAATAAACAGGATCAAAAGCAAAACCGGCAGCAACAGCAAAACCAACAACAAAAAAACCAGGAGCAAAAGAACAAGAAGGATCAGCAACAAAAAGATTCGGGGCAAAACAACCCGAAGGAAGAACAGGATAAACAGCCACAGCAGCAGCCGAACCCCAACCAGATGGATCAGCGCCAGGCGGAACAGATTTTACAGGCGCTGCAGGATGAGGAGAAAAAGGTTTTGCGGAAAATGAACAAGCTGAAAGAAGCAAAGGCAACGCAAAAGCAAATTGAAAAGGATTGGTAACATAAGGTATTGGGTTTTTGCCTTCCTGATGGGCGTCAGTTTTCTGTCCGCAGGTCAGGAGCCGGATTTTTATGCTTTGGTCGACCGCAACCGGGTAGGCCTGAAGGAGACCTTTGAGGTCCAGTTCCACTTTGTGAATACCCGTCCCGGGCAGTGGAGGCCACCGGAGTTCAAACATTTTGAAGTCGTATCCGGCCCCAGCACGATTTCCAGCACCCACATTGTAAACGGGGATGTCACCCGGGAAACGATTTTGAGCTATGTATTGCGTCCCAATTCAGTAGGTACCTGGTCAATCGAAAAAGCCTCTGCAGTAATCAACGGGAAAACATACGAAAGCCGGCCCATTAAAATAGAAGTAGTAGAAGGTAGTACGCGAAGGAAAAGGAGAAACGACCCCTGGGATCCGTTCAATATGTTCCCGGATCCTGTTTTCCCGTCCTGGCCAAGTTTTCCGGAAGAGGAACAACCCGCCAACACTGAACCGGTTCGCCTCCAATTGCTGGCCGACCGCACGCAGGTTTACCAGGGACAGCAGGTGACGGTCACCTATAAGCTTATTGTGCCTTCCGGGGTTGGCGTCAACGATTATTCCCTGCCGGCAGGAAATTATGATGGCTTTTGGAAGCAGGATATAAAAATTGGGCGTCAAAAAGTCAGGCAGGAGCGGATAAACGGGCACGTGTACCGGACGCTGATCATACAACAAGTGGCATTGTTCCCGCAGCGCAGCGGTAAATTACGCATCGAGCCGGCAGAGATCAGCGCTATCGTTTCTCGGGGATTTTTCAGCCAGCAACAGGAAAAAATCCGGAGCAACGGACTGACCGTGGACGTGAAGCCTTTACCGCAGGACAGGCGTCCGGCTGCGTTTTCCGGGGCGGTTGGCTCATTCAGGCTGTCTTCTACCATTACGCCCGACAGCCTGACCACAGACGATGCCATTACCCTGAAACTGACCGTTTCAGGTACCGGGAACCTGTACCTGATTGATGCCCCCGAACTGCACCTGCCGGACGATTTTGAGGTGTATGACCCGAAAGTCAGTACCTCGGTCAGGAGCCAGGTACCCCTTTCGGGCTCCCGGACTTTTGAATACCTGATTATTCCGCGCAGAGCCGGGCATTACCGGATTGACCCCATCCCATTCACCTGCTTTGACCCGGACGCGGGAGCCTATAAAACGCTGAACACTCCATCCATTGAACTGAATATCGCCCCGGGCAATAACGCTGAATCTGCGAACGGTTCTGTCAGTGGGCTGAACAAGGAGGAAGTGGAACTGCTGGGCAAGGACATTCATTACATAAAGACAAGGCCGGGGAACATTGTCAATCCGCAAAGCCCATGGCTCCGGTCAGGGTGGTTTGCACTGGCCGTGGGCTTACCTTTTGCCCTGTTTGGCCTAATGCTGGCCTGGAAGAAGCGCAGGGAAGCACTCCTGAATAATGCTGCTACCATGCGTCAGCGCAAGGCCGGCCGGGAAGCGCGCCAGCGGCTGGCAAAAGCCGGCAAATTGTTGCACGAAGGAAATTCTGAAGCCTTTTACGGGGCGGTCAAGGAAGCACTGGAGGGCTTTATGATGGATCGCTACGGGCTCCGCCTGGCAGAACTGTCGCGGGAAGCAATACGACAAAAACTTACGGACCGGCAAATCGGCCGGGAGCCGGTTCAGGAATACCTGGCCATTATCGATACCTGCGAAATGGCTTTGTATGCGCCTGTTGACGGCCCCGGAAGCCGGCAGGAACTGCTCCGGAAAGCGGAACAATTAATCACAGAACTCAACCGGAACAGGGCATGATGCGAAAGATTTTGACAGCAATATTTTTTATGTGGTTGGGTGCCGGCATTGCCCGCGCGTCCGGGCCGGAGGCATTGTTCGATTCTGCCAACAGCGCCTACGCCCGGCAGGATTATACACTGGCCACTTCCCTGTACGATTCCCTGTTGCAATCGGGCTTCCGCACCGCTGCCGTGTATTATAACCTGGGCAATGCCTGGTACAAGCAGGAAAACTGGGTCCGGGCGATCCTGAACTATGAACGGGCCCGCAAGCTGGCTCCTGAGGATGAAGATATTGCCTGGAACCTCGGACTGGCCAATCTCCATGTAGTGGACAAATATGAACCGGAAGAAACCGGGCTGCTGAACCGGTGGTACGAAAAATTCCTGCGCTGGCGGAGTGCTGGCGGATGGGCGTTCCTGGCAATTGTCTGGATTTGGCTGGCAGGGATTTCCGCGAGTGTTTTCCTGTTTGTCCGGCCGGCTGTGTTGAAACAGATCCTTTTTGTAGGCTCTCTGTTTTTCCTCCTGCTGGCGGTGGGCAGCTTTTCCCTCTCCCGGCAGCGTATCCGGTATGACAGGACCCATGTGGAGGCAATCATCACTGCACCGAACACGTACGTAAAAAGCGAACCCACCGAAGGGAGCTTGGACCTTTTTATACTGCACGCGGGAGCCAAGGTCCGTATACTTGATGAAACCACCGACTGGGTACGCATTCGCTTTTCCTCCGGCAAAACAGGGTGGATGCCTGCCGGTGATCTGGAGATAATCTGAAGCGTTTCAGAATTCATGCGGTTCCTTACCTTTGGGATATGCCAAAGGCCAAAACGGTTTTTGTCTGCAGCAACTGTGGCAACAACAGCCCAAAATGGATGGGTAAATGCCCGGTATGCGGGGAGTGGAATACCTATATCGAAGAAGTTGTTGTCCAGGACAAGGAAAAGCCATTCAACTGGAAAGACAAGGGAAACGACCGGAAGAAAAGCGTCCGCCCGAAACGTATCGCGGAAATAGAAACCGGTAAAATGCAGCGGCTTGTCACGCCCGACCAGGAGTTCAACCGGGTACTGGGCGGGGGCATAGTTCCGGGTTCGCTGATCCTGATAGGCGGTGAACCGGGGATCGGAAAATCCACGCTGGCCCTGCAGGTGGCCCTGAAATTCGGAAACCTGAAAATCCTCTATGTTACCGGGGAAGAAAGTGAAGAACAGATAAAAATGCGGGCCGGAAGAGTGGGGGAGAATAATCCGGAATGTTATATACTGGCTGAAACTAATATGGTTCAATTGTTTGAGCAGGCTTCCCGCCTCGACCCCGGCCTGGTGATCATCGATTCCATCCAGACTATGTATTCCACACAGCTGGAGGCTACGCCCGGGAGCATTTCGCAGATCCGCGAATGCACCGGGGAGCTGCAGCGTTTTGCCAAGGAGACCGGCACACCGGTAATCCTGATTGGGCACATTACCAAAGAGGGTGTTATTGCCGGGCCCAAGCTGCTGGAACACATGGTGGACACGGTGCTGCAGTTTGAAGGGGACCCGAATTACAATTACCGGATTCTCCGGACCATAAAAAACCGGTTTGGGTCAACCGCGGAACTGGGCATTTATGAGATGCAAGGGAACGGCCTGCGGGAAGTGTCCAACCCTTCGGAGCTGTTGATTTCATCGCGCGAAGCCCCCGTGCCGGGTATTGCCATTGGCGCCACCGTTGAAGGCATTCGCCCCATGCTGATTGAGGTGCAGGCGCTGGTAACCCAGGCAGTATACGGCACTCCGCAGCGCAGCAGTACCGGATTCGACCTCAGGCGGCTGCACATGTTGCTGGCCGTACTGGAAAAACAAAGCGGGTTTAAGTTTGGCGTGAAGGATGTTTTCCTGAACATTGCCGGAGGGATACGGGTCAGCGACCCGGGCATAGACCTCGCGATTATCAGCGCCCTGTTGTCTTCCTTTGAAGACGCCCCCCTACCCCTGAATGCTGCTTTTGCCGGGGAAGTAGGCCTCTCCGGGGAAGTACGGCCGGTAAACCGCCTTGAACAGCGCGTGGCAGAAGCCGACCGGCTGGGCTTCGAATCCGTCTCCATCCCCAAAAACCAGTTGTCCACCCTGAACCCCAAAAATTATCAGCTCCGGATTGTCCCGGTGGATCGCGTGGAATCCCTTTATAAAACCTTCTTCTGATTTGATTTGCAGGATACTTTTGCTGTATATTTAGAGGTACGTCATGGACCCTGTGAAAACACAAAGATCCCTCTTTGTTTCAGGCCTGAAGGAATGGTGGTTTGACCTGAAAAGCCTAGTTTTTCCGCAGATCTGTCCAGGCTGTGGCAAAATGCTTCAAAAGGGAGAAGGCTTGTTATGCCTGCGCTGCCGCATGGAAATGCCGGAAACCGGTTTTCACCTCGATGCCAACAACCCGGTTATGCAAAAATTCAGGGGGCGCCTACCATTGCGACAGGCTGCCAGCCTGTATTATTTTCACAAAAGCGCCCGCGTGCAACATGTTTTGCACAAACTGAAGTATGACGGCCGGAAAGATATTGGAACCAGGCTGGGTATTTATTACGGGCATCAGCTCCGGAACACGCCTGGTTTTCATTCCGTACAGGTAGTGATTCCCGTGCCGCTGTATCCTGCCAAAGAACACAAACGGGGTTTTAACCAGAGCGCAGCTTTTGCCGAAGGCATTGCCGCGGCTATGGATATCCTGCACCTGCCGCACTTCCTCACCAGAACGATAAACACCGAATCCCAAACCGGGAAATCGAAGCTTGAACGCTGGGAAAACGTTCGCGATGTATTTTCCTGCCCGTTCCCAGGCCGTCTGCGAGGAAAACATGTTCTTTTGGTGGATGATGTCGTTACCACGGGCTCAACTCTCGAAGCCTGTGCCCTTACCCTCCTCCGGGCGGTGCCCCGTTGTACTTTATCACTGGCAACCATCGCCTGCGCGGATTGATGAGTCACCGGGTTCTTGACTATCTTCGCAATGCATTGCCACACGCTGCGTTACCTTTGTTGCTATGATGCGGTCCGCTGTTCGGTTTGTTGTCCTGATTTTCCTGCTGGTTCTGGCAGGCACTTATTCGTGTCGCAAAATAACCCTGATTACCGATCCATCGGCCCGGCTCTCCTTTTCTGCGGATACATTGAGCTTCGATACCGTTTTTACTTCGCTGGGCTCCTCCACAAGACTGTTCAAAGTTTATAACCCGTACAAGCAAATCATTGAGATCAGCAGCATTGACCTGGCCGGGGGCGATCAATCGGATTTCCGCATCAATGTAGACGGCATTGCCGGGATCCATTTTGAAAATATCCGCATTGAACCGGGGGACAGTCTGTATGTTTTTGTGGAGGTTACGGTGGACCCCAATAACCAGCTTACGCCTTTTGTTATCACTGACTCGTTACTGTTTGTAACCAACGGAAACCTGCAGGAGGTAACCCTGATGGCCTATGGCCAGAACGCCCATTTTTACAACAACGACATAATCTGCAATGAAACCTGGGTCAACGACAAGCCTTACGTGTTGTTGGGGCCGGTGCTGGTGGACACAGGTTGTGTGCTGACCATAGAAAAAGGGGTCCGGGTGTTCATGCATGCCGGAGCCCACCTGCTGGTGGCCGGAACCCTGAATATCCAGGGTACCACAGACAGCTTGGTGACATTCCAGGGAGATCGGCTGGAACATTTCTTTGACGGCCTGCCCGGCCAGTGGGGCAGCATTATCTTTTTGAGGGGCAGCAACGGCACCATTGACTACGCACATATCAGCGAAGCCGGGTCGGGTATTATCATCGGCTCTTCTTTCCTAAGCGACATTTCGGATTTTACCCAGGCCAATAAGCCCGCCCTTTCCCTGAGACATACCGTGATCCATAACTGCCGGGATTATGGCATTTTCAGCTTCCTGGCGGATCTTGATGCTGAAAATTGCCTGGTTTATGCCTGCGGGCAAAACCTCATTGCCCTTTTATATGGCGGAACCCATAACCTGCGGCATATAACCGCTGCCAACTACGGGATAATCGGACTGGAACACAAGCAGCCCATACTGCTGTTGTCGAATTACGCAGTACAAAACAAAGTCCCATACCTGCAGGATATAACCGCCACCTTTACCAATTGTGTGTTTTACGGGAACCTGCTGCTGGGCAATGACCCGGAAGACGGGGAAATAGCCCTGGACACCCTTACGATAAGCGGCAGCACCGTAAATTACCTGTTTGACCACTGCTTGGTGAAAACAAACCTGCCGGTAACCGGCCCGGAATGGGTAAGTGTCCTGAAAAACGCGGATCCGGTGTTTGAAGATTTAACGAAAGAAGATTACGCACCGGGTTCCGGCTCTCCTTTGATCGATGCGGGCCTCAGCCTGGGGGTGCCGGATGATGTCTTTGGGCAGCCCCGCGATGCGAATCCTGATATCGGTGCCGTGGAAAAGGGTCCCTGACCCCTGACGGTATTCCAAAGCCCCGTGGAATGCGCACTTTCGGAATTTTGTTGGTAATTTAAATTCCGGCATGAAATGGTTTGGCCGATTATATTATTCCTTTCCGGTACGCCTGTTGCTCCTTCATTTTAAGAAGCACCTGTTTTTGCTGTTTCTCTGGCTGAGCCTCTTTGCCATCATTACCCGGAATCTGGGGGGCGTCTTCGGGCTTCATTACCTCTTCCTTGACCCGGAATATCTCGGTAGGGTAGGAATGGTAAGCTTTTTTATGATAGGGCTTGCCCTCGGGGTCTTTATCATGACTTTCCAGGTCACCAGCTATATTCTCAACAGTTTCCGCTTTCCTTTCCTGGCTTCCCTGAGGTCTCCCTTCCTGGCCTATGGAATCAATAATTCCATTCTGCCCCTCACTTTTAGCATAACTTATATCCTGCTGATTGTACGGTTTCAGGCACGGTCCGAATTCGCAGAAAGCGGTTCCACGGTGCTGAATATCATGGCGCTTTTGGCGGGAACTCTATTAATGATCGGTCTGGCAGCGACTTACTTTTTCAGTACGAATAAAAATATTTTCAAGGTAGTCGGTAAATCATTCCGAAAGGGAAGCCCTGCCTCGGTGGGCATTGAACGGGCTCCGGAGCTGCGCTGGGAAAAGGTCCAGAAACGTTCCCGTGTCTGGCGGGTCGATCATTTTATTTCCCGCCATTTCAGACTCCGTCCGGTGCGTGGCGTTGAACATTATGACGAGCGCGACCTGCTGGCAGTATTCCGCCAACACCATAACAATGCCCTGTTTGTGGAATTGCTGGCCCTTGGCTTCTTGGTCTTGCTGGGGTATTTCATCGATAATCCCTTGTTTATTATCCCGGCCGGTGCCAGCCTGCTGGTGCTTTTTTCCAGCCTGATGATGCTCATTGGCGCATTTAGCTACTGGACAGCCGGGTGGCGCACTACCATGTTCATAATACTGGCCATTGTATTCAGCCTTTTGCTGAAATACGGATTGATTAATTATCGCAATCCGGCTTACGGACTTGATTATGGCGCGCAAAAACCGGAATACAGCACGGAGACCTTGTTTAAACTAAACACCGACTCCATCATGACTCATGACCGGATGTATACACTTCGTATTTTGGAAAACTGGTACCGTAAATGCACCCGCGGGCAATTGCCCGGGTATAAGCCCGATATGGTGTTCCTGAACGCTAGCGGTGGCGGGTTGCGGGCCTCCCTCTGGACGATGCAGGTGTTACGCAAAGCTGACAGCCTTACCCGGGGAAACCTGTTCCGCCATAGCATACTAATGACTGGCGCCAGCGGAGGCATGCTCGGAATGGCCTATTACCGGGAACTCTGGCTCCGGAATCTGCAGGGTGAGCCGTTTGATCCCTGGGACCGGCAATATCTTGCGGATATTTCGGGCGACCTGCTGAATCCGGTGACCTTCACCATTGCCGTAAACGACTTGTTTTACCCCTGGCGCAGGTTCCGCTATGGCCCCTATTCTTACCGGAAAGACCGGGCTTATATGTTCGAAAAGCAATTCAATATAAACACCCGCCATTTGCTCGACAAACCATTGGCGGCCTACCGGAGTCCCGAAAAGCAGGCCCTGATTCCACTGCTTATCCTTTCACCTACCATTATCCAGGATGAACGGAAACTTTATATCTCACCGCAGCCGGTATCTTACCTTTCCTGTCCGGCCGGACGCATAGTGGATACTTCCATTAATATGATAGACGGGATTGATTTTGGCGCCCTGCTCCATGATGCGGATGCGTATAACCTGCGATTCACCTCGGCTCTTCGCATGAATGCTACCTATCCCTATATCCTGCCCAACGTGTTCCTGCCCACTCATCCACCGGTGGAAATAATGGATGCAGGCATACGCGATAATTTCGGCCTGGAAACTTCGGTGCGCTTCATTTTCAATTTTATCGACTGGATCAATGAGCATGTAAACCGGGTGATTATACTCAATATAAATTCCGTGAACATGGAGATGCTGGATTATAAACTGGAGGAGAAGCAAAATATCTTCAAAAGGCTGTTCAACCCCGTAGGAAACCTGTACAAAAACTGGACAGAAATACAGCATTACAACCAGTTGTACCTGGCGCAATATGCCAGTCGCTGGCTGAACGGCCGACTGGAATTCATTGAGTTCAACTATATACCCACCAAGTCCGACCAGACTGCTTCCATGAGCCTGCACCTTACTACCCGCGAAAAGCAGGATATCCTCCAGGCCATTGACCTGCCGCTGAACCAGCGCTCCCTGAAAAAATTGCAGCAATTGCTGGGGGGTAAGTAACCCCGGTTAAACACGCGCCAGCAGGGTCACGGTTTCGATGTGGTAAGTATGGGGAAACATGTCGACCGGTTGAAGTATTTCGAGCCGGTATTTTTTCTGCAGCCGGAGGATATCGCGTGCCTGAGTTACCGGGTTGCAGCTGATGTACACCACCTTGCGGGCGCCTGAAGCAAGGATTTGTTCCACTACTTTCGGATGCATGCCGGCCCGGGGCGGATCGGCTATTATGACATCCGCTGCGGAAGCACCGGAATCCATCAACTCTTTCAGCAGATCTTTCATATCCCCGCAATGAAAATGGATTTTGTCTATTCCGTTGAGACGGGCATTTTCACGGGCATCCGCCACCGCCTCCGGCACACTTTCAATAGCGTAGAGTTTATCGCAATGTTCAGAAATGTAAATAGCAATGGTTCCGGTGCCGCTGTACAAGTCGTAGACCGTTTCATTGCCTTTGAGGCCGGCATAATCAAGGGCGAGGTCGTACAGTACACGCGCCTGGGCCGGGTTTACCTGGAAAAAGGATTTGGGCCCAACGCGGAAACGGTATTTTCCAATTTGCTCGGTGATATGGTCCTTGCCATAAAATAATTCTACCGGCAGGTCGTAGATGGTAGTGTTGGGTTTTGGATTGATAACGTACTGCAGGGAAGTTATTTCCGGGAACCGGTCGCGGATAAAAGATAGCAGGTTTTCCCGCATTTTGGGTTCGTCATTAGCCATGACGATTATGACCAACCATTCCCCGAGGGTTGAATTGCGCAGCACAAGCTGCCGCAGCCATCCCTTCCGCTCCCGGAGATTGTAAAACGACATTTGTTGCTCTATCGTGAAGGCACGGATTTCGTTCCGTATGCGGTTTCCGAAATCATCCTGCAGCCAGCAAGTGCTTATGTTCATCACCTTGTCGTAGGCTCCGGGCACATGCAGACCAAGCGCCTGGCGGGTTGAAATTTCCTTGCCGGAGAGGATTTCTTCCCTCGACAACCAACCCCTTTCCGAAAAGGTATATTCCATTTTATTCCGGTAATGACGGTCAGCCGGGGCGCCAATAACCGGTTTTAGCGGCAGGTCGGTGATTTTTCCGGTACGTTCAAAAGCCTCGCGGACGATCTCTTCTTTTATCCGCAACTGTTCACGATAGGCCACATGTTGCCACTTGCATCCACCGCATTGGCCGGAATGTTCACAAAATGCGACACCCCTGAGAGGGGATTTTTCATGGAAAAAATACGGGCTGGCAAGCGTGTAATCCGGCTTTTTTTTGCGGATGACCGCATCCACCACATCTCCGGGTAATGTGCTCTCTACAAACACAATTTTGCCGCGATGGCGGGCCAGGCCCCTGCCCCCGGCCACCACTTTTTCAATGGCCAGTTGTTGCAGTATCCGTTTCTTTCTTCCCAGGGGTTGTTGATTTTGCTGTGCAAAGTTAGGCATATTAAGAACCAGTATTTTATGGTCATTCGCCATAACTTAGACAAGACATTGCCCCGTGTGGGGAGTGGTATATGCAATGGAGGACAAAAACCATAGGGCGCCTGGCGGGCCTGCCGGTGCTGGCAGTGGCAATGTTTGCTGCCAGTGCCTGGCTGGTGTGGCAATACACGGAACCTGCTTCCGGTGCAATAGCCTTTTTAACAGGAACCACCGCCTTTGTTCTGGCCTGGTACTTGGCCGGCCATCTGCATAACATAGAGTTTTTCAATGTCGAAGAGCTTACCGGTTACCTGATGCTGGCCGGCCTGGCGGTGCTGGGGGTGAACCTGCTGCCCGGGCTGCTTCCCGGAGTTGCCGCTGTGGATGCAAGACCCGGCATGTTCGCGTATATCCTTCAAGGATTCGGGTTGTTCCTGGTACTGTTGTATTTTTCACTGGCTATTGTCTTGTTTCGGAGGCTGGTGTTCATAAGGCAGGGCAAATGGCTGTCCTATCTGTGGAAAGCAGCGGTGGGTTTGTTCGGCACCGGACTGGTTCTGTCTTTGTTGATTGGACATTGGCCGGCAATCGTTTGGTATGTATTTTCCGTGCCCGCCCTGGCACTGCTTGCCGTGTTTTCGGTGCAGTTGCATTGGATCGCACTGATTTCCTTCCGTTCCAAAATACTGGTGCTGTTGTTACTGGGCGCCTTAAACGTGGTTCATTTCGGGCTGCTGTACCAGCTGTGGAACAACGCTCCGGCTGCCGGTTTTGCCATGGCATTGCCTGATGACCCGGTCATATTGCTAATAATCTCCTTTCCGGTGGCGTATGCCCTGACAGGATTTCTTGCTTTGCTGTTCAACCTGCCCATTGCACCATTAATCGAGAAAAAAGCCGGAGAGCTCGACAGCTTTATGCGGCTCAGCCGGTCAGCGGAATCTGCTGCGGACAGCCAGCATGTGCTGCGCACCTTGTTTCAGGCAACGCTGGAAAATGTACGGGCAGATGCCGCATGGCTCTTAACACCGGGCGAAGAGCGTAAAACCGAGCGCATACTTCTAAGGAAAGAGATTGAAGAAAACGATATCTGGCGTATCTGGCTGAGCATTTACGCAAAGCCGGGCTATACCCTGCAGGCCAGCAACCGCTACATGTATTTGAAGGATTTTCAAAAGGACCAAAACCTGGTAAAGCACGACCTGGATTTCCGGAGCATGGTAGTGTTTCCGGTTAGGGTGAAGAACCAGGTCCGGGCCGAACTGTACCTTTTGAAAAAAATTCAGGCCGGATTTGACGAATATGAAATCGACCTGGCAGAATCCTTAATCGCGCATGCTTCGGTTTCGCTGCTGAATAATGATTTGCTGAATGATGCCATCCGGGCCGAACGCCTGAAAGAGGACCTGGAAATCGGGAAACATGTACAGCAACGCCTGTTGCCAGGCAGTTTCCCTTTTGAAGACAGGGTAGACATGGCCGCCAACAGCCTCGCGGCTGAACAAGTCGGGGGAGATTATTATGATTTCTACCGGATCGATGACCACCGCCTAGGCCTGCTGATCGGGGATGTTTCCGGCAAGGGCACGGCCGCTGCGTTTCATGTAGCGAAGATGAAAGGCATATTCCAGTCGCTTATGTTGCAGCATGACGGTCCCAGACAATTCATTGTCAAGGCCAACACAGCGGTAAGCAACAGTTTTGACAAAGGCATGTTCATCACGGTGACCTATATGGAGGTGGACCTGGAAAAACGAAAAATCCGTTACAGCCGGGGTGGCCATTGCCCGGTGCTTTACTACCGTCACAAAGAAAAAGAAGCGAGTTATCTGGAAGATGAAGGCCTTGGACTTGGCATACTGCGCAATGGGACCTTTGAAAAAACCATAAGCGAAAAACGGATGGACTATGCCCCGGGTGATGCCATTTGCCTGTTTACCGATGGTCTGATAGAGGCCCGGCATGCCCGGAGTGGTGAGGAATTCGGGTACGAACGGTTGAAACAATACTTTACCGATTATGCCCGGCTGCCAGCCAATGAGATTGTAGAAAAACTGATGAACCGCGTGGAAGAGTTCACCGGGGACAAAGCCCCGATGGACGATATTTCCCTGCTGGTGCTCAAACCCGGATAATGTGGAAAACAGCCCATAACCCCCCCATAACCCGTACGTAACAAAATCCTAACCATGGAGATAGTCAGCAAAATCAATGATGAGGTACTGAAAATAGCCGTTATCGGTGAACTGGATGCCAACAGTGCCGTTCATCTTGATCACGTCATACAAAAAGCCCTGTCAGACCGGTTTTATAAAATCATTATTGACTGCCAGGAGCTGGATTATATCTCATCTGCCGGGCTGGGTGTTTTCATTTCCTATATTGAAGAAATGCGGGAGCGCAACGGGCGGTTCGTGTTTATCAATATGAAAGAAAAAGTCTTTAACGTGTTTCGGATCCTGGGCCTGGAAAAAGTTATTTCCATAGTGCCTGATTACGAAACGGCAAAAAAAGCTTTGAGTGAAAGCTAAATTCAGCACGATTTGTTCCAGGGAGAAGCTGGCTGAGATACGTTCCTTTCTCCATACGGTCCTGGCCGGGCTGGAAATTGCCCAGGGAATAAAGGATGAAATCATACTGGCTGTTGACGAAGCCTGCGCCAATGCAATCATTCACGGCAACCAATGTGATGCCACGAGACCGCTTCAGTTGGAAGTGAACCTGAATGAGGATAAATTAAGTGTCGAAATATTTGATGTGGGTGACAGCCACTTTAATGCGGAAGCCTGGCGCGATAAGGATATCAATGAAATAATTCGCAATAAGCAAAAAGGCGGTCTCGGGCTGAAACTAATGTATTCCATCATGGATGAAGTACGATATCACCGTACAGGTGACCGCCATGTTTGCACTATGGAAAAACGCCTGCAATAAGACCGTACCTCTTGTACTCCTCTCCTGTCCCTTCATACCAGGGACATCCTAATTTTAGTTATTTTTGCATGCTGTTTTTGTCAGTACTTTATCTTTATTGGTTCTAACAGTCAAATCTATCGTCATGAAGCAAATTCTGCTGTCCGTATTCCTGGGTGTTCTGTTCCAGTCTGTCATAGCCCAGGACGATCCGGTTTTATTCACATATGGCAATGATTCGGTTCGGGTTTCCGAGTTTATGTACACGTTTAACAAAAGCAATCCCAAAGATGTCGTCCCTACCGAACAGGATATACGGGATTACCTGGAGCTATACATCAATTTCAAGCTTAAGGTAAAGGAAGCCCGCGATCTCCGGATTGATACCCTACCCGGAGTGATTA
The DNA here is from genome assembly GCA_964422925.1 of uncultured Chitinophagales bacterium. Classification (GTDB taxonomy): domain Bacteria; phylum Bacteroidota; class Bacteroidia; order Chitinophagales; family S012-47; genus CAYRDC01. The sequence goes on along the minus strand of CAYRDC010000001.1, from coordinate 161,363 downwards.
ATGAACTGAATATCTACCGGGCCCAGCTGCTACAGTCATACATTGATAAAGAAATACTGGACAAGCTGACAAAGGAAACCTATGACCGGTTAACCAAAGATGTGGATGTGAGTCACATTATGGTTTCACTTAAACCGGATGCTCCGCCAGAAGATACATTGCGGGCCTACAACAAGATTATGAGCCTGCGCAACCGGATTATGAGCGGGGAAAAATTTGAAGATGTGGCCAGGGATGCTTCAGAAGATCCGTCTGCCAAAGAAAACGGGGGGCATATCGGTTACATCACCGCCCTGCAGATTCCGTTCCTGACTTTTGAAGATGCCGCTTATAGCACCCCGGTGGGTGCCGTAAGCATGCCGGTCAGGACCAAGCTGGGTTATCATTTGGTAAAAGTGAATGAAGTTAAGCCTGCTTGGGGTGAAATTGAGGTAGCCCACATTTTGATCAAAACACCCAAAAACGTCACTGAAGCACAAATAGAAAAGGCGCGCGAAAAAGCCGACAGCCTGTACAAAGCGCTGTTGGATAGCGCTTCGTTCGAAGACCTGGCCAGAAAATATTCTGATGACAAGTCCACCGCAGGAATTGGCGGCAAACTACCCAGGTTTGGCGTAGGCCGCATGGTTCCTATTTTTGAGCGGACGGCCTTCTCACTGCAACATGACGGGGACATTGCCGCTCCGGTTCAGACCCAGTACGGATTCCACATTATAAAGCGCCTGCATGCCTATCCGGTAAAGCCATATGAAGAAATGAAGGAAGACCTGGAAAAACGCATTAAACGGGACAACCGGTACAAACGGGCGGAAAAGCAACTGTTAGCCGCGTATCGGAAAGAATACAGCTATATGGAATTTCCCGGCCGCGTGGCCGCTTGCGCAGCTTACCTGGATTCCAGCATTTACAAAGGCAAATGGCATCGTCCATCAAAACTTGACGATGACCCCGTGGTGCTTATGATTGCCGGTCAGGCCTGGCATGCCAGTGATCTCCTGCAATATATCCGGGAAAACCAATCGAAAATCCGTTCCGGGAGTTTTGAAAATATGGTTAAAAAGCACTTTGAGCAATTCAGCACCCAGAAGCTGGAAGAATACGCGTTCACCCAGCGGTATCCGGAGTTCAGGTATCTGGAACAGGAATATGTGGATGGAACGTTGTTGTTCAAACTCACCGAAGAAAAAGTCTGGTCGAAAGCCATGAAAGACACCTCCGGGCTGGAGGAATTTTACAACCAGCACAAAGAAAACCACATGTGGGGGCCCCGGGTGGATGCCTGGGTGTGCCAGGTGAATTCAAAAAAAGCAGGACGTCTGGTAAAACTCTGGAGCAAGCGCAAAAGTCCCGAAGACATCATGTTAAAACTCAACGCGGATCCGGACCATCCGCAGGTTAATATAACCAGCCGGTATTATGAAAAGGGAGATGAATCACTGATTGACCCATGGTTTGACCAAACAGGCTGGACAGACCTAATCGAAAACCCGGAAGGCAGCGAGTGGAAATATCACCGGGTGTGGATCCGGCAAAAGCTGGAGCCTGTGCCAAAATCGCTTGATGAGGCCAAGGGATTTTTCATCAGCGATTACCAGGATTTCCTGGAAAAAATGTGGATTGCGGATCTGCGTGAGAAATATCCGGTTTTGGTAAATGAGGGTGTCTTACAAACTTTGTTTCATTGACCGGTAAGCCAGCCATACTACCGGGGATTTGTCTCCTGATTCTTTTGCTCGGGGCTTGTACATATTTTCAGCCACGGGAAGAAAAACCTAAAGGCACAGCTATTGCCCGTGTGTATGACGATTACCTGTACGAGCAGGATATAAAAGGTCTGGGACTTTCGGGGCAAAGTCCGGAAGACAGCATGCGCCTGGTAAACGAATACATTAACAACTGGATTAACCAGCGCCTGCTGCTCCGGTATGCAGAAAAGAACTTGCCGGAGCGTTTGGATGATATTGAAAAACAGGTTGAGGATTACCGGCAGTCGCTGCTGATCTATACCTATCAGACCCAATACATCAACCAGCACTTGGACACTGCCGTCCCGGCTTCGATGATTCAGGCATGGTACCAGGACCACGCGGACAATTTTCAGCTGGAGAAAAACATTATTCGCCTGCGTTACCTGATACTGCCACCCGAACCGCCCCGGCAGGATTCTTTAAAAATTTGGATAAAAAGCGATAATCCCGATTACCTTGACCGCTTACAATTATTTGCCATCCGGCATGCCAGGCGGTATAATCTGAACGACAGCCTTTGGTTTGATGAGGAGGTTTTGCGTAAGAATCTGCCGGACCCCGTATTACACCTGATAAAAAGCCGGCAGACAGGTTTGGTGGAATATAAAGACAGTACCGGCCTGTTTATGGTATATTTGCTCGACCTGAAAATAAAGGGCAAAACCGCCCCGTTAAGTTATGTCCGTGAAACTATGCGAAAAATTATCCTGAACAAGCGAAAAATGGAAATGCTCAACGAATTGTCGGAGCAGATACGGACCGATGCGGCCAGGCGGAATGATTTTGAAATGTACAAGAAAGAAGAATGATCAGACGCATACTGATTATACCCTTGCTTACAAGTGTTTTACAAATGGCCGCCCAGCCGAAGGTGATTGATAAAGTAGTGGCCGTTGTAGGTGATAAGCCGATATTGATGTCGGATATCGAGATGGAAGTGCTGCGCATGCAGCAGGAAGGTGAGGTTCCGGATAATATTCGTTGTCTGATCCTGAATGAATTGCTTACCCAGAAATTATTGCTGAACCAGGCAGAAGTGGACAGCGTGGAAGTAAAAGATGAGGAAGTAGATGATGAGCTGGACCGGAGGATGCGGTATTTTGTTTCCCTGTTGGGTTCGGAAGAAAAACTGGAAGAATATTATCAAAAAAGCATTCCGGAAATGAAAGAGGAATTCCGGGATGACATAAAGGAGCAGTTAATGGCCCAGCGGATGCGCAATCAAATTACCGGAGACGTGGTTATCAGCCCGGCAGAGGTGAAGAAATATTTTCGAAGCATTCCTTCTGACAGCCTGCCTTATTTTAATGCGGAGGTACAGGTAGGGCAGCTAGTGTTTTTGCCCAAAGTATCGGAACAACAACGGCAGGAAGCCATAGACAAGCTCCGGAACATTCGTGAACGCATTCTGAATGGGGAGGATTTCGGTTTGCTTGCTTATCTGTATTCGGAAGATCCGGGTTCCGCGAGAAATAACGGGGAACTGCCTGAATTTGGCCGGAATGAAGGATACGCGCCTGAATTTGTAGGCGCTGCCTTCCGGCTCAAGGAAGGAGAGGTATCCGATATCGTGGAAACCGAATTTGGCTATCACATAATCCAGTTATTAAAACGCAAAGGCGAACGGGTGCAGGTAAGGCATATCCTGATTATACCTAAGCTGACAACAGCCGATTATACGCGTACCCGCCAACTGGCCGACAGCGTGCGTCAATTGCTTGTGGACGGTATCATTGACTTTGACAATGCGGTAAAAAAATACAGCGATGATGAGACCACAAAAAATACGCTTGGTATGCTGGTAAACCAGCAAACGGGTGATACCTGGTTTGAAATTGACCAGTTGGGAACCTATGACCAGGAACTGCCTTTCCTGATCGATACCATGAAAACAGGAGAGTTTTCCAAACCGGTTGTTTATAAAGATTACCGGCAGAAAGACGGGTTTCGTATCATTTACCTGAAAAATGAAAAACCTCCTCATAAGGCAAACCTGGAAGATGATTACTCCCGCATCCAGGCCGCAGCCCTGAATGCAAAAAAAGACCAGGTTATGAAGGAATGGATGCAGCACAGGATCCGTAAAACCTACGTGCGCATCGACCCGGAATACAATTCCTGTAAGATCCTGAAAAAATGGATGCAGGAACCTGAGTAAAAAACTGTTATGAAAACATTTTCTTCGGATGTTGAAGCCATAGATTTTCTGGCCGATCGATACCGGAAACTTAAATCCGAAATTGCCAAAGTAATCGTAGGTCAGGATCAGGTAGTGGATTTTGTTCTGATCAGTATTTTCTGCAATGGACACAGTTTGCTGATCGGTGTGCCCGGACTGGCCAAAACCCTCCTGGTGCATACCATTGCCGATGCGCTTCATTTAAGTTTTAAGCGTATTCAGTTCACCCCTGATTTAATGCCTTCTGATATCACCGGCACGGAGATATTGGATTCAGAAAGAAAATTTGTTTTTAACAAGGGACCCATATTTGCCAACATCGTACTGGCGGACGAAATAAACCGGACCCCACCCAAAACACAAGCCGCCTTGCTGGAAGCCATGCAGGAAAAGTCGGTAACCGTTTCCGGTGAAAGACACGTGCTTGACCTTCCGTTTTTTGTGCTCGCCACCCAAAACCCCATCGAGCAGGAGGGAACCTATCCCCTGCCGGAAGCACAACTTGATCGTTTCATGTTCAGCATAACGGTTGATTATCCTTCTTTTGAGGAAGAAATGGAGATTGTAAAGACAACCACCACCGACCTGATCGTACACTTGGAAAAACTTCTGGACGCAGAGGAAATCCGCTATTTTCAGCACCTTGTACGGAAAATACCGGTTTCTGACAATGTGATGGAATACGCTGTCCGGTTGGCAGCGAAAACCCGTCCCAATTTGCCGGGCGCTCCGGATGTTGTGAATAATTACCTGGTTTGGGGAGCCGGGCCAAGGGCCTCACAGTACTTGGTGCTTGGGGCTAAATGCCATGCGGTGATTCATGGGAAATACTCACCGGACATAGAAGATGTACAAGCGGTGGCTTTACCGATATTGCGCCACCGGATTGTGCGTAATTATAAAGCGGAGGCTGAAAACCTTAGCGTAGACGAACTTATTAAACAACTGCTTTGAAAAGTCTTTTGAGGCATGAAATTCATACCTTTGCATTTTAGCACCCATCCATGAGTGAGGTGATCAAACACGAGTGCGGAATTGTTCTAATCCGCCTGCTGAAGCCCCTGTCATATTACGAGGAAAAGTATGGTACGCCCCTTTACGGCCTGAATAAATTATATCTGCTCATGGAGAAGCAGCACAACCGCGGTCAGGACGGAGCCGGGGTTGCTGTTATTAAGCTGGATATGCCGCCCGGCAGCAAATATATCAGCCGGGAGAGAAGCAACAGTAGCCAGCCCATCAAGGATATTTTTGAGAAGATATATCAACCCTTTCATGAACTCGAACGAATGTATCCCGGCCGTCCCTTCAAGGCGGATTGGCTGAAACAAAACCTGCCTTTTGTGGGAGAAGTATTGCTGGGCCATTTACGGTACGGGACGCATGGAGAGAATACCTTGGAAACCGTTCATCCTTTTTTGCGGCAGAACAACTGGATGACCCGTAACCTGGTGCTGGCAGGTAATTTTAATCTCACCAATGTGGATGACCTGTTTAACCAATTGGTAAGCCTTGGCCAGCACCCGAAAGAAAAGTCGGACACGGTGACGGTACAGGAAAAAATCGGCCATTTTCTGGATGAGGAAAACCAGCGGATATTTGACAAATACAAACCGGAAGGATATTCCAATCGCCAGCTAACCGAAATTATTTCGCGTGAATTGGACTTACAGCGAATTCTGCACCGGGCCGCCCGCGATTTTGACGGAGGCTATACCATGGTGGGCATGATAGGCAACGGGGATGCCTTTGTAATGCGCGATCCGAACGGCATCCGGCCAGCCTGGTTTTATGCCAGCGAGGAAGTGGTAGTGGCCGCTTCCGAACGCCCGGCTATCCTGACTTGCATGAATGTATCTGCCAGGAATTTGCAGGAAATACCGCCCGGCCATGCCCTGGTGGTTAAAAAAGACGGTTCAGTAAACCTGCCCGAAATATTAAAATCCCGCAAAAGGACTTCCTGCAGCTTTGAAAGAATATATTTTTCAAGAGGCACTGACCCGGATATTTACCGGGAAAGGAAAAGATTGGGGCAGTTATTAATGCCCCGCATACTGAAAGAAGTGGATTATGACCTGGAACACACCGTCTTTTCCTTTATTCCCAATACGGCTGAGGTTGCCTTTTTCGGTATGCTGGAAGCTTTGGACAAATGGCTCACCGGCCAGCAGGCGGAAGCATTGAAAAATCCCGGAAAGCTTTCTAAAGAGCAAATACTTAAAATACTCGAGCGCAAAGTGCGGATTGAAAAAGTGGCCATGAAGGATGTAAAACTGCGTACCTTTATTACACAGGACCAATCGCGCGATGAATTGGTTTCCCATGTATATGATATAACCTACGGCTCTGTAGTCCCCCATGAAGACAACCTGGTCATCATTGATGACTCTATTGTAAGAGGCACAACCTTGCAGCAAAGCATATTGTCCATTCTGGACCGGTTGGAGCCTAAAAAAATCGTAGTGGTGTCTTCCGCGCCACAGATTCGGTATCCTGATTGTTATGGAATTGATATGTCACGGCTTGGTGAGTTTGTCGCTTTCCGCGCGGCTGTATCCCTGGTCAAAAAAAGGGGAATGGATTCCCTGTTGGAAGAGATCTATCACCGTTGCAAGGAATCGCTGGAACGGCCGGTAGAGCAAATAAAAAATGAAGTGAAAGCCCTGTACGAGCCTTTTGAATATGATGAGATATCCCGGGAGATTGCCCGGATTGTGAAGCCCAGTCACATGTTTGCCGAAGTGAAGGTGATTTATCAAACCCTGGAAAATCTGCACCAGGCTGTCCCCGGCCATACCGGAGACTGGTATTTTTCAGGAAATTATCCTACACCGGGAGGCAATCGGGTGGTTAACCGGGCTTTTGTCCATTATATACAAGGGAAAAATGAACGAGCCTATTAAAATAATTGTTAGAGGGGCAAGTTTACGGGTATTAAAATTCGTACTTTTGTACCCCTATTTTGATTTAACTCATATGCAATGAGCCCAACCATTCAGGAAAAGACCCGCATCGTTATCAAGTTTGCCGGAGATTCAGGGGACGGAATGCAGCTGACGGGCAACCAGTTTTCAAGCAATACCGCTTTAACCGGATCAGACATTGTGACTTTCCCGGATTATCCGGCTGAGATTCGCGCTCCACAGGGAACCTTGGCCGGAGTCAGTGGGTTTCAGATTCAATTCAGCAGTGAAGATATTTTTACCCCGGGCGATGAAATCGATGTCCTGGTAGCCATGAACGCGGCAGCCCTGAAAATAAACCTGCCGTATTTGAAAAAGCATGGAGTCATCATTGTAAATAATTCGGGTTTTGACAAAAGAAACCTCAGGCTGGCAGGTTACCAGGAAAATCCACTGGAAGACGGAAGCCTTGATAATTACCGGCTGATTGCCATTGACATCACCAAACTAACCCGTGAAGTATTGAATGACAGCAGCCTGGGGATCAAGGAAAGGGACCGTTCCAAAAATATGTTTGTCCTGGGTTTCCTCTTCTGGATGTACGACCGGAAGCTGGACAGTACCATTGCTTTTCTTAAGGAAAAATTTGCTAAAAAACCGGAACTTCTCAGAGCCAACATTAAAGTGTTGAAAGCGGGTTATAATTTCGGAGTAACCACCGATACCTTTTCCGTCCGGTTTAAGGTTGACCCTGCTGATCTGCCTCCGGGCACTTACCGGGGAATTATGGGAAATGTGGCCACCAGCTATGGTTTGCTGGCAGCTTCGGAAAAAGCCGGGTTGCCTTTGTATCTGGGCTCTTATCCCATAACCCCGGCATCTGATATTTTGCATGAATTAGCAGCTAAAAAGCAGTATGGAGTCCGGGCTTTTCAGGCAGAGGATGAAATAGCTGCAGTAAGCTCGGCTATTGGCGCTTCTTTTGGTGGCCACCTAGCTGTGACAACCACCTCAGGCCCTGGGTTTGCTTTGAAAAGCGAAGCCATCGGGTTGGCTGTAATGCTCGAACTTCCACTGGTGATCATCAATGTACAAAGGGCCGGTCCTTCAACCGGTATGCCTACCAAAACCGAACAGGCTGACCTTATGCAGGCCTATTGGGGCAGAAACGGTGAAAGCCCCGTGCCCATACTGGCCGCACAATCCCCAACGGATTGCTTTGACATTGCCTTTGAAGCCTGCCGGATTGCCATTGAGCACATGACGCCTGTCATCATGCTGTCAGATGGTTACCTGGCTAACGGCTCAGAACCCTGGCGGTTTCCGAAAATGGCTGATTTGCCACCCATAAAGCCGGTATTTGCCAAGCCACTTAACAATGGAAATGAACGGTTTTATCCGTATGTGCGCGATGAAAAACTGGCGAGGCCCTGGGCTATTCCCGGAACCAAAGGGCTGGAACACCGGATTGGAGGGCTGGAAAAAGAAAACCTGACCGGTAATGTTTCCTATGACCCGCAAAATCATGAGGACATGGTTAAGCTTCGCCAGGAAAAGATTGAGCGGATTGCCAACTACATCCCGGAACAGCAAATTGAAGAGGGTGATGAATCCGGTAAGCTACTGGTAATCGGCTGGGGTTCAACCTATGGCCCCATACGGTCCGTGGTGCGCGATATGCATGAAGAAGGAATTCGTGGTATTGGACATGCCCACTTGAGATATATAAACCCATTTCCCAGGAATCTTGGAGAAATTATCAGCCGGTATGAAAAGGTGCTGGTTCCGGAAATGAATAACGGCCAATTGGTCAGAATTCTCAGAGACCATTTTTCCGTTCCGGTCGTTGCTTACAACAAGATACAGGGCATACCTTTTACCCTGCAAGAGATTCGCAGTAAAATTGAAGAGATAATTAACGCTTGAACAAGCCCAATTTACTATCATGTCTGATTTGCAAGCCCCTGTCCTGACCCCCAAGGATTTTGAAACCGAACAGGATGTTCGCTGGTGCCCCGGTTGTGGGGATTATGCCATTTTGAAAATGGTTCAAACCGTTTTGCCCCAGTTGGAAGTGCTCCGGGAAAATATTGTCATTGTATCGGGAATCGGTTGTTCCTCACGGTTTCCATATTACGTGAATACCTTTGGAATGCACTCCATTCACGGGCGGGCTCCGGCCATAGCTTCCGGTTTAAAGGCAGTGAATCCTGACCTGAGCGTTTGGGTAGTCACCGGGGATGGAGACGCCCTGGCCATCGGAGGCAATCACCTGATTCATGCCCTGCGGAGGAACTTTGATATGAATATTCTGTTGTTCAACAACCAGATTTACGGTCTTACCAAAGGGCAATACAGCCCCACTTCAGAGCAACAGAAAGTGACCAAATCCACCCCGTTGGGCTCGTTGGATCATCCCTTTAACCCGGTGGCCCTGGCCTTGGGGGCAGACGGTACCTTTGTTGCCCGCTGCATTGACCGGAATCCCAAACATTTGCAGGGAATACTCAAAAGAGCCCATGCCCATGCGGGTACCTCTTTTATTGAAATTTATCAGAACTGCAACATTTTCAACCACGGAGCCTTTTTTGCTTATACTGAAAAAGACTCCAAACCGCGACATGCTTTGTATCTTGAACATGACCGGCCCCTGACTTTTGGTGAAAACCATGAATTGGGAATCCGGTTGGACGGGATGCGCCCTCAAGTTGTAAAGCTCGAGGATGGATATTCACCGGATGATTTGTGGATTCACAATGAGTACGACATTTGTAAAGCACAGGTTTTAGTCCGGTTTTTTGACGATCCGAAAGATGAGAATGCCCTGCCCCGGCCCTTTGGAGTCATTTATGAAGGCCAGAGGCCTACCTATGAACAATTGCTAAACGACCAGATTGAAGAGGCTGTTAAACGCTTTGGCAAAGGAAACCTGGATAAACTGATTGCCGGTAAGGCAACCTGGACTATTAAGTAAGGTTCTCTGGTACATTTGTTATTAAATCCAACCTGCTGATTCAAGCATGAGGCGGGCCCAATCTATAAAAAACAGCAGGATTACCACCACATACAACGAAGCAGCCACCACAAATATGAACAGGTTTAGCTGACGATCACTGGTAAACCAGCGGTCCAGCTTCAGGCGTTGTGCCAAGACACCCACAACAACCAGCGCCAGGACGAACAGGAAGACATACATGAATATGACCAGGAAAAGGTAAAAAATGGATTTGGCATTCATGCGTTAAATTATTCTTTGTAAAAGATACAACGGAAATCTTCCGAATTCCATGTAATTTGTGCCGAAAACTAAGAAAAAAATGACCGGAGCGCTTATGTGGATTTTGGTTTTTGCCGGAGCGCTTGCCTTACTGGTGTTTTCATCCAACCGGTTTATAGTTACAGCGGAACATATTGGAAGAGGCCTCGGAATCCGGTCGTTTGTAATCGGCATTACCATTGTGGCTATGGGCACCTCTCTTCCGGAACTGGGCGCTTCCTTCTTTGCCGTAGCTAGGCATTCCGGTGAAATAGTGGTGGGTAATGTAATAGGATCAAATATTACCAATATCCTGCTTATTATAGGGATATCTGCATTGATGATCCGGAATTATCACGTGGACAAGAATATCCTGAAATGGGATTTCCCTTTGTTGGTTTTATCAGCCCTTGTGCTCATTTTTTTTCTTTTTGATTTGGTGTTCACGCGGTGGGAGGCACTGGCTTTCCTGGGGCTGTTTGCTGTGTATATCTTCTACATGGTGCGCAACAGGTCCAATGTCGTGTTGGCTTCGGAAGTAAACGAAATTCAAAAAATAACTCCCAAATCCGGTATCGGGCAGTGGGTTTGGCTGGTGGTTTTTATCGCGGGGATTTATTTCGGGTCAAAATATACCATTACTGCGGTCATTGAATTAGCCAGGCAGCTCTCAGTGGGTACTGAACTGATTGCCCTTACGGCAGTAGCCCTGGGCACATCTCTTCCGGAGCTGGCAGTTAGTATTGCCGCAGCCAGGCGGAACAATGTAAATATCATTACCGGGAACATTATCGGTAGCAACATCTTCAACACATTGGTTGTTATGGGCTTGCCGGGAATGTTCAGTAGTCTGCCGGTTCCAGCGGGGATTCTGTATTTCAGCCTTCCGGTCATGCTGCTGGCCACGCTTGCCTTTTGGGCCATGTCAGCAGATAAAAAAGTTTCAAGGGCCAATGGAATTCTCTTGCTTGTGTTTTATGCCGGTTATCTTGGATATTTGTTTATTGTGCGGTAGCTAAAAAACCTGGCAAAATGGTTATCGGAACCATCGGGCCCTCGGGCAGTCATTGCACGGAAGCTATTTATGAATTCGGAATGGCATTGGGCGGGTTTATCGCCCGGAACGGGTGGATGGTGGTCAATGGCGGCCTGGACGGTTTTATGGAAGCGGTATGCCGGGGCGCCTCGGAAGCCGGTACTGGCCGGCCGGTGAGCATAGGGCTGTTACCCGGAAGTGATAAGGCAACGGCCAATTCCTGGTGCGATGTAGTGATTCCCACCGGACTCGGGCTGGCACGGAATCATCTCATTATCCTTACGGCTGATGTGCTGGTGGCGGCCGGTGGAGGTGCGGGCACATTATCGGAGCTTGCTTATGCCTGGCAGCACGGGAAAACTGTTATCTGTCATACCGGCTTCGGGGGCTCCGCGGCCCGTATGGCCGGTACACAACCAGATAGCAGGCACAGCGGTTTGTATGTACCGGCTAAAAACTGGGAAGAAGTATGCCGGCTATTGAAGAAATGTGAGTCCTAACACTGCCGGTGCTTTCGCAGAAACGTGTCATTTTCAAGCAGCTGATTTAATGTTAACTTTATTCCCTGATCAGAAAATCACCAAACCATGAAAAGGAAATACCTGATTCTTGCTGTGTTTGGATTGTTAACCGGGACAATGCTGCAGTTCACCGCTTGTGTGCCTGCCCGGAAACTCGAAGACGCCCAGCGGCTCAACCTTAAACTCCAGGACTCGGTAAACTATTACAAAACCAATTATACCGAGTTGGATGCCCGGGTGAAAAACCTGGAAACACAGGTGGATGATTTGACAAAAGAGGTAAAAAAACTGCGCAGGGATACCACGGAATATGGCATACGTTACCGGAACATTGAAAGAATGAATGCCAATTTGAATGAGTTGTATGAGAAAGTGATTGCACAGAATAAGGCTTTACTGGAAAATACCAGTTCCGAAAAAGAAAAATTGCTGAGTGAGCTGAACGAAAAGGAAAGGGAACTGGCCCAAAAGGAAAAAGAGCTGAATGAAAAACAACTGGCGCTGCAAACCCAGGAAGAGAGCATCAAAATACTTCAGAAAAACCTGGAAGCCAGGGAACAGCGGGTAAAGGAACTGGAATCAGCCATTAATGCCAAGGATTCGGTAGTGAATGCCTTGCGGCAAAAAGTGAATGAAGCCCTGCTCGGGTTCAGCGCCAACGATCTTACCGTGGAAATCCGAAACGGAAAAGTATATGTTTCCCTGGCGGAGCAATTATTGTTTAAATCCGGCAGCACCCAGGTCGATCCCAAGGGGAAAGATGCTCTGAAAAAACTGGCCGGGGTCCTTGCCAAGAACCCGGACATCGATATCATCATTGAAGGGCATACGGACAATGTGCCTTTGCGGCCTTCCGACCGGATGAAAGATAACTGGGATTTAAGTGTTTTGCGGGCTACTTCCATTGTGCGGATCCTGACCGGCAACGGGGTGGATCCTGCCCGGATCAGTGCCTCCGGAAGGGGAGAATTTCATCCCGTGGCTGACAACAGTACCGCGGAAGGACGGGCCAAAAACAGGCGGACCGAAATTATTTTGTCACCCAAACTGGATGAACTGTTCCAGATTCTTGATGTGAAATAACAGGCCGGGGCGCAGGGAATGGCAAAAGACAAGGACAACCTATCTTTTTTTGAGCACCTGGAAGAGCTGCGATGGCACATTATCCGGTCCTTGGCAGCCATTCTTGTGGTGGCTATTGTGGCTTTTGTCAATAAGTCGTTCCTGTTTGATGTAGTTATATTTGGCCCGACACATACCTCTTTTCTTTCTTACCGTGTACTGTGCTGGCTGGGGGAAACCCTGAATGTGAAAGGGCAGTTTTGCCTGCAGGAAATCCCGTTCAAGATCATTAACCTGGATATGGCCGGGCAGTTTGTAACGCATATCAAGATATCGTTTATTGCCGGGCTGATCATTGCCTCGCCCTATGTGTTTTGGGAAATATGGCGTTTCGTAAAACCGGGTTTGTATGAAAGGGAAATCCACGCGGCCCGAGGCCTGGTGGGAATTTGCGCTGCTCTGTTTATTACCGGTATTCTGTTCGGATATTTTGTCATCGTTCCGTTTTCGGTGAATTTCCTGGGCAGTTACCATGTAAGCGCCAGCGTGGAAAACACGATCAACCTGGGTTCCTACATTACGGTTATTTCCATGATCAGCCTGGCGGCCGGGTTGATTTTTGAGCTACCGATATTTGTCTATTTCCTTTCGAAAATCGGCCTGATAACCCCGGAGTTTATGAAGCGCTACCGGAAGCATGCCATTGTCGTAACTTTAGTGGTGGCCGCGGTGCTTACGCCCCCGGATGTAACCAGTCAGGTACTGATAGCGTTGCCGATTCTGTTGTTGTATGAAATCAGCATAAGCGTATCGAGGCGGGTAAATCAAAAGCGCGAGGAAAGATTTTCTGACCAATAAACCGGAACCATGAAAATAGCCATCGGATCAGACCATGCCGGTTTTGCCCTGAAAGGAGCGGTGATTCGCCACCTGGAAAAGGAAGGGCACCGGGTTGCCGATTATGGCACGCATTCCAGCGAGTCCACGGATTATCCGGATTATGCCCACGCGGTAGCGGAGGCTCTCAGGGATCCCTCGTTCGATTTCGGTATTTTGATTTGCGGCTCCGGCAACGGGGTATGTATGACGGCTAACAAGCATCCACATATCCGGGCAGCACTGGCCTGGAACCGTGATCTGGCTGCCCTGGCCCGGCAGCATAACAATGCCAATGTACTGTGCCTTTCCGCCCGGTTTATTGACACTTCCCTGGCCCTTGAATTGGTTGATGTGTTCCTTTCCACTTCTTTTGAAGGAGGGCGGCACGCCCGCAGGGTGGAAAAGATACCACTGGACTGAAGCGGTCAGCGCTCTTCAGGCTTGAGCCATTCGAGTAAGCTGATTTTATTGTCATTTCTTGCCACTGCAATGCCAGTACGTTTTCCCGCCAGGCGTACCAATGCCATTCGCCTGACATCGCCCGGAAGCGATATGCCTGAATGCATGGCATCCACCGGTTTGAAATGGCCGGAACCGTCTCCTTTCAACAGTACGCCTATGGACGCATCGTATCGTCCGGCTTCCGCCCTGGCGGGGAAATAATTGCCTGCCAGCAGAATATCCGGGTGGCCGTCTCCGGTAAAATCCCTGATTATAATCCCCTGAACGGGGGAGAACTGCGTACGGAACGGCAGGTCGTGGCGGGTAAAATGCCCCCGCCCGTCATTTTCAAACCAGGCCGTACGAAAGGTTTTGGCCTCCAGGTAAAGTGCCTTTTTAAACTGTTCCGGCTTCAGGATGTCTTTTATCCGCAATTTGGCGTAGGAAGCATAGGTCGGGTAACGGTTGCGCCAGTTCTGCATCTGCAGCCTGAATTCATCCCGGCTGGCCACGGGAAAACTGGTGTCGCCAAACCAGGCGCAAATCAGCGGGTCGATCTGCCCGTTTGCGTCAAAATCATCAGCATACAGGTAAGCCGGTTTGTCGTCCGAGGCTTGTATCTGGTCGTTCAGCCCACGGTTGCCGGCCACCAGGTCCTGGTCTCCGTCCCCGTCCAGATCGGCTGCGGCCAGGCTAAACCACCACCCGGTGCTTTCCCCGGTTCCGGCCTTAGCGGTAATATCTTCAAACCCGCTTCCCGTATTCCGGAAAATTTTCAGCGGCATCCATTCCCCACTGATCACAAGGTCCGGTTTTCCGTCCGAATCCACATCTGTCCAGACCGCGCAACGCACCATGCCCACTGACTGTAAACCGGAACACAAACTGGCAGTGACATTGTGGAATGTGCCCCCGTCATTTTCCAGCAGGAAACTGGAAGCAGGCAAGGGATAACGGCCGGGGATAAACAAGGTTCCCGCAAAGAGATCCAGGTCTCCGTCCCCGTCAAAATCGCAGGGGCGCACGATACTGCCGCATTCCCTGATTCCGGCCGGAAGCGCGGTGGTGTCCCTTGTAAAACGGCCTGAACCATCATTCAGGTAAAGCCGGTCCGGGAATTCACGGGCATGCTCCACAAACTCTCCTCCGCCACTCATTACATACAGGTCGGCATCCCCGTCTCCATCGGCATCGAGGAAAACCGCTGAAATGTCTTCACTTACCTTGTCGGTTTCAAAAGCGTGCTGCGGAAGGGCCCGGAAGCGCCCGCTGGCCGTCTGAACATATAGCATTCCCGCCTGGTCATAAGCTCCTCCTATGAAGATATCATCCAGCCCGTCCCCGTTGACATCACCAACCGCCAGAGCAGGGCCCTCCTGCGACATTTTGTGGGGCAGAAGCGGCTGTCTGCGGAAATCGTTGTACTCATTTTCCCGGTGCCTGAAATCGATTTTCGACCGGGTGGTAATGTCCGTAAAGTAAGGCCTGGGTGGTTTGGGCGGAACATAGCGGTCTGTAGCATCTTCCTGGCGGAAGACAAGGGTTTTGCCGGCCGGTACATTCTGCACAACCTGCTGGTGTCCGTTTGGCCAGAGGATACGCACCTCGTCAGCCGATCCGGCCTTGCCCAGCCCAAAATACAAAACCGGTTCCTGGGAGGACTGGTATCCCCTGACAGGCATGAGCTCCTGGTACTGAGTGAGGCCACCGGCTTTTACCCAAACCTTCGCGCCCAGCCCGAAAGTATTCCCATCGCTGCCTTTGCAACGCACTTTCAGCCAATTAATCTTCCGGGCATTGTTCCGGTAAATGAAGGCCGTGTCGTCAATATTGTTCATAACCAGGTCCAGGTCGCCATCCCCGTCCAGATCGGCATAGGCCGACCCCATGGAAAACGCTCCGTCCGTCAGGCCCCAGGCATTGGTCTCGTTGGTGAAGGTCAGATCCGCGTTATTCCTGAAAACATAATTGGGCAGGCGGGTAACGGGAATTTGTTTCAGCAACCGGGCCAGGTCCAGTTCCCGGTGCTCGGCTTTGGCTTTCTTTCGTTCTTCTTCCAGGATGCCCCGCATGAAATCCAGGTTGGTAAAATCGCGCCTGTATCCGTTGGTTACCAGCAAGTCTTTCCACCCATCCGCATCAAAATCTGCTAACATAGGGGTCCAGCTCCAATCCGTGGCAGATATGCCGGCCAGTTGCCCGATCTCTGAAAAAGTGCCGTTGCCATTATTCAACTGCAGGGTATTGCGCATAAGCTGGTGGTAAAACCCGAATTTCACCTGCTTCCAGTAGCGGTCATACCCGGCTCCCCCGCGCAAGGTCTTCCGCCTGTAGTTGGTTTCGGCCAGCATGTCCAGCACAATAATGTCGGGCAGGGTGTCATTGTTGTAGTCAGCGATATCCGCTCCCATCCCGAAGTTGGAAATATGAAACAGGTGGTCAGCCAGTTCATCCCGGAAGGTTCCGTCCCCCTGGTTAATAAGCATGTAGTCCGGGTCAATATAGTCGTTGGCCACGTAAATATCGGTCCATCCGTCCAGGTTAATGTCTACCGTGGTGACACTTAGGGCAAACCCGGCATCTTTTAGTCCCAGCGATTCGGTTACATCCGTAAAAGTTCCGTCCCCGTTGTTGTGATACAGGCGGTTCCATCCCCATCGATAAGGATTTTGCAGCTTGTCTTCGGCAAAGTCGAATTTTTGAGCGAAGTTTACCTGGTGGTTTCCCACATACAGGTCGAGGTGGCCGTCCCGGTCGTAATCAAAGAAGGAAGCTACAGTGCTGTGCCCTTTTTCATCAATTCCATAGGAAACCGCCTGTTCCGTGAAGTTAAGATCTCCGTTGTTGATGAACAGCAGGTTCGCCCGGTCTTTCGGAGCGTATTTAGCCGAGCGACATACATAAATATCCAGCCAGCCGTCTTCATTTACATCCGCCATTGTTACCCCTGAACACCAGCCTTTGGTGCTTACGCCCGCTTCCTCCGTAATGTCACGGAAATGCATATTCCCTTCGTTCAGGTAGAGGCGGCTGGAAGCAAAATTCCCGGTCAGGTAAATATCCGGCAGGCTGTCGTTATTGATATCGCCAACAGCCACCCCTCCACCATTGTAAATGTACTCGTAGGTAAATATGTTACGGTCCGGGGTTTCTTTCAGGGCATTGATAAAGTCCACCCCGGTTTCAGAGGCCGGCAGGCGGGTAAACAATGTTTCCTTCGCGGCAGGTTTTTTCTTGCCAGGGCCTGAGCATGAACCTGCTGCCAAGGTCACTAACAGGCATGCGCTTATCCAACGTATCCGGTGCATGGGTTAAAATTAGGAAACCTGTATTATTCAATTTCCCAGGTAATGGTATCGGTGTTTTCCGTTACCGGTGCGTCAGCCCATGTATTGGCATATTCCACTTTCGCTTTGAATTTTGTGGGACCTTCCCCGCTGCCGCTTCGTTTGGTACAGGCAACGGCCTGCAGGTAATCGTTATTCTTACCGATCAAAACCAGTGGAAATCCTTCCGGAGTCCAAGTCATTACCAGGGTATGCACATCGCCCGGGGCGAAGAAACCGCTTTCCGTGATAGGCACGGGGCTGAAGTGCCCTGCACCATCTCCCTTCAGGTATAAGCCATAGCCCGCATCATTACGCTCGGTTTCCACTTCACGGGCGTACAGGTTCCCGGCCAGTACGATATCCATATTCCCGTCCTGGTCGAAATCGTAGGGAATTATCCCCATCACCGTGGAAATCTGCGCCAGGTTGGGCAGGGGATGCAATTCAAACTGGTTATTCCCCTTGTTTTCCAGGTAAACGGATTCGAAGATATGGGCATCGTAGTGTAAGGCTTCCTTCAGCTTTTCTCCGTAGATCTTGTCGAGCGTGGCAGAAGCAAACGCATCGTAGGTGGGAAATTTTTTCTTAAGGTACGGCATCTGGTTGGAAGAACAGGTCCTTCCCCTTACCGGGTAGGGATTGCCGTTGTTGTAATAGCTCAACACAATGTCGTAGGTGCCGTTTCCGTCAAAGTCGGTGCAATACACGCTGAAAGGTTCCTCTGCCGAAGCTTTGTATTTGGAGTTCAGCCCGAGGTTCCCGATCAGGAAATCTTCATCCCCGTCTTGGTCTATGTCAGCGCTGCTGATACAATACCACCAGCCGGTGTATTTATCCAGACCGCTGGCGGTAGTCTGGTTGCTGAACCCGTTGCCATCGTTGTGCAGCAGCATTATAGGCATCCATTCCCCGACAATGACCAGGTCGGTGGCTCCGTCCCCGTCATAATCGCTCCAAACGGCATCGGTCACCATACCGGGTTTAAGAAGGTCCGGGGCCAGGGTTTCGGTTACGTCAGTAAAGGTGCCGCCATCGTTGCGCAGAAGGTAACTCCTGGCCGGGTAGGGATAGCGTCCCGGGTGCTGCCTGCCGCCCACGAACAGGTCAATATCTCCATCCCCGTCAAAATCGAAGGGACGCACACAGCCGTTGCTTTCCGTCAGGTCAGGCAAAGCATCGGTATCTTTATGAAAAGTGCCATCCCCGTTGTTGATGTACAGTCGGTCCTGAAGCATCGGGCTGCCACGGTCATATTCGTTGCCCCCGCTGGCCACGTACAGGTCATTGTCACCGTCACCGTCCGCGTCAAAAATGGCTGCCCCGAGGTCTTCATAGCCTTTTTCTTCATCAAAGAAATGCAGTTGCCAGTACTGGAAGGTTCCGTCCGGTTTTTGCAGGAAAATAGCTCCCGGCTGGCCGATGGCACCCCCGGCATAGATATCTTCCACCTGGTCTCCGTTTAGATCGCCTGTAGCCAGGCAGGGCCCGAGGCGGGACAGCTGGTAAGGAATCAGGCTCTCGCGGGCGTAATCGTCAAATTCATTTTCCCGGTGGCGCCATTTGAGTTTGCTTTCGCTGGTGATATCCGCAAACAGCGGGTTGATGGTTATATGTTCACCTTCCCTTTCCAGGCGGGCGTCCTTTACATCAGCCGTATAAATTTTATCAGCCTTCAGGCCGTCCATTTCCAGCATGTTCCCGTCCGGCCAGTGGATCACGGCTTTATCCACTGTTTTGTTTTCACCGATCCCAAAGTGGACAAACAATTCCGAAGCGGACATGTAGCCGCGGTTGGGGTAATGTTCCACCACCTGGTACCCGCCATCCGGGGTGTAGATTTCGACCCGGGCGCCATAGCTGAACGGATTATGCTTATTGCCCTTCAGGTCAAACCGTATCCAATGGTTTCCGTTTTTCTCGGTGGCATGATTTTGAAAAATCCGGGCCGTGTCATTCAGTGAGTTCATGACAATGTCCAGGTCACCGTCATTGTCGAGATCGGCCAGGGCCACGCCATGATCCCATCCCGGTTTTGCCAGGCCCCAGTCGGTGGTCATGTTTTCAAAAGTAAGGTCGCCTTTATTGTGAAACAGGTAATCGGAAAGCTTCACGCTGGGCGCCATATCGAGTATAGACAGGTAATCCGGAACAAAATCTTCTCCTTTTTCTTCCGCCTCTTTTCGCTGTTCCTCCAGCTTATCCATCATTTTGTGCTTGAAATCGTTATTTCTTACATCACGCAACATACCGTTAGTCACCAACAGGTCTTTCCAGCCGTCATTGTCGAGGTCGGCAAACAATGCTGACCAGCTCCAGTCGGTGGCCGAAACGCCTGCCAGCTGCGCGATTTCACTGAAATACCGGTTCCCGTTATTCAATTGCAGGGTATTGAACATATACTGGTAATGATACCCGGCCTGGGCCAGCGTCCAGAATTTTTGCGGATTCATCCCGCTCATGTTGGCTTTCAGCCGGTAGTTGTCCGGGGCTACCATGTCGGCAACGTATATGTCCAGGTTGCCGTCATTGTTGAAATCGGCCGCATCGCAGCCCATCCCGTAGTTGGACATATGCCGGAGCGATTGTTTGGAACGGTCAGTGAAAGTGCCGTCATGATTGTTGATGTACATGAAGTCCGGGGCCTCGTAGTCACAGGCGACATAAATATCCGGCCAGTGATCATTGTCAAGGTCTCCTATGGCCACGCTTAATCCGTATCCGTAGTTGGTAATGCCTGCCTGGTCGGTAACATCGGTAAAGGAACCGTCCCCGTTATTCCGGTACAGACGGTCGGTGTACTGAAAGTCAACATACCCGATCAGTTCTTTTTTCAGCCGGGAACTGTTGGGCGGTTGGTTTACCACATACAGGTCGAGGTCGCCATCCCGGTCGTAATCCAGAAACGCGGCCTGCACGGAATAGCCGGCATCATCCACTCCCCACTGCGCGGCCTGCTCCGAAAAAGTGCCGTCCCCGTTGTTGATGTACAGCAGGTTGTGGCGAAGGCTTTCATCGTCCCAAAGGAATTTGCACACATAAATATCCAGCCAGCCATCCCCGTTCACATCTCCGAGTGCCACTCCGTCTGACCAGCCATCCCCGCCATCCACTCCGGCCTGTTCGGTCACGTCTTCAAATTTCCAGTCTCCCCGGTTCATGTACAGGCGGTTGGGAGCCATATTCCCGCAGAAATACAAATCGGTCAGGCCGTCATTGTTAAAATCCCCGGCAGCCACCCCGGCCCCCTGGTAAAACCCTTCATATACAAGGTAATTCGCGTCCTGGGATTCCTGGATGGTATTTGAAAAAGTAATCCCGGTTTGCGCGGGTTTCAGCAGTTCAAACATCTTACCTGTGTAGGGCGCTTGATTGCTTTCCTGGCAGGAAACCCAAAACAATGCTATGACAATGCTGAGAGAGGTAATAAGTTTTTTCATAGTCCTTTGCGTTGAGAATTCAATCGTCAGACCACGTACCGGTATCCGGTGTGCTGACTGGGGCATCACCCCATGAATTTACATATTGTACGTTAGTGGAAAGTTCAATAAAATCCTTTCCCGCTTCCAACCTGAACACGCGGATGCCTGCGTTGCTGCCCGCGCACAATAACAGAAGGTTACCATCATCATTGGCACTGATGGCAAGACTACGGCTACCGGGTACAGGTTGGAAACCACTAATATAAGACTTTTCAGTCCGAAAATTGCCTTTTCCGTCTCCCAAAAGGTAAAACCCGGCTGCCGGCAGGGAAGGATAGCGGGCGTAAAGCATTTGCAAACTCCCGGCAATCAGTAAATCCGTGTGGCTGTCCAGGTTGAAGTCAGCCGCCAGTAAGGCTTGCCCTGGAGTCAACTGGGCTGCATCTGGCAGAGGGTGCATGACCAGGTTTCCGTTCCCGAGGTTTTCGAACCAAGCATTCCGCCATTCAAAAATCCGGTAGACAGTGGATTGATTCAGGAGCGGACCCAGCAATTGGGCTGTGGTAGTCCGGGCGTAGCTTGCGTGATCCGGAATCAGCTGCGTAAGCCCGGGAAGGTATTCATCCAGTTCATTTTTGTTCAGGAAGGGATAGGTCTTGTCCCTTTCGAATTGAGAAACAAGAATTCTTTTTGTCCCGTCAGGCAGGGGAACGAGGTACCATTCAGCGGGGGCGGAAGGTTTGACCCGGAACGGGTGATTCAGCCCGAGGTTGCCGGCTATAAGATCCAGGTCTCCGTCTTCGTCAAGGTCTGCCGTCTGAAGCGATTGCCACCAGCCGTGGGTTTGCGACAGGCCTCCCGGATGGATTTCCATGAAGCGCCCGTTTTCCAGCGAAAAAACCCGGATCGGCATAAACTCCCCGGCCAGCACCAGGTCGGCCTTTCCGTCTCCCGATATGTCCGCCATGACCGCGTCTGTGATATTTCCTCCCTCGAGGAATCCGGGGGCAATCGTCCGGGTCACATCCGTAAAACGCCCTTCCCGGTTTTCCAGCAGGTAAGAACGGGGTGGTTCGGGATACCGCCCCGGTGTGAGCCGGCCGCATACCAGCAGGTCGAGGTCCCCGTCCTGGTCGAAATCAAGCGGCAGCACCACCGCGGTGGCCTCATTGATTTCCGGCAGGGCATCTTTGGCTGCCCGGAAATTTCCTTTTCCGTCATTCCAGTACAAGCGGTCCTGCAGGTGATTGGCGTCATGAGGCATTTCATAGCCACCGCTGGCCACGTATAAATCCAGGTCACCGTCTCCGTCCGCGTCCAGGAAGGCCGCCCCGCCATCTTCAAAACGCCTGTCATTCCGGAAAGCCGGCTGGGGGCTGACATGGAACCGGTCTCCTTTTTCACGAATCAACAACCGGCTTTCCTGCCCGGCTGCCCCGCCTATCCAGATATCTGTCCGTCCGTCTCCGTTAACATCACCGGCAGCCATGGGCGAGCCGAGATCTGACCGCCTGAAGGGCAGCAGGGGCTGAAGAGAACGGTCATCGAAAGGGTTTTCGATGGTTTTCAGGCTGACGCCTGCACCAGCTGTAATATCGCTGAACAATAGCTCCGGGGCAGGTTGTCGGTTCCGGTCACAGGTTTCCGGCTGGTTATAGGAAACGGTGATGAGCTGGTCGGCCGCAACATTTTGCAGTTCACTGCAATGGCCATCCGGCCATTCAACGGTCAGCCGGTTAACGGTTTCTTCCTTGCCGAGGCCGAAGTGCAATGGCCCGGTCATGGCCGATTCATAACCCCTGACCGGAGTGTACTCCTGCACCTGCAAGCCGGAAGCGGTTTCCAGCCTGACTTTGGCATTATACACCAGCGCGGTATGACCCGGAGTCTCCAGCCTGACCTGTAGATAATGGTTTTCGCCCTGTTGCATGGCCCGGTTTTCATAAACAAAGGCGTAGTCGTTCAGGTTGTTGACCACCAGGTCTAGGTCACCGTCTCCGTCCAGGTCTGAAACCACGGCACCGTTCGAGAAGGCTCCCTGGTTCAATCCCCAGGAGCTGGTTACATTGCTAAATGAGAGGCCGCCCCCGTTCCGAAAAGCGAAATTGGCCAGTTTAACCGATGGAATACGGTTCAGTTCCTCGAAAAGGCGCACCCGGTAAATGCCCTGGGCATTGGCCCGCCTGCTTCTTTCCTCGATAACATCCATATTGCGGACATCGCGGAGGAAACCATTAGTGATATACAGGTCTTTCCACCCGTCATTGTCGAGGTCCGCGAACAGGGCCGCCCAGCTCCAATCCGTGGCGGCTACCCCGGCCAGCCAGGCAATTTCCCGGAAATGCCCGTTGCCCTCATTCAGCTGGAGGGTGTTTTGCATATAGGTTTTGTAAAAGCCCGCTTCCGTCTGTTCCTTCATTTCTTCCGCGCTTTTACCGGGAAGCATGGTTTTTTGGCGGAACCGGGTGGCAGGCAGCATATCCAGCACCACGATATCCACCAACCCGTCATTGTTGAAGTCGGCAATGTCGCAACCCATGCCGTAGTGGGAAATGTAATCAGTCAATTCGGTGACAGCTTCGCGGAAGGTGCCGTCCCCGTTGTTGAGATAACAATAATCGTTTTCAGTGTAATCGTTGGCCACATAGATATCCGTCCACCCGTCATCATTGATATCGGCTGTCACCAGCCCAAGGCCATATCCATAAAAATCAGGCAGCAACCCGGCTTCGCAGCTTACATCGGTAAAGGTATTGTCCCCGTTATTCCGGTATAGCTTGTCGGATTGCATGGGGTCGCGCTGGAAGCGCTTTTCCTTCATTTCCTCCAGGGTGGCTTCATTTTCCACCGGGTGATTCATCAGATACATGTCGAGGTCTCCGTCCCGGTCGTAGTCGAAAAAGGAAGCCTGGGTACTGAAACCCGGATCATTCAGGCCGTAGGCTTTGGCCTGGTCCACAAACTTTCCGTTGCCCTGGTTGATGTACAAAACATTTTCCCGTTTCGCGGCCGGGTATTTGGCGGATTTGCACACGTAAATATCCAGCCATCCGTCCCCGTTTACATCTGCCATGGTAACCCCGGTTGACCAGCCCCTGTTGGCAGCAGGATCCAGCCCGGAGGATGCGTCACGGAAATGAAGACCGCCTTCATTAATGTAGAGTTTATCCGGCTGTTGGTTAGCCGTAAAAAAGAGGTCCGGCAGGCCGTCATTGTTCACATCCCCGGCAGCCACCCCGCCTCCGTTGTAAATGTACTGGTAGGTGAAATAATTTTTTTCAGCGGTTTCCTGCAGCGAATTGATAAACTGGATTCCGGTACGGCCCGGATCCAGCAACACGAATAATGGCCCTTTATCTTTGGAATCAGGTGAAGGGACATTCCGGTCACAGGAAGTAAACAGCGATAAGGTAAACAGCAAAAAAACAAATATTCGAACCATGGATCGTTAGGTACTGAGGAGCTTTGGATTAAAGGTAATAGGATTGACAGAGTTTTTCAAGCCGGTATTCCGGAAACCCGGGTGTTCACGCGTTTTTGAGCGGCTTTATTTGCTAACTTTACTCCCTTTGTTATGAATATGGCTAAAAAGCAGTTTCTGGACCAGGCAGCCACGGTGGCTTTTGATGAAACTCACCGGGATAAACTGGAATTCAATATCGGTAAATACCTCGCCACGGTCGAAAAGGGAAAACGGCAATACACTGACCTTGAAGCCGCACGCAGGAAAGCCAAAAACCTGAAGTGGAAAACCGTCGCTTCGCTTGATACCTACCTGCTGGAGTTTGAACGCAATTTTACACGCAACGGGGGAAAGGTGGTCTGGGCTCCGGAAGGCAGCGCGGCAGTGCGCGAGATATTGTCTATCATCCGGCAGCACAATGGACAACGGGTGGTGAAGTCGAAAAGCATGGCCACGGAAGAAATCGGACTGAACGAAGCTCTGGAAGCTGAAGGGATTGAAGTACAGGAAACGGACCTTGGAGAATACATTGTGCAGCTGGCAGGAGAGAAACCGTATCACATTGTCACTCCGGCCATGCACAAGTCCAAAGAGGATGTGGCGGCTTTGTTCCATGATAAGATTGGCACTGACGAACATGCCACCCCTGAACAACTTACCCTGGCGGCCCGCGAAGTGCTCCGCGAAAAATACGTACAGGCAGATATCGGCATTACCGGGGCAAATTTCATCATTGCGGATGCCGGGGCGGTGGCCGTTACAGAAAATGAAGGCAACGCGCGCTTGTCAACGGCTTTTCCCAGGGTGCACATCGTGTTGGTAGGCATTGAAAAAGTCATTCCTTCCCTGACCGACCTGGGCCTGTTCTGGCCCCTGCTGGCCACTTATGGTACGGGCCAGAACGTGACGGTTTACAATACGGTATTCACCGGCCCGAAAAAGGAAAGCGAGGCGGACGGTCCGGAGCACATGTACGTGGTATTGCTCGACAATGGCCGGTCCGGGATACTGGCCGACCCGGTATTGCGCGAAGCCATGTACTGCATCCGCTGCGGAGCCTGCCTGAATGTATGCCCTGTGTATAAGAGCATCGGAGGGCATGCTTACCAGACCACTTACAGCGGGCCCATCGGATCGGTGATCACTCCGCACCTCAGGGGGTTTTATGAATACGGGCACATGTCCTTTGCCAGCAGCCTCTGCGGAGCCTGTACCGGAACCTGCCCGGTGCACATCGATTTGCATAAATTATTGCTCTACAACAGGCAGGAGGGCACCGCGCGGGGCATGAGCACCTGGAAAGAACGGTTAGGATGGCGCCTCTGGCGCAGGGCTATGCTCAGGCGCCAATGGATGAACCGCGGAAGCGCCTCGTTTAAGAACTTCATATTCAGGAAATGGTTTTCCGCCTCCTGGGGCCCGCACCGTGAACCCATAACATTCCCGGAAAAAACCTTTAACCAGGCCTGGAAAGAACAACATGAATCGTCCTGAACCAAATCAAAAACCCGCAGAACCCGCTATCCGGTACGACAGAAAGAAATTAAGCCGGAAACAGTTACTGTCGTTTTACAGGTATTTGCTGCTTCCACGCCTGGTGGAAGAGAAAATGCTTATTCTGCTCCGGCAGGGACGGATCAGCAAATGGTTTTCAGGCATCGGCCAGGAAGCAATCGCGGTGGGTGCTACCCTTGCCCTGGAGCCGGATGAAGTGATCCTGCCCATGCACCGCAACCTGGGGGTTTTCACCACGCGGGGAGTGCCTTTGGAAAAGCTTTTCCTCCAGTTCCAGGGGAAACCCGGGGGTTTCACCAAAGGGCGCGACCGTTCCTTTCATTTTGGCGCCCCGGAGTATTTCATTCATGGCATGATCTCCCACCTCGGCCCTCAATTGAGCGTGGCCGATGGCTATGCGCTGGCCCGCCTGTTGAAAAAAGAGCCCAAAGCCACCCTGGTGTTTACCGGGGAGGGCGGAACCAGCGAAGGCGAGTTTCACGAAGCCATGAATGTGGCTTCCGTCTGGAATTTGCCGGTCATTTTCCTGGTGGAAAACAACGGCTACGGCTTGTCGACCCCGGTGAAGGAACAGTTTACCGTGGAAAAGCTGGCCATTAGGGGGCAAGGATACAATATGGACTCCGCCACCATTGACGGCAACAATATCCTGGAAGTGTATCACACCGTAAGCCGCATAGCCGGGAAAATGCGGAAAAAGCCGGCCCCCTTCCTGCTCGAATGTATGACGTTCCGCATGCGGGGCCATGAGGAAGCCTCCGGGACGAAATACGTACCGAAGGAGCTGATGAAGTTCTGGGCCAGGAAGGATCCGGTAGCCAATTACGAGCAGTACCTGATCCGCGAAAAAATCCTGACGGAAGACGAAGCAACCGCTGTCCGGAAAGAATTGAAATCTCAAATCAACGAGGCTTGGGAAA
This sequence comes from uncultured Chitinophagales bacterium, assembly GCA_964422925.1. Classification (GTDB taxonomy): domain Bacteria; phylum Bacteroidota; class Bacteroidia; order Chitinophagales; family S012-47; genus CAYRDC01. The sequence goes on along the minus strand of CAYRDC010000001.1, from coordinate 134,692 downwards.
AAGCCTACCAGGCGCCTCCCGTGCAGCCGAGGCCGGAGAAAGAACTGCGTGATGTGTATGCCCGCCATCCAAAAGCCCCCGTGCCACCCCCGGGGGATGCCGGGAAAAAAATGCGCTTCGTGGATGCCTTGTCCGAAGCTTTGGATGAGGCGATGGCCCGTCATGAAAACCTCGTTTTGATGGGGCAGGATATAGCCGAATACGGGGGTGTGTTTAAGGTGACGCAGGGCCTGCTGGAAAAATACGGCAGGGAGCGGGTGCGCAATACCCCTTTGTGCGAATCGGCCATCATCGGCACGGCCCTCGGCCTGTCGGCCATGGGTTTCAAGAGCATGGTGGAAATGCAGTTTGCCGATTTCGTGGCCTGCGGGTTCAACCAGATCGTAAACAACCTGGCCAAAATCCATTACCGCTGGGGCCTGCGCGCGGATGTGGTTATCCGGATGCCCTGCGGTGGCGGGGTGAGTGCCGGGCCGTTTCATTCGCAATCCAACGAGGCCTGGTTCGTGCATACCCCCGGGCTGAAGGTAGTTTATCCGGCCACCCCGGAAGACGCCAAAGGCCTACTGCTGGCTTCCTTTGAGGATCCGAACCCGGTGTTGTTTTTTGAGCACAAAGCCCTGTACAGGAGCATCCACGGAGAGGTTCCTGAAGGCTATTATACGCTTCCTGTCGGGAAAGCCCGCACCGACCGCAGCGGAGAGGATGTGAGCGTGATCACCTATGGCGCAGGGCTCCATTGGGCCAGGAAAGTGCTGGACAGGCACCCGGATATTTCCGCTGACCTGATTGACCTGCGCACCTTGCTGCCTTTGGACAGGGAAAGCATCCGGGAAAGCGTTCGCAAAACCGGCAAAGCCATCATTCTCCATGAAGATACCCTTACCGGAGGCATCGGGGCTGAAATAGCGGCTTTTATCGCAGGGGAATGTTTCGAATGGCTGGATGCCCCGGTGGTCCGTTCGGCAGCCCTCGACACGCCTGTGCCTTTCACTAAAGAGCTGGAAGACCAGTTTATGCCCGCCTCACGCTTTGAAAAACAACTGCTGGATTTGCTGAATTTCTGAATTCAGACCGAAAGCCGCCCTTTGTCGGTTTTGTAAAGGATGTTCAGCAGGGTCTGGCCTACGGCTTCCAGGGTTTCTTTGGATATGATTTCCATATTGTCGCGGTGGGTGTGCCAGCTTTCATGAAAGGTTTTGGCCGCTTTGTTCAGGTGGATGATGTCAATAACCGGTATGCCGGTTGTTTTATTGATGAAATAATGGTCATCCAGCACTTCCTGGGCTTTTTCCCGCGGGAAATACCGCCCGAAACCGGCCGCGTGGGCTTCGGCCCATACCATATTCACAATGCGCGGGGCAAACTGCATGGAGTACCCTTCCTTGTAAAATGTAGCGTTTTCAGCCCCGGCCATATCGAGCAGGATGCCGTACTGGTAGTTGTAGGAAGGTCGGTGCCGCTTCCTGGACCAGTATTGTGAGCCCAGGCACCATGTATAGGCCGAGTTCCGGTCTTTTTTATAACCCATGTTGTCCGGGGTGCCCTGGTCTTCAGCGTCAAACAAGACAATATCCACCCCGATATCCCGGAGCGGGCTGGCTGCCAGTTGCCGGGCTGTTTCCAGCAGGATAGCCACTCCGCTTCCCCCGTCATTGGCCCCATCAATGGGTTTGTCTCGGTTTTCCGTGTCGTGATCGGCCACCATGCGCGAATCCCAGTGGGCGCACAGCAAGATACGCTGGCGGGCTTCAGGATTAAACCACGCGATGATATTGGAGATTTTCACGGTTTCCCCGTTGAATAACTGGACGGTGGTATGCTGAACCTGGGTGTTTCCCGGGCCGGCAAATTTTTGCAGTTGACCGGCAATCCATTGCGCGCAATTGGCGTGGGCTTTTGTGCCCGGTACCCTGGGACCGAATGCTACCTGCCGGCTCACGTATTCGTAAGCCGTGTCAGCCGAGAATTGCGGTACCCGGATTTGCGTTGTATCGGTGACCTGGTTCGTATCCGGTTTGCCAGTGCGGCTCTCCGTTTTGCTTTGGTTGCAGGCAGGCACCAGCCATAATCCTGTGGCAAAGAATATACCGGTAAACAGGATGGAAAGATTTTTCAGGGGAATGCGCATAGTTCTTATTCTATAGTCCAGGTGGTCGTGCCGTCTTTTTCGTCCTTCAGGATCACATTCATTTCGCGCAGGCGGTCACGGATCCAGTCAGAGGTTTCAAAATCGCGGGCTGCCCGGGCTTTTTTGCGGATTTCGACCAGCAACCCGATAATGCCGTCCAGCAATTGCGTGCCGCTTTCCTGTTCCGGGCGCAACCCCAGGACATCCCGGATAAAAACTTCAAAAGAGCGGTTCAGATTGTCCCAGGTAGGCTGCCGGATACCGGAAAGGCTGGCCTGCCCGTGCCGGAAGCTGTTGATCTTATTGGAAAGCTCAAACAATCCGGCCAATGCCTGGGCGGTGTTGAAATCATCCTGCATGGATGTTTCGAGGCCCTCAAGCAGTGAATTGATTTCTTTGTCAAGTTTTTCATTTACCGTTCCTTCACCGGGATATTCCAGGTTGCGGAGTTCCTGCCAGGCGTTCATTAGCCTGTGGTAGCCTTTTTCTGCCGCCTGCAGGGCTTTATTGCTGAAATCGAGGGTGCTTCGGTAGTGCGATTGCAGGATGAAAAACCGCACAGTCATGGGGCTGTAAGCCTTTTCAAGCAGCTTGTGGTTGCCTGAAAACAGTTCGTGCAGGTAAATGCTGTTGCCCAGCGATTTGCCCATTTTCTGGCCGTTGACGGTTACCATATTGTTATGCAGCCAGTAGCGGACAAACGGCTTGCCGGTGATGCCTTCGGCCTGAGCGATTTCGCATTCATGGTGCGGGAACATATTTTCATTACCTCCTCCGTGAATGTCAAAGGTCTCCCCGAGGTATTTCTGGCTCATGACCGAGCACTCCAGGTGCCAGCCCGGATACCCTTTTCCCCATGGGCTGTTCCACTGCATGAGGTGCCCGGGGTCGGCTTTTTTCCAAAGGGCAAAATCCAGGGGGCTTTTCTTCTCACTTTGTTTTTCCAGTTCCCGTGAGGCTGATCCCTCCAGCAATTCATCAATGTTCCTGCCCGATAATTTGCCGTAATGATGGGTTTCGGAATATTTACGCACGTCAAAATACACCGAGCCGTTCACCACATAGGCAAAGCCTTTTTCCAGCAGCTTTTCAATGGCCTCGATTTGCTCGGGAATATGGCCAGAGGGACGCGGGGCGATGGAGGGCCGGAGCACGTTTAGGGCATCCATGTCGCGGTAATAGGCATACATGTAACGCTCCACGATCTCCATCGGCTCCAGCTTTTCCAGCCTCGACTGGCGGGCAATCTTGTCTTCCCCTTCATCCGCGTCATCGCTCAGATGCCCGACATCGGTAATGTTTTGCACGTACCGGACCTTATAACCGAGATGCTTCAGGTAGCGGTAGATCACGTCAAAAGAAACATACGACTTGGCATGGCCCAGGTGCGGGTCGCCATACACGGTAGGGCCGCAGACATACATCCCCACATAAGGCGGGTTCAGCGGCTCGAACACCTCTTTTTTACGGGTAAGGGAGTTATAAACGGTCAGCTGCCCCATAATGCTGCAAAGATAGGCATTTGCCCAAACGGCACGCAGCCGTTATTTCAGTTCAAAAGAAGCCATAACCGGGTAATGGTCCGAACGGGTATCCGGTATCCGCTCGAAACCCGTTACGCGGATCCGCCTGCCGGTGAGGATATAATCGATGCGCAGCCCGGGCAGGTTGCCGGCATAAGTAGCCCCGATGCCAAACCCTTTTTTCAGGAACGCATCGCTCAGGCCCCGGCTTAGCTGGCGGTAGGTCCACGATACCGGGGGATCATTAAAATCACCGCAAAGCACGAGCTGTTCTTTTTGACTGGAAAGGGCTTCGGCCAGCATGGCGCTTTGGGCCGCCCGCTGCCGGAAACTCCGTTTAAGTTTTCCGGCTATTTTGCGGCTGCTGCGGATGTCCGGTTCCTGCCTCATGCGCTCCAGGTACCGGAAATCTTCTTGGGTGAAATGAATGGATTGCAGGTGCACGTTGACAACGGTAAATTCTTTCCCTCCCACATCCAGGACCGTCCGGAGGGCGCAATTGTTTTTCGTATTCGAAAAGGGAATCACCTCCCGCTTCCTTATGGGAAAGCGGCTGAAAGTAGCCAGACCCCAGTGATGGGTTATATCCAGTGTGGTCGTGGCATGCATGTAATAATAGGGCAGGTTTAGTTTTTCCCGGATCAGAGAAATGTTGTTAAACACCCCTGTATCTTCGGTGTAGAACTCCTGGAAACAGACAATATCAGGCGACCGTTCAGCCAGTATATCCAGGATGGAGTCGCGGGACCGGATATTATGTTTCCAGTTGTAGAGGTCAAAATTTTGCACATTGTATGTGATCAGCCGGATGCCGTTTTCGGCCACCCCGTTGCTGCCCGGGTGCCAGGCAAAGATTTTCGCTGCCGGGCGGAACCCGGTGATAAGAACCAGCAGGTTCAGGGCCCACCAGGCCTTTTTCTGAAAAAACCAGATCAGCAGGAAAAGCAGGAGAAACAACACCCATACCGGCATGAGCAGCCCGAAAAAAGCCGGCCAGATAACGAACCTTGGGTCTATTACAGGGGCCAGGCAGGCAATCAGGAACGCAATGGCAACCGGCAGGTTGGCCGCCAGCAATACTTTTTGAATGAGTGTTAACCGGAAGCTCATAAATTTCGGTTGCTGACCCGGAAAAGAAATTCTTTTTCTTCTTTGGTCAGGCTGTCATACCCTGATTCCGCAATTTTATCCAGGATAGCGTCTATTTTTTCCTGTACATTGCCGGGCCCGTTCTGGCGGTTTTTTTTCTGCCGGTGGGCACGTTTTCGCGTTTTGCCGCGTGGTATTACCGTGTCCGGGTCCGGCCGGAAAACAGTGACCAACCAATCGAACACCCGGTTAAAGCCGTGCGACCAGTCGTTCCCTTTGCGCAACTGCCGGATAAACAAAAAGCCGAACAATGCCCCACCCAGGTGGGCGATATGGCCCCCGGAATTAATGCCCTGGATGCTGATCAGGTCCAGGATCACAGCCGCCAAGGCCAGCCATTTCAGTTTTACCGGCCCGATAAACAAAAGGAATATGGTGTAATCCGGAAGCAGCGTGGCTGTGGCCACTACAATAGCCATAACCCCGGCTGACGCGCCCAGGGCTTCGACCTGTGGCAGATCGTTGTGCAGCCCGGGAAAAATGTTGTACGCAAGGATATACAGTAAGGCCCCTGCCCAGGCGCCCAGCATATACACGGGGAGCACCTTCCGGTTGCCCAGGTATTCCCTGAAAATCCGGCCCATCCAGTACAGCCACAACATATTGAACAGGATATGGAAGAATCCAAAATGGCTGAACATGTGCGTTATCAGGGTCCACGGGCGGACTGCCAGCTTATGCAAATCGGCTGGCAGGGTAAATATCTTCAGCCATAAATCCGGGATGTTTGCCGTGGTGGCATTGTCAAACAATCGGGCAATGACAAAGCCGATGTTGATCAACAGAAATACGCCAATGTTGACGTATATCAGCCGGGTAACCGTGCTGCCACGCTGAAAGGAGGCCTTGATATCTTCCCATATGCTTGTCTTGCGGTACATCAGTAAAAAGTTCTCCGCGAGTTTTGCCAGATCTTGATCAGGATAAATCCAAACAACATGCCCCCAACATGGGCAAAATGGGCAATATTATCTCCCTGTATGCGTCCCAACCCCAGGAACAATTCTGCCAATCCGTAAAAGATCACAAAATATTTGGCTTTAATCGGAACCGGAAAAAAGATCAGCATCAGACGGGTGTTAGGGAACAGCATGCCGAAAGCCAGCAGCAATCCGAATACCGCTCCGGAAGCTCCGACAGTAGGCACGTAATAAACCAACGCCAGGGTGTTGGCATCTGCCTGGCTTATCAAAGGAATGTTGTTCAAATCATTGGTGATAGACCCGGTGATGGCATACACCTGAACTGCGTTGGTGGCGGTCAGCAGGAAGGCTGCTCCCAGGCCGGTTACGAAATAATAAATAAAGAACCGTTTGGGGCCCCAAACATTTTCGAGCTGAGTCCCGAACATCCAGAGCGCGAACATGTTGAAAAATATATGGCCTATTCCCCCGTGCATGAACATGTGGGTAACCACCTGTACAGGCCGGAATTGCGGGGAATCGAAGTAGTAAAGCCCGAAGGTTTCATACAGGTTGATGCCCTGCTGTGCGAGGATCATGGTGGCTATAAATGCCAGTACATTGATGATGAGCAGGTTTTTTACCACCGGAGGCATTGCATTGAACCGGGATTGCTGATACATAACAGGTGATTTCCGGGTGTTTTCTTATTTATTTTTTCCAAACTGCCGTTCGAGTTCTTCCAGGGAATAGCTGATAAACGTCAGGCGTCCGTCCGGAGTTCTGTAAAAATCGCGACAGGCAAACAACAGGTCGATCAATTGCTGCATTTCTTCCGTTTTCAAGGGTTTGCCCCTCGGAATGGCAGCTTTCCTGGCCAGGCTCCGGGCTAGGTTTTCACGCGGGTTCAGCCGGAACTTGTCCAGGTTGAGCTTGAACTGTTCCAGCACCCCTTCAATCATTTCCAGTTCATTCACGTTTTCCAGTTCAGCCGGAATTCCGTGGATGATGAAACCGTTTTTTCCGAATTCCTGAATATCGAACCCCAGGGCGTTAATGTCTCTGAGCAGGGATTTCAGGATTTGTGCATCCCCGGCCCCCAGTTCGAATTGCTGGGGGAACAGCTTTCGCTGGGTAGGGTGGTTCCCCTCTTCCAGTGCTTTGCGGAATTTCTCATAGAGGATGCATTCGTGGGCGGCTTGCTGGTCAATGATCAGGAAGCCGCTTTTTATTTCCACTACAATAAAGCTGTTCCGGATTTGAAAGGGACGAATATCAGTATCTGATTCCTTGTGGATAGATGGCTGTTCGGGTTTGGTTTCCGGCCAGTCGCTGGGAACCGTTACCGTTTTGGGGGCTGCTCCTTCGCGTGTAATAGCGTACAGCTCTTTCCAGTCCTGCTGGCTGGTTTCCCGGGCAGGCGTCCGGCTTACAGGAGAAGCCGGAATTTGGCCAGTATCTATGGCCTGTTCCTGTGAAAAATCCAACGTAGGCGCCACGCTGTACCGCCCCAGTGCCTTCCGGATGGCTGACTGCAGGAAGGCATAAAGCATTTTTTCATGCTCGAACTTTACTTCCTGCTTGGTGGGATGCACGTTCACATCCACACTAGCCGGGTTCATTTCAAGAAACAGGATATAGAGGGGGTGGGCACCTGAAGGCAATAATTCTTCATAGGCCTGCAACACGGCATGGTGTAGGTAGGGGCTGCGGATATACCGCTGGTTGGCGAAAAAAAACTGTTCGCCCCGGGTTCTTCGGGCAAATTCCGGCTTTCCGATGAAGCCGTAGATTTTCACGAATTCAGTAGCTTCTTCTACGGGTATAAGCCTTTCATTCAGGTTTTTACCAAGCACACCGATAATGCGCTGCCGCAATTTCCCGACCGGGAGATGATATACTTCCAGGTCGTTGTTTTGCATACGGAAATGAATGCCGGGATGTGCCAGTGCCACCCGCTCAAATTCATTCAGGATATGGCGATTTTCCACGTTGTTCGATTTCAGGAAGTTGCGCCTGGCCGGTGTGTTGTAAAACAAGTTTTTCACGGCAATGCTGGTACCGGGCGGGCATTGGCAAGGCTCCTGTGCGGTTACTTGTGACCCTTCAATCCGGACCAGGGTACCGGTTTCCTGGTCATGAGGGCGGGTTTTCATCTCCACCCTGGCTACCGCTGCCAGGGATGCCAGGGCTTCTCCCCGAAACCCTTTTGTGCGGATATTGAACAGGTCTTCATAAGCCCGGATCTTGGAGGTGGCGTGGCGTTCAAAACTCATCCGGGCATCGGTTTCAGACATGCCGCAGCCGTCATCCACCACCTGGAGCAGTGTTTTGCCAGCATCTCGTACAATCAGTTCGATATGACTGGCCCCGGCATCTACGCTGTTTTCAAGCAATTCCTTTACAACCGAGGCCGGACGTTGTATTACTTCACCGGCAGCAATTTGATTGGCAATGGAATCCGGAAGGAGTTGAATGAGATCGGGCATGCAGATATCTTGGCATTTCAAAGCCTACAATAATTTGACAAAGATATACAAGGCCACGATTAATAGCAGGTTCAGAATGATTAAAAACCGGATCCGGGACATAACCTTCTGGTGATGTATACGGGCATACTGGTGGCGGTTGAGCAGCATCCCAGAAAACTGCTGGCGCATTTTATCGGCTTCTTCGGTTTCCGGATTCCCGGCTTCGGTTTTCGCCATACGGACCCTGCGGTTTAAATCTTCCTTTTCAGGATCGTAATAACGCGGTGTGTAATGAAACCGGTTGTACCCGGGCAGCCGTACCAGGAATCTTATGGGTCGCTTTTTCATTATTATCGGATAACGAATATCGGCTAATCCGAATTGCCGCCAGAAGAAGAACTGGCGGAATTACCGGTCTTTTTTGATTTAAATCTGACATAAAGGTAATGATTTTAACCGAGGTGCAATATGTTTCCGTATCAGTTCATTAATGATCCGTAGCCCTTTTTGCTGTGGAAATTTATCCAGGCCGTTTCAGACGGCATTAAATTATTTTCTTGTCCTTTGCAGGTAGTCCTATGTCTGGTAAAACCATCATTCGATTCTTTTTCATTTCCCTGCTTTCCGGCTTTTCCATTTTATTACCGGCAGCAAATCCAGCGCCCGAGATTGATACGGCATGGGCTGACAGTATACTGCGCTCCCTGACCGTAGAGGAAAAAATCGGCCAGTTGTTTATGGTGCCCGCCTACAGCAACCGGGGGAAAAAGGGGATAGCGGAAGTGGACCGGCTGATCAAGGAATACCATATCGGGGGTATTATTTTTATGCAGGGTGGACCTGTACGGCAGGTGCATTTTATAAATCATTTTCAAAGCGTTAGCAATATTCCCCTTCTTGTAGCCCAGGACGCGGAATGGGGCCCGGCCATGCGGCTCGACAGTACACTGGTTTTCCCAAGGCAATTAACCCTGGGAGCGGTTAAAAACCCCGACCTGATTTACGACTTTGCCGAGGAAGTAGCCCGCCAGTGCAAACTGCTGGGTGTACACCTGAACCTGGCGCCCGTGGTGGATGTGAACAATAACCCGCTCAATCCTGTAATCAATGACCGCAGTTTCGGGGAAAACAGGTACAATGTCACCCTGCGCGGGCTGATGTACATGAAAGGGCTTCAGGACCATGGGATCATTGCCTGCGCCAAACATTTCCCGGGCCACGGGGATACCGACAAGGATTCTCATAAAACGCTGCCGGTAATCCATGCCGACCGTGCCCGGCTGGATTCCGTGGAGTTGTTCCCTTACCGGATTTTGATTTCTCAGGGTTTGATGAGCATTATGAGCGCGCATTTGCTGGTTCCCGCCCTGGAGCAGGAAGAAAACTTGCCGAGCTCCCTCTCACCCGTGGTTATTAACGGGCTATTGCGCAGCCGGATGGGTTTTGACGGCTTGGTGATTACAGATGCCCTGACAATGAAAGGAGCTGGCGAGGCCGAGCGGCCGGGGGATGTGGAACTGCAAGCCCTGCTGGCTGGAAACGACATTTTGCTGTTTCCGAAGGATATTCCTGCAGCTATTTATCGCATTAAGGATGCTATCAATCAGGGTATCCTTTCAGCAGAGCAGCTGGATGAGCACGTCAGGCGCATTCTGCTGGCTAAAGCCTTTGCCGGCCTCGACCATTATCAACCCGTAAGCGACAGTGCTCTCGTATACGCTTTGGATAATCCTTATGTCCGGGTGCTCAAGCGAAAATTAATTGCCAGTGCACTGACCCTGGCGCAGGACAAGGAGAACCTGATCCCTTTCCGGCAAATCAGCCGTAAGCGGTTTGCCGTGCTGACCATCGGGGGCGGTGACAATAGTACGTTTGCTGCCCGCCTTTCAGCTTATGCACCTTTTGATGTGTTCCGTATCAGTAAGGAGGCATCAAGGGCCGAATGGGATCGTTTACAGAAAGCCCTTTCCAAATACGATCATGTCGTTACCGGCTTGTTTGGAATGAGCCGGTGGTATTCCCGGAATTATGGCGTTACGGCCCAGGCCCAACAGTTTCTGCAGCGGCTGAACGATCAGCACCGTCTGGTGCTCTGCCTTTTCGGCTCCCCATACAGTTTGGGTTTATTCCCTGGTCTGGAAACCGTTTTGGTGGCTTACGGGGATGATACGGATTACCAGGATCTGGCTGCACAGGCCTTGTTCGGGGGGATACCCCTGGAGGGGGCTATACCAGTAAGTGCCGGTTTTGAATATCCCTTTGGGACAGGCCTGGAGCGGAAAGAAGTGCTTCGTTTAAGTTTTAGCCTGCCTGAAGCTGTAGGTATTTCGTCCATGGCACTGGCCGGCATTACCCGGATCGCCCGGGAAGCCATTGACCTGAAAGCCACTCCAGGCTGCCAGGTGCTGGTGGCTGTCAAGGGGAAAGTTATTTACAACCATGCTTTCGGTTATTTTACCTATGACAAGCGTCTGAAAGTTGACCGGAATGATTTGTATGATGTGGCTTCCATCACTAAGGTAGCCGCCACAACTTTGTCCCTGATGTATCTCTATGACCGGGGCCTGTTCAGTCCATACAAGACCTTGGATTATTACCTGGATGATTTGAAAAATACTACCCTGGGCCGGTTGCTTATCCGGGATGTGATGACCCATACAGCCGGGCTGAAACCCTGGATTCCTTTTTATGCGGCAACTGTTGCCGATAGTATCTTTAGCGAATATTATTGCGAGACCCAGGAGCCACCTTATACCATTCAGGTAGCAGACCATTTGTATATCAGGAATGACTATCCGGATACTATATTCAAGTTGATAAGGGAGGCGGAATTGAAGCCTAAGGGACGGTACAAATACAGTGACCTGGGTTTTTACCTGTTGAGGAAAATTGTTGAGAAGCTCACCAACCGTCCGCTGGAGGAATTTGTCCAGGAGAAGTTTTACCTGCCTCTGGGCATGTACCATACGACTTTCCGCCCGCTGGAGAAGTTTCCCCGAAACCAGATTGTACCTACAGAACTAGATACCATATTCCGGAGGCAACTGGTTCACGGCTATGTGCACGACCCGGGGGCGGCCATGCTGGGCGGGGTCAGTGGCCATGCCGGACTTTTCTCTACGGCAGAAGACCTGGCCATTCTTATGCAAATGCTGCTGAACAAGGGATTGTATGGCGGGAAAAGATACCTGAAGGATAAAACCGTACAATTATTCACAGCCCGGCAAAATAACCGGAGCCGCAGGGGATTGGGTTTTGACAAACCCGAACCGGACCCGGAAGCCATTGGGCCGACCAGCAAACTCGTTTCGCTGAAGACTTTCGGGCACACCGGATTTACCGGTTGCTGTGTATGGGCAGATCCCGAATATGAGGTGGTGTATGTATTTCTGTCAAACCGGATACACCCAACGGCCGATAACAAAAAGCTGATTAGCGAAAATATCCGGACCCGGATACAGGATATAATTTACCAATCCCTATCGAAAGGAACTTATGAGGAGCAATTGGCATTGGGGATGACAGATTCCCTAAACATCCATTAGCATCATGAATATTGGAATAGTCTGTTATCCGACCTTTGGGGGAAGCGGTGTAGTAGCCACCGAGTTAGGATTGGCCATGGCTGAAATAGGACATCAGGTGCACTTTATTGCTTACCGGCAACCTGCCAGGCTGGAATCTTTACCTGCCAATGTGTCTTTTCATAAAGTACGCTTTGCCGATTATCCATTATTCGAACACGCTCCTTATGAATCTGCTCTGGCCAGCAAAATAGTGGATGTAGCCTTATCACACCAGCTCGATTTGCTGCATGTGCATTACGCAATTCCCCATGCCGCCACAGCGTATATGGCGCGGCAGATTTTACAGGATTCCGGATACAGATTGCCGGTGATCACTACCCTGCACGGCACCGATATTACCCTCGTAGGCCGGCACCACAGTTATATTCCTGTTGTAACTTTTTCCATAAATCAGTCGGATGGGGTAACCTGTGTGTCTGAAAGCCTGAAAAGAGAAACCCTTGAGTATTTTAACATAACGCGCCCCATTGAAGTGATTCCTAATTTTGTCCATTTCGGACGTTTCCGGAAAAAGGATAGAATGTCTCTTCGGCAGAATTTCGCAAGGGACGAGGAAAAAATCCTGGTCCATGTGAGTAATTTCCGTAGGCTGAAGCGGGTCGATATTGTAATCCGGGTTTTCAGTCAGGTGGTTAAGGAAATTCCGGCCAGGCTCTTGCTGGTGGGTGAGGGACCGGAACTGGATAACTGTCGACAGCTGGTCCGGGAACTTAATCTGGAAAACCGGGTGCAGTTTCTGGGTTATCAGCATGACATAGAAGAAATACTGGCCATCGGTGATTTGTTTTTAATCCCTTCAGAACATGAAAGTTTCGGCCTGGCAGCCCTGGAGGCAATGGCCTGCGAGGTTCCCGTCATTTCTTCCAATATTGGCGGCCTGGGCGAAATCAACATTCACGGCAAAACCGGCTTTTTGGCTCCCCCGGGTGCTATTGACCAGATGGCAAATTATGCCCTGGATGTATTGAATAACCCGGAAAAGTTGAAACGTTTCCGGGAAAATGCTCTGGAACAAGCCAAAAAGTATGATATCCGGAAAATTATTCCCCGCTACCTCGAGTACTATGAAAAGGTTATCAATGGATTACCGGAAACTACCGGCCGAGCTTCCTGAAATTTTTCCAGAAGATATTCAGGTCCTTCCAGGGGGTGTAATCCTTGGCGTACAACAGGTTGACCCGGTACAGGGTGTTATTCCCGTTGCGTAGGTTCGGAAAGGAATCCATGGGCGTAAGCACCCCGGGCCGGATGGCCGGCAAATTGTGCAGCTGGCCGTTGCCGGATGCGTACCCGACCCAGGATTTTTTCCCTGCCAGTACCAAAAACCAGTTTTTCAGCAAGTTAAACCATCCGGACACAACCACCCAGATAAACGGCAGGAAGGGCAACAGGGCTACGCAAAGCCCCAAATCCAGCACACGTTTGTTCCTGCGGCTCATCGGGGTGTCTATGCTGAGGTTCAGATCTATGGCAAACAGGTCGCCTGCCCGGTTTTTGGAATTGCTGCCGATAATACCCGTGCTGTCTTCGGGAACAATTTTAAAGTCAAGGCGGTGGCCGAGCTGTGTCATCCACTGGATAATGGTTTGAACCGGGATATCTCTGGAACAAAAAATCACTTCATCGGCTTCATACACCCCGGCAAGGTCCTCCAGTTCGGATATATCGCCTACGAAGGATTGATTGTTGTAATTGCTGCCCTCCGGAGCTACAAACCCGATTAACTGGCGTTCGGCCCCGGCCTGGGTCAGCAGGCTCAGGGCGCGCTGGGCTTCTTTTTCATGCCCGGCAATCAATACTCTTTTACGGCCCGGGGCATCCGGGGAAATACGCCCGTATCGCAGCAAATGGTATAATGACCTTGTGAGTATGGCTTCCACCAGCGCCCAGGAGGCTCCCAGCAAAATAATGGCCCGGGAAAAACGGTAAGATTCATTCAGGAAACCGTACATGGCCGAAATAATGACCGTGCCAACCAGGATGCCGCGTACCGCTTTCGATACCCGGTAGGGACGGTCGTATCCGCCACTGAAAAAAAACGTACCGAGCCAAACCAGTATGTAAGCAGGCACCACGTACAGCATAAATTCCCGGGGATAATAAGAAACCGCTTCCTTGATGTTGGTTTCCCAATATTCCTTGATGAAGTAAATACCTCCATACAGAGCGCCCGCGTCAAGAAGTGGCAGCCATATCCTGCTTGCCAGCTTGGAAAATACTGTGACTATAGCCCGAAGGTAAACTGCCATCTGAATAAAAAAGGTAAATACACCCGCGCGCCCTTTTTTGAAATGCTTCCGGGCAAACAGGATCATAGCCTTGTAAAAAAGGCGGACGTAATTCAGGCTCCCTTTTTTGGTGCTTTCCCCTTTGTAGTGTATGATCCGGGCTTCCGGGAAATAATAGTTCTTATACCCGGCCCGGATGATGCGGTACGAAAGGTCTATGTCCTCCCCGTACATGAAGAACTGTTCATCCAGCAGGCCGATTTCATCCAGCACCGATTTACGTAGCATCATAAAGGCCCCGGCCAGCACTTCCACCTCGTGTGTCTGGTCCGGATCCATGTGGCCGAGGTAATAGCGGGCAAAGATTTTTGATTTCGGGAACAAAGCGGTCAGCCCAAAGGCTTTGCAAAAAGCCACGAAAGGTGTTGGAAACCCCCGCTTCGACTCCGGCAGGTAGTTGCCTTTCCCGTCCAGCATTTTGACGCCAAGGCCTCCGGCTTCCGGGTGCTTGTCCATAAACCGGACGCAAAGGGTCAGGGTGTCTTCTTCCAGCACTGTATCCGGGTTCAGCAGCAGGATATAATCTCCTTTGGCCTGGCGAATGGCCTGGTTGTTAGCCGCGGAAAACCCAGTGTTCTGCTTATTTTGGATCAAATGAACTTCCGGAAATTTTTGGGACACCATTTCCGGGCTGCCGTCCGTGGAAGCGTTATCCACTACAAACACTTCGGCCGGGATGCCGGGAACAGCCTTCCGAATAGAAACCAGGGCCTGCTCCAGGAAGTACTTTACATTATAATTTACAATTATAACCGAAAGCCGAATCATGGTTTTCCGGACAGATATTTATCATAAGGCAGGCGGGTCGCCAGGGACCGGGCAAGGGTCAGGTCATCGACATATTCCAGGTCACCGCCAAAGGCTACCCCGCGGGCCAGGGTGGTGATTTTGATACCGGTGTTTTCCAGCTGTCTTGAAATATAAAAAATGGTAGTGTCTCCTTCCATGGTTGGGTTCAGGGCCATAATCAGTTCCTTGACCGGTTCGTTTTTAACGCGCTGAATCAGGCTGTCGATGTTCAGGCTTTCCGGCCCGATTCCTTCCACCGGGGAGATCACACCGCCCAGGATATGATAGACCCCCCGGTACTGCCCCGTATTTTCAATGGCAATCAGTTCCCGGAGGTTTTCCACCACACATACCAGCGATTGATCTCGTTGTTTATCCGCGCATAAATTGCATAAATCGCCTTCGGCAATGTTATGGCAGCGCTTGCAGTATTGCAGGTCAGTACCCAGGCGTTTTATCGAATCGGCAAAGGCATCCAGGCTTTCTTGGTCTTTTTGCAAAAGGTGCAAAACCAGTCGCAGGGCGGTTTTCCGGCCAATCCCCGGTAAATTCTTGAAAGCACTTACCGCTTCTTCAATAATGGCGGAGGGGAAAGTCATTGCTCAAAAATACAAGTTTGGGCTGAATAGCCCTTTTGTTAAAATTACCGCTCTTTAACGCTTGGATGTGCTAAATTCTTTATCTTAGCCGTATCATATTGTCATAATATCTTTACGAAGCCGGCATAATTTCACAATAATGAAGAAACAAGTACTTGCCTTTTTACTTGTAATGACAGGGTTGAGCCTGTTGGCTCCCTCTGCCCGTGCCTCGCACTGCATGGGTGGCGATATTACGTATACCTGTCTGGATACGGACGGAAACAGGGATAGCTTTTTGGTCACTTTAAAGTTTTTTCGCGATTGCAAGGGCGTTTCCGCTCCTACTTCTGCTACCCTGAATTACAGTTCTGCATCCTGTGGCATCAACGGTACTATTACATTAAGCCCCGTACCGGGACAGACGGGTATTGATATCACTCCGGTTTGTCCCGGAGGGCAAAGCGCATGCTCTAATCCTTCGGCTGCGTATGGAGTGGAAGAATATGTATACCAAGGGATACTGGTATTGAACGCGCAATGTACCGATTGGGTGCTTAGTTGGAGCACCTGTTGCCGCAATGCGGCCATTACCACTTTGGCCAATCCTGGTGGTGAAAGCCTGTACCTGCATGCCATGCTTAACAATGTGACGGTTCCTTGTAACAGTTCCCCGCAGTTCCTGAACACTCCCGTGCCTTTTACCTGTGTCATGCAGTTTACCAGTTACAACCACGGGGTGTATGACCCGGACGGGGATTCTCTGGTGTTTACGCTGGTCAACCCCATGGATGGCCCCTCCACTCCGGTTGCCTGGGGAAGCGGATATTCGGCCACAAACCCGCTGTCAACTGTAAACGGGGTATCTATTGATCCGAATACCGGGACCATTACCTTTATCCCGGACCAGACCCAGGTAGGGGTGCTCTCTGTTCTCGTGGAAGAGTACCGGAACGGAGTGAAAATCGGTGAAACAGTACGGGATATTCAGTTTACCGTAGTCAATTGCAATAATAACCTGCCTACTGCCTCCGGTATAGACAGCTCTGGTTTATATGATACCGCTGTTTGCCCGGGGCAGTCGTTCTGCTTCGATATTTATACGCATGATTTGGATCCTTTCCAAAGCGTCACCATTGGCTGGAACCAGGGGATTCCGGGCGGGACTTTTACGTCTACGGGCGGGCAGTATCCAACGGCTACCTTCTGCTGGACGCCCACTGCGTCCGATGTGGGAACCCATCTTTTCACGGTAACCGTGCAAGATGATGCCTGTCCTTACACAGGCACCAATGTTTATTCTTACCATGTGGAAGTCCGGAACCCGAGCATTGACCTCGGCCCGGATGTATCGCTGTGTGACGGGGACAGTATCCAGATGAATCCCCTTATAACGGTTGATTTTACTTCTTACGATTGGTCACCGGTTACCGGAGTGAGCGACCCCACGATAAAGAACCCGGTTTTGTCGCCATCGGTAACTACCACATATGTGTTGCACGGGACCAATGGTTTCTGCGATGCCTATGACACAATTACGGTGCAGGTGGGCCAGACGCCTACCCTGACCGTCACGCCCGATACCAGTGTGTGTATCGGGGAGTCCATTACCCTGCAGGCAGGCAGTAACGCCAGTAATTTTAGCTGGAGCCCAAGCGGTACATTGAACAACCCGAACATTGCCAACCCAACTGCAACACCTGATTCAACAATAACCTATACCGTCACGGTAACCAACGCGCAGGGTTGTACTAACCAGGGTACCGTTCAGGTTACGGTTAACCCGTTGCCTTCCGTGAATGCCGGCCTGGATGAGGTGATTTGCTATGGCGATGAAATCCAGCTGACGGCCAACGGTACCGCAGTGAGCTATACATGGGCGCCAAGCACTATAAGCCCTCCCAATCAGCAAACGGTTACGGTATCGCCAAACAGCACGACTACATACACCGTTACCGGTACGGATGCCAACGGGTGTTCCAATACCGACCAGGTGACAGTGATTGTTATGCCGGCCCCAAGTGTATCGGCTGACTATGATACTACGATTTTCGCTGGCGATCCGGCAAATCTTTTCGGCACGGGCAGTTCCGGCATCATTAGCTGGATATGGAACCCGGGGAATATTTCAGGCCAGAACATAGTGGTAACCCCGGAGGAAACCACATGGTATGTGCTGACCGTGACCGATACCAATGGCTGCACCAACCAGGATTCGGTGCTGGTTACCGTGCTGGTGGACGGGGAAGTGTACATACCCAATGCCTTTACGCCCAACGGTGACAGCCGGAATGACGAATTGTATGTCATCAATGAAGGGCCGGTCAATTTGAACTATTTCCGGGTGTACAACCGCTGGGGGCAGCTGGTGTTTGAAGGAACCAATGTAGGGCCTGGTTTCGGCTGGGATGGAACCTACAAAGGCGAACCACAGCCCAGCGGGGTTTATACCTGGGTGGTCAGTATCACTTCTTTCGTGGACGGGACGGTAAAAACCAAATCCGGAAATGTTACCCTGATCCGTTGAGGATGGAATAAAATAATTGAAAAGGCTTGCCCTGCGGCAAGCCTTTTTTTATTGGATTTGTGAAGATCAGTTTTACAGTGTGTCTGTTTCCAATGGCAGGGAATCCGTCACCGGTTCCGGTTCCGGCTCCATGGGTTTTTCACCGGCTTCCAGCAAAACGCAATCGTCAATGTTCAGGTCCATGGTGAGATCGCGGCAGTAGCCTTTTACCGTGACTATCTGGCCTTCCACCAGGTCTTTCAGTTTTTCCTGTTCCCCCGGCTGAAAATTGCATTTCACGTTGTAAATAATGCCTCCTTCCAGGCCCAGGTAATACTCATCGGTGGCTACTTCCTGGCCGACTTCCACAATGGGACCGGTAATGGTAAGCACCTGGCCTCCATATTTTTCATAGGCGGCCTCTTCGTCATTGTCAAAAGCGGCAAACAAATCGGCAGAACTGATTTCCACCTTGGATTCCGTGCTGTTTACATCCACTTTCTGAACCACAAAGTACCGGTTGAATAACAACCAGAGGATCAGTACGCTTAAGGCAATGTTTACAATGGAAAAAGCCCACACTTTCCCGGAGCTTTCCGTTTGCGCATTGAATTTCGCGTCAAATTTTTCTTTGGAGCGCACAAAAAATAAAATGGCTTCCACAACAGCCAGGATCAAGACCGGTAAATAATAAACAATCGGGGCAAAGAAAATCCGGTTGAGAAAACCGATGCCAAGATCCGTGGTGTTTTCTTTCAGTATGTCAACCGTACCGGTCAGCCAGGCAACCACCAGCGCGGCCACTGGCGGGAAGAGGATGTACAAAGCCCCTTTGATGTACTGGCCAAGGTAAAAACGATGCGCACCGAAAATACCCAGGATAAGGGCAAGGATTCCAGCTGTGTTTTTGTTTTTCATGATCGTTGGTTTTTGGCAATCGTCTACAAATCTAATTTTTTATCGAAAATATCATAGCCAATGTCCGGGAGAGCACCCAGGAATTTGGGCAGTTTACGCCATTGGCGTAATTTTATCAACCATGAGAAAGAAGTGCGTATTTGTGATTTTTTGGATGTTCAGCCTGTTCGCTTTCCGGGCAGGCGCGCAGGGTTGGGAAGTTGGTGCTTTTTTGGGCGGATCCAATTATGAAGGCGACCTGGCCCCTATCGCTTTTCAGCCCAGGGAAACCCATTCAGCGGCCGGTGGGTTTATCCGGTACAATCCGGCAAGGTTTTTTTCTTTCCGTTTGGGATTGACTTATGGCGTTATTTCCGGAACGGACGCAAATGCCATTGATCCGGCCCTGCGGCAGCGTAACCTGAGTTTTAAAAGCAACATTTTAGACCTCGCGCTTACTGCCGAATGGAACATTCTCGGTTATGATGCCTATGTGCGGCCTTTCAGCCCGTTTCTGTTTGCCGGGGTTGCCGGGTTTCATTTTAACCCACGGGCACTCTATAAAGGCGAATGGGTTTACCTCCAGCCATTAGGCACGGAGGGGCAGGGCACTTCGGCCTTTCCAGACCGGAAAAAATACCCGCTGTACCAGGTCAGCATTCCCGTGGGCCTTGGGGTCAAGATTGCGCTGGCCGACCTAGTGAATATGGGCGTGGAAATCGGGTTCCGGAAAACATTTACCGATTACCTGGATGATGTGAGCAAAACCTATGTCGATCCCCTGATCCTCATTTCAGAAAACGGAAGCCTGGCCAACGCGCTGTCCAACCGGACCGGGGAATACCTGGGCACGCCTGTTTTATATGGCAACGGAGACCAGCGGGGCGACCCAACGGATATGGACTGGTACCTTTTTGGCGGGGTGACCATTTCATTCAACCTGGAAGGCCTGAACACTTTCAGGGGAAGCTCTATCGGATGTCCTACCCATCTGTAAAATCTTCAGGGGTTTTCCATATTTTGGCTTTCTTTGAGGGCAATCCAAGCACAAAATCTCTATGAATCCTTCCCTGATTCTTACGGTTACCGGCCTGTATTTCCTCATGCTGCTTACCATTGGGTGGATTACCGGAAGAAAAGCCGGAAACAAAATGTTTTTTATCGGGAACCGGCAAAGCCACTGGTTCCTGGTGGCCTTTGGCATGATCGGAGCTTCTTTGTCGGGTGTGACTTTTATTTCCATACCCGGCTGGGTGGGAACCAGTGCCTTTTCTTACCTGCAAATGGTGCTGGGCTATATGGCGGGTTACCTGGTTATCGCGCTCATCCTCATGCCGGTTTATTACCGCCTGCGACTGACTTCCATTTACACTTACCTTGACGACCGGTTTGGCCGGTATTCCTATAAAACAGGGGCTTTCTTTTTTCTGATCTCACGGGTCATAGGGGCCAGCTTCCGGTTGTACCTGGTAGCCGGGGTTCTCCAATTGTTCGTGTTCGGGCCCTGGCATGTGCCGTTTGCCATAACGGTTCTGATTACCATTTTGCTGATCTGGGTTTATACCTTCCGGGGTGGGATCCGCACCATTGTCTGGACCGACACGTTGCAAACCTTTTTTATGCTGCTGGCTATGGTGCTGACCATTGTGCTGATTACCCGGGATATGAATATGGGCCTTGGCGGGCTGTTTGATCAAATCCGGAACAGCCCTTACAGCCAGGTATTTTTCTGGGATTGGCGCGACAGCCGGTTTTTCTGGAAGCAGTTTATCAGTGGGGCATTTATTGCCATTGTAATGACCGGGCTCGACCAGGATATGATGCAAAAAAACCTGAGTATCCAGAAACTGAAACTGGCCCAGCGAAACATTTACTGGCAAATGGGGATGCACATGGTAGTAAATGTGTTGTTTCTTTCACTCGGGGCGCTGCTGTACCTGTTTGCCATCCACAAATATCAGGAGCTGACCGGAATGGGCTTGACACTGGAAAATCATATGTTCCCCAACGAAGCCCTACACGAGTTAGCGGCAAAGGCCGGGCTGGATACGAGAAACCCGGATGCCCGTTTCCCGACCGACTACCTGTACCCTATGCTGGCTTTGAAATATCTCAGCCCCGTGGTGGGATTGTTGTTTGTAGTGGGGCTTATCGCGGCTGCCTATTCCAGCGCTGATTCCGCCCTTACCGCCCTGACCACCTCCTTCTGCGTGGATTTCCTGGGTATGAATGAAAATTCAGAAAAAATACGCACCCGGTTTCTGGTGCATATCGGTTTCTCCGTACTGCTGCTGTTTACCATTTTAATTTTCCGGGAAATAGGCAACCGGGCAGTTATTGACCAGCTGTTCCGGGCGGCAGGATATACCTATGGGCCGCTCCTGGGATTGTACGCCTTCGGTATTTTCACCAAAAGGAAGTTGCGCGATACCCTGGTTCCGGTGATCTGCCTGGCGGCTCCGGGCCTGACATACCTGTTTTATTACTATTCGGCTGAAATCTTCCAATGGATCTGCCAGGTGGCCGGCTGGAATTACGACCAAACCCTCAAAGGATATTCAATAGGGTATGAATTGTTGATTTTGAATGGAATGATTACTTTCATCGGCTTGTTGATGATTTCATCTTCCAGACAGAAAAAAATAAAAGTAAATGGATAAAACATTTCGAAAAAAAGAGCCCTTTAAAGCCAAAAACTGGACTGAAATCCAGGCGGAGACTTCATGGAGAATGTTCAAAATCATGTCCGAATTTGTGGAGGGGTTTGAACGGCTTGGAAAAATCGGCCCGTGCATATCCATTTTCGGGAGCGCCCGCACAAAACCGGGCGATGAATACTATGAGCTGGCCAGAGATATAGCCGGCCGGCTCGTGAAGGAAGGGTACGGCATCATCACCGGGGGCGGGCCTGGTATTATGGAAGCCGCCAACCGGGGAGCCCATGAATACTCCGGCAAATCGGTAGGCCTGAACATTGAGCTTCCCCATGAACAGGAAGCCAATCCCTACATTGATCCCGACAAGCTGTTTAACTTCAACTATTTCTTTGTCCGCAAGGTGATGTTCGTGAAATACGCGCAGGGATTTGTGGTCCTGCCGGGCGGCTTCGGTACCCTCGATGAATTGTTTGAGTCACTGACCCTGGTGCAGACACGCAAAATCGACCGCATTCCCATTATCCTGGTAGGAAAATCCTATTGGTCCGGGCTGTTCGACTGGATTCGCGATCAGGTGCTTGCCCGGCACAACATCAATGATGTTGACCTGGACCTGGTGCGAATGGTGGATGACCCGGACGAAGTGGTAGAGTACATTAATGTTTTTTACGCCACCAGCCGCCTCCGGCCGAATTTCTGAACCGGTTCTTATCCTAATGCCCATGCTGTTTCTATGCCTGCTTTTGCTGCCGATCCTCTTTGCAGGCCAAGGGCCTGAACCGCATGACCTGCATTATCTTCCACCCCTGGACATTCCCCTTACTTTGTCGGGAAATTTTTGCGAAATCCGTTATAACCACTACCACACAGGGTTGGACATAAGGACCAACGACCAGTCCGGTTTGCCGGTTTATGCCTCCGACACAGGGTATGTTTCCCGTATTCGCCTTTCCCCGTTTGGCTATGGCCTGGCGGTTTATATTGACCACCCGGACGGGTACACCACGGTGTACGCCCATTTGTCAGCGTTTTCCCCTCCGCTCGCGAAATACGTCCGGGAAATGATGGAACACCTGGAATCCTATTCCGTGGACCTGTATCCCGAGCCGGGGCAGTTCCGGGTGAGCCGGGGAGAAGTTATTGGCTGGAGCGGGAACAGCGGAAGCAGCACCGGTCCGCACCTGCATTACGAAATCCGGGAAACGGTTTCGGAATTTCCAGTGAATCCCCTGCTATACGGCTTGCCGGTAGCGGATCACAAAGCGCCTGTAGCGGAGCGGATATTCCTTTATCGGGCAGAATCCCCCTGGGGAGGCCCACTGGAAAGTGTTTCAGTTGGACCGGAAGGAACTTTGCCCGGACGGTATAAGCCCGTTACGCTTTCCTGTCCCGCAGGCATTGATATTGGTCTTGCATTGGCGGCTTATGACCAAATGGACGGAAGCCAGAACCGGAATGGACTATATGCCATCCGGGTAACTGAAAACGGGAATTTATTGTATGACTTCCGGGTCGGTCGGCTCTCTTTTGATGACGTCCGGTTTGTGAATGCGCACATCGACTATCGTGAGCGCCAGCAAAGCGGGAAAAAAATCACATTCTGTTTCCGCCAGCCGGGCGATCTGTCTCCTTTGTATCCGGATGCTGCATTGAGCGGTATCTTGAAGCTGGTTCCCGGCCAGAAACGCAACCTGCAAGTCACCCTGGAAGATGCGTCTGGAAACCGGTCAATAATACCCGTTACAATCCAGGCTGCTCCGCAAAAAGGGAAAAGCGAATCAGGAAAACGAATAGTTGATTTTAGCCGGAAATATTCAATCGATACTTTCGGCCTGAAGCTGGTGTTGCCGGCTTATTCCCTATATTGTTCCGCTCCGGTGCCCCTGCAAAAGCGCTCTTCCCGGGCGGATGCCCTCTCTGACACCTGGCAGGTAGGGTACCCGTATATTCCCCTGCAGCATTATATGGACATTTCGCTGTCAGCCGGTGTGCCGGATTTTTCGCTCAGGGAAAAGACCCTGATGATCCGGCTGGATCATAAAAACAGGAGGCGCCCGTACACCGGGCACTGGAATGGCAGATATTTTACTGCCAGCGTGCGGGATTTCGGCACCTTTTACCTCGCAACGGATACCATACCACCACGAATTGAAAAACTCACTGCGAAAGAAAAGGACTTTGTGCGCTTCCGGATTACCGATAACCTGGCCGGCATCAAACAATACCGGGTAACCCTGGACGGGAAGTGGGTTTACGCGCAATATACACCCGGCCGGGGATACCTGGATATTTCATTGGCCGGAATTGCACCACATAGTGAACATATTCTTGAAATTAGTGTTAGTGATTATGTGGACAACCGGTCCACACATTCGGAAATCATAAAAACCAACTGAACATTATGGCTAAATTGCAAGAAGGCGACAAGGCCCCTGCCTTTTTAGGAAAAGACCAGGAAGGCCGCACCGTTTCGCTCGATGATTTTAAAGGCAGCAAGCTGATCCTGTACTTTTATCCCAAGGATGATACCCCGGGTTGCACCAAGGAAGCCTGCAACCTGAGAGATAATGAACAATTGCTGATGTCCAGGGGATTTAAAATCGTAGGCGTCAGCGTGGATGATGAACAGTCGCACCGGAAATTTGCCGAAAAATATAACCTGCCCTTCCCCCTGATTGCTGATGCGGATAAATCGATTGTGAACGCCTATGGCGTGTGGGGGGAAAAAAACCTGTATGGCCGGAAATTCATGTCCACTTTAAGAACAACCTTTGTGATCAATGAGGAAGGGGTGATTGAAAAAATATTCCGGAAAGTGGACACGCAGAACCATGCGGAGCAAATATTGAAAGCCCTGAATGTCTGAATGATATCCAAGCAGTATATTTACGATTGCATTTTTCCAACATCAAAGCCCAATACCCATGAAATCGATACGCTTTGCCGTCATCGCATTGACTATGTTTTCTGTTTTTCTTTTGGCGATCCAGCCTGATTTGTTTACCAAGCTGAATGGTGCCCCATCGGATAATGCCACCGGGGGATATACGGGGGGCACCAAGGAAAACGGACGTCTTTGCACCGCTTGCCATACAGGGACAGCCTTATACCGCGACAACCTGATCAGTTCGGATGTACCGGCAGAGGGATATACGCCCGGGCAGGATTATACCATTACCGTAAGTATCACTGAAAGCGGAATTAACCGGTTTGGTTTCCAGGCTTCGCCCCAAACCGTAACAGGCGCTGCGGCCGGATCCATGACCGCCACTACGGGTAAAACCCATTTAAGCACCAACCCTAATTACATGACCCATACTTTTTCCGGAACTAACGGGTCGGGCGGAAGCAATAGCTGGACTTTTTCCTGGCAGGCCCCGTCCGCAGGTACCGGCACGGTTGATTTTTTTGTAGCTGTGAACGCTACCAACTCCAACAACAGCACCACGGGCGATCAAATCTATTTTGATACCCTGCAGATTGCTGAAAATACCGCTACCCTGGTGTCCAATCCTGCGGATCGGGGAATGGAATTGAAGGCGTATCCAACCGTTACCTCCGGTTTGCTGAATATTGATTGGCGTGTCATACCCGTTAACAATACCGTAGCCCTGCAATTGCTGGATATTCACGGGCAACTGGTCCGGCAGTTTCCTGCCGCCCGGCAGGGTCGCCAGCAGGAGGATATTTCTTCCCTGGCACCCGGCACCTATTTCCTAACTTTGGCCTCGGGGACAGCATTCCGGACAATCCGGATCCTGAAATTCTGACCCCGGCAGGGGCCTATGGCGAAATCCCGGAAAAAATTCTATACCGTTTGGAAAGGGCATGAACCCGGTGTTTATGACAACTGGGAAGAGTGCCTGAAACAGGTAAAAAATTTCCCCGGGGCAAGCTATAAAGGATTTCCAACTCGTGAAGAAGCTGAACAGGCTTTCCTGGAAGGAGACCAACCGGTTACTGCCCGTCAAAGGGCAAAGAAAACCCACCCTGAACTGAAGGCCGTTGTGGTGGATGCGGCTTGTTCAGGCAATCCAGGCCTTATGGAGTACCGAGGCGTGCTGTTGCCGGAAAAAATCGAATGGTTTCATCATGGCCCCGTGCCCAACGGTACGAATAATATCGGTGAGTTCCTGGCTATCGTGCACGCGCTGAGCCTGATGGAAAAACATAAGCTCAAATTGCCGGTATATTCCGATTCACGCAACGCCATTCTATGGGTCAAAGCCGGCAAAGCCAATACAAAATTGCCTAAAAACAAAGCCACGCAGGAAATATGGTCACTCATCCAGCGCGCGGAACGATGGCTGGCAAATCATGACCTCAAAGTGCCCGTAAAAAAGTGGCCCACAGAGCAATGGGGCGAAATCCCTGCGGACTTTGGCAGAAAATGATTAATTTTCGACCGGACCCTTAACCCTACCCCAGGTATGAAACGGAGACACCCTTACGTGGCTCTGTTAATGGCAGCGCTAATGGCCATTGCGTCCGTATTACCCTGGGCGCATAGCCGGGAGGGGAGTCTTGTGTTATATGGATTTGAGCGTGAAGGGCTTATTACCCTGGCTGCCGGTATCCTGGCTTCTAGCCTGATTTGGTTCAGGTCAAGATGGTTTGCCTTTTTTGCCATATTTAATTTAGCGATGGGAGTTTATGAAATTGCCCGGATCTTTCTGGCAGGCAGCCATTATCCCATCGGAGAGCTTATGGGTTACAGCATACAGGAAAAATCCCGGCCGGGCATTGGCCTGTGGCTGCTGGTTGCCAGCGCTTTACTTACCTTATTCATTGCCGGGAATAGAATTTATTGCAGAAAAAACAGCAGGAGAAAGGAAAATCAATCTTTATTCACTACCGCAATATAACTATGAGCAGGGCAATGAACCTTCGCAAATGGGTTGAAAAAGGGAAAAACTCCCGGGCAGCCCTCAGAGTATTGACAATGATTACCCGCAGGGTAATTCCTTTTAACAGGCCGCACAATATTTCCATTATTTCCCTGAGTGATGATGAAATCATCACCCAGTTACCCTATATCAAACGCAACCTGAACCATGTGCGCGGTTTGCATGCCTGTGCCATGGCCACACTGGCTGAGTTTACCAGTGGTTTTTTGCTGCTTAGTAAAATCGGGAACATTCATTACCGGATTATCATGAAAAGCCTGGTTATGGAATATTTCTACCAGGGGAAATCTGCTGCCACCGGATATTACCGCATGACTGATGACTGGGTGGAAGAACATATACGCCAGCCATTGCAAAGCCAGGACCAGGTACTGGTAAAATGCCCGGTAAAAATACTGGACCGCGAAGGAAATCATTTATGCACGGGCACGGCCGAGTGGCAGGTTAAAAAGTGGTCCAAGGTCCGGACCAGGGTTTAACTTAATCCTGCGGTAAGGTATAATTCTTCCAGTTCTTCTCGCAGGAAGGATGCCAGTTTATGAATATAAGACTGGCTGAAGTCGAAAGGAATGCCTGCCGTTTGATAAATCTCTGATATGCTTTTGGTGTAACCCAAAGCGAGGGCTTTTTTGTAAGCCTCCAAAGCTGCCCTGGGGTTTTCTTTATACCTCTTCCAGATGGCAATGGCCCCCAGCTGGGCTATGCCATATTCTATGTAGTAAAACGGCACTTCAAACAAATGAAGCTGGCGTTGCCAGCTGAAGGCAAGGTAACCTTCAAGCCCTTCCCAGTCGACCACCGGGTCTCCAAAGCGCTGGTTAAGTTGCATCCAGTAATTTTTGCGGTCATCGCTGGTATGGTCGGGATGCGTGTAAATCCAATGCTGAAAACTGTCAATCCGGGCAATCCAGGGAAAAACGTTTATCACTCCTTCAATCTGTTCTATGGAAGCCCGGAGCAGGTCATCCTGGTTTTTGTAAAAGGTATCCCAGTAGTCCATGGTCAGCATTTCCATGGACATGGAAGCCAATTCGGCCACTTCGGAAGGGGTGCTCCTGTTGGGCACAAACGGTATGTCACGGGTCAGGAATGCATGCACCGCGTGCCCGCATTCGTGCAGTAAAGTGCGCACATCGCGGGAAGATCCGCTGGCGTTCATAAAAATGAACGGAACCCCGATTTCGGGCAACGTGGAATTATATCCTCCTGGGGCCTTGCCGATCCGGCTTTCCAGGTCGAGATGGCCCATTTCCCGGAGAATGCGCAAACACCCGGCAAAAAACGGATCCAGCCGCTGAAAACAATCGATAGTTTTGTCGATAAGCACCCGCGTGTCGCTAAAAGGTTTCAGCGGGGGCTTCCCGGTCACGTCTACAGCCGTGTCCCAGGGCCGGTATCTTTCCAGTTGCAGGCTTTTTTTCCGGTAGCGGCTTATCTGTTCCACCAGCGGTACAAATTCCCGGGCAATGGCTTCATGAAATTCCAGGCAATCTTCCGGGGTGTAGTCGAACCGCCCCAGATCCCGGAACTTAAAATCCCGGTAATTGTCAAACCCTGCTTGGGTGGCAATCTGGTGACGGAGCCGTAAGAGTTCATCGAACAAATTGTCGAGCGCTTCCCGGTCCTGCAGTCTTCGATGGCTGATCAAGTGAAAAATTTCCTCACGCACCCTGGCATCCGGGCTTTTCAGCAGCAGGGAAGCCTGCTGCATGGTCATAACTTCCCCGTTGTATTCCAGCGTCATTTGCCCGGTGATCTGTGCGTACTTGTTGCTCAGAACCTTTACCCTGGCAATCAGGGGCAGGTTTTCCTCCCGGTACAGGTCAATGCGGTTTTTCACATCCCGCAGGTAAATCCGGTAATTGTTCCCCAGCTGGCCGGTGTATAGAGACTCGACCAGTTTCCGGTCCAGGGCATGCAGGTAAGGTTTGGCTTTGGGTTCAATGTTACTTACGAAATCCTGGTAAGCGGCTTCATATTCTTTGTTCTGGGTGTCGGTGGTCATCCGGATGTACCGCCAGCGTATTTCTTCGGCAAGCACGGCTTCCAACTCACTGCGGTCCATGAGCCATTGTTCCAGCTCCCCTGCATTGCGGATCGGGCGGTTTTTGAGGTTTTCCAGATAGGGCTTCAGGGATTCCCATCCGGTAAGCACGTAATTCTCCGCCACAAAAGTCCTGGGTTTTCTGCGGGGTATTGAAATGTCTGTGTCCTGCATAATTAACTTGCCTGAAGCGAAGGGCTAACTTTCGAAGATAATTATTTCCGCTTAATTATTCCTTGTCCGGGGCCGGCTCGTTTTCAGATTCAGGGCGTTTGGTGTCAACCAAACCTGCTTCATCCAGGATACGGTACCATTTCACCATTTTCCGCATATCGCTTTTATATACTTTTTCCCGGTCATAGTCCGGCACTATCAGGGCAAAATAATCGGCCAGTTCATTGTCGGAAGTTTTCGGATCCGGAACCGGCTGATCATTTTCCTTTTCCTTCATGATCCGGAAAACTTCTGCCAGCTCTTTGCCTTCCTCGTTTTCGGTATAGATGGTAATGTTTTCCAGGGGAGTGAAAAAATGATTCCTATCTGACACAAATACTTTCTTGTCTTCCCCGATCCGGCTTACGATCATACCATTGCTGCGCTGGGCTTTCATTTCGAACAAGCCGCCCATCCCGGAAATCGCCACAATATCTTTCAGGTCCATCGCATTGAATTTCTATGATCAAAATTAGGCAATTTGATGTTATTGGGTTCTTGGCCGCCCAAAGAGCGCCCGGGTTGGCGTAATAAGGTTGAGCCGCTTATCTTTGATCTTTTGCCTTTTGGTTTCATGGAATTCAAACTGACATCTGCTTTCAGGCCTACCGGAGACCAGCCGGATGCCATCCGCCAGCTGGTGGAAGGGCTTCAGCGGGGCGACCGGGCGCAGACCCTGCTGGGGGTGACCGGCAGCGGAAAAACCTTCACCATTGCCAACGTTATCCAGCAAGTGCAGCGTCCCACACTTATCATCAGCCATAACAAAACCCTCGTGGCCCAGCTGTACGGTGAATTCCAACAATTCTTCCCGGAAAATGCCGTGGAGTATTTTGTTTCCTATTACGATTATTACCAGCCCGAAGCCTATGTCCCGGTAACGGATACCTATATCGAGAAGGACCTTTCCATCAATGAGGAAGTGGAGAAGCTGCGCCTGCGCACCACATCGAACCTCCTCTCGGGGAGGCGCGATATTATCGTAGTGGCTTCGGTTTCCTGCATTTTCGGGCTGGGCAACCCGGCTGATTTTAAAAAGAACATTATCCGGCTGGAAACCGGCCAGCAGCTGGTGAGAGACCAGTTTCTGTTCAGCCTGGTCAATGCCCTGTACTCCCGCAATGATATGGAACTGAACCGGGGAAATTTCCGGGTGCGGGGCGATACAGTGGATGTGTTTCCGGCTTATGCGGATATTGCTTACCGGATTACATTTTTCGGGGATGAAATCGAATCGCTGGCTGCCATACATCCGGTAAGCGGGAAACGCCTCGAAACGATGACCCACCTGGCCATTTTCCCGGCCAATATATACCTGAGCCCGAGAGATCAGCTCAAGGAGATTTTTTATGAAATCCGGGAAGAGCTGGATGAGCAGGTACGATATTTTGAATTGGTCGGGAAATTTCATGAAGCCAAACGCCTGAAGGAGCGGGTCAACTTTGACCTGGAAATGATCAAAGAACTCGGCTACTGCTCCGGGATCGAAAATTATTCAAGGTTCCTCGACCGCAGGCAGCCGGGCGACCGGCCTTTCTGCCTGCTCGACTACTTCCCGGACGACTATTTGATGGTGATTGATGAAAGCCATGTAACCATTCCTCAGATAGGCGGCATGTATGGCGGGGACCGGTCTAGGAAAATGACCTTGGTGGATTACGGGTTCCGGCTACCGTCCGCCCTGGATAACCGCCCGTTGAACTTCCAGGAATTCGAAAGCCTGATCAGCCAGGTGATTTTCGTAAGCGCCACCCCGGGCAACTACGAACTGGAACAATCCGGAGGGGTGATCGTGGAACAGGTGGTACGCCCGACCGGTTTGCTCGATCCCGTCATTGAAGTCCGTCCCACCCTGAATCAGATTGACGACCTGCTGGAAGAAATAGACGAACGGATAAAAGCAGGTGCACGCGTCCTGGTCACTACCCTGACCAAGCGGATGGCCGAAGAATTAAGCAAGTATTTTATAAGACTGAATATCCGGTGCCGATACATTCATTCCGAAGTGGACACGCTCGAGCGGGTGGAGTTGCTCCGTGACCTCCGGCTGGGAAATTTTGACGTGCTGATAGGGGTAAATCTTTTGCGCGAAGGCCTGGACCTTCCGGAGGTCAGCCTTGTGGCCATCCTGGATGCTGACAAAGAAGGTTTTTTGCGGTCGGAACGTTCCCTTACCCAGATTGCCGGGCGGGCCGCCCGCAACGTGAACGGAAAGGTAATTATGTACGCAGACCGGATAACGGATTCCATGAAACGCACCATTGAAGAAACCAACCGGAGGCGCGAAAAGCAGCTGCAATACAATCAGCAGCACGGGATTACCCCGAAAACCATCACCAAATCAAGGGAAGAAATCATGGGGCAGACCTCCCTGCTGGAAATCCGTAAGGAAAAAACCGGTGGGGTTTATGTGGAACCGGATGAATTTAGCCTGGTGGCCGACCCTGTGCTGCAATATATGAACCGGGATCAGTTGGAAAAAGCCATTGAACGCACCCGGAAACGGATGATGAAAGCAGCCCGCGAGGAAGATTTCCTGGAAGCGGCCCGCCTGCGCGATGAGATGTACGCCTTGATGAAGCTTCTTGAGCAGAAGGATTGACTTACTCCATTTTGGGCAATTGATCCACCTTGCCCGGCTTGGGCATGCGCTCCTTTAGCTTTTTCACCACGTTTTCATAGAAAAATGATACCGGGTTCATAATGGTCGGTGGCGGGGGGGTGGGATTTTCCAGGCGGTGGAATCCCGCGTAGGCTTCTATCCGGTTTAGCTTTTCCTCTTCCAGTTTCAGTTCCAGGAAAGCCTGCTTGAATGCTTCCCGGGTGGGCCACGGATAAACCTCCACTTCCTGTAAGTGGACGGTATCCCGTTCGAGGAGGATTACCACCGATGCCAGGTAGCTTTTCAGGGTGTCAGGCACTACATAAGCAACGGGCTTATAACCGATAAAGCTGAACTGCAGGGTATCGTGCACGGCAGCCACAATGGTAAAAAAGCCGGTGTTGGAGCTGATGGTACCCCAGAAACGTGCCGGTACGCTTACATTTACCCAGGGCAGGGGTTTCAGGGTTTTGGCATCAGCCACTATGCCGGATACCTGGATAAGTGTTTCCCCCTCCGGGTTGGCATTTTGTGATTTCAGCACCCCACCGGACAGGCTGATCCAGAAGAAGAGCAGAAGAAATATGCTATGGTAAAAGTGTCGGCTTATCAGCAGGTTTTTTGAAGGTAACGGCCTAAGCTAAAAAATATTTGAAAGCCCGGAAATAACGGGCCGTTAAATTCCGGCCTTCAAAAATACAATAGATTTGCAGTGCGAACACCTATGAAACAGTTTATCAGGAATTTCAGGATTGAATACAAAAAAGACGGGTTAAGCATAGCTTCAGCTGACCCCGATCCGTTCCGGCAATTTGAGAAATGGCTGCGGGAATATATGAAAGTCACCCGCTCGGAATTCAATGCCATGACCCTGGCCACTGCCGGAGACGATCACCAACCCAGTTCCCGGGTGGTCTTGCTGAAAGATTTCGATCAAAGGGGTTTTGTTTTTTACACCAATTACCAAAGCCGCAAAGGGAAACAACTGTCCGAAAACCCCAAGGCCGCGCTCAGTTTTTTCTGGCCGGAGCTTGAACGGCAGGTACGGGTGGAAGGTGTCATTGAGAAAACTACTGAAGAGGAATCCGATGACTATTTCCGCACCCGTCCCCGGAGAAGTCAGATAGGCGCCTGGGCTTCGGCCCAGAGCCGGAAGCTGAAAAGCCGTTTCAGCCTGCTGCGCACTTTTCTGTCATATGCCACCCGGTTTACCGGCAAGCCGGTACCCCGCCCGCCCCATTGGGGAGGTTACCGGCTGATACCACACCGCATTGAATTCTGGCAGGGGCGTCCCAACCGGTTGCATGACCGGATTTGCTATCAACAAAAGAAAGACGGTTCATGGATGCGGGAGAGGCTTTTCCCGTAAGATGTTTCAGGATAAATAGCGGGCCACGATGGGCATTCTCCGGCCCATGCCGAAAGCTTTTTGAGAAACCCGTAGCATTGGCGGGGTCTGATACCGTTTGTATTCGTTGGTGTTGACCATTTTCAAAACCCTGGCCACTACTGATTCATCAAACCCAAGCCCTACAATTTCTTCCGGTCCTTTTCGCTCCTCAATGTAGGCATACAGGATGCGGTCGAGCAGTTCATAGGGCGGCAGGGTGTCCTGGTCGGTCTGGCCTGGGCGCAGCTCGGCTGACGGGGCCTTGGTGAGAATGTTTTCCGGTATGATTTCCCCGTTCCGGTTAATCCAGCGGGCCAGTTCGTACACTTCCGTTTTATAAACATCCCCGATAACCGACAATCCACCGCACATATCCCCGTACAGGGTGCCGTATCCTACTGCCGCCTCGCTTTTATTATTGGTATTCAGCAGGATATACCCAAGCTTATTCGACAGTGCCATCAGGTAAATGCCCCGGAGCCGGGCCTGCAGGTTTTCTTCAGTAACATCAAAGGGTCTCCCTTCAAAATACGGGGTAAGTTCTTTCAGTACCGACTCATAGGGGGCATCGATTGGCAGGATGTCGTAAGGGCTTCCCAGTCTTTTCGCCAATTCTTCCGAATCCGTGATGGAGTGCTCTGATGAAAAAGGGGAAGGCATCAGCAGGGAGCGGACATTCTTCACACCCAGGGCTTCAGTAGCCAGGATCAGGCATACAGCCGAGTCGATCCCTCCGGAAAGGCCCAGGATGGCTTTGGTAAACCCCAGTTTCCGGAAATAATCGCGGATGCCTGTAACCAGGGCCCGGTACATCAGTGGTATTTTTTCTTTCGGTTGCGTTTGTTCCGGCAGGCTGCCCGGGTCGCGAATCAATTGGGAAGCATCGATATAACCGATGGTTTCTTCAAAATAGGGTAGTTCTTTCACTATCCGGCCACTGGCATCCATTGCCAGACTGCCCCCGTCAAAAATCAATTCGGTCTGCGCGCCCACATGGTTTACGTACACCACGGGCAGGTTATATGCCAGGGCATTGGCACGAAGCACATGGATGCGTTCCTGCGCGTGGTGATGATGAAAAGGCGAAGCGGCAATATTGATAATCAAGTCGGGCTGTTGCTTCATCAGTTCATCCATAGGGCAAATGGTGTACAAGGGGTTTTCGTTGCCCAGGTTCCAAAGATCTTCACATATGGTAAGCGCTATGCGCAGGCCCTTGTATTCAACGATATGAAACTGGCTTTCCGGTTCGAAATAGCGGTATTCATCAAAGATATCGTAGGTGGGTAACAGAGCTTTGTGAATTTCGCCTTTAACCTGGCCGTCAGCCAGAAGATAGGCGGTATTGAACAAGTCTTTGCCTTCGATGACAGGATTGGGAGCCGGAGCGCCAACAATTACAGCGATTTCCAGGCGCCTTGTATCTTTGGCCAGCTGGTCAACCACCTGCCTGCTGCGGGTTATGAAATCGGAAAATTCCAGGAAATCGCGGGGCGGATAACCGCAAACCGCCAGTTCGGCAAAGATGACCAGCTCCGCGCCATTCGCGGCAGCCTCCTCCAGGGCTTTCCGCATCTTTTGCAGGTTACCTTTAAAATTACCGATGTGGTAATTGAGCTGTGCCAGGGCAATTTTCATCATAAAAAAACCTCCCGCGCGGGGAGGTAAATTTATCATTAATACACTGCTTATTAAAACAACATGCCAATCCGTAAGCCTAAATTATTCAATACGGTACGTTCCCCATCGTTGTCATTCACCATGTTGGCGAACCCGTTTTTGAAATACAGCGCCACCAGTAGGGAAGTGTTGCCCGTCAGGGAATATTCTATCCCGGCAGACATTAACAGGGCCAGGTTGATAAAAGTGACATCGTTGAATTTCAAATTGGTGCCTGAAATATTGTTCGGATCCGGGTTGGCCACAATGTTGCCGCGGGTGGAAATCGGGATACCCGTGTTCAGCCCGAACTGGCCGAAATACGTCAGGTAGCCGATTTCATTGGTCCGCAGGCGGATGGTCAGCGGCAATTCAATGTATTGCAGCTTGTAACTTTTATCGGTGGTCTGAATGATGGTACCGGTTGAATCCTGGGTTTCTGATTTCAGATTGCCCCCC
Source organism: uncultured Chitinophagales bacterium (assembly GCA_964422925.1). Taxonomy (GTDB): domain Bacteria; phylum Bacteroidota; class Bacteroidia; order Chitinophagales; family S012-47; genus CAYRDC01. Next base: position 99,940 of record CAYRDC010000001.1, on the reverse strand, counting down.
GTGTGGGAAATAATCAGCCCGGTGCTGAAAGCGTACCGTTCATTGTTATCCACGCGTACATCCAGCAACAAGCCATAGTCAAAGCCCAGCTTGCCCCCGGTATTGGTGATACGCATATTGTCTACCTGGAAATCCTGGTTATTGCTTTTCATCCAGGCGTATTGCGGGCTGACAGTTAATCCAAACCGCACGGACTGGGCGGTGCAGGTTGCCGAAATAACAAGCGCCAGCATCAGGAATGATGTAATTTTTCTCATCTTGCGGTGGTTTATATTTTTGACAAAATTAAAATTCCGGGTACTAATGTCCAGCAAACTTAAACACATTGGAGTGCCGACCCTGGCTTTTTTCTTACTGCTTTTGGATCCGGGTTGCCGTCAAAAAAGCCATTTCCCGCCCCACCCGGATATTACGGGCATTACCGTGGAGCTATCTATAAAAAGGTTTGAAAAAGACCTGATGGAGGCAGACACATCCGGCTTGTACAGTATGTGGAATCGTTTGGTTTCAGATTACAGGGAATTCCTGCCTTGTTTTTATGAAAACATCATGCAATTGGGCTCCTGGACTAAAGACAGTGTTAACCGGGTGGCCAAAATGCATGACCTCCTGGCTTATGGCGGGTTCCGGGCCGCGGCTGATTCTGCCCTGGCGCATTATCCGCAGCTGGAGGACCTGCAGGCCAGCCTTGAGCAATTGCTCCGCTATTACCGCTATTATTTCCCGCAAGACACCCTGCCACGGTTCGTAACCTTTGTTTCGGAATACGGTTACGGAGTAGTTGACTGCGGCAACACTTTTGGCATTGGCCTGGACTTATTCCTCGGGGAGAACTTTCCGTATTACCCGGCCCTGGGCATCCCGCAATATATCACCAGGCGAATGGAACCGGATTATATTTTACCCACTGTGGCTATTACGCTGGCTGACCGGAAAGTTCCACCGCCTGAAGACAATACCCTGCTCGCCCAAATGATCCGGAACGGGAAAAAATTGCTTCTGGTGGATTTCATACTTCCGGACGAACCCGACTTCCGGAAAATCGGCTATACGGAAGACCAGCTGGCCTGGTGCCGGAAAAATGAAGGAGAAGTCTGGGCCTATCTGCAGGGCGAAGACCTATTGTATAAAACAGACCGGCTGCGTTATATCAAATTTGTCAAGGACAGTCCGAATACCCCGGGTTTACCACCTGACGCACCGGGCAACATAGGGTCATGGATAGGCTGGCAGATCGTCAGGAAATACATGGCTGCCACGGGGAATGACCTGAAATCCCTCCTTCAGAAAGACAGCTACCAGGAGATACTGGAAAAATCAAGATACAAGCCCAGGCGGAATTAAAATTAGTTGGACAGAAAGGGGGCTGCCAGCATGAATTCCGGTATCTGTACGGTGAATTGTTTTGCGTCAGCCTGGCGCTCCATAAGATAACTTCCGTACATTTTGCCCAGGCTGGTGCGCAGCCTGCAGCCTGAAAGGTACTGGTGCTGCTGCCCGGGCTCAATGACCGGCTGCTTGCCAACCACACCCAGCCCTTCCACTTCCCGTTTCATGCCGGATGCCTCCACAATATGCCAGTGGCGGCTGATGAGCTTTATTGTGTGCTCGGTGGTGTTTTCGATGGTGACCCGGTAGGCAAACATAAATTCATTGTCCAGCGGCCGTGAATATTCCGGTTGGTAAAAAGTTTCCACGCTGACTTTGATTCCTTTGGTGGTTTGGGTAACCAATTCGTTGCAGGCTTTGTGTAAAGTTAGGAAAATCAGCAGATTTCAGTCCGTGTCCAGGAACCGGTTTACAAGCGACTCGGCTTCACGGCAGGCTTTTGCCAGGTCATCATTTATGATTACGGCATCAAACCGGTCTTTCCATGCAAACTCTTCCCGTGCCCTGTCCAACCGGGCTTGCAGGGTTTTTTCACTTTCTGTGGCCCGGTTTTTAAGTCGTTGTTCCAGAACCTCCAGTGAGGGTGCCATTATGAAAAGGGATAAGGCATTATTACCAAAGTAATTTTTAATATTGGCGGCTCCTTTTACGTCCACATCGAAAACCACTACTTGACCCAGAGCGGCAATCCGTTCCACTTCTGATTTCAACGTACCGTAATAGGTGTTCGGGTACACCTCTTCCCATTCGAGGAATTCCTTCCGATCAATTTTTGCCCGGAATTCCGTGCGAGAAAGGAAATAATAATCCACCCCGTCCTTTTCATGGGGCCTTCTGGCACGGGTGGTGGCCGATACGCTAAAAGCCAATTGCGGAAATACCTCCATCAGGTGCCGGACCAGGGTCGTTTTTCCGGAACCGGACGGTGCGGTTACAATTAACGCTTTGGCCGGTGTTATTCCCATTTGAAAAACTTTGCGCTCAGCAGGGTACATACAACCATCCAGCCAAGCAGAATGAAGATATCGGTTTGGTAGGTATGCGGGGTAGCTATAATTTTATACTTATCAACAACATAATTATTAAAAAATTCCAGATTCCATATCCTTAGCAAAAGTTCTACACCATAGCTCACAGGAAGTATCTTTGAGATAGGTTGCAGCCAGTTAGGCAATGGAATCGGCAGGACGCCTGAAAAAAACAGCATAGGGTAAAAGATCAGCTGCCCCAGTACATTCACCGTCCGGATACCCCGGATGAGGCTGGCCAGCAGCAGGCCGATGGAGCCTAATCCGGCAAAACACAGCGCCACACCCCCTGTAAAAGCCAGCACGTTGCCGGTGAACCGGCCATGGTAAAGCAAGGTGCCCACCATAATTAAAATCAGCAACCCGAGAAGCAGCATAAACAAATTGGCCACCCCCAATGCCAGCATAATGGTCAATGGCCGGATGGGCGCCACCCGGAGCCGTTTCAGAAATTTGATGTTCCGGTATTTTACAATGTAGATGGGGATATTGAAAATGGTGATGCCCATCATTATGATGACTGTAAACGAAGGTATGTAGTAGTTGATAATGCCACTTTCCATGGGATTTTTTGTAAACAGGTGCATAGACAGGAACAGGAACATCAGCGGGAAGAAGAGGTTGAAAAAAATAGTGACCGGTTCCCGCAGGAATATCCTGAATTCGGTATAACCCAGTTTTAGGAATTGGCGCATCATATTTAATCCCTGATTTTTCTGCCGGTTAATTGGATAAACACATCTTCCAGGTTGGTTTGGGTAATCTGGAAATCCGCGATGGAATTTTCCAGGCCGGCCAACAGAGAAATAGCTTTTGAGACATCGGCTAAATGTTTCATGCTTATGGTGTATGCGGGTCCGTTTTTTTCCAGGTGCCCGAGCGGATTTAGTTGTTCAAATAATTCCTGGGGAAGCCCGTTGGCCAGGGTGAATGACAAACGGATTACATGGCCATGCTGTTCTATCAGGCGGGCGGGCGTGTCCATGGCAATGATTCGCCCGTGGTCAACCACCGCCACCCGGTCGCACAGGTACTGGGCTTCTTCCATAAAATGGGTGACCAGGATCACGGTTTTGCCCATGGCTTTTACGGAGTGCACTTTTTCCCACATAAGCCTCCGGGCCTGAGGATCGAGCCCGGTGGTCAGTTCGTCAAAAAAGACCACCTCGGGGTCATTGACCAAAGCCAGGGCTATGGATAAGCGTTGTTTCTGCCCACCGGAAAGCTTGTCAAAAAAGGCTCGTTTTTTTTCGGCCAGTTCCAGCTCCTCCATCAGGCGGTGGATATCAACCTGCCGCCTGTAAAACGAAGCAAACAATTCGAGCGCTTCCTGCACGGTAATACGGTCCGGCAGCAAGCCTTCCTGGAGCTGTATGCCGATTTTTTCTTTCAGCCTGCCTGCGTCTTTCTGCGGATGAAGCCCCAGGACACTGACCCGGCCGCTGTCAAAAATCCTGATGCCTTCCATGCATTCCACACAGGTGGTTTTGCCGGCACCGTTAGGCCCGAGGATCCCAAAGATTTCACCTTCCTCTACTGTAAAGCTTATTCCGTCTACCGCTTTAACGGGCCCATAATGTTTTTTCAGGCCTTCTACCTCTATTATGGCCGCCATAGTTTCACAGGATATTTAATATTTGTTCCTTTACCTGTTCCAGGTGGTCTTTCATGCCAACGACCAGTTGCTGGATTTCCGCGTCATTGGCTTTAGAACCCAGGGTATTGATCTCCCGCCCGATTTCCTGGCTGATGAAAGCCAGTTTTTTGCCTTTGGATTCCTGCGGAGCTTGCAAAGCTTCCAGGAAATGCTGGCAATGGGTTTGCAGGCGGACTTTCTCTTCGTTAATATCCAGTTTTTCCACGTAGTACAGGATTTCCTGTTCCAGCCGGTTTTGATCCACTTTATCCGCTCCCAGCCAGTGGTTCAGTTGTTCCTGCAACCGGGCTTTTATCCGTACAAGACGCTGTGGATCAAGCTCCTTGATTTTTTCCAGTTTTTCCAAAATTGACCGGATATTGTCCTTCAGGTCAACGGCCATTTTCGCCCCTTCCTTTGCCCGGAAGTCGATTACTTGTTGCAAAGCGGTTTCCAGGCTGTTTTTTACGGCTTTCCATTCACTTTCCGAGAGGGGCTCTTCAGCCGTGGTAATCACATTGGGCATGCGCAACACTAATCCCATAAGATCAGCTTCCGGAGCCTGCAGTTCGTCCCGGAGGGATTTCAACTCCTGGTAATAGGCAGTGAACAACTCCCGGTTGATTTGCTGCGGCATCTGGCTGCCGCTGTATTCCAGGGTTATGGTCAGGTCTATTTTCCCTCTTTGCAGGCGTTGTTTTATGAGGTCCCGGATTTCCGGTTCTTTTTCCCGGTAAGGAACCGGAAGCCTTGGGTTGATGTCCAGGTATTTACTGTTCAGGGTTCGCAGTTCAATGGTAATGCTTTTGCCTTTGGCTTCACATTGGGCCTTACCAAACCCTGTCATAGAATAGAGCATAGGCCTTACTTTGCGGCAAAGTTACATTTTATGAGCCATTCGCCTGCCGGGTTCCCCAACCGCTGACAAGGTAAACCCCGGCAAATATCAGCATCCCGGCCAGTAATTTGGTGGCAGTCAAGTGGTCGTTGCCAATGCTACTGCTGACCAAAGTGGCTATCAAGGGCTGGCTGTAAATGTAAACACTCACGACAGAGGGATTTACCCGGCTCAACGCATACACATTCAGCAAATAGGCAAGTACCGTAGTGGCCAGCAATACATAGAGCACACTGAGCCATATCCCCCAGGTAAAACTGCTCCAGTCAACTTCAGTCAATTGTTTATAGCCGTTCGGACCTGTGAAAAGGAAACCGAACAGGAATACCCACATAATGATCGTAAGCGGATGATACTTCCGCATCAAAGGTTTGACGAGCACCAGGTACAAACCATAGGAAAAGGCATTGATAAAGATGAACAAATCCCCCAACAGGGTGTCGGAACCCGGTTCAAAATCCTTACCGAACAAAATAAGGAATCCGGCTCCCGCGCTGCCGGTAATGATCCCGGCCAGTTTCCTGGCTGTTATGCTTTCCTTCAGGATGAAGTGAGACAAAAACATGACCAATACCGGGGTGGTGATCATGATCAGGGCGGCATTGATTTCCGTAGTGATGCTAAGCCCTTTGAAAAACATGGTTTGATTAATGGCTACGCCAAAAATTCCGCACAGAATAAGGCGCGGGAAATCACTTCGGGCAACCCGTTCCCTGATGAATAACCTGGACAGCAAAAAATATATCAAACCGGCCGTGGCTACGCGAAGAAAAATGTAACCATATGGGGCAATATAATCAGGCAGGGATACCTTGGCGATGGAATAGTTCAGCCCGTAAATAATATTGGCCCCGATAAGGGCCAGGTGCGCTTTCAGCCGGGAAGACATGAGGCAAAAATAGCGGAATCCGCGAAGTAAACCGGTTTAAAAATCCAGGCCGAGGGCAACGTACCATCTCGGTTTCTGGATATTGCCGCTTTCCACGCCCCATGCGTAATCAACCCGCACGAAATAGCCGAAAACCGTACTGCGGGCCCCAATCCCGTAACCGCCAACGATGGGGTTCTTGTAATACTTGACCTGGATTTTCACCGGGCCGTTTTCTACGATTTCCGTGTTAAAGGGATTGTTTTCATCAAACGGGGAGGGGCCTTCCCATGCCGTGCCGATATCTCCGAACCCGATCAACTGGAAATTACGAATAAATTCATTCCGTATCGGCCGGTTAATCAGGTAGCTGAATATCGGGAACCGGAGTTCGCTGTTGATGACGGCAAAGCTGTTTCCATTCCGGATATTTTGTGAAAATCCCCGGAGGTTGGTGGCCAGGGTCTGGAAGGCGTAATTATTATTCAGGTTGACTTCTATGTCATTGTTAAACCTGGGAATCAGCCAGTTGTCTACCCCGCCCAGGTAATAGATCATTTTTTTGCTACCGAATGATGTGGCCGCGGCTATGCGGTTGGCCCAGACAATATTCCGGTCTACCGGCTGGTAGTACCGCCAGTCGAAGCCCGCGATGGCGAGCGTTCCCAGGGAAACATCCAGCCGGGGTTTTGGGTAAATGGCGCCATCAACCTGTTTCTGAATTTCAAAATACAGGTTGTAACGCATACCGTTCAAAATGTTGAGGTCAACGGGATAGGTATTGTCGAACACGTATTCAAACCTGGCAGATAACCAGTTTTCCGTATAATCAGGCAACTCCAGGCTGAAGGTGTCGGTGGCCAGGAAAACCAGTTGGTAATTGCGCAGGGCAAATTTGCCCCGGATGCTGCGAAGGATATCCAACGGATATTTCAAAGTGGCTTCATAATAATTAAGCTTCTGCTGAGCCGCTACCTGGCCATACCAATAAGGGCTGAAGTCATAAAAATTCACATTGCTTCTCCGGTAATAGACTAGTTTTTTGTCAAACCTTTTGCGCAGCGATTCAAATTGTACAAAATATTCACTGCCGGAAAGTGATGTCGGGAAGCGGAATCCGCCTGTCAGGCGGTAATCTTCCATCAGGTCGCTGATGCTGACCGTAATCAGGCCGCTAATGTCCTGGTTCTGGTATACCGGTCCGTTGCCGATGAAATTATCGTATTGATTGATGAGGATAGTGTTGTCCAGCTGGCTCAGCACATAATCGGTGCTGAACTTTACACGGTATGGCAAAACCGCAGTGGGCCGGAACGTGTTGTTTTCCTCCACCGGGCGCAGCAGGTCACCGGTTTCATAGGTGTCCATAAATTCGCTTTGAAAGAAATATCCCGGGTCCAGGTTTTCTGTTTCTTCTTTTTTCTTTTCTTCCTTACGTTGAATTTCAGACCATTTTTTTTCCGTATCTATCCGGTACTGGGTTTTGGGAAGTTCCCCGAGGGAGTGTTCCGGACTGCTGTCCGGTGTCGGGACCAGGTAGAACTGTTGTTTGCCGTACACCAGGAATGTTTGCAGCATTTGCCGGCTTTTGGGCGCCAGGTCAAAGGATTCCAGGTTTATGGCAAAGGCCTCCACGGGGTAGGTAATGGCCGTATCGCGGTAAACCGGAACGTTCCGGAAGGAATCGATCAGGCCGGCATGTACGATCAGCAGAGAATCCATTGACGGGCCGCGGTAAACCACGGTGGAGTCTTTGTAATAAATAGTCGGGTTGTAATGATCCAATGTACTGTCAAGGTACCCGGCATACAGGTCGCGGATGCCATTCAGGTCGCTGATAAAGGCAAAGCGAAGACTGTCAATCTGCAAAGCCCGCGTTTCATCAATAAAAGGGGTATTGGTGAGATTAATCAACGTATTGGCCACTCGGGGCTTGGCTGGAAGAAGCCACAGGTCATAATGCCCGGTGGGCAGCGTGGTGTCCATGCGCATTTTCTGTAGCGTATCGCTTTGCCGGTTGGAGGCAAATACAATTCCTTTTTGATTGCCAAGGTTCACGTAGTGCGGGTTAATGTCATCCCAGAAATCGTTGGTGAGTTGCCGGGCAGTTTTACTCAGGATGTTAAAAGTGTATATATCTGACTGGCCGCGGTTGATGCCTGAAAGCACGAGGGTCCTCGGATCATTCGTAAAGGCGATGCTTTGTATTTTCTGGAACTTGGTAACGTCTTTGGTTTCGGATTTCCCGGTGGGTTGATCCCAGATCATCATCTCGATGATGTCTCGTTTTTCATATATTACAACCAGTTTGCGTCCGGAAGGATCCCAGGCCAGCAGCGGATAATCACGATCCGTGACGAACGATTTGGTTTTGAACCCGCCTTTCAGGATCCGTGTGTTTTCTCCGGTGGCCAGGTCGCGGACCATAATTTTCCAGGCTCCGAGATAATGTTCGGCATAAGCCAGGTATTTGCCGTCCGGACTCAGGCGCGCTTGAGTGAAATGCCGGTTTTTGCGGGTTTTTTTATCTATGCGCAGCGAATCATCCGGTCGTGTTCCCAGTGTTTTTTCAGAAATGTACCGGTTGAAGAAATACCCGTACCAGGCTTCGATGGTTTCGCGGTAAGTCATGCCCAGTACAAAAAGCAGCCCGTTTTCAAGATTCCGGTTAATGCGCGTTAGGTAAAGCAGGTTGGGTATGGCTTCACTGCCGTAATTTTCCGCAACGAAATACCAGAACGCGTGGCCGGCAAAACGGGCGTCATCCCCTGTCAGCCGGCTGAATTTTTTGTATTTGCCTGACAGGATCCCGTCCCTTAGCTGATTATCCATTTCTGTGCTCCACGGTTCGCTGATATAGGAAATCAGGCCTTCCTGGAACCATTCGGGCAGATTCAGTAAAACGGCATTTTGCAGGATTTCCTGTAGGTTGCCGCCAAACATCATATTGTTCAGAAAAACCTCCGCGACCCCCCGCTTGATTTGGTCCATCAGGTCTGTATGGCTTCCGTTGAAGTAAACAAAAATCTTGTTGCCGATTATTTTGGTCAGGCCACCGGTGTTTCTCAGTTCCACCCCCGTTCCGATATTGCTTTGGCGGAGATCCGAAACATCATTAAAAACCAAAATTTCTATGCGGTTGTTGAGCCGGTAATCCAGCATTTTTTCAATCTTCCGGATGGTCTCTTCCGCGTATTGTGCCGTGAATTTGCCAATATCCTGGCCGCCCAGGTAAAAGTAAGTGATGAAGTTATCCGATTGATAGAATGACCAGGTAAAGTCCTTGTACTGTACCCGGTTTTGGCCGAATTCAATATTCGTTCCCTGTCCCGGCAATGCGAGAGAAACCAGGCACAACACGCCCGTAAAAAGCCAGCGGATCAGGAAACGGAATTGCAATGGTAGTGGTTTAAGAAATTCAATAAGCTGTACTAATTAAATGATTAGATTTAAGCCAAAGTTCACCTAAAGTACGGAAATCATGCCTTAAACGCAATACGTATGGCAGCTATTGCAAGTTTTGTGTTCAATCCATTTGAAGAAAACACCTATTTGGTATATGATGAATCAGGGGATTGCCTCATTATTGATCCGGGTTGTTACACCGGCAAAGAACAGAAGGAACTTAAGCAGTTTATCGCGGAAAAGAACCTGAAACCGGTTCGCCTGATCAACACACACGGGCATACGGACCATATTTTTGGAAATGCTTTTGTAGCGGAAACCTGGAACCTGCAACCGGAAATACACCGTGGAGACCTAATCCTGCTGCAGCGGGCCGTGGAAATGGGTCAGATGTTTGGTATGGAAGTGGAGTCCTCCCCCAAACCCAGGATTATACCTGACCATGCAGATACCATTCAATTTGGCAATTCCCGGCTGGAGATTTTGCATACGCCAGGACATTCCCCGGGAAGCATTAGCCTGTATTCAAAGGAAGATCAATGGGTTATAGTAGGAGATGCCCTGTTTATGATGAGTATTGGCCGGACAGATTTGCCGGGCGGAAATTATCAGCAATTGATCGATTCTATCAAAACCAAACTTTTGCCGCTGGGGGACGAAACGGTGGTTTATAGTGGGCATGGCCCGTCCACCAAAATTGGTTTTGAGCGAACCAACAATCCTTTTCTGAATTAATCGCGGGAGATCAGGGCCGTGGCTAGGGCGCTGATTCCCTTTCCGTGCCCAATGAATCCCATTTTTTCCGTAGTGGTGGCTTTGATCGAGATGCGGTCAACAGCAATTTGCAAAACACTGGCGAGCTTGCTGCGCATTTGCTCAATATAGGGCCTCAATTTTGGCCGTTCCAGGCAAACGGTACTGTCTGTGTTCAGAATTTTCCATCCGTTTTTTTCCAGCATACGTACGATATGTCGCAACAGCACCAGGCTGTCAGAGCCTTTGAAATCCGGGTCGGTATCCGGGAAGTGCTTCCCGATGTCTCCCATGGCTGCTGCACCCAACAAGGCATCCATAATGGCGTGCACCAAAACATCGGCATCGGAATGGCCTTTAACGCCTTTGTCAAAAGGAACCCGTACTCCGCCAATTACCAGGGGCAAACCTTCTTCCAGTTGATGAACATCATAACCGATGCCAGTGCGAAGGTCCATGGCTATTGCCCATTGCCGTTTGTCAGGGCATCAAAATCGAACAGCAGCGAGAACCGGAGCGTGTTATCCAACGGGTTACGCTGATTGGATGTCGGTATCAGGTAAGAGAAGTTTAACCCGAAAACATTGTATTTCAAGCCCAGGCCAACGGTTACAAAATTCCGGTTGCCTTTGGTCGGGTGTTCATAGAAATACCCGGCACGGATGGCAAACTGTTCGTCATACCAATATTCCAGGCCGAGGCTGTAAATGAATTCATGCAACTCTTCGGTGAAACCACCGGGGGCATCAGTGAACGAGCCGAAAATGGCCGAAGGCACTGATTTGTCCTTGAAGGTTCCCGTGGAATCAGGCGTGGGCACCAGCAATTTGTTAATGTCCAACCCAACCATAATTTGATTGTAGTCGTCAATATGCACATTCAATGCGGCACCGAGTGCCATATTAGCCGGAAGGAAATCCTTATTGGCGGCATCAGCGGTATAAGTAATTTTAGCGCCTATGTTGGAAAAATTAATACCGGCTCCCAGTTCGGCATCCTTTCCCGAAACTTTCAAATCATTGTTCTGATAGTGAAACCCGATATCGGCTGCTACCGAAGTTCCCGGTTTGATATCCACCCCATTTACCTGTTGCCCTGTGGCCAGGTTGCTGTAAATAAACCGGAGCATAATACCACTCGAGAAATAGTCGCTAAGCTTACGTGCGTATCCGCCATCAATGGCAAATTCATTGGGACGAAAATCCTGAATAAACTGCCCCTGGGCATTGGTAAACTGAATATTGCCCAGCGAGAAATAGCGCAGGGAGCCGCCTACTGTCTGGATATCATCAATTTTATAAAACCCGCTTAAATCGGCCAGGTAAATATCATTGACAAGTTGTTTCAGCCAGGGGGTATAGGTAACTGAAAAGCCCAGATTATTGTCCACGAAAGCCATTTTAGCCGGGTTAAAGAACCAGCCGTTGGCATCCGGGGTGGCCCCCATGCTCATTTCACCCATCGCCCCGGAACGGGCGTCTGGTGCAATGCGCAAAAAAGGCACAGCGGTAGTTACCGTATTGATAATTTGCCCACCGGTTGTTTTATTGGAAGGCTGTGCCTGTGCATTCATCATAACAAAGACACTCAGCAGGAGGAAACCTGCAAATTTCAGGATGTGTTTCATCAGTAGCAGTTTTTCAGTTGATGGTTTCGTTCGTGTACTTTTCAACGGAAATCGTTGTAAAAAGTTAGATAAATCTTCACAAAACAGACGAAACCAGAAAACCTAACAATTGGATTGAATGTAAATCCGCCTCTTTAAGGTAGAATCTTTCCGATAGGCAATACTGCTTTAAATGACAGGTAAATGTACAATTTCCTTTACGAATTTAACAAATCCTTAGCGAAGTAAAACCAATTTTTGCCATTGTTCGGCATGTGCACCGTCATCGGTGCGCACGTTTACTTTGTAAATATACGCTCCTTTTCCGATCGGGTTGCCAAAATCATCCAGCCCGTCCCAGGTTATTCCGGATACCCGGTATCCTTCCGGCACAATATCCCGGCTGATAGTTTTTACTTTTTTCCCGCTAACCGTGAAAATTTCAATGGTTATATGCAAAGGCTGGTCCGGGCGGTTATGCTCAAACCAGAATTCCGTGTACGAAACAAATGGATTCGGATAATTCAATACATGGCTCAAGGCAAGCTCCGCCTGGTCCGTCACGATAAACTCCGTGTAACCCTCGCCACTGTTGTTGTAAACGTCCCAGGCCTTAACGCGGATCTGGTGCTGGCCTTCCGGCAAATCATTCAACGGGTATTTTACCGTACCCCTGGTATAATCATCCAGTTCGGCTTCATAAAAATCATTCAGAATAATCTTGTTTTGCTCATCTTCGTCCATTACCGCTGTAATATCATGGCCTATATTGCCCGTAGTATTAATCCCGTTCTCATCCTCCAGTTTAACCAGCAATACCGGGTCTTTGTCTGTTATGCCTCCAAAGACAAAGGAAGTGTCGTTCATGAACAAATTGGCTGTGGGCCCGACATTGTCGTCCGGGGCGCCCGGTGTGGTGCCGCCTATCATAATAGAATCATACCCGTTTCCGTCCGTAAACCCGTCTTCCACGTAATAGCTGATCTTGCCGCTGCCGAAATTGTAGGAAATATCTTTGGGCACTACGAAAGTGTAATTGAATTTCCCGTTCGATACCGTTGCTTTTCCCTTGTAAATAATCCGGTCGCGAACCTTGAAGGTATACTTGTTGGAAGTAGGATCATTTTGGAGGGTGGTAACCGACCTTTCCTTGTCGTAAATAGTCGGGAAAGCAATGCCGTTGAATTTTGTAAGCAGGCTGGTGCCGGTCTCGTCTCTCACCTCGGCTGAAATGGTAACCTTTTGCAAAGCCTTCAGGGTATCCCCGTTTTGCACGAATGGTTGGTTATCTACTTCGGTGGTGAACACCGTGTATTGCGGATAAGCCAGGGTCATGGCCGGATCACCCAGCAAGGTGAATTTCCGGTTGTTGGCACCTCTTGTAATATCTTTATCATTTTTTGTATGCATAAGCGCTTCTCCCAAAGTAGTATAAGTCCCATTGGTTTTTTCAAAAATATGAGAGAAAAATGTTTTATTCAGAGTATAATTACCGAAGGAATACACCAGTCTGACGGTAGTGACCAGCGCGATGGCCCCTCCGTCCGCTTTAACCAGGATAATTTCACCGGTAGTTTTTTTATCCGGATTGTCATATCGGCTGAAAGAACAGGTGGCCGTTACGAACAAAGGCAGGTTGTTCAGGTTTTTCCATTTTTTGACCATGGGATTCCGCAGGATACGTTCAAGCGCCCATCCGTCTTCCCCGCCATGCCCCGTGTAGTTCATAATCAGGGTTCCAGAGAAAATCCGCGCGTTGATGGCTTCGTTCACATCAGGATAGCGCCCACCGCCCGGGGTAGAAACCTGCTGGTAAGCATCCAGGTATATTTTGTCAATGTTCAACACCGGTTGGGCTTTTTCAAGTTGCGTGGCTATTTTGTTGGCATCGCCAATATGTGTGTTGCCGTCTTCATCATCCGCTACAAATGTCACATGGTTCCGCCAGTCGCCCAGTGATGCCGGGCTGGTATAATGTTTTATTTTATTCACTACAGCCACTGCTTCATCTGCGGTTTCAACCGGAAGCCGGCCTATGGCTATGTCCAGCAACTGGTTTCCGTTAACCAGGTTCTGTCCTTCATTATCGTCCAGCATGCCGAAATAATCGTCCGAGGTAAAGGTAGAAGCCCGGTTCAGCGATTCATAGCTCTGATACGTGGGTACAAAATTCGTATTGGTGTTTTTGCTAATCTGGATGTCCTTGTAATCATAGCTTCCGTCTCCAAAAAGAAGCAAAAACCTGGGCATATCGTTTGGATTGCCTCCGGCCCGATCATACAGCATCTTCATCAGATTCCGGATCGCTGTGACATCCTGGTTGCCACTGGAAAATTCATTAAACACCTGCTGAGTGGTCACCACTTTCACCGACAACCCGTCACGCTGGATATGATACTGCGCGAGTTCATTGGCCTGGGCCAGGAATTCAGGGTGGGTGACTATAACCATATCGGGTTGGCCGATGGTGCCATGAATATCCTGGTTCGGTACCGGGCCAATCGCTTGTGGAGTGTAATATTGGCTTCCGTCAAAAACGATGAATGTGAGCAGGCTGTCCGTGGGCCGGGTGAACTCCAGGGCCGAACCGGTAAACTGAACCTCCTGCCGGGCCGGGTGCAGCGGATCGGTAATATCCCAGACAACTGCATTGCCCTTATTGGTTTGCACCGAAAATTTGGTAACCCTTCCCGGGGCCACCGTGTGCCGGTCGCGGAAAATTATCTGGCCATTGGAAAACCGGTTTGTCCTCCGGCCGGTGATGTCAATGTAATTCAGCCAGCCCTGGGATTGCGGGTCGGAAGGGCTGGTAATAAACTGAACCTGGATGTTCAGGTTATTGCCCGTGGCATAAAATTGCCCCCAGCCGGAGGCTTCCCGGGCATATGGGTCGTAATAATTGGTGCCTACGGAGGTTATGGAGCGGGTGACAAGCGTTTGGCTGTTATACAAAATCCGGAACTGGGTATTTCCTGCCAGGCTGCGGCCGGCCATTACGGCTTTTAAGTAGCATACCGAATCGGTAAGCAGGTCTGGAACCGTAAATGATAAGGTTTGCCCGGGATAGAAATTATCGTACATCTGCCCGTACCACTCCCGGCCGGATTCAGCGAGGTTGTGCAGGTCTTCTTCCAGCCACACATGGAAATCTGCCTGGCCGCTCGTGTAATTCGCAATACCCAATGACGGCACAATACTTATTCTTTTCCCCGGGCCCAGGTCAGTAGTAATAAACCAATGGGCTGCGGTGTCATAAAGGTTATTAGCATGTTGGTACAGCATTCGTTGGCTGTTGTTAACATTCTGCAGGGCCAGTGATTCATTGTCCGGCCCCTGGCCATACATCAGGATATAGTCTCCCGGGTCAAAGCTGCCATCTGATCCGCCCACCACTTCAATGGCATTTTCCACAAGGTCATCCGGATGCGGGTCCCCGGCTTTTTCCGGTAGCATGGCACCCCCGTTGCCATAAATGCGAATATTCTTCGGGTCTATGCCTGTGAGATTCATTTTGAGCTGGTTCACGAGGAAATTATAGTCCAGCTTGTAGACACCGTTCCGCTCGGTGGTGAACATATACCATTGCCCGCTGGCCAGCACCGACTGAGAAGCGTATTGCACAGACCTTCTGCCGGTAGCGGTTTCAGACCCCGGTTCGGTTTTCCAGTGCAGGGTAAAGGATACAAGCTTTTGCCACTGGCCGGTCAACGGGTCTTTTCTCAACGGGATGAACCAGATATTGGCAAAAGATTGCCCGCGGGCGGTCCCGGTGGCCACGTGCAGGCTGATCTCATCCTCCGGTTCCGGGAGCGTCACTCCTTCAAGTGCTTCTTCCAGGTATTCATAGGTTGCATCGGTGAGCCACGCTAGAGCGTGATAACCGGTCGGAACGGGAAATGATTTGGTATACACCGGAAGACCCCGGTATTCCGGGTCGTATACCGCTCCTTCAAAAGAATAATAGGTAAATGAATAATCCTCTGAAATGTATTCCCTGGCCGGTGAATCCCATTGGAGGGTTACGGATTCCTGTTGGGCGTGAATCCGGGTAAACATGCCGCCAGCAAACAATAGCATCAGGATAAGGTGTTTCATAATCGTAAAGAAAAATTACCCAAGGGTAGAATAAACCTTATCTTTATTTAGTTTTAATTTTGAGGCTGGTAAAAAGCGGCTTTAAAACGCAGTAAATATACAAATAGTATCACAGGATTCTTCTAAAAAAGCAATTGTTATACTTCCCAAAAGGTTCCGGACCGCTTGCATGAAACCTAAATTCATTACACTGCTGCTGGGCATTTTACTTGGATTGCCGGCTTGGCTGCCTGCCCAGGATGTGGAATTCAGCCAGTTTTATGCCGCGCCCCAATACCTGAATCCCGCTTATGCGGGCACTTCTCTGATGCCAAGGTTTCATCTGAATTTCCGTGACCAGTATCCTGCCATCTCCCATGCCTATATCTCATATGCGGCCGGGTATGACCAGTATATTGAAGCGCTGCATGGCGGTATCGGAGTTTTGGTAACGGGCGACCAGGCTGGAAACGGTATGTACCGTTCCAACGCCATCGCAACCACTTATGCTTACCGGCTGGATATTTCCGAAAATTTTGCCCTGCATGCTGCACTGCAAGGGGCTTTTGTTCAGAAAGGACTTGACTGGAATAAATTATTTTTTTACGATCAGATTGATCCGGTAACCGGTTTTTACAGTTCAGGAAGCATTCCCAATCCCACCGGGGAGCAAACTGCGTTTAACCCATCCGTGATTTATGCTGATTTTTCTGCCGGCTTTGTGGCATTCACCCGCAATGCCTATGCTGGCCTGAGCGTAAAGCACCTGACCAGGCCCCTGGAAAATTTTTCGATTGATTACAGCGCTCGCCTTCCGGTCCGGTATACTGTGCATGCTGGTGCCAGCATACCTTTACAAGAGGATGCTGTAACCTTTTCACCGGCTATTCTGTATACACGTCAGGCTGCTTTTCAGCAAATTATTGGCGGAGCCAGCCTGAAATACAGCAGTGTTTTTGCCGGAGCCTGGTTTCGTTACAATTTTAAACAAGCAGATGCGTTAATTTTTCTTGCTGGTATTGAATATGGTATTTTCAGATTCGGATATTCCTACGACCTGACTTTGTCAGACCTGCGTGGACGTTCAGGCGGTGCCCATGAAATTTCTATGATTTTTACACTGGATAACTTGCCCAATGCGCCCAAAAGGAATGCCGGAAAATACCTGCAATGCCCGTCCATGTTTTAGAATCGAGAAATAATGTTTTTATATTTGCGTTTCATCTCTAAATTCTGTTGTATGAAAAGGCAGATCAGGTTCATGATACTGGCCCTTGGAATAACAGTGATTTCCCTGGGTTCCTGTAAGAACGAACGTTCCAATATTACCAACTGGAAATACAACGATACCAAATGGGGCGGTTTCGAACTCCATGATTACCCAGGCCAGGCCACCGGACCCAATCTTGTATTGGTTGAAGGAGGCACTTTTGTCATGGGAAATACCGAACAGGATGTTACCTATGAATATAACTCCATGCCCAGGCGGGTGACGGTTTCTTCCTTTTATATTGATGAAACCGAAATTTCTAACGCCAATTACCGCGAATATCTTTACTGGGTGAAACGTGTTTTTGGTGCGGATTACCCGCAAGTGTATCAAAACGCCCTTCCGGACACGCTGGTATGGCGCGAAGAACTGGCTTATAACGAGCCGTATGTGGAATACTACCTCCGGCATCCGGCCTATAACGATTACCCCGTGGTTGGCGTTTCCTGGCTCCAGGCCAATGAATTCTGTAAATGGCGTACGGACCGGGTCAATGAAATGTACCTGGTTGAGAAAAAGATTCTGGAGCTGAATCCGAACCAGTATAACGAGGATAATTTCAACACCGAAGCTTATTTACTGGGCAAGTATGAAGGCAATACCCGGAAACGGGGCGCCCTGAAGGATTACACGCCCAATGGTTCCGGCACACGTCATGTGCGGATGGAAGACGGCATTTTGCTGCCCGATTACCGCCTGCCGACTGAAGCCGAATGGGAATATGCTGCCCTGGGCCTGATCGGCAATCACGTGGAGGGACAGGAAATTATCACCGATCAGCGGATTTATCCGTGGGACGGCAATACGGTACGTGACCCGAGGCATGGTGGTTGGCAGGGTAAATTCATGGCCAACTTCAAACGTGGCCGCGGTGACTATGCCGGCCTGGCTGCCTCCCTGAATGATAATTCCATTGTTACGGCTCCGGTATATAGTTTCATGCCCAACGATTACGGGCTGTTCAATATGGCCGGCAATGTGAATGAGTGGGTCTTTGATGTGTACCGTAAATTCACTTACATGGATGTGGAGGACATGAACCCCGTTCGTGGCAATGTATTTAAGGAACGCATAGTGGACGAAGAAGGCCGTCCGGTTGAGCTGGACAGCCTCGGCCGTGTGCAATATGAAGTAGTGCCTGATGACGAGGTGGTGCACCGCAGGAATTACAAACACGGAAATGTCATCAATTACTTGGATGGAGACTCTACTTCTCAGGTAGCTTACGGATATGGGGTTACCACCTTGGTGAGTGATAAAACTCGTGTATACAAAGGCGGTTCATGGGCTGATGAAGCCTACTGGCTGGCACCGGGCGCCAGGAGGTATCTTGAAGAAGACCAGGCTTCCGCTACCATCGGGTTCCGCTGTGCCATGATCCGCATGGGCGGTGATTCAGGAAACAATCAACTGGGTGGTAACCAGTTCAAGGAAGCTGAAAAAGTACGGAAACGGAATGCCAAAAAGCGAAAATTCAAATAAATAACGGGACACACCCCAAACAAGCCCTTTGTTAACCGCAAAGGGCTTGTTACTTTTAGTCCTTATGGATTTCCTGCACGATTTGTATGAGGCATTTATAAACTCAACCGGAGTCAGCACCGATACGCGCACCCTTCGCCCGGGCAACCTTTTTTTTGCCCTGAACGGCCCGACATTCCGTGGCAGCGATTTTGCCCCTGATGCCCTGGACAAAGGAGCTGTAATGGTCGTGACGGATACGCCTGTTCCGCTTCCCCCGGAAAAAACCTTGCTCGTCCCGGACAGCCTGCGGGCTCTGCAGCAACTGGCCCGTCATCACCGGCAATCTATCAGTGCGACCGTAATTGCCGTAACCGGCAGCAACGGTAAAACGACCAGCAAGGAACTGATGGCAGCCGTGCTGTCACGGAAATTCCGGACAACAGCCACCCGGGGCAACCTGAACAATCATATCGGAGTGCCGCTTACAATCCTTTCCCTTGTGGAAGATACCGAAATGGCCGTGGTGGAAATGGGCGCCAACCATCCCGGGGAAATTGCAAGGCTTTGCGAGATTGCCCGTCCGGATTATGGGGTAATCACCAACGTAGGCAAAGCCCATATGGAAGGGTTCGGTTCATTGGAGGGTATTTTCCGGGCAAAAACCGAACTCTATGAATTCCTGAAGCGAAACAGAGGCCGCGTATTGGTTCACTCTGTGTATGACAGACTGCTGAATGCAACCCGTGGAGCCAGTGAAGTGATTCGCTACGGGGCAAACCCCGTTGACTTCCTGCAGGGAGCTTTGGAAAAGACCTTCCCCTTTCTTTCGGTCCGTATTCACCGCCCAGAATCTTATGCCATTAACACGAAACTGATGGGCGCCTATAACCTGGAAAATGTCCTGCTGGCAGCATGTGCCGGGCATCATTTTGGTGTTTCCGCGAAAGATATTGCGGAGGCCATCGGAAGTTATGAGCCGGACAATAACCGTTCGCAGCTGATCCGTGCCGGCAACGCCACGGTTATCCTGGATGCGTACAATGCCAACCCGGTGAGTATGCGGGCGGCCCTGGAAAATTTACGGAACCTGCCGGGCAGCCAAAAAGCGGCCATCCTGGGAGATATGCTGGAGCTTGGAAAGACTTCAATGGAAAATCATGAGGAAATAGCCGGATTTGCCGGCCGGTGCGACCTGGAATGGATACTGTTTGTCGGGCAGGAATTCGGGAAATGCAAACTGCCGGCACAAGGGATCCATTTCGAACAACTCGAGGACGCGACCCGCTGGCTTTCAACACGCAGTTTTTCCGGTTATGTTATACTGATCAAAGGATCACGGGGCATGCAGCTTGAAAAAGTATTGCCCTATATCAGGTAAGTTTTTCCACGGCCCGTAACCACCGTTCCGGAATCTCATCCCGGCAAGCCAGCTCATAATCGGAATAGGAACAGGGAATTAATTGATGGGGCTCCAGCTGCTCATTGCCATGAATCGGTACGGAGATCCACCAGCGCCCGCTTTTTTTGCTTTTCCAGAATACCAGAGGCTCATCGTAGCTCTCCATCGTGACGGAATATTTCAGGAAATCATCCTCGTTCACGATGGGATATTCGTTTTTACGGCTGTAAAATCCTTCGAAAAAATACCAAACCATTTGAGCCACCAGATGGGCAGTTTGCCCGCGCTGGTCAAAGGCCGGGTTCATTTCGTAAAATCCTACGGAACTGACTTTATCGGTTATGCCGGTATACCGGGCGATCCGGCACATTTCTTCCCCGGTGAAACCATTGGGCGTTTGCGGCCCGTAGCCCGGAGCATCGGCAAAACGGGCAGCGGAAATATCAAAGCTTACCATATCCGCGTCCCGGATAATAGGTTCCACCTCTTCTATTTTTTCCCGGATAACCCCAAGCCGGTAAAATTCGAAATAAAGCCTTTCCAGGGTGTGGATGTCTTCCGGGGCCACGAAATGTGATTGATAACCGATCTGGCTGAAGTTAAACAGGAAATTAGGCGTTTCCGTGAAAATACGGTACAGAAATGAGCCGGCATCTATGGTATCCTGGCGCTTGTACACGTCAATGCGTTCATCAATGACGGCCAGGTTAATGATCTGGCTGTTGCGGGCATAACCGAGATATTGCCCGTAGGTAAGGTCGTGGCTTCCGCCCAGGACTACCGGTATTATTTTCATTTCCAGCAGCTGCCGGCATACTTCCCCCAGGGCCGCGTAAGTGTCCTGCAATGAAGCCCCGGGAGTAAGA
Organism: uncultured Chitinophagales bacterium; assembly: GCA_964422925.1. GTDB lineage: Bacteria > Bacteroidota > Bacteroidia > Chitinophagales > S012-47 > CAYRDC01. The sequence goes on along the minus strand of CAYRDC010000001.1, from coordinate 79,284 downwards.
TTACCCAGGTCTGCCAGCCGGAGGTCAAAATCACCGGCATCCAGTTTATAAAGTTTTTGCCGGATGGCGTCAGGCCCCTGTTCGCAGCCGGCATTATCGATGGCGCCCCGGCTTTCCGGCACCCCAATGATGGCAAAATGCATCCCCTCGATATCCGGGAATTCTTCTTCATAAGCCAGTACAAAATTGGCTATATGATGTTCGTGAACCTGGCATCCTTCCAGCAAAGAAGCAAGGTTTACCGGTTGCATGATTTCTTCCAGCATATCCCGATCATTTTCTCTGCCTGTAAAACTATGTTTATTCACCGGCCGGTATTCCGGGATTATCAACTATTTTACTTCTGTATGATGCTTTAATCGGACACGTTTTTTAGTACCTTTGCAGGCAATCTTTAAAGGGTTGAAACCTATATATGGAAGGTTTTCTGCACCGTACGTTTTTGGATAACCAGATGATTGATTGGATCTGGTTTACCGGAACCGTCCTCGCGGTCCTTCTGTTGAGCAAACCCCTATCCAACTTCCTGGGGCATTTAATATACCGGCTGTTCCGCAAACTTTCTGAAGAAAGCCGCGCCCGGCAGTTTCTTGACCTGCTGCAAAAGCCCCTTTCCCGCTTCCTGGTGTTTCTCACTATTTATCTGTCGTTCAATTTTCTGCGTTACCCGGAAGCGCTTGACTTTACGCTGTATAACATTACTTTCCGGGAGGTATTGCATGCCTTGTATCAAACCATCCTGGCTGTCTCGGTGATTGTGGTTACCCTCCGCCTGGTGGATTTCCTGGTTCTGATTCTTCAGGAGCGGGCCGAAAAAACCGAATCCAGGACGGATGACCAGATGGTTCTTTTCGTGCGCGACATCCTGAAAGTGATCGTGATTTTCGGGGGAATCTTTCTCATACTGGGGGTTATCCTGGGATTGAACATTACTTCCCTGCTGGCGGGAGCCGGCATTGCCGGATTGGCGGTGGCTTTTGCTGCCAAAGAGAGCATTGAAAACCTGATTGGTTCCTTTACCATTTTTATTGACAAGCCTTTCACGGTGGGCGATTTTGTGCAGGTGGGGGATGTGATGGGCACAGTCGAAAAAGTAGGCTTCCGCAGCACCCGTATCCGTACTGTGGATAAAACCTGGGTAACCTTGCCCAACCGCAAAATCATTGATTCCACCTCCGAAAACCTATCCCTGCGCACTTACAGGCGTGTTCGCAATTTCATTGGGTTGACTTATGATACCAAGCCGGACCAAATCCAGGCTATCGTCAAAGACATACAGGATTTGATTGACGGGCATGAGCTTACCAACCAGGATGGGGTGGTTGGTTTTTATGAATTTGGCGACAGTTCCTTGAATATATTGGTGCTGTATTATGTGCAGAACCTCGACTATAACGTGTATGTGAAAGTGCGGGAAGAAATTAATTTCAAAATCATGGAAATCGTTTCCAGGCATGGCAGCGATTTTGCCTTCCCCACCCAAACCATACACCTGGCAAAAGACGAATCGTAACCTGTCAATCGGTAGCTATGAAAAAGATTATCGCGGGGCTAGCCTTTTTGAGCGTACTGATGATTGCCCCTTCCCTGGTCCTGCAGGCGCAGGATTCCCCGGATTCTACGGAAGTCACTGAACAATTGCTTCAGCCATCGGATAAGTCGCAGGCACACGAAGCCGCTGAAGGCGAAACGGTGCAGGAAAAGGCTTCGGAACACCACGCCAAGGACCCGGCCGGCTGGTCGGTCATTCCCTTTATACTACTGCTGGCCATGATCGCCACCGGTCCGTTGTTTTACCCGCGCTTCTGGCACAAGTATTACCCGCTGGTGGCCGCTTTCCTCGGCTTCCTGGTGGTGATATATTACCTCTTTGTGCTGACGGATGTGCACCATCCGCTGCATTCATTGCAGGAGTATGTTTCGTTCATCGCGCTGCTCACGGCCCTGTTCGTGGCCTCGGGCGGCATCATGATCAAAGTGGACCGGGCCGGAACCCCGCTGGTGAACGTGGCTTTGCTGCTATTCGGGGCCATCATTGCCAACATCATCGGCACCACGGGAGCTTCCATGCTGCTCATCCGGCCTTATATGAAACTGAACAAGGGCCGCATCAAGCCGTTCCACATTGTGTTTTTCATTTTCATCGTGAGCAACGTGGGCGGTTCGCTCACGCCCATCGGTGACCCGCCCCTGTTCCTCGGGTTCCTGCAGGGCGTGCCCTTTTTCTGGACCGTCACCCACCTGTTTGCCAAATGGGTGTTCGGCATATCCCTGCTGCTGCTGATTTTTTACGTGATGGATAAGCGCAAAGCCGCCCGGGCCGACAAGGAAGAGAACATTCCCGAATACACCGGCAAGATCCAGATCAAGGGCCTGCCAAACATGATTTTCCTGCTCATTACCATCGGGGCCGTGTTCCTGGACCCCAACCTGGAAGAATGGGTTCCCGGCCTGACCTGGCAGGGCATTCATTTCAGCTATGTGCGCGAAGCCATTATGTTTGCCGCGGCTTTCTTTGCCTTCCGGCTGTCGAGCAAGGAAGCCCTGCAATACAATGATTTTAATTTTGAACCCATATTGGAAGTGGCTTACCTCTTCCTGGGCATTTTTGCCACCATGATGCCGGCCCTGCAGCTCATTGCCGAATTCGCCAATTCACCTTCCGGGCAGGAATTGGTAAATGTCCACAGCCTGTATTTTGCCACGGGAACCTTGTCGAGCGTGCTCGACAATGCCCCGACATACCTGAACTTCCTGGCAGCCGGTATGGGCAAGGAAGGGCTCGACTTTGCCACCCAGGCCCATGAGTTTGCGGCCAATTACGGAACGGAGCTGGCAGCCATCTCCATCGGGGCTGTGTTCTTCGGGGCCAATACCTATATCGGCAACGCCCCGAACTTCATGGTGAAGTCCATAGCCGAACAGGCCGGGGTGGAAATGCCTTCCTTCATGGGATACGTCATACGCTATTCCATCCCCATCCTGATGCCCGTGCTGGTGCTTACCTGGCTGGTGTTCTGGGTGTTGTTGTAGGAAGGTAACCCGGACTTCGGCTGCCACAGGCGCTTCAACATTCTCACCACCGCGTCATCCTGAGGTCCCCGCTTAAGCGGGGGCGAAGGATCTCTGCACGCAGGGCCGTTTTCCAGAGCGTAAGTTGCAAACGCATACCGGTGGAGTTTTGTCAATGCGGCTGAAGCCAACGGTATCCGGTCCGGATGGCCTGCCGGTATTCTTTTTCCGGAATAACGAATAACGAATGATGAATATCGAATGAAGAATGATGAAGTGGGGAATAGACTGCCCGGCTTGGGCAGTGGCAGCCGCAATGTTAACGGCCGGGAAAAATTGTTCCTTCTTCGGTTCGGAGTTCAGCGTTCGGCATTCGGAATTCCAAAGCCGGGGATGCATGATGAATGAAGTTAGCGGAAAGCCGTATACCGGAACAACTATTGTTTCATGCGTAATTTCATAAAAACCCGGAAAAAACAACTGAAAAATTTGGAAATGTCAAAAAAATTACATACACTTGTTATGAAATTCACTGTATCGTTCATTTAAACCTGCTGAAAATGAAACGCTTTTGTACCCTTCTGCTCACCCCCCCCTGTTATTAACCTCAATTATAATGTGTGCCCAAAATCCCGCTGAATTCCGGTTTATCAAAAACCGGGGCCAGCTGGTTGACATGCAGGGCGCGCTGATCCCGGACCAGGAATATTATGTAAACAACGGGCCGGCCACGACCTATTTCTCCACCAACGGTTTTGACGTGGTGTACGCGCGGGTGGATGACGACACGGCCACCATGGACACCCTTTGGCGGGTAAACGGTAATTTCCTGAACAGCCGGACAAACCTGGTCATTACCCCCAAAGACACCTCAACGTTTATTTACAACTATTATTTACCGCAATGCCCCAACGGGGTAACGAATGTGCATGCCTATTCGGGCATCCGGGTGCAGGACCTGTACACGGGCATCAGCCTGGAGTACAACAGTACCAGCAGCGGTTACAGTATGTTGTTTATACTGAACCCTGAGCGGATGCCCGAGACGATAGACATAGAATTTCAGGGCCAGGACAGCATGCACATCGACACATCGGGCAACCTGCATGTATATACCGGTCTGGGCGAAGTGATATACCCGATACCGAATGCCTGGTACGACAGCAACTATGTGAGTGTGAGCTACACCAAAACAGGGAATATCATAAGTTTCTCCACGGCAAACTACAATGGCAGCGATACTTTGTATATGGAGATTGGCGAAATCTTTCTTAAGAAGCAACTCTGCTCACGAAATTTAATTTGGAGCACATATTTTGGAGGATCAAATAATGATGAGGCAAATGATATAGCCGTAAATAAAACTACAGAATCTATTTATATAACTGGATTTACGGAGAGTAAAGACTTTCCAGTGATACCGGGAGACACTTTTACGTATAATCACATTGATATAATAATAAGTAAGTTTAATAAAGATAATGAACTTATTTGGTCGAACTATTATGGAAGTTCTCTACTTGATTATGGGAATAGTGTTACTTATGGTAATGGTTATGTATACATATGTGGAAGATCTTCGGGCAATGACTTACCATTGCATTATAATGCAGGACAATTCGGACAAAATTTTGGAAATGGGGTAATTGCTCGTTTCTATGAGAATAATGGATTATTAGATTGGTCAACAAAGTATGGCGGTAAAGGGCCAATTCCATATGGGGGCGAACTAACGGCTATTGATTATTATAATAATAAAATTTTCGTTGTTGGATATTGTTTAAATGATAGTGTACCAACACTACCCCTAACCGATAGTTCCTATTATTCAGATAATGGAGAATCAGGAATTATATTGATTTTTAAGGATGATTGTTCAAGATATTATTGCACTAGATATGGAGTATCAGATACTATGCTACGCATAAATAATATTACTCATGATAGTTATGGAAATATTTACCTAACCGGGGTTGTGAATAAAAGTTCAACTCTTCCGATAATACAAGAAAATTCAAATTCATATACGCAATCTGGTGTATTTAACGGAGGAATGACTGATGGATTTATTGCGAAATTAGGGCCTAATCGTTTTGCGGAATTTGCTTTATTGTGGTCTACTTACTTCGGCGGCAATAAAGAAGATGAATTGACTAGTATTATTATAGTTAATGAGGATTCTATGAATAAAGCATATTTATATCTAGGGGGAAGTACAAAATCTGATACATTTCCAACTTTTAAATCAAATACGGCACAGAGTTATTTTGATAGCACTTATTACAATAATAACTTAAATGACATGTTAATTGCAAAATTTTCAAAAAGTGGAAAACAAATTTGGACAACATATTATGGAGGAAATTGTAGGGATGATGTTACTGATCTTGTTTATGATTCAATAAATGGAAGAATATATATACTAGGTACAACTAGCGATCTTTTTATAAATGACATTGAATTAGTTGATAGTTCGATTATGTATTTCAAAGCAGATGAACCATTATCTTCATATACGGACGGAGTGATTATAGCGGTTGATACATCTACAAGAAGAATATTTTCAACACTTTATGGCGGTACAGAAACTGATGTTATTAATGCCGGGTGCATGAATGATTCATTATTATACATAGTTGGTTACACAAGTACAAAACCTGATTTTCCAAAACAATACTATGAAGGATTTCCTTTGTGTAAAGAAACAAGTACATCATACTTTCAGGCATATTCTGCTGATTCTTCTATTAGTATTTTTATTTCAAAATTTAAATTTGGGATTCCAACGGGGATTTCATCTATAAGTCGTATTGAAAAAGCTGTTGATATTGAAATTAATTCATTTCCTAATCCAACTAAGGATTATTTAAATGTAGAAATCAGAGGGAAATTAAATGGAAGAATGAATATTGCAATATTTGATGTTTCAGGCAGAAATATCAATGTTTATTTTGATAATAAGATAGATTACGCAGTAGTAAGAAAAATACTTGTCGGTGATCTACCATCAGGATTATATGTAATAAAGGTTAAAATAAATGGCTATACAAAGGCAGATAAAATTATCATACAATGAGAAATAATTTTTTAACATTCGCCTTTATTTTCTTGCTTATAATAGCAAATATACACGCGCAGTGGATAAAAGTACCTATTAACAAACCAGAAGTCAAATATATCCCGAACTACATATATCCTATTTACTCAATTGCATTTGCCACTGAACAAAAAGCTTTTGCTGTTATTGGACAATACAATGGCGCTCTGTATGCAACAACTGATTCTGGAATTAACTGGGACAGTATTCCTCCTTATAGCTTAATTGCTAATTACATCTACTTTTTGGACTCTTTGCAAGGTTACATTGCCGGTTACAATTTTATACTCCGAACAATTGACGGAGGACAGACCTGGTTCGATATTAGTCCTGACAGCAGTATTTCATTTTACAATTATCATTATATAACTGCTGACAGTTCAGGGAGGATATGGATATCTGCATTGCATGCTGATTTTGTATATTGTTATTTGCCAGACAGTCAAATATATCATCGCATATACTTATCATATTCTCCGTTGGATGAAAAATTAAAAACAATAGACAAAATATTGTTTACCAGTGCGGAAAGGGGGTACCTTATTGGTTCAAGAGATGCAAATAGTTTGAAAACCACATTGTACACTACTATAGATTCTGGTAAGATCTGGACTCTTGTTCATAATCTGGATGATATTGAATACTTCAGGGACATTGTATTCTTTAATGACAGTTTAGCATATGGAACTGATGGGCATAATATTTATGTAACTACCAATTATGGGTTAAACTGGTCAAAAATGTTTAACAATGATCCATTTTCATTGAATTCACCCAAAGCCAACAATACAGGAACATATTACCCGTCATTATTCTTTGTGAATGAAGATACCGGTTACGTTTGGGGTGCAAGTCAGATATACAGAACCACTAATGGAGGAAATACTTGGGAAAAAACAAATCTTGCATTAGATAATGGGCAAAGTCCAGAATTAACCCGCATAGTTTGTAGTACAGGAAACCATTGTTTTGCTGGTACTGAATATGGAAAGATATATTATACCTTTAACGGTGGTGGCGTGCTTACGGGGATAAAGACAGAATATTCCACTGGTACTGATAAACTTGAAATTTATCCTAATCCATCATCCGGTAAGCTAATAATTTATTTACCTGTGACCAATACTGAGGTTACTTTTTGGATTTATGACCTCACGGGACGTACAGTATTTAGTGAAAAATATTTCAACCTGAATACTTCCACGTTTACCCTTGATATTTCGGGCAATCCGCCCGGTTTGTACCTCATAGAGCTGCAAACGCCAAAACACACCTGGTACGGGAAGGTGATGTTGGAGTGAATTATAGTAGCTGGTAGCCGGTAGTCAGTAGCCGGAAATTCGAGATTTCCTGATAGAAATATCCCCCGCTGGCGGGGGCGTGCGGTGGATTCTGCGGGAGGCAGGGGGTGGACAGAAAAACCTATAATGCATTCGCGATATTCTGAGGGATGCCTTGACGTGCCGAAAGATCTCTGTATGCATGGCCATTTTCAGGGCTTAAGTTGCAAACTTAAGCCAGTGGCCGTTTTGCTAAGGCGGTGGCGCCTGCAGGGGCCACCGCCTTCAATACCCCCACGTCATTCTGAGCGGAGCCGTCAGGAAAAACTTGTCCGCACCAATGGTGCGGAGCGAAGAATCTCTGAACGGGAAGTAATAATACGATTATTGAGATTCTTCGGTCGTTGCACTCCCTTCAGCCTTCACTTCGTTTTGGCTGACAGGCCAGACTTCACTTTGTTACGGCTGAGAAGCAGAATGACGATTTCTTTGTGGAGGTTGTAGCGCCTTCAGGCACTACAACCTCCTGAATAACCACATCCCTGGTTCGGGAAAGTGATGTTGGAGTGAATTATAGTAGCTGGTAGCCGGTAGTCAGTAATCAGACCTTTTTACTGCCTGTTTACGGGTAACTCTGATTTTTCCGCTGTGTCTTATCCCCCAAAGGTCTTTCAATGGAGCGGAGTGGGTGAATTCATGTCCCCCTGAGCGGGGCGAAGTTCCGCTCAGCGGGGCGCTGGCGGGGGGCGGGATGGTACGCGGATTGGAGGGGGTGGATAAGCTCCTACTGACGGAGTGTAGGGGTTGAAAAAATCTAATTCCCTTCAGCCTTCCGGAAAAGAGGCAACCGACTAATGAAAAAATGGCATTGCCAGCCTTCGCTGAAGCTACGGCTGGCAAAAGCTCACCCCTCACTCTTACAGGCCAAAAGCTCAAATAAGCTCCACACTCCGCTGCACAAAGCGGCTCAGTTCCTCGCCCCGGAGCATGTTCTGCTCGAGCAGGGCCAGGTCAATGAGCTGGCGGATGGTGCGCTCCTTTTTTTCCTTGCTTTTCATTTTCAGCACCTTGCCCATGATGGGGTGGTTGGTGTTGATCACCAGGTTGAAGATGTCGGGCGCGGGCTTCGTATCGAGGCCGGCCGTGCGGTTCATTTCGTTGATCCTGCGCGTGAACTCCGGCACGGTGACCGTCACCGGCATGGCCTCCGGTGACAGCGGCTTGAGCTCGATCATGGCCCCTTCGCGCTGGAAGGCGCTTTCCACCAGCTTTTTCAGGTTTTCGGCTTCCTTGTCGCTGAGCACCTGGGCGGGTTCTTCCTCGTCTTTCTCAATGAGCTTTTCGGGAACATCCGCGTCCACCCGCCTGAAAGTGACTTTCTCCAGCTTCTGTTCGAGGTAGCTGATAAAATGGGGGTCAATCAGCTCGTCCATTTTCAGCACCGACCAGCCCCGCTCCCTCACTTTCTCGATATAGCCATGCTGCGAGGCGGTGTCGTTGCTGTAGAGGTACACCAGCTGCCCGTGCCGGTTGCGCTGGTTGGGTTCCACCAGCTTCCGGTATTCATCCTGCGTGTGGTATTTGCCTTCGGTGTCCTGCAGCAGGCAGAAGCTTTTGGCCCGCTCGTAGAATTTTTCATCGCTGATCATCCCGTACTTGATGAACAGGCTCGTATGCTCCCATTTTTCCTCAAAATGCTTGCGGTCGTCCTTGAAGAGCTTTTCGAGGCGTTCGGCCACCTTCTTGGTAATGTAGCTGTTGATTTTTTTCACGTTCGGATCGCTCTGCAGGTAGCTGCGCGACACGTTCAGCGGGATATCCGGTGAGTCGATAACCCCGTGCAGCAGGGTCAGCCATTCGGGCACGATTTCCTTCACCTCATCGGTGACGAACACCTGGTTGGAATAGAGCTGTATTTTGTTTTTCCGCACTTCCAGGGCGTTGCCCAGTTTCGGGAAGTACAGGATGCCGGTGAGCCGGAAGGGATAGTCCACGTTCAGGTGGATCCAGAAAAGGGGCGCCTCCGACAGGGGATACAACTCGTTGTAAAAGGCCTTGTAGTCCTCGTCTTTCAGCTCGGTGGGTTTTTTGGTCCAGGCCGGGGTGGTATTGTTGATGATGCGCGGCCGCTTTTCCCTGCGCTCCTTGCCGTCCTTGCCGGTCACGGTCATTTCCTCTTCCCCGAACTGGATGGGCACGGGCAGGAACCGGCAGTATTTTTCCAGCAGCTCGCGCACACGGTGCTCCTCAGCAAATTCCTTGTTTTCCTTGTCGAGGTACACAATCACCTCGGTGCCGCGGTCGGCCTTTTCGGTGGGTTCCAGCGTATAGTCCGGTGTGCCGTTGCAGCTCCATTTCACGGCTTCGGCCCCTTCCTGCCAGGAACGCGTGATGATTTCCACCTTTTCAGCCACCATGAAGGAAGAGTAGAAGCCCAGCCCGAAATGGCCGATAATCTGCGACACATCCTTGTGCTTTTCGAGGAATTCCTGGGCCGAGCTGAAGGCAATTTCGTTGATGTATTTCTTCACCTCCTCAGCCGTCATGCCGATGCCGCGGTCGCGTACGATGAGCCTGCGTTTTTTCTCATCGGTTTCGACCTGTATGGTCAGGTCACCCAGTTCGCCCTTGAATTCGCCTTTGGAAGCCAGGGCCTGCAGTTTGTGCGTGGCGTCCACGGCATTGGAAATAAGTTCGCGGAGAAAAATTTCGTGGTCAGAATACAGGAATTTCTTGATAATCGGGAAAATGTTCTCGGTTTGTACCGAAATATGACCGCTTTCAGTTTTCATACCTGCTTTGGTTTTTATGGTTCAGGGAGCTGTCAATTCCTGTGCCACGGGGTGGCCGACTGTCAAAATGTCTTTCAGGGCTTGACGGAATTTCGGTAATGGAGCCAGGCCTGGTCGAGGATCTGGAAGATTTCCCTCCGTTTGAGCTCAAGGTGGTCGAGGTGGCTGTCGTGCTGCCGGTAGCGCACCGCGTAGTGCCAGTGGCCTTTGAATTTTTGCCAGGCAATCCAGTAATGAAACGCAGCCAGCCCAAGCGCGATGGATCCCGGGATAAACAGCACCACGCTCCATGCGGGCAGTGGAATAAGCAGTAGCCAGGCGGCCCCCAGCAAGAGGTACCATGCCAGGAAAGCGACTACGCCCAGGGTGAATTTAAGGGTGGCATGAAATTTATTCTCGGTGGTTTTGCGGTTTACGCCCTGGTCAACGGCCAGGTAAGGCAAGCCGTTCAGGGCAAAGCCGGCCAGGAAAACGGGGCTGAGCATCAGCAGCCCGGCCAGCATGAGCAGCAGTCGGTGCCAGGGTCTGGGTGTGCCGGCCACCACATGGTCACGCAGGCCTGCCTTGCGCAGGTTTTTCAGGTATAATGGCAACATATTGAGCAAATCGCGGAAAGCTTCCGGGAAATCTTCCCTGAACCGGGTAAAAGCTGCGGCTGCCTGCTGCCGGCATTCCAAGCGTTTCAACAGGTTTTTTTCCGGCAGGTGTGCGCTGCGGCAAATTTTCGGCACGTAAAGCTCTACCGCACTGTTTACCGGTTCGCATATTTCCTCTGGCTCAATGTGCAGTATCAGTTTCCGGATTTCCTTTGACAGGTCAGCCCGTAGGGCCATCATGGCTTCCTGCGGGTTTTCCCGATAATGGTCCATGTAGCGGGCCACTGGTATAGGCTTTCCGTAACGGATCAGCACGCGGGTCCGGAAATTGAAATGACTGACATAATCAAATCCTACCGGCACAATCTGCACCCCCTTTTCCCCAATTTCCATAATTTCCTCTTCCGTGCGGAAAGCAATGCGCATCAAGCCTTTTTTCAGGGAGCGCAACCTTCGCTGAAAGCTGTGGTTACCCTCCGGGAAAATGATGACCGGGTTATTGGCCTTCAGCATCTTCACCGACCAGGCAAAGATTTCCTCGTTGCGGCCCATGGTTGAGATGCCGTCACGCGGGCGGAACACGGGCAGCATTTTCAGCCCGTTCAGGATGCGCCTGACCAGTGGCTTTTTGAAAGCCGAAGCCCGAGCCAGCGAGAGGGGCTGTTTTTTGGTAAAACAAATGATCAGCAGGGGGTCGATCAGGGCATTCTGATGGTTCGGGGCATAAATCACCGGAGCGTTCGGGGGGATGTTTTCCCTGCCGTGGATTTCGATTTTACGGTAGTACAGGCGAAGGCATCCGCCTACAAAATATTTCAGCAATTCATAACCCAGTGACCAGCGTGTATTGATTTTCATGCCAGTTGAGATACGACAGGATTTCTTTTTGACCAAATATACGCAATCAGCAGGCCGGCTAAAAGGTCCCATATTCCCCACCATCCGGCAATGACAGCCATGCCGCCCAGTTCGCTGAAAAATCCAAAGACCAGGACCAGCCCCAGCCCGGTATTTTGTATGCCGGTCTCGATGCTTAAAGTGCGCCTGTCTCTTTTCGGCAGGCCCCAGACCCATGCCCAGGAATAACCCGTGAACAGGGCCAGGCCATTATGCACCAGCACCAAAATAACCACATATGCCATATAACGCACGAAGTAATTCCAGTTAGAAAGAAATGCCACCAGCAGGAACAAGGCAAAGATCAGGATGGAAACCCGGTGAATTGGTTTCATAATGCGGGCTGCCAGGCGGGGAAAACGAATCGCCAGAAGCATACCGGCTACAAGGGGAAGGCCCAGTAATATGATTACCTGTATAACCATTTCCAACGGATCCACGCTGATTGCTTTCAGTAACTCTGCCGTGCCGGGATACAGGCCCGCCCAGAAGGTGAAATTCAGGGGTGTCATAACTATGGCCAGCAGGGTGGCCACGGCCGTCAGGCTCACGGACAGGGCCGTGTTGCCTTTGGCGAGCAGGGTAATGAAATTCGACATATTCCCACCCGGGCAGGCCGCTACCAGGAACAAACCCAGCCCGATGCTGGGCAATGGCCTTACCAGCCAGATAAGGCCAAGCGTAACCAGCGGCAGCAGGAAAAACTGGGAAACAATACCCAGGATGGACGCTTTGGGATTCAGGGCAATGCGCCTGAAATCCTCTGGTTTCAGGGTGAGGGCTACCCCGAACATAATAAAAGCTAACAAAAGGTGAAGCAGCCACAGGTACTCCGGGGCAAAATGAAGCCGTACGTCATCAATCCCTTTCAGCATGAAGGGCTAAAAATACGGTTTTTCCGGTACGGCAAAACAGAGCCGCGCAAGCGGTTTTCCAGTATGCTTCAGTGCACCTGACGGGCAATGGCCCCGGTGAGCCGCAGGATGAACAACAGGGTGAAGAGAATGACCAGCATGGCGGTAATAACCAGGGCTAGGATGAGGGAATCCGTCCAGCCGGCACCCACCCGCTGGCCAGCTGTGGCAGGCACCGCGTCTGCTGCCGGTTCTGCGGGAACCGTTCCGGCCGCCTGCGTGCCCGGTTCGCGGGCCTGGATGTAGGCCAGCAATTCGTCAATCTGTTCCGTGTTCAGGTCATGGTCCGGCATGGGCATGCGGTGATTGGTTTCAAAAAGGGCAATGGCCTCCCGGTCACCGGATTCGATCAGAGCCCGGGACGAGCGAATCCACGCGCGCAGCCAATCCCGGCTGTGACGCTCCTGCACCCGGCTCAGGTCGGGACCCACCAGCGCACCCATGCCGATGGTATGGCACGAGGCGCAGCTGTTGCGGAAAATGTCCTCCGCACCCATGCCCGCGTACGGGCTCACGGGAGCCGGGGCTTCCGTTTCCGGGGTGCCTGCAGCTTCCGCGGAGGTTTCTGCGCTTTCAGCACTGGCTTCTTCCGTGCTTTCCTCCGGCCGGTCGGGGTAGAGCCGGGCCAGTTGGCGCACATAACTGATTACCTGCCAGCGTTGTTCTTCGGTAAGCGAAGTTTTAAAACTCAGCATAGGCGGGTTGCCTTCGCTGATTTTCCAGAACAGGGCCCCGTCCGACTGGCGCTGCACTTTGCCGGAAGTCAGGTCGGCCGGAGGTTTTTTCAGGGAAGGCGCGTTGATGCCATCGCCTTTGCCCTGGTTGCCGTGGCAGACAAAGCAAATGGAATTGAACAGGGTTTTGCCTTCTGCGGCTGACACGGTTTTGTCCGGCCACGGATTCTGCAGAGTATCCGCCCAGGCCGGGGCAATCCAGTCGCTCCACTGGGCATGTGCCAGCGGGCCTGCCAGCAGCAAAACCGCAAGTGCCCATCTTTTCAGCCTGCCGGAGAATGTACCTGATGTCATAGTTTTCATGCCTGGTTGTTTTTTGGGCTGCCCCGCGGAATGTTTTTTAAGCGGGAAAAAAGAACAGGCCGGAACTGCACCGGCCTGTTACCGGATTCAGGGACAGGGTCGGGACTAAAGCGCTTTGTAGCGGAAGGTGACTTCCGTATTGCTTCCCGGTTGCACCGTTATGGTTTGTTGTTGTTTTCCCAGTTTTTCATGCCATGTTTCCAGGGTATATTTCCCGGGCGGCACACCGGTCAGGCGGAAAGAGCCGTCTTCCCCGGTGACGGTGGCATATGGGGTTTCGTTCACGTAAATCCACGATTGCATCCAGCCGTGCACATCGCACACTACTTTCACGGGTTCCGGTTCGTCAAAGCGAACCGTATCGCGCGGAGGGGGGGTGCCGGGCAGGTAGATTTGCGCCTTGCTGTACACCGCGTTGAACATGCTCACGGTGCGCACGTTGTGCAGGGTGGGGTCGTCATTGGCCACCACCACGGGCTGTCCGGGGCCTGCCACCAGCACATGCGGCCGGAAGGTGCATCCTTTCTGGTCGAGCACAGGAATTTCGTGCACATCGTCCCAGGTTTTTCCGTCCGGAACCGGACCTTTGATCCGGACCACCGCCCAACGCAGACCGCCTTCTGGCCCCGTTAGCAGGGATTCGTCCAGGATGTCATGGTTCCCGCAGGTGTTCTCGTCCATTATCACATTTTTCACCTTCTGCACGGTCCCGCCCAGGTAAACCACTTTACCTGTGATTGTGCCCGACTCCGGCTTTTCCTCTATCCGGTTTTGGGGGATATTTAGCCGGCCCATAACGAGTAAGGGTAACAAAAGCAGGGGCCAGCCGCTTTTAATCCAATGGTGTTTCATGGTTTTCGGCTCCTTTTTTAATGATTCGAAAAACTGACCGGGGTGACAATGGTTATCCTGCCGGCTGTGACCGGGGCCGCGCCATAGGGCGTTCCCATCACGAATTTGGGCTTGGGCACATGGTCACCGTCCGTGTCCATCATGCGTTCCCGCATCTTCCTGGCTTTTTCCGGGTCGGTTTTTTGCAGTTCTGCCAGCGTGGCCTGCATTTCCATCATCTGGTTTTTGTCCGGCATCATTTCCCCGGTTTGTCCTAATTCGGCCAGCTGCAGGCCGTTTACGTTTTTCACGTTGTCGAAGAAGGTATCCATCCGCTGGACGATATCTTTTTGCACGGGTTCATTATGGTGCGCGATGGCCAGTTCGCGCAATGCCCCGATCACGGCACCATAGTTATAACCGTCATATTCCGAAACTTCAGCGCCCACGGAAGAACGGTACACCCCGGCTTCTTCCGACCACAGTTCTGTTTGAATGAAGCTATATGCCTTGTCAGCGGCCGTAAGGTAGCGCTGGTTACCGGTTACCTGGTAGGCTGCCAGCCAGCCACGGATGGCAAAGGCTTGCGCCAGCAGGGTTTTGGCTTCGTGGTCAGCTCCTTTGCCCAGGGTAAACCCATTGGCAATGCTACCATCGGCTTCCTGGTGGCTGAGCAGGTATTCTGCTTCTTTGGTTAAAATCATCCTGGCCTCGTTTCGGATCATATCCAGGTCACCCAACCGCTGGTAGGTATTGGCCAGCGCGATGATGGCCATGCCGGCATAATGGGTGCTGATGTGCTTGCCCTGCCCCGTTTCAGGATGCCAGGTGTCTACCAGGGTGCCTTCCTGCTGGTTGAAATGCAGGCCTTTTAGGTTTTTGAAATTCACTACGGATATCCCCTGTGCCAGTATGTGCGGCTTGCCTGCCGGGAAAATGGTTTTGCCGTTATTGAAAGCCTCTTTCAGGCCGTCCTCATCCAGTTGGGTGGGATCCCACATGGCGTCACCGAACAGGTTGTCGAAATTGTCTTTCACTTTGGGGTCGGTCACATAGTAGAATTCGCTTTCGCCCCAGAGTAGGGAAGCAATGTCAAACAAATCGCTGGTGGGGTCGGTCACCACGTATTTTTTCACGATTGGCGGCACGGTCTGGCCCTTCATTTTCATCATCAGGCGCATCATACCCATCATCATGCCTTTCCTGAACTTTGCCTTGTAAACATGCGGGTAGTACACTGCCCCTTCGGCCGGGTTGTAGGTGGCCGGGTCCACAGGGCCCAGTTTGCCGGTGTTAGCATGGTAAGCCAGTTCGGATTTGAGGGCATAGGTTTTGGCCAGCGACATGGCCAGCAGCATGGCTCCGCGGAACCCGTGTGCACCGTCAAAAGCCGATACACCGAGGTAGGTCACCCCGTTGCTGGTGCGGTTGCCGTGGAAGAAATCCCGGCTCCAGAGCACTTCCTTCATAAGGGCCTGGCCCCAGGCGCCCGGGTTCAGGGTAGGATCAAAGCTTTTTCGGTCCCAGCGCAGGGTGCTGAAATCTTCCAAGTCGGGATTGGTTTTGAATGCCGGCACCCCCGAGGCAAATTCGAGGTAGACCGGGAAAGCCCCTTTGGGCGGGCCGAAGCCGGCAAACATGTTGTCGAGCTTGTAGGCACCGGAACGCGCCTTGAACTGGGCCACCTTGTGCATCATGAACTTGCGCTGGCGCATCAGCATCATACCTTTGCTCCAGGGCATGCCTTCGTCTTCGCGGGCGTGCTTTTTAAACAGGGGATTGTTCACCGCATGAACACCCAGGCCCGAGCGGAATACCAGGTTCCCCAGGTTGTAGAGGGAGTACCAGTACATTTCGCTCTGGTACCGGCTGCCGATGTCCACCTGTCCGGTGGGCACTTCGCAGGCAAAGGTGAGCCATTCTTCGTTGGCAGCATAAATGGCCGGTTCAGTATAAAAACGTATGTTGCGCGTGGCGCTACCGGACTGAGCCGAAAGATTCATTCCCGTTATGGCTATGGCCGTGAATGCCAGAGCCCATTGTTTTACCCTTTTCATTGTTTACAGATTTGGATTTGTAAAATGGTTGTTAATTACAACCGGGCAAACCACGGAACGGGGCTCGGGGTTCTCGAATCAGACTAAAACCAGCCGGTATGTCGAAATCCCGACAGTTTCAGGGAGGAAAAGAAAAAACCGGAGGGTCCAATATGGAATAATCCCCCCGGTTTTTCCATGAATCGCTTTGTACTAAGTGTAAAGTTACTGAAAAATTATTTTTTGCATCACCCGGCCGCCCGGAACGGTCACCTGTAGGAAGTAAACTCCTTTGGGCAGCTGGCGGAAATCGAAGCTGCCGTTCCAGGTTCCCTGCAGGATTCCCAGGTCATAGGCGGCCACACTGCGGCCTTCCACGGTAAGTAATTCCAGCCCGGCCTGTACCGCCCTGGATGTTTCCAGACTGACATACACAAGCCCGTCACCCGGAACCGGTGTAATACTGAAGGCGCTCAGCGGGCCGGGCGTTCCGATACCGGTCGGGTTGACCTGTACGGTCATCTGGAAAGTATCGGGGCCGCAGTCGTTGGTGGCAATGAGGATCACCGTGTAGGTCCCCGCGGTGGTATAGGTGTGGGTCGGGTTCTGCTGCGTGCTGCCGAAACCGTCCCCGAAATCCCACTGGTATGAAGTGGCATTCGAAGTGGTGTTGGTGAAGTCAATGGTCTTTGAACCGCTTTGCTGGGTATAGGTGAAGCCCGCGGCCGGGTATTGCTTGAAGGTCACTTGGATGGTGTCGCTGTGCTGGCAGCCGTTGCTGGTAACGGTTACCCAATAGGTGCCGTCTGTGGTGATGGTACGTTGCTGGGCGGTGGAACCGTCATCCCACTGGTATATGGCGCCCGGGTTTCCGGCATCCAGCGTGTAGGTCATGGCTCCACATATAGTGGTGTCATTGCCAAGGTTTACATATGGACCGGGATGGAGGATAACCGTAACTGTGTCGGTGTTGTACAATCCTTCCGGGGTTTCCACCCATACCCAGTAAGTGGTTGTGGTAGTGGACGTACCGGCCAGCAGCAGGATTTTTTGTTTTAATGAGCCGTTATTCCAAATGTAATAAGCGCCCGGATTACCTGCATCCAGTAAGTAATACCCACAAGCTACTACCGTATCGGATCCCTGTCCTAAGTTCACATTGGGGGTTTCTCCAATGGCTATGTTGTCAAAGGCAAAGCCATCGTAGTTGTTTATCGAACCGTCTGAACCGAAAGCAATGCGTAGGCGAACCCCGGGCTGTCCTCCCAGGCCGTCCAGGATATGTTTGGCCGAGAGCCAGGTCTGGCTGCCGTTGAAACCTCCACCTGCCCATCCGGTCATTTGCCCTCCCGGTTGCCCATCCAGGCTGTTATCATTGTACCAGTTTACCGGGTCGAGGTAATTGCCTACATTCTGCCAGGTTTGTCCGCCATCGATTGAGGATTGCAACACAGCCCCGTCCCAGCCGGATTCGGAATCCCACCAAATATACATGGCAATCTGTGGCTTGTTCAAAGTGCTGAAATCAAAACACGGACTTATAACCCAACTGTTTTCATTGTTATTATAGCTTCCTGTCAGGTTGGTGGCATAGGCGTTTTGCCCGGAAGCGGCACCAATGATTTTATTGCCAGCCGGTGTACCCAGTTGCCAGCTGCTATTGGTTCCTTCAGGCACCCACCCGCCATTGCCGTTTTCAAAATCTTCAAAATAAGGCCAGCCGGTAGCAATGACCGGAATATGGGTTACTTCAATAGTGGTTGTGTCGTTGGAATAATCATCATCCAGGGGCATTTCTGTCCATGCCTTTACCGTATAGGTACCCGGGGTGAATAAGTTGGCCGTGTTGTTGAATGTGTAGTATACCGTATCGAATTGGAACATGGAATCAGTCAGCACCACGTATTCCTTGTTCAGTGGCCCGTTATCAACCTGGAATACCACCGGGATGGAATCGCCCGGGTACAGGGTATCGATTCCAAAGGAGCGGATTTCCACCTGCACCGGTTCGATGTCTGTCAACCCGCAACCGCTTTTGGGTTTCAAAATGTCCGTCACACCCGTATTGAACGGACCCAGGTTAAATACCTTAATATCGTCAATGGCAATATCGGAAGTAGTCGAAGTGCCTATTTCTTCGGCCCGGAACCGCAGTTTAACAACCTTTCCGCTGAACTGGGACAGGTCAGCCAGCACATACCCCCAGTCATTCAGAGACTGGAATCCCCACGGGCCGGCAATATCCTGAACCCACCCGGTTTCGTCCAGGACATCGAGGTGAAGCATTATGGAAGGAGACAGAGCGGCATTCCAGTAATAAAATTCAACAAAAGGATTGCTGAGCATGCTGAGATCCAGGCAGGGAGATACCATATTTACGGACTGGCTGTTGGGATATGAATCATCAACCCAGGCGTAATAGCCCTGCGATGTACCCGTGGTATGATCGGTAGTCGGGCCGTTGGTTATGCTCGGGTAACCCGTGTTGTTGAACAACCAGTTTTCACCGCCATCGTCCGGATCGTTTTCCCAGTACAACGGGATGCTGCTGCCACCTTCAAAATCTACCACGTAGGAAAACTGGTCAATTACCGGATTGGAAACCACCAAGTGATTGCCCATTGAATCATTCAGCGGGTTGCCGTCATTGACCAAGAAGGTCCGCCCGCTGAAGGGATAATTGCCCGGTACACTCAGATCCACCGTATTGCTCAGGGTCCAAATCAGGGTATCGCCCGGGAAGACGGTATCGGTTACCGTTTCATTGCCCACCAGGATTTTGTATATCCTGACTTTTACATTAAAATTCACCTGGGGTGCTGACCCGAAGTTGAATATCATTACCTTGATAATGGTGCTGTCCGATGCGTCACAAGCATTTTTTCTTGGGCTGGCAAAACCGATAACACCAATATCGTTGGCGGGGGGAATAAACTCATCAGCCCCGATGTCCGGAGTTGTGAGGCTGCGGGTATCCCCGTCAAAGTCGGTTGTAATCCAGCTTACAGGCAAGGCCCTGTTATTAATGGCTGCCGAGCTCACATGCAGGTTCAGCGGGCCGTAAAAGCCTGGGTCCATCGAAACGGAATTGCTATCCATGCCGCTGACTGTCTGCCAGCCCTGTAGGGTGGTCTGCACGCCCATCCAATAACCCATGTTACCGTTTTTGGCCCAGATGTCGTTATAATCGGATTCGACAATGGCAGCCGGATAACTGACATAAAATCCATAACCGTTGCCCGTATTGGAAATAATATTGTTGATGAATTTTAGGTTATTTCCATTAAACAAGTTGACATAAATGCCCCTGGAATTCACATTAAAATTTTCGACCTGCACTGTATTGTAGTAAAAGTTTTGATAAGCTGTCGTTCCGGAGAGGTAAATGCCGTAGCCCGTGGAAGTTCCACCCACGTAAATGAAATTGTTGTAGATTATAGATTCATTGCCGCTGCTTGCGACACAATTGCTCATGTACATACCATAGGCGCCCGTCATGGAATACAGCTCGTTGTTGTATATCTGGTGCCGGCCGTCACAGTAGTAGAGAAACAGGCCGTAGCTGAAATTATAGGTGGCCATGCTCCTGAAATAGTTGTAGCGGTAAATAATGCTGTCGGCATAACGGAACTGTACCGACATGTACAGGGTTTCGAAACGGTTGTTTTCCACAACATGCCCGTAAGTGTGCAGGGCGGAGGTGCCTCCCAGGTAGGCTCCTATGCTGCCGTCTTCAAAATAGTTGTGCGTTAGCAGGATGTTGTTATTGTCGAAGCCGTAAGCATACAGGGTAATACGGTTGGAAGAAGTACTGCCTCCCGCGTATCCGTGCAGGTGGCAGTGCGATACCGTCAGGTTGGAGGAGCCGGGGTTGAGGCGCAATACCGTGGAATACAAGGTACCCGAAGTGGCCAGGGTGAGGTTTTTCAGGGTTACGAAACTGGTATTATCAATCAGCAAGGTATAATTAGAAACACTATTGGCCGGGGCCCAGGTCAGGATTACGTCCGAACTGTCACCGGTTTCGGACTGAAAGGTGATGGTGTTTACAGCCGAAGTGCCCTGTACACTGTTCAGAGTTACCTGTTCGTTGTAAGTACCCGGCCGCACATTGAAAACCACGGGTCCGCATACCCCAAAGCTGTTGAGGGCGTTGGCCGCGTCAGTAAAAGTGTTGAAGTTAGGGTTGGTGCCGCCAATGGTATACGTGCCGGTCATGGAAGTTTGGAACCCCGTGCGGCTGACGGTATCGTTGAAATTGTTACTGTCTGCCACACCGTTCGGGTTACTGGTCCAGAACAACAGGTCGTAAGTGTTGCCTGCCTGGAAGTTGTAGGTGCCCAGGGTGACCTGTGCCGTGCTGTCGGGCTGCAAAGGGGTGGTGTAGTTTACGGGGGGTTGTGCCGTGCCGTTTACCGACCAGTTGACCGTTACCGAATTGATGACATTGGTACCGAAGTTCTTGATGGTGACCTTTACATTGGCCGTACCAGGGCAGGTGGTTACCGGCTCTTCAATCGACAGCACACCGGCATCATTGGGTAGCAGGGGTATGAGGTTGAAGTCGTCAATGGCCATATCGCTGTAATAAAACGAGCCGGTAATGGCGCGGATACGAATGCGCACCGAGTCGCTCTTGAACTGCGACAGGTTCACTTCCATCTGATGCCAGTCGGTTCCCTGGTTGCCCGCGATGCTCCACACGTCATTGTGCCACATGCCGCTGTCCCATACATCAATGTGAAGGCTTCCCATGGAGCTGCCGTGCATATGGTAAGCCAGCGTAAGCTTGATATCATGATTTGTAAAATCAAAATAAGGGCTCAGCAGGTTAATGGTACTGTTGTAGCATGATGAGGACTCTGTGTACAGGTACAGGCCGTTGAGGGTGCCGGGGTTGTAATCCATGCCCACACCGTCACCGGAAGTGGTAGGAGTTGAACCCGGCCCGGTGCCGGTACTTGGGGTTCCCCCGTAATCGGCATTCCAGTTTCCGCTGTCCGTACTGTCCTGTACCCACCCGTTGGATTCAGCTTTTACGAGGTTTCCGCAGCTGTTGGAAATGGATAATGGGTAAAACGTTTCAAAATTTTCATTATAAGGAAAAGTGTTGATGCTTTGCGCGTGCAATCCTGCAATTCCGGCTACCAGGCCAATCAACACCAGCCACCGGCCCGGCCGGATTGAGGCATATATCTTCTTTGCGTTAAGGGAACATCGCGTATAAAACATCATGCAGGAATTTTTTTGTTAGAACAGGTTTTGGGACAATAAAATTAGAGAAATTCCGCATTCCCTGAAGCATACGCCTTTGAATTTAACAAAAAACTGAAAATCCGCTGGTTATTGGCTGTCCATATTTATAGATGAAAGAGAATAAATTGGGGATAGGACAGGTTATGGGATAGAGGGCTTTCGGTAATTTAGGCGCAAAATATTCCGGGTGTGGGTATGATCAGGAAATTAGCCGGGCAAACGGCCATTTACGGGTTAAGCAGCATTATCGGACGGCTGCTGAATTACCTGCTGGTCCCGCTCTATACTTATACTTTCGCCCCGGAAGCATACGGTACGGTCACTGAACTGTATGCTTATGCCGGATTCCTGATGGTTTTGTTTACCTATGGTATGGAAACAGCCTTTTTCCGGTATTCCGGCAATATTGGTAATCCGCGGAAAGTTTTCAGCACCGCATTTACTTCCTTGTTATTTACCACCCTGCTTTTATCAGGGGTGTTGATTGCATTCCGTTACCCGATAGCCGCACGGCTGCATTATTCTGGTCACGAACAATATATCGTTTGGTTTGCCCTCATCATCGGTTTAGACGCCTTGGCTTCCATTCCCTTCGCGCGGCTAAGGGCGGAAGAAAAGCCCGTGCGTTTTGCTACAGTGAAAGTGCTGAACATTGGGATCAATATTGGGCTAAACCTGTTTTTCATCGTGCTTTGCCCGTGGATACTTCGCTCGGAAGGGTTGAGCGCTTTTCATGCCATTATCGGGCGTATTTATGACCCCACCATTGGGGTAGGATACATCTTTATTTCCAATCTTGTGGCCAGTGCGGCAACTTTGCTTATCCTGTTGCCGGAACTCAGGCGTTCCCGTTTGTCCATCGATCCGGTGTTGTGGCGGAAAATGGTGCTGTATTCCCTGCCCCTGATGTTTGTGGGGTTTGCCGGCATTATCAATGAAATGCTTGACCGGGTGCTGCTGAAATTCCTGCTTCCCTATTCCATTGAAAAAAACACGGCCCTGCTGGGTATTTACGGGGCCAATTACAAGTTGTCTATCCTGTTGACGCTGTTTATCCAGGCTTTCCGGTACGCGGCCGAACCCTTTTTCTTCCAGCAGGCCGGCCATGAAAATGCCCCGAAACTATATGCCCGGGTTTTGAACTGGTTTGTCATTGCCGGCATGTGCATTTTCCTGTTTATCCTGCTGTACCTCGATATCCTGAAATATTTTATCGGGCCCAAATACCATAGCGGACTGAACGTAGTGCCCATTCTGCTGATGGCCAATCTCATGCTTGGAATCTATTACAACCTTTCGATCTGGTACAAGCTTACGGACAAGACCGTATATGGCGCCCTGATCAGCATCGGGGGTGCGGTGATTACGGTCGTGCTGAACATCCTCTGGATACCCGTGCTGGGTTATATGGGCAGCGCATGGGCTACCCTGATCTGTTACGGTTCCATGGTGCTGGCTTCCTGGTGGCTGGGGCGGAAATATTATCCCGTACCATACAAAATTGCGCGCATCGCGGGGTATATTTTACTGGGATCCCTCATATACCTGGCGGCTCATTACCTGATAGATCCCTTGTTACCGGGAAGACTCCTGTTCGTGTTGCGGCTGGTGATCCATACCCTATTGCTGCTGCTGTACGTTCTGGTAATCCTGATAGTGGAAAAGCCTTTTGACCGGGCATCTGGGAAAGCCGGGGGTAAATAATGTTAATTTTGCAGGATTATGAAAGTTCGCATCGTTAATAAATCGGGCAACGTGTTGCCGGCCTATGAGACGGAGGGCAGCGCGGGCATGGACCTCCGGGCCTGGCTGGATAAACCGGTTACCCTGAAGCCGCTGGAAAGGACACTGGTTCCCACGGGGTTGCACATTGAACTGCCCAAGGGTTATGAAGCCCAGATCAGGCCACGCAGCGGGCTGGCGGTTAAAAAAGGGTTGTCGCTGGTCAATACCCCGGGAACCATCGATTCAGACTACCGGGGGGAAATAAAGGTTATTGTCGTTAACCTTTCCAATGAAGAACAAACCATTCATCCTGGCGACCGGATTGCCCAGATGATTATTGCCCGGTATGAGCAGATTGAGTGGGAGGAAACCGGGGAGCTGGAAGAAACAGCCCGCGGGGCCGGAGGATTCGGCCATACCGGAACCCGGTAACCTTGTACCAAAAATGAATCACTGATATGCGCATTATCATTCCAATGGCGGGCAGGGGCAAACGTTTAAGGCCGCATACCCTGGTTACCCCAAAACCACTGATCCCGGTAGCCGGGAAACCCATCGTGCAACGCCTGGTGAAACAGCTTACCGAATGGTCGCCCGAACCAGTGGAAGAGGTGGCCTATGTTATCGGCCGTTTTGGGCAGGAGGTGGAAAATCAGTTGCTCGATATCGCGGACAAAGCAGGTACCAAAGGCAGGATTTATTACCAGGACGAAGCCCTGGGGACCGCGCACGCCATTCTTTGCGCGGCCCCTTCCCTATCCGGGAAAATCCTGATTGCCTTTGCCGATACCCTGTTCAAGGCTGATATGCAAATTGACACCGGCAAGCCGGGCATTATCTGGGTGAACCCGGTGGATGACCCTTCCCAATTCGGTATCGTGGAACTGGATGAGCAGGGAGTGATCCGCTCCTTGGAGGAAAAACCGGAGCAAACGGAATCGAACCTTGCCGTGATTGGCATTTATTATTTCCGGGACGGGGAAGATATCAGGTTCCGCTTGCAGCACCTGATTGACAGCGGGCGAAAAGACAAAGGCGAATTCCAGATTACCACGGTTATGCAGGAAATGATGGCTGAAGGCATTCCATTGTATACAGCCAGCGTGGAGGCATGGCTTGATTGCGGCAATAAAAATGCCACGGTATATACCAATCGAAAGATCCTGGAGTTTATGCAAGATAAAGAACAACTGATTTCTTCCGGTGCCCGCATTGAAGATGCTGTGATAATCCCTCCTTGCTATATCGGGGAGGGTGCCGTGATTGAACGTTCCGTTATCGGGCCATATGTCTCTGTTGGTGGCGGAAGCATTATCCGGGACTCGGTAATTACCAATTCCCTGATCCTGGGACATTGCCAAATCGAGCGGAAGATTTTGGACAACAGCATGGTCAGCCAGCATACCCGGATTGCCGGCAGGGCCGAAGATTTAAGTGCCGGGGATTTTACCATCATATCTTAAAAGAGTCAGAACCAAGGTGAGGAAAAATTGGCCGTTCGTTTTTTTGATGTTTGCCCTTGCGGTATCGTGGTCGTGTAAAACGGCAGCCCCCGCGGGTACTGATTCCCACTACCGGGTGGAGGAAGGCGATAAGGATATTGTCAGGATAAAGCAGTATTTCCATGACGCGGTCAAAGCCAGGATTACAGGCGATTACCAGCGCTCGGCTGAATTATTCAATAAAGTTTTGCGCCTGGACCCTGACCATGATGCTGCCCTATATGAACTGGGCAGATTGTATTTCGATACCGGACAGTTGAACGAGGCACTACCATTGGCCGAAAAGGCAGCACTGCTCAAACCTGACAATGTGTGGTATCAGCTCCTGTTGGGTAAGGTTTTGATGAACCTTGGGAGGTATGAGGAAGCGTCACAAACCTATAGCCGGGTCATTGATATGGATCCAGCCAACCTGGACAATTACCTGATGCTGGCGTTTATTTATGAACAAGCCGGCCATCCCTCCAAAGCCATCAAAGTCCTTAACCAGGTGGAAGATGAAATCGGGGTGAATGAGCAGATATCCATTGAAAAAAAGAGGCTGTACCTGAAAATGGATGACCTGCCCCGTGCCATTGAAGAGATCCAAAAACTAATAGACGCTTTTCCCGATGAGCCGCGCTATCGCGTAATGCTGGCCGACCTGTACCTGGCCAACGGAATGGAACCGGAAGCCATGGAGGTGTACAGCAGCCTGCTGGAGACAGACCCGGACAACCCGGAAGCGCACATGGCCCTGGCCGAATATTACCGGTCAAAAAATGACAGCCTGCAATATAAAGAACATATCGAAGCCGCATTCCGGAACCCGGATTACAACCTCGACCAAAAAGTATCCTATCTTTTTGGCAATTTATCAAACCAGAACCCGGATCCATTGTTTAGCTCCGAATCATTCCGCCTGGGAAAATTGCTGACGGAAGCTCATCCCAACGAAGCAAAGGCTTGGGCCATGTATGGCGATATCCTGTACCAGGCCGATTCCACAGATGCTGCACTGGCCGCATACCGGGAAGCCATTCACCTGAATAACAGCGTGTTTTCCGTCTGGCAGCAGTTATTTTTCATTTATTCCGACCGGCAGCAATTCGATTCTCTGCTGGCAGTTACCAACCGGGCCCTCGACCTGTTTCCGAATCAGTCGGCAGCGTATTTTTTCAATGGCGTGGCCCTGAACTTTAAAAAGCGCTATGAAGAAGCCATTCAAAGCCTGGAACAAGTGGTTATGATCGGCACACCCAATCCGCTTATGCTATCCGAAACCTGGTCCAACCTGGGCGATGCCTATTATGGCTTGAAAAACTATCCCGCCTCTGACAGCTGTTATGAGCAATCCCTGAAAATCAATCCTGAAAATGCCTATGTGCTGAATAACTGGGCTTACTATTTATCGCTGCGGGGTGACCAACTGGACCGTGCTGAATCCATGATCCGTGAGGCCGTTCAATTAATACCGAATAATGACGCGTTTGAAGATACATATGGCTGGATTTTGTATCAAAAAGGTCGATATGAAGAAGCCGAAAAATGGATCAGTAAGGCAATGAAACATGGGGGCAAAAGCGCTACCATCCTGGAACATTATGGCGATGTGCTGTTTCGCCTGGGACAAGTGGACGAAGCCGTGAATTACTGGAAGAAAGCCTATGACAAAGATCCCAGCAATGAAGATCTCGGCAGGAAAATTGAAGAAAGGCAATTGGATGAATAAAGGAAAACTATCGGTCTGGATCATGCTCCTGTTGTCAATTGCCTGCAAAACCTTCCAGGTAAACACTTCCCATTCCCGGGATTTTGCCAAAAAGGAATTAGTGCAAAAAACCATCCGCAATACGCCCTATTACCAGACTTATTCCGGAAAAGCGAAAATTGACTGGAATGCCAACGGGGAAACCACTCATTTCAAAGTGAACTTCCGGATCCGGAAAGACAGTGTCATCTGGGCTTCGGTAACGGTATCCTTTGGGATCGAAGTGGGTAGGGTGCTGCTGACTCCGGATAGCCTGAAATTTCTCGACAAGGTGCACAAAGTGTACTATGCCAAGCCGTTTGACTACATCAGTTTCCTGGCCGGCACACCGGTGGATTTTTCCTCCCTTGAAAAGCTCCTGGCCGGTCAAATGATTATCGATGATCCGGACCGCCTGGAACTGAATAAAAGTAACAATTATTATATCCTGGCAGGTGCCTGGTATGACATAGGCGTGCATACTTTTATTGATCCGGCATCGTTTATGATTCGTAAAATCGCCCTCAGAGACGATGCCAATAACCGGTTTATCGATATGGTTTTCGATAAATATGAACCGGTGGAAAACCAAAACATCAGCCTTCAGCGCTACGTAACCATCCGGGGAGACCAAACCGTCAATCTTAGCATTGAATTGTCAAAAGTCCGTTTCGACCAGAAACTGAGGTACCCGTTTAAGGTAAACCAGAATTATGAAAAGATTGACTAAATACGTATGGCTTATGCTGTTTTTCCTGCCCCTGATGGTATCTGGGCAGGACAACCTGGAAAAGCTGAAAGCCGAACAGGAGCAACTGGCCCGGGAAATCAATTTCACCAAGCAGAAAATTTCTGAAATCAGGAAGAAAAAAACCAGCTCCCTGACAGAACTGGAAACGCTGAACAAGCAGATTGAAGTCCGCAAGGCAATGATTGCCAATATCAACGCCCAGGTCCGGGCCATTAACCGTCAAATTGCAGAAACTGCCACGGTTATCCAGACCATGCAGGAAGACCTGGAGAAGATGAAGGAGTCCTATGCGGCTTTGGTTTACCAGGCTTACGTGAACCAAAACAGTTACAACCGGCTGTTGTTCGTATTTGCATCGGATGATTTCAACGATGCCCTGAAGCGGATCACCTATTTAAAAAGATTTTCAGAATTCAGGAAAGAACAGGCGGAGCTTATCAGCAAAACCCAGGAGTCGCTGCAGCGGAAAATTGCCTTGTTGCAGCAGAAACGGGATGAAAAGAGCCAGTTGTTGAATGCCGAGTGGGAGCAGAAAAAGGAACTGGGCATGGAGCAGCGGGAGTTAAGGCAGAAGGTAAATTGCTATCAGAGTGAAGAAGCCCGTTACCTGGCTGAAGTAAGGAAAAAAGAAGCCGCAGCGGCCCAGCTGAACCAGCAAATTGCACGGCTGATCGCGGAAGCCAATAAGAAAAATTCGGGCAGCGCATCCACCTTTTCGCTGACCCCGGAAGCCAGGGCATTGAGTTCGGAATTTGTCAGCAATAAAGGGAAATTGCCCTGGCCGGTGGAACGGGGTACCATCATCCGTGGATTCGGAAAAAAACTGCATCCGGTATTGCGCGACCCGCCCGTGTATGAAAACAACAACGGGATTGATATTTCCACGACCCGCCATGCCCCGGTGCGGGCGGTTTTCCAGGGAACCGTGGCCACGGTTTTTTATAGCCCCGTGTTTCATAACGGCATCATCATCAACCACGGGGAGTATTATACGGTGTACACGATGCTGGACGAGGTGTATGTGAAGGAAGGCGACAAGGTAAGCACCAAGCAGCAAATCGGCCGGGCCTGGTTTAACGAGCAGGAAAATTCTTCGGAAGTGCACCTGGAAATCTGGAAAGGTCAAACCCTGATGAACCCCGCTTTGTGGATTTACCGCTAAGCTTTGTTTATTGGGCAGATCGCCCTAATTTTGCTTTCTTAAATCATTCATCATGAGCACAGTTTTTTTGTTCGGGCTTCCAGGTGGCAGCGAGTGGATCGTTATATTGTTCGCCATTATTTTGCTTTTTGGCGGGCGAAAAATCCCGGAACTGATGCGCGGATTGGGCAAAGGGATCCGGGAGTTTAACAATGCCCGGGCGAATATCGAAGAAGAAATCAAGGAAGGAATGAGGGAAGCTGATGCCAAAAAAGAGCTTCCGGACAATGCCGGGAACAAGGAATAGCCAATAAAATCCGACTGTTATCTTGAAACTGTACAATAGCCTTGCCGAAATACGGGAAGACCTTGCTGCCGGCCATATCACCATGCGCCAAGTGGTGGAAGGCTACCTGGACCGTATCGACCGCTATCAGTCCCTGAATGTTTTTGTGGAAGTGTACCGCGAAGAAGCCCTGGCAGCTGCCGGTTCGATTGATGCCGGTATCGCTTCAGGCAATTGGAAACCCTTGACCGGGGCCGTGATAGGGGTTAAGGATGTGATTTGCCAGAAAGACCATGGCGTATCGGCTGCATCGCGCATTTTAAAGGATTTCCGGTCGGTTTACCATGCCACGGTTATTCAGCGCCTGCTGGATGCCGGAGCACTCATTATCGGGCGGTTAAACTGTGACGAGTTTGCCATGGGCAGCAGCAATGAAAATTCTTTTTACGGCCCGGTGCGCAACGCCCTGAACCCGGAACGGGTGGCCGGTGGCTCGTCCGGTGGCTCTGCTGTGGCCGTACAGGCTGGCTTGTGCCTGGCTGCCCTGGGAAGCGATACCGGGGGGTCTGTCCGGCTGCCGGCTTCTTTTTGCGGAGTGGTCGGTCTGAAACCAACCTATGGGCGCATCTCCCGCTACGGCTTGCTGGCCTATGCTTCCAGCTTTGACCAGATCGGGTTACTGGCCCGGAGTGTGGAAGACTGTGCCTCGCTGCTTGAAATCATGGCCGGGCCCGATGGCTACGACAGCACGGCTTCTGATGAACCGGTTCCGGAATACACCAGGCAATTAGCCTTCGGGGAAAAAGCGCGGTTTGCCGTTCTGAAAGAAGCCATGGAAAACCCGAAACTTGCCCCGGAAATACATGACCGGCTGAAAGAAATAACCGGCTGGCTGGAACAGGAAGGCCATACTGTGGAACCGGTTGAAATGCCTTTGCTGCCTTATGTGGTTCCGGCCTATTATATCCTGACCACGGCTGAGGCTTCTTCCAACCTGGCCCGTTATGACGGGGTGCATTACGGGTTTCGCCACCCGGAAGCTAAAAACATGGAAGAGGTATTCAGGATGTCCCGCTCTGAAGGGTTTGGCCAGGAGGTGAAAAGGCGGATCATGATGGGCACCTTTGTATTGAGTGCCGGATATTACGATGCTTATTACAAGCAAGGCCAGAAAGTGCGCAGGCTGATCCAGGACTGGACTTTCAGTCAGTTTGAGAAGTATGATTTTGTATTATCCCCGGTGGCGGCTTCCACGGCTTTCCGGCTGGGAGAACGCTCAGGCAATCCTATAGCCATGTACCTGACCGATATGTTTACGGTACAAGCCAATTTAGCAGGCATCCCGGCCATTTCGCTGCCGGTGGGATCTAATACTTCCGGGCTGCCGTTTGGCCTGCAGGTAATGGCCGGCCCGTTCCGCGAAGACCGGCTGCTGGCGGTGTCGGATTACCTGATGCGGCATTTTGGCCAGACATGCACCATTCCGTGATATTTTGCGGCAGGCCGTAAATTTGCAGCCCAATCCAATAAATCAGGAATCCGGAAGTTATTCAAATAATTATCTTTGGTAAGCAATTATTTATGCGAAAGATTTTATCCATCCTGTTTCTCCTGGTCCTGAGCCAATCGGTTGATTTGCATGGCCAGCAACCGCCCGACACGGTCAACGCGGAAGCCAACCAGGCCATCATCGATGCCATTGACAGTCTGACCAATGTATGGTTCAGAACGAAAAGCCTGCAATCCGGGCCCGAACCGGCCGCTGCGGAAAATCAGGCAGATGTGCCGGTGTTCCCGGACTCGGTCTATTACGAACGGCTCAACCGGATACCATCTCCCATCCAACTGGTTTACAATAATATCGTGCGGCAGTATATCGACCTGTATACGCTGAAAAAACGCCAGCAGGTGAATTATATGCTGGGCCTCGCCTCATACTATTTTCCTGTGTTTGAAGAAGCTCTGGACCGCTACAACCTGCCCCTGGAGCTGAAATACCTGCCGATTATCGAATCCGCGCTGAATCCGCACGCGGTAAGCCGGGCAGGCGCTACCGGATTGTGGCAGTTTATGTACACCACCGGGCGCATGTACGGCTTGAAAATCAATTCTTATGTGGACGAGCGGAGGGACCCATACCTGGCCACGGACGCTGCGGCCCGGTTCCTCAAGGATCTTTACGATCTGTATGGAGACTGGAGCCTGGTGTTGGCCGCTTACAACAGTGGCCCGGGCAACGTGAACAAAGCCATCAGGCGCTCCGGGGGAAAAACCGATTACTGGGCGATACGCAAATACCTGCCGCGCGAAACCCGGGGCTATGTGCCTGCTTTTATTGCGGCTACCTATGTTATGTCTTACTACCGGGAACACAATCTGCATCCCGTACACAGTGAATTGTTCGATATCGTGGTCGACACGGTCCATATCAACCGGAATATCAGCCTCCGGACAATTGCCGACTCCATAGGCATGGACGTGGAAGACCTGACTTTCCTGAATCCGGCCCTCAAGCGACAGGAAATTGCCTTGAGCAATGAACCCTATGCCCTGCGCCTTCCTGCTGCCAAAGTGCCGGTGTATGAAGCCAAGAAGGAAAACTTGTTTAAAAATACCCTGCCGGTCCGCTTTGCCAGTCATGAAGAAAAAATACCGGCTGAAACCAATGAAAATCCGGAACCCACTGCCACGCAAAACAGCTACCATTACAGCTACCAGCCTCCTGACCTGAGTAATAAGACCAAGCTGGTGTATACTGTTAAAAGCGGGGATAACCTGAGCTATATAGCCGAATGGTATGACTGTAAAGTAAGCGATCTGAAATGGTGGAACAATATCCGGGGCACTACCATCCGTGTCGGCCAGAAACTGACCGTATATGTCCCCAAGGACCAGCTTGCCAGGTACCGAAATATTGATAACCTCAGCTTTGAACAAAAGCAGGCGGCTGACTCCAAAACCCGCTATACGGGTACGTCAGGCAGCAGCGCTACGCGGAGCAACAAACCGGTTAAATACATGTATTACACCATCAAACCGGGAGATACGCTTTGGGACATTGCCAACAAATATCCCAAGAACACAGTGGAAGACATCAAACGCATCAACAATATCACTGACCTGAAATCCATTAAGCCCGGTGTGGTCATTAAGATTATTATCTGAAGAAATGAAGAAACTATTCTGGATTGCAATCCTGCTGGTTATCTCCCTGGTTTCCTGTGAAGAATACCATAAAAACGAATTGCCGGCATCGGGCGGCTCGGTGGATGAGCTGCTGGTCGTTTTGAACGATGACCTGGTGAAGACCGAGTTTTCCGATACCCTGGTGTATTTTTTCATGCAGCCTTATCCGGGCCTTCCGCAGTATGAACCCTATATCCGGCTCCGTATCAAGAAATACAGCCAGTTCAAGGGAGCGCGGGACTTGCTGGCCAATTACCGGAACATTATGTTTTGCAGCCCGCTGAATGAAAAAGGCCCCGTTACTTCACTCATAAAAGATACATTGGGCAGCGAGTTGGACCGCGCCCTGGCGGATACGGGGTTTTATTTTGTGTCCCGCAAAAACGTGTATGCCCGGCCTCAACAGGTGCTGTATTGTTTCGGCCCTGACCGTGAGGACATTATTCACCGACTGATGTACCAGGGAGATGTCCTTTTTGAAAAAGTGCGCAATTTCGAAACTTCGCATGTGGCGAGCGCCATTTTCTCGCATGGAGAGCGCAGGCAGGAACAGCGAACCATACAGGAAAAATGGGGTTTGCATATCCGCATCCCGGCTGATTACCTGCCCATCACGGAAAAGCAGGGATTTTACTGGTTCCGTAAAGAATCTTATTTCAACGATAAAAAAGGCAATATCCTGAAAGAGGTAAAACAAAACCTTCTGATCAGTTTTCTGCCCGAGACGGAGAATGATACCAGCGGAGTGGTACTTGCCCGCCCGGACAGTGTGGGTCCGCCATTATTAGCTCCCGGGATTATCATTTTGCGCGACAGCATAGCTGCCCGTCATGTGCATGGAGCTGCTCCGGAGTATGTCATGTATACTGATATCCTGCGGCCGGTTTTTCAGAAAAAGGTGAAAATAAACGGAAAGCTTTGGTTGGAAACCCGTGGGCTATGGCGGCTCGATAACCCGTTCATGGGCGGGCCTTTTGTAAATTATTCCTACCAGGACAGTATTAATAAACGGGTGATTATGATAGACATATTTTTATATGCGGCCGGCCTTGAGAAGCATAAATACCTTCGTGAACTGGAAGCAATTTGCAGTACGCTGTCTTTGTAATTCTCCCGGTCATTTAGCGTAAAAAATCTGATGACTTCCTCAATAGGTGATTTTTGTTCTCGAAAAATTCCCGTTTAAGCCACTACCTTTGCCTGATGAATATGGATATCCCGAACCAGGATTTAACGGAATTCATAGTAATAGGCGACCGGGTATTAATAAAGCCCCGCGAAGCCGAATCTAAAACCAGTACAGGCCTTTACCTGCCTCCCGGGGTACATGAACGGGAGGAAGTCCGCAGTGGTTACATTCTGAAAACAGGACCTGGATATCCTATTCCAAGCCCGGAAGAAGACGAAGACTGGAAACCCAGGAATGAATCCGTAAAATATATTCCCCTTCAGGCCAGGGAAGGAGACCTGGCGATTTACCTGAAAAAGCATGCCTATGAAATCGAATTCCGGCAGGAGAAATATGTGATCGTTCCCCAGTCGGCTATACTGCTGATCATCAGGGATGAAGGTATATTTGAATAATTCTCCAATTGACATTCCAACATGTAAACCTAATATTATGGGAAAGAAAATCAGGAAGCAGGATGCATTGGATTATCATACTTCCGGAAGGCCTGGTAAAATTGAAGTAATCCCCACCAAACGCACCAAATCTTCGCGGGACCTCTCCCTGGCTTACAGCCCGGGTGTGGCCTTTCCCTGTCTGGAAATTGACAAGCAGCCTGAAGATGTCTATAAATATACTGCCAGGGGAAACCTGGTAGCGGTTATTTCCAATGGGACGGCTGTGCTTGGCCTTGGCAATATCGGCCCGCTGGCCGCCAAACCCGTAATGGAAGGAAAGGGCTTGCTATTCAAAATTTTCTCTGACATCGATGTTTTTGACATTGAAATCAACAAAACCGATCCGGATGAATTTGTAGAAGTGGTAAAGGCCCTGGAACCCACTTTTGGCGGCATAAACCTGGAAGACATTAAAGCACCGGAATGTTTTATCATAGAAAAGCGGCTGCGCAAAGAGCTGAATATCCCTGTGATGCATGACGATCAGCATGGGACGGCTATCATCACAGCCGCAGCCCTGCTGAACGCAGTGGAGCTATGTAACAAAAAAATGGACCGGATCAAGGTAGTATTTTCAGGAGCCGGGGCAGCATCGATTTCCTGCGCCAAACTGTTTTGTTCCCTCGGGGTAAAACCCGAGCACATCATTATGACCGATAGCAAAGGGGTATTGCATAAAGACCGTGACGACCTGAATGAGTACAAAAAAATATTTGCCACCAGCGGTAAACAGCGCACCCTTGCGGAAGCGGTAAAAGGAGCGGATGTATTTGTGGGCCTTTCTGTTGGGGGGGTTCTTACCCCTGAAATGCTGAAAACTATGACTAAAAGGCCTATTGTTTTTGCCTTGGCCAATCCGGATCCGGAAATCGATTATAACCTGGCCATGAATACCCGCGATGACCTGATTATGGCTACAGGACGTTCGGACTTTCCAAACCAGGTGAACAATGTGCTCGGATTTCCTTTTATCTTCCGCGGAGCGCTGGATGTAGAAAGTACCGAGATCAATGAGGCAATGAAACTGGCCGCGGTTCATGCCCTGGCAAAGTTGGCCAAAGAGCCCGTACCCGATGTCGTAAACATTGCCTACGATCAGAATAATCTTGTCTTTGGCAAGGATTATATTATTCCCAAACCACTGGACCCGAGGCTGCTGACTACAGTCGCTCCGGCCGTAGCCAAAGCAGCCATGGAAAGTGGAGTGGCACGCAAACCGATAAAAAACTGGGATGAATACCGGGAATCCCTTCGCAGAAGACTTGGAAGCAATGACCATATCATCCGGTCTATGATCGAACGGGCCAAAAGCAATCCGAAAAAAGTCGTATTCTCCGAAGCCGAAAGTCTTAAAATCCTGAAAGCCGCCCAAATTGTCAAGGATGATGGAATAGCGCATCCCATTCTACTGGGCGATAAGAAAAAGATTCGGCAAATTATTGAAGAAAATAATCTCGACCTGAAGAATGTACCGATTATTGACCCGGCCGGACCGGAGCTGGAAGCCAAACGGGAGGAATACGGAAAGCTGTTTTTCAAAAAACGGTGCCGGAAGGGCTTCAACCGATACGAAGCCAAAAAAATCATGTCGGATCGCCATTATCTGTCGACTATGATGGTCGAGACCGGTGAGGCAGACGCGCTTATTTCCGGGCTTACGCGAAAATACCCGGAAACCATTCGCCCGGCATTGCAAATAATCGGCACGGAAAAACCGGACATAAAAGTGGCCGGAATGTATATCATGCTCACCCGTACGGGGCCATTGTTTTTCGCAGATGCTACGGTTAATGTAAATCCGACAGCTGAAGACCTGGTAAACATAGCGGCCCTGATGGCGGAAGAAATCCGGAAATTCAATATTGAACCGAATATTGCTTTCCTGAGCTATTCCAATTTCGGCTCTGCCAAGGGAGAAGAACCCTCCAAGGTAAGTGAGGCTGTCAGGCTTTTCAAAGAGCGCTATCCTGATATCCGCGCAGACGGGGAAGTCCAGGCAAATCTTGCCTTTGACAAAGAACTGTTGCGCGACAATTATCCGTTCTGTGACCTGATTCAGGGAGAAACCAATGCCCTGATCTTTCCTAATCTTTCAGCCGGGAATATTGCTTATAAGCTGCTCCAGGTATTGGGCGCTGCCGAAGCGGTAGGCCCCATATTGATGGGATTGAAAAAACCTGTGCATATTTTGCAATTAGGCAGTTCCGTGCAGGAAATTGTCAATATGGTATCCATTGCTGTGGTGGATGCCCAGGAAACCGAAAACCGGAAATGATAGCTTATCTGAAAGGAAAGCTGGCCGAATTAACACCTTCTCATGCGGTGGTGGAATGCCATGGTGTGGGCTATGAAGTGCGCATCAGCCTGGGCACTTTCGAAAAGCTCCAGGGAAAGGAAGAAGTGCTGATTCTGACCCATCACTATATCCGGGAAGACCAGGAGATCCTTTTTGGTTTTACCAACCAGGATGAAAAGACACTGTTTGAATTGATGATACAGGTATCCGGCATCGGACCAAACACCGCGATAATGGTGCTTTCGGCATATTCTCCGGCTGAGATCCGGGAAGCAATTCTCGAAAACAACATCCCCCTGATAAAAAGCATCAAAGGCATCGGCCCGAAGACGGCACAACGACTGTGCCTGGAGCTCCGGGATAAACTGACAAGCCTTGCCATAGACACAGGTTCTGTCCTGTCCGGAGGCAATAGATTGCGCGAGGAAGCGTTATCTGCATTAACAATTTTGGGATATTCTCGTTTAGAAGCAGAGAAAGTGATCCGTCAGGTGCTGAAAAACCAACCTGACATTGCAGATGTGGAAGAGTTGATTAAAGCCGCGTTAAGAAGTATGTAAGCTTTGACCAGCTCCGTAATTTCGGGCATTTTAACAAAAGGGTGTCAATCTCAGGCACAATTCCAAAAAGCGAAAATTCCTGGTGAGGAACAAGCATATTTTCCTGGGACTATTGTGGCTGTTTGCCAGTGGTTTTATTTGGCTCGTTCCGGGTCCGGTAGCCGATGAATACAGGCCACCACTGCTGTCCTCAGTTCCAGTGGATTCACCCGGACCGGATTCCGCATATATTGACCTGCCTTTCCCAATTCATGACCGCAGCAGCGATTTTTATTTCAACCCGTATTCCAACACTTTCGACCTGGCTGATCCTCCGGTTATTAAAAAGTCCATTGAATATGATCCCGAATCCGGGGAATTTATTATTACCGAAAAAATCGGATCTTTTGATTTCCGCGATCCTGCTCGTATGAGCTTTGATGAATTTATCCGGCAGGAATTTGCCAGGAGTAACGCGGAATACTGGCAGCAAAGATCGAAAGGCGTTAACCTGCTGGAAAGAAGTGAAGGAATCCAGCTGGCCGGCAAAAACGAAGCGCTGGACCGGCTCTTTGGCGGGAGCAATGTGGACATCCGGCCCAAAGGAAATATTGAACTGATTTTTGGTGGTACTTTCCAAAATATCGAAAACCCAACGCTTCCCCAAAATGCCCAGAAGCAAGGCAATTTCGATTTTGACATGAATATCAACATGAGTGT
The DNA here is from genome assembly GCA_964422925.1 of uncultured Chitinophagales bacterium. Taxonomy (GTDB): domain Bacteria; phylum Bacteroidota; class Bacteroidia; order Chitinophagales; family S012-47; genus CAYRDC01. The sequence goes on along the minus strand of CAYRDC010000001.1, from coordinate 42,035 downwards.
TATCGGCAAAATTGGCGATAAACTCAAGCTGAATACCAATTACAATACCCAGGCTACCTTCGACTTCGAAAACCAGGTAAAAATTGAATATAAGGGGGATGAAGACCAGATACTGCAATCGCTGGAGGCCGGAAATGTTAGCTTCCCGTTAAGCAACAGCCTGATCACGGGCAGCCAAAGCCTCTGGGGCATTAAGTCGAAACTGAAATTCGGAAGGCTCACGGTAACCAGCGTGATGTCACAGCAAAAATCCAAAAAGGAAAGTATCCAGATACAGGGTGGGGCACAAACCAGGGAATTTGAAATATCATCGGATGAATATGATGAAAACCGGCACTTCTTCCTGTCACAGTATTTCAGGGACCATTATGAAGAATGGATGTCAACCTTGCCGGTAATCAATTCACCGATCAATATAACCAAAATTGAAGTCTGGGTTACCAACAGTACGGGGATCACTGAAAACACCAGGGATGTAGTCGGTTTTATGGACTTGGCGGAACATGATAAAATATATAATACCACCCACATTTCCCCAAATCCGGGATTGCCCATACCGCAAAACGATGCCAACACCCTGTACAAGGAGGTAGTGAATGCCCAGGGTGCCCGCGAGCTGAACCAGGTAATCTCTGTGCTTCAAAATGATTTGGGTTTGATTCCCATCCAGGATTTTGAAAAAACCCAGGCCAAGAAATTGTCTGAATCGGAATACACCCTGTACCCCCAGCTGGGATTTATTTCACTTAACCAGGCGCTGAAACCTGATGAAGTGCTGGCCGTTGCCTTTGAATTTACTTACCAGGGAAAAACCTATCAGGTGGGCGAGTTTTCCAAGGATGTTCCGGTAGATCCGGTACAACCCAATGTTTTATTCCTGAAAATGTTGAAAAGCACTTCTCAAAGGCCCAAGCTTCCGATCTGGGACCTGATGATGAAAAATATTTACTCGTTGGGAGCCTTCCAGCTGAGCCCGGAAGATTTTTACCTGGATATTTATTACCTGGATCCAGGAGGCGGGAAAAAGCGGTATATCCCGGCCGGGAAGCACCTGAATGGTGTGCCACTGCTGGAGGTCATGAACCTCGACCGGTTGAATAATCAGCTCGATCCCCAGCCGGACGGTGTGTTTGACTTTGTGCCCAACATTACCATCAATACGAACAACGGAAAAATAATATTCCCGGTGCTGGAGCCTTTCGGGGAGCACCTGCGAAAAGCCTTTGATCCTTCGGAACAAAACCTGGCAAACCGCTATGTCTATGACATCCTGTACGACAGCACCAAAACCATTGCCCAGCAGTTTCCGCAATTTAACCGATACACCATCGAAGGGACCTATAAAAGCAGTGTTTCAACCGAAATCTACCTGGGCGCGTTTAACATCCCCCGGGGTTCAGTAACGGTTACCGTAGGCGGTAACCAATTGCGTGAAAACATTGACTATACCATCGATTATAACCTTGGCCGGGTGAATATCCTGAATGAAGGCGTGCTGAACAGTGGAGTGCCCATTAATATTTCTTATGAAAATTCAGCCGTTTATGGCTTTCAGACCAAAAGCCTGTTTGGTAACCGGTTTGATTACTGGATCAATGACAATTTTACGATTGGGGCCACCCAGTTGCACTTATCAGAAAGGCCATTTACCCAAAAGGTAAATATTGGAGATGACCCGATTTCCAATAGTATTTACGGGCTGGACCTTAATTACAATTCAGAAATCCCCGGATTGACCCGTTTACTCAACAGACTGCCCTTTTATAATTCGAAAGAGGCTTCTGACATTACTTTTTCAGCGGAAGGCGCCTGGTTCAAACCCGGCCATTCCCGGGCCATTAATAGCAATGACAAGGAAGGCCTGGTGTATATTGACGATTTTGAAGGAAGCCGTAGCGCCTATGACCTGAAGTTTCCCTACACGGCCTGGAATTTAAGCAGTACGCCCACCGAAGTCAGGTTGCAGCAGGGGCAGGAAAAATTTCCAGAATCCAAATTATTCGACAGCCTGGCCTACGGCTATAACCGGGCCAAACTGATCTGGTATACACTGGATCCTTTGTTCCAGGACAACAATTCTGCTACTCCGGACTATATTAAAAAACACCCGCAAACCCAGTCGAACCATTACGTGCGCATCATCGATGAGCGGGAAATTTTTGAAAAAGACAATCCGGATTTGCTTAATACCCGGCTGGCCACTTTTGATCTGGCCTACTATCCCTACCTCCGGGGACCTTACAATTATGAATACAGTGAAAACGGACAGCCGGGAATCAGTGCCGGGCTAAATAAAGACGGTACCCTGAAAGCCCCCGGCTCACGCTGGGGCGGTATACAACGTTCCATCGAAACCAATGATTTTGAAGCAGCTAACGTGGAATTCATCGAATTCTGGCTGATGGATCCCTTTGACGACCAGACCGGAAGCGTGGGAGGCGAAATGTTTATTGACCTTGGGAACGTGTCGGAAGACGTACTGAAAGATTCCCGGAAATTTTATGAAAACGGCCTGCCTAAACCCGGTGTACCGGGCAACCTCGATACCACCGCCTGGGGCCGGGTTCCGCTTAATCAGGCGATTACCAACGCGTTTGACACCGATCCGAAAGTGTTGGAAGCCCAGGATGTGGGTTATGACGGGCTCAACGATGCGGATGAACAAATTTTTTTCAAGCATTTTATAAACCAGCTCCAAAAACGGGTGAATAACGGCACCCTGGACCAAAGCGTGTTCGACCAGTTGAAAAACGACCCTTCCTCTGATGATTTCAAAGATTACAAGGATCCGGATTATGAAAATTCTAACCTTAGCATCATCGAGCGGTATCGGTATTTTGACGGGAAAGAAGGAAATACTTACGCCAATGTAAAAAATGATGAATTTTCACACGGGTCAAACCTCCCTGAAAGCGAGGATTTGAACCGGGACAATACACTGAATGAAACCGAAGAATTCTTCCGATACCAGATTGACCTGTACAACGGCATGGATGTATCGAATCATCCTTTTATTACCGATAAGGTAACTGCTGTGGCCAAGTTCAAAGACGGGGAGGAAAATGAGATCAACTGGTATCATTTCAAAATTCCGATTGATGAGTTTAGCCAAAAAGTCGGAGGTATTCAGGATTTTAAATCCATCCGGTTTATTCGATTGTTCCTGACGGGTTTTCAGGATTCGGTAATTCTGAGGTTTGCCCGTTTTGAGCTGGTGCGGAACCAATGGCGCAGGTATCGGTTCTCTTTGTTGAAACCGGGGGAATATATTTCCAATGACGATGCCAACAACACCTTGTTTACGGTATCGGCTGTAAGCATTGAAGAAAACTCCAAAAAACAGCCCATCCCATATATGCTGCCGCCCGGGGTGGAACGCGAGGAATTTCTGACCGGAACCAGTAGCACCGTGTTACGCCAGAATGAACAATCCCTTTCCATTGACATTTGCGGGCTAGAAGACGGGGACTCCAGGGCCATTTACAAAACCCTGAATTTTGATTTCCGGAAGTACAAGCGCCTTCAGTTGTTTGTCCACGCAGAATCCTATACGGGAGAAGGCGTGAATATTCCACCGCTTCACGATGATGAATTGGAAGCCTTTATACGTTTGGGAGCCGATTTCACGGAAAACTATTATGAATATTCTATACCCCTGAAAGTAACCGACCCACAGGATGTTACAGGTACAGAAGAACAACGAAAGCAGGCCATCTGGCCGGCAGCCAACCTGATGGACATTTTGCTCGACTCCCTGATCCTGGCCAAGCAGGAACGCAATAAACTGAATGCCAACCCATCGGTGCCTTTCGTAATTGATGCCGGGAAAGGAAGATACATTACCGTAGTGGGCAACCCGGATATCGGAAATGTCAAGATGGCTATGATCGGGTTGCGCAATAAAAAGGAAGAAGGCGTAAGCGGAAGTCCGGTGTGCGCGGAAGTATGGGTCAATGAATTTCGCCTGAAAGGCATCGATGAACGGGGCGGGGCAGCCGGCCTGGTGCGTACGGATGTCAAGCTGGCTGACCTTGGCAATATCTCCCTGTCCGGAAGCACCCATACCATTGGGTTCGGACAGCTGGAACAGCAAATTGATCAGCGGTATAAAGATAATTTCCTGCAGTATGACCTGGCGACCAACCTGGAATTGGGCAAACTGCTTCCTAAGGAACTGGGCCTGCGAATACCGGTCTATGCCGGCATTTCGAAAGCCGTCAGCCGTCCGGAGTATGACCCGTATGATTTTGATATTTACCTTTCTGATAAGCTCAACAACCTCCCAGAAACCAAAACAAGGCAGGAATACCTACAGGAGGTACAAGATATGTCTACCATCAAAAGCCTGAACTTTACTAATGTGCGAAAAGATAAAACCGCGAAAAATACCAAACCTCATCTTTGGGATATCGAAAACCTGAACCTTACCTATGCCTATACTGAAATACTGAAAACGAGCCCGACTATCCAGGAAGATCTTATCCGAAAAAATAAAGGCGGGCTGGCATACAACTACAGCACACGCACCAAATATATCGAACCATTCAAAAGACTGATTAACAGCAAATACAAATACCTGAAATTCATCCGTGAATTGAATTTCAACCCATTGCCCAGCAAGCTATCCTTCCGGACTGACCTGAACAGGCAGTACGGGGAGCTGGTATTGCGCGATATTTACGGTGACGCCCTGATCGATACCAGTTACAATAAATATTTCACCTGGGATCGTTTTTATGATTTGCGATGGGACCTGACCCGTTCCCTGAAAATCAATTTTTCAGCAGTGAACAATGCCCGGATCGATGAGCCGGAAGGACGGATCGATACCAAAAGCGAACGGGACAGCATTTGGGAAAATATCAAGCGGTTCGGCCGGAATACGCATTATCAGCATAATGTCAATGTAAATTATTCCTTACCCTTTAACAAATTTCCGCTTTTGGATTGGTTGAACGGCCGGGCTTCTTATGCCACCGATTACAACTGGACAGCGGCATCGCTGGGGCTGGATACTCTGGGAAATACCATCGGGAATTCGCAAAGCATCCGGTTTAACGGAAACGCCAATTTCACCGCATTGTACAATAAATCGAAATTCCTGAAGAAATACCTGAATCCTTCAAGAAGAAATAACAATAACCGTGACAGAAGCCGTGGATCGGAAAACCGCGATCAGCAGGAAAACCAGCAGGAAGGCCGGAAAAAACAAAATATAACCAACGGGGAGCTGAACCCGGTCATACGCGGGTTTGTCAGCGTTTTGACCAGCCTGAAACGGATTACCGTCAATTATAACCAGAACTGGAACACTATTCTGCCCGGCTATAAGCCGGAAACCAACCTGCTGGGGCAAAGCCGGGGATTCACCGCCCCGGGCTGGGATTTTGTATTCGGATATCAGCCTGACAGCAATTGGCTGAACCGGGCAGCCGACCGCGGATGGATTACCCCTGCCACCTCCCTGAATTTCCAGTATCTGCAAAACTTCACCGAGAATTTTGACATGAAGATCAATCTGGAGCCGGTGAAGAACCTGCGAGTGGACATTAACTTCAAGAAGAGCTTCAATAAAAACCATTCAGAGTATTTCAGGTATAGCGACAATGCTGGCCGCTGGGTGCATCTCAACGCGCAGGATGCCGGTAATTTCAGTATTTCCTATATGATGTGGAATACGGCTTTTGACAAAGTAGATACCCTCCGCGTTTCTGAAACCTTCCGCCAGTTTGATGCCATGCGGGAGGAGATTTCCAAACGCCTTGGCGCCCTGAATCCGTACTCTAATGGCAGTTTCTATGAAGTGAACACTCATGATACCATTAATCTGCCTAACTATGCTGATGGCTATGGCCCCTATGCGCAGGATGTATTGATCCCGGCCTTTGTGGCAGCATATTCCGGCCAGTCAGCTGCCGAAGCCCAGTTTGATTTGTTCCGCAGCATACCAAAGCCCAACTGGCGCATAACTTATAACGGCCTGGCCCGGGTTAAGCCCTTGGATAAGTATTTCTCCAATATCAATATTACCCATTCCTATTCATCAACCCTTACGGTCAATAATTTCATCACTGAATTTAATTTCCGGGACAGCCTGCATGCCGGATACCCGCAGGCCTCTGATACTTTGTCAGGGAATTTTTATCCCCTGTACAGTATTCCGCAAGTGGTGATATCCGAGCAAATGCTCCCCCTGATTGGTATTGATTTTACTATGCGCAATGGTTTGAACGCCCGTTTTGAATATAAAAGATCCCGCGATCTGGCGTTAAGCCTGGTGGATTATCAATTGGTGGAAAGCCGGTCCAGGGAAATTACCTTCGGAGCTGGTTACCGCATCAAGGGAATGACCTTGCCCTTTAAAATCAACGGACGGAAAACGGTGCTGGAAAATGACCTGAATTTTAAGATGGATTTTTCATTACGGGATGATGTAACCGTAAATAACCGGCTTGACCAAAACCTTTCGGAACCCACACGCGGCAGTAAAACCATCAGCATTTCACCGTCTATTGATTATGTAGTAAATAACCGGCTCAACCTGCGCCTTTTCTTTGACAGGCGCAAGACCGTTCCTGCTACTTCTGCTTCTTATCCGGTGTCCAATACCAAAGCCGGAATCTCCGTACGGTTTACCCTGGCGGAGTAATTTCCTTGCCCGGATTTTTCGTTTAATTTTGCGCCAAAGTATTTATGCTATGAACATACCCGAAGGCTTGAAGTATACCCGTGAGCACGAATGGATCAGAATGGAAGGCGAGACAGCCACCGTGGGCATAACCGATTATGCTCAAAGTGAATTGGGCGACATTGTATATGTGGAAGTGGAAACCATTGGCCAAACCTTGCAACAGGAGGAAGCATTTGGAACGGTGGAAGCTGTGAAAGCGGTTTCGGATTTGTTTATGCCGGTGGGAGGCGAAGTGCTTGAGCTGAACGAAACACTGGAAAATGAACCCGAGATCGTAAACAAGGATCCTTATGGCGAAGGTTGGATGATCCGTATTCGTATCACCAATGCGGCTGACGCAGACAAATTACTGGATGCGGCTGCCTACCGTGAATTGATCGGTGCATAAACCGGAATGGATACGGCTCCAATGCGCCTGATATCATTTGTACGTTATCATCTTTTTAGTTTTCTTTGGGCTGGTTTCATACTCATAATGACTATGATACCGGGTCATTCCCTGCCTGAATTTTCATGGAACTACCTGTTGAGTGCCGATGCCCTGGCGCATTTCTCTTTATATGGCGGATTTGTACTGTTACTGGCTATTGGCGCGGCCAAACAATATAAATACGCCTGGCAGCGTTATTACCCCGGACTTTTTGCGGTTACCCTTGCGATTCTTTACGGGCTGTTGATGGAAACGCTGCAAGATCAATTTTTGAGAGACCGGTATTTTGAAATAGCCGATATTTTGGCTAATATTACCGGCTCTTTTGCAGGAGTCCTGATCTTCAGGTTATTGTATTTCAGGATTTAAATCAACAAGCCTATGTCACCTGCAACGTATTACATTCTTTCAATCCTGCTGGTAATGGTATTACCCGTAGCGCTGACCATTCTTATTTTCCGTAAGCAGAAGGCAGCCCGTATCCGGGAAAAATATGCCAATAGCAGTGAACAGAAATCCCTTCGGGTAAAAAAATATTGGGAAGCCAATTTGAACAATTACCGGGGGATGTTTTTACGAATAAGTTATGCAGTGGTTCTTGGAGTATTGCTCATTGCTTTTCGATATACTCCTAAGGTAGACACGGGGCCAAACAACCTGGCCACTGATTATGAAGAAGAAATCGAACTGGCCCCTCCTGTAACCAAGCAGCCACCGCCACCGCCACCACCACCGCCACCGCCACCGGAAATTCAGGTCATTGAAGACCAACCGGAAGAGGAAGAGCCTATAGTGGATATCCCGGATCTGGAATTGGAGGAAAACGAGCCGGTACCCGATCTTCCTACACCCCCCGCACCGGAACCAGAACCGGTTCAGCCCAAGATTTTCCGCATTGTGGAAGAAATGCCGCAATTCCCCGGTGGAGAAATTGCCCTCCGGAAATATGTAAATGAGCATATTCGTTATCCCCAGATGGCCAAGGAAAATAACATCGAGGGAACGGTGTATGTCCAGTTTGTGGTAGGCGAAGATGGATATGTTCGCGATCCGGTCATACTTCGTGGCATCGGAGGAGGGTGTGACGAGGAAGTCATACGGGTTATTAAAACCCTGCCCAAATGGAAACCCGGCAAGCAGCGGGGCCGGCCTGTTCCGGTATATTTCCAGATGCCGGTGAAATTTAAATTGCAATAACCATTTTCAACCATAGAACTAGGCCGCATGACCTTACGGGATGCGGCCTGTTTTTTTAGGCACACTGCCAAAAACTTAATACAGTCTCCTTTCGTTATATACTCCGTATGCGTTTTCTCACAATTGCTTTTTTTCTTGCTTTTTCGCTTTGTGTCTTACCGGCTAGGGCCCAGCCAGCGCAGGACCGCATACTGGCTGTCCAATACTACAATAACGGGGAATTTGACAAGGCGGCCATTCTGTTTGAGAAACTTTTCGACCAGAATCCATCCTCTGATTATTACTACCGGTATTATTTTAACTGTTTGCTGAACCTCCGGGAATATAAAACGCTTGATAAACTCGTTAGAAAGCAAATCCGCAAAAACCCTGACAACCTCACTTACCTGATTGATCAAGGATATCTTCAGTTTCAGGAAGGGAAAGAAAAAGAAGGTCGGCAGTCCTTTGAATCCGTATTGGACAAATTGATTCCAGACAAAAACATGATCGTACGGGTGGCCAATACCTTTTCCATGTACCGGGAATATGATTATGCGCTCCAGGTGTATGAAAAGGGGCAGGCAATGATACGGGACTATCCCTTTGCCATTGAAAAGGCCAACCTGTATAAAAACCTGGGCAGAATCCCGGAAATGATATCCAGCTATCTGGACTATCTGGAGTTTGAGCCTACCTATATCGGGCGGGTGAAAAACTGGCTGCAAAAGGAACTGGACGATGACAAGAACCTGCAGGAATTGCAACGGCAATTGTATCAAAGGTTGCAAACCACCAGACATGATGAAGTAATGACTGAAATGCTTATTTGGGTTATGGTGCTGCGCGGTGATTTCCAGGGGGCATACCGCCAGGTGAAGGCCCTGGATAAGCGTTACGGGATGCGCGGCCAGCGGGTTTACCGGTTTGCGAATGCCATGATTCAGGAACATCAATATGACCTGGCTATTGAAGCTTTTGAGTATATCCAGAGAAAGCAACAGAATGCCGACTTACTGTTTTCTGCGCGGGAAGGAGAACTGCGGGCGCGCAAACAGAAAATCACGGATACCTATGATTTTACCCGGGAAGATTTATTGGCCCTGGAGACTGCTTACCTGGAATTTATGGATCAATACGCGGCATGGGGCCAGCGGACCCGCGAAACGAAACGGGACCTAGCCCAGCTGGAAGCGGTATATCTTCACAATCTTCCGAAAGCCATCTCCCTGGTGGAAGAATTGATAAATACCCCTGGTCTGGACCAGCAGTTTGTGGCGTCCTGCAAACTGGAGCTGGGAGATTACTGGCTAATGAGCGGAGATGTCTGGGAAGCCACCCTGTTGTATTCCCAGGTAGACAAGCAAATGAAGGACGATCCGCTGGGTGAACTGGCGCGGTATAAAAATGCGCGGCTTTCTTATTACCGGGGAGATTTTGAATGGGCACAGGCTCAGTTGGATGTCCTGAAAGCCGCCACTTCCGAATTAATTGCCAACGATGCCCTGGAACTGTCCGTTTTCATTACCGACAATTTGGGGCTTGACACCACTGAAATACCTATGCGGATGTTTGCCCGGGCGGAATTGATGGAATTTCAGAACCGGGACCGGGAAGCTATGGCCCTTCTGGATACCATCATGGAATATTATCCCGGCCATGTCCTGACGGAGGATATTCAGTTTATGAAAGCCCGTATCATGCTCAAACAACACCGACCGGAAGAGGCCGTACAGTTCCTGGAAAAAGTATTGGAAACCGGAAAAACCCTTTTGGAAGATGATGCCTTGTTCCTGCTGGGTGATTTGTATGAGCACCAGCTCGATAATCCGGGAAAGGCTATGTCTTACTATGAAAAAATCATTCTGGAACATACCGACAGTGTTTATGTGGTTGAAGCCCGGAAAAGATACCGGCAGCTCCGGGGAGATTATTCAGAGGATTCTGCAACCCCATGATCATATATAACGTAACAGTAAAAATTGACAGGGAATCACAACCGGATTGGCTGAAGTGGATGAAAGAAGTCCATATCCCTGAAGTAATGGCCACCGGTTGTTTCCTGGACTATCGCATGGCAAGGCTGCTTGAGCAGGATGGTACGGATGGCTTCACTTATACCATCCAATACCGGCTTCGAAGCATGAAAGATTTTGAAGAATACCTGAAACATTATGCCAGGCTGTTGCAAAAGAAACATTCCGGCAGGTACGCAGGTAAATTTGCCTCGTTACGGACTTTTATGGAAGAAATTTAAAACGGACACTAATATGAAACCCCTGAAACTGAAACACATTTTTACGCTTTTAATGCTTGTAAGCATTTTGGGTGTGGCTTGTCATACCACCGTATGGCAAAACGTGAATAAAGATATTGAAGGAGTATGGACCCGCATGCCGGTGGAACCCGGTTATAATGAGAAATGGAATTTCTCTGACGGGCAACTTTCCATTACGGTCAATGATGTGCCGCTGGTTTTCCTGCTGTCAGACAGCTCGACCACTACTTCCATCCCATATACTATTGTAAACCGGATTGACAATCATTACCTGTACTTTGAAAATGTAAAAGCCACCAATGCGCCATGGAGTTTACCGCAGGACATTAAAAGGTGGTTGATTGTGAAGCTGACTAAAGACCAGTTATTCCTTTCGGCTGAATCCAAAACCGGCCAAAAGGGTGGTACCCAGCGTGAATTCTTTAAGTTCTGATTAATCTTCAAAGTAAACCCTGCGGATACGCTGGCTGAGGGATGACAGGATTTCATAAGGAATGGTTCCGGCCCAGCGGGCAACCTGTTCTACAGGTAGTTCCCGGCCGAAAATAATCACTTCGTCTCCTTCCTTTGCCTCGTTAGCGCGGCTGATGTCAATCATGGTCATATCCATGCAAACGTTGCCGATAACAGGGCATAATTTACCGTTGATCCAAACTTTACCTTTTCCCTGGCTCAGGCTTCGTGGGATTCCATCGGCATATCCCAGGCCGATGACTGCCATGCGCACCGGTTTTTCCGCCTGGAAAGCCCGTGAATAGCCTACTGAGTCTCCGGGTCTGAGGTTTCGGATCTGGGCAATGCGCGTTTTCAGGGTAAACAAAGGCTGCAACTGTTTTTGCAGAACCCCTGACGGATCATATCCATATAGACCAATTCCCAGACGCACCATATCAAACTGCCATTCCGGGAACCGGGCAATCCCTCCTGAATTCAACACATGGCGCAGGGGCTGCGTTTGCAAGAGGCGGGTTATCTTTTCCGATGAATCTACAAACAGTTGCACCTGTTTGCGGGTAAAATCATCCTGAGAGGGATCTTCGCTGGCGGCCATGTGGGTAAGTACGCCCACTACTTCCAGAGCCGGCTGGCCAAGAATGCGATTTATAGCTTCAACAACCTGGTTTTTGTCCAACCCCAACCGGTTCATGCCGGTGTTGAGCTTGAGGTGAACACGCAGCCTGCCCTGGCGGCCTCTTTCCTTCAACAGGCTGGTAAAATCGTTTAGCTGCTGGAGGGAATAGATTTCAGGCTCCATGTTCCAGCTAATGAGGTTGTCGAAATCTGCTGCGGTGGCGTTCATGACAAAAACCGGAGCACTGACGCCCGCTTTCCGCAGTAAAATCCCTTCATCGGCATAGGCCACTCCGTAATAATCCACCTGGTGGTACTGGAGTGTGCGGGCAATTTCGTCAATTCCACTGCCGTAAGACGCGGCCTTGACCATGACCATCAGCCGGGTGCCCGGCCGAAGCTGCCTGCGGTAAACTGACAGGTTATTTACCAAAGCATTCAGGTTTATTTCCAGGACGGTAGTGTGCGTTTTCTGTTCAAGCTTTTTCCCCAGCTTTTCAAACGCGTAGGCTCTGGCGCCTTTCAGCAGGATGCATTCATTCTGGAATTCCAGTTCGGGGAGAGCCTTCATCAGGGCTTCCGTATCCGGGAAAAACTGTTTCTTCTCATCTTTTACAAATGCAAATGCAGACCTTTCACTGCTGATTTCCGGTCCCACCCCGATCAACCGGCTCACGCGGAATTGTTCCAGCAGCCCGGCAACCTGTTTATACAGCTCTTTTCTGTCCCGCCCGGTTTGCAGCATGTCTGAAAGTATTACCGTACGGTCGAGGCTTCCTGCCTGCTGGTGCATGAATTCCAGGGCCAGCCTCAGGCTTTGCAGGTCCGAATTATAGCAATCGTATATGAGCAGGGAATTGTCCGGGGTTTTCTTTAACTCGAGCCGCAGGGGAAGGGTGCGCAACTCCCTGAAACGATGTACAAACCGGTCCGGAGGTATATCCAGTGCCAGCAAAACAGACAAAACCTGAAGGGCGTTGGAAACCATGGCCTGTTCCGTGAAGGGCAGCATGATGCTGTAATCTTTTTCATGCCACCGGAAATGCGCGTAGGTTTCCCCGGGCAGGGGCTTTATTTCCACCGGCAAAGTAACCAGGCTGCTTTTTACCGACCACGAAAACAGCTCCAGGGAAGGGTTCCTGGATTTTAATTCGCAGATCCCGCTTCTCAGCACCGGATCATCCGCACAATAGATCAAAATGCGCGAACGGGTAAACAGCTTGAGTTTTTCCTGAAGCTTTTCCCCGGACGAATTGAACCCTTCATCGTGGGCCGGGCCGAGGTTGGTGATGATGCCGATATCCGGCTGAAGGATTTTCTCCAGCTTTTCCATTTCTCCGGGCTGTGAAATGCCTGCTTCAAATACTGCCACCTGGTGGCGTTGATCCATTGCCCATACGGAGAGGGGTACACCGACCTGGGAGTTGTAACTTTTCGGGCTGGACACGACTGGTTTCAGACCGGCCAGCATTTGCACGATCCATTCTTTGACGGTGGTTTTCCCGTTGCTTCCGGTTACCGCCACCACCGGGTAACCGAATTGCTGGCGGTGGTAGGCCGCCAGTTGCTGCAAAGCGGCCAGTGTGTCGGACACGACTAAATAATTTACTTCTCCCAGGGGTTCATCCGGCAACCGGGTTATCAGAAAATTACTGATACCCTGGCGGGCCAGTTCCGGAACAAATGCATGCCCGTCATGCTGAGCACCTTTTAGGGCAATAAACAGGACGCCTTTTTCGCGGATAAGCCGCCTGCTATCAATGGCAAGGGTATCGATGACCTGTCCGGGGTCGGCCAGCGGGTGATCGCTGTCAATGATTTTTGCTATTTCGCTGATTGTGTATGGCAAAGCCGGCAAGAATTATTGTTGCTGGGGATAAATTTATCAATATTGCCACACAATCCTTCGGCCGTGGCTTGCCTTGCCGAAAACAGAAAGGGCAGCCGTGTGGCCGCCCTTTCCTTAAAACGGAATTTATATAGAGTTCATGAGAACCATTATATCCTTCTCCAGTGACCGGGAACCCAGCGGTATCCACCGGGAACGACTGCCCAGTGGCCCGGAACCCAGACCTTATGGTGCCTCCGTTTTTCCCAATGCCCGTTAACCCAAACATATTGGTGCTGCCGCCTGCTCCATTTCCAATGCCCTTCGATCCATATATAATTGGCACCCGGAGCAGGAGTTTTCACGATAACCACATCGGGTTTCCGGGGCCTTACTTTAACAATTACCTGGGCCTGCAAATCCGGCAAAATCCACAGGTTCATTGCAAACACGAATACAATAAGCAAAATCTTCTTCATCACTTTGGGGTTTTGGGTTAGCAAGTACAGAAATATAGACCCGTCCCCAAAAAGAAGGTTTAATGGTTGTCTGTTTGCCCGGCTTTCAGCTTTTCGGCATTTTCTGCCATTTTCAGGGTATCGATTATTTCCTGGATATTCCCCTGCATGATAGAATCCAGGTTGTAGAGGGTAAGGTTAATGCGGTGATCGGTTACGCGGCCCTGGGGGAAGTTGTAAGTTCGGATTTTGGCGGAGCGGTCCCCGGTGGAGACGAGGGTTTTGCGCTGGTGGGCGATTTTGTCGTGCTGCTCTTTCAGCTTTTTTTCAAAAAGCTTTGTCCTGAGCATCTTCAGGGCGATTTCATAGTTTTTTAATTGGCTTCGACCTTCCTGGCATTCCACCACAATGCCGGTGGGAATGTGCGTCAGGCGCACGGCTGATTCGGTTTTGTTCACATGCTGTCCGCCTGCCCCGGAAGCCCGGTAGGTGTCCCTGCGGATATCATCAGGTTTGAGCTCCACATCCACTTCATCGGCTTCCGGAAGCACAGCCACGGTGGCCGCGGAGGTATGAACCCTTCCCTGGGTTTCGGTGCGGGGCACACGCTGCACCCGGTGAACCCCGGATTCGTATTTCAACTCTCCGTACACTTCATCCCCCTGGATGCTGACAATGATTTCTTTATAGCCGTCCACCGTCCCCGGGTTTTCGCTGAGAATCTCGGTTTTCCATTTTTTCTGTTCGCAATAGCGCATGTACATTTTGAAGAGGTCACCGGCAAAAATGCTGGCTTCATCGCCTCCGGTACCGGCACGGATTTCCAGGATGGCGTTTTTATCATCTTCCGGATCGCGGGGGATCAGCAGGGTTTTAATGCGCTCTTCCAGTTCCTCTTTATCCCGGGCCAGGCTTTCTATTTCCGATTTGATAAGCTCCCGGAACTCGTCATCCTTTTCAGTTTTGAGCATTTCGCGGTTATGCTGCAGGTTGCTGATTACGTTCTTATAGGCTTCGTAAACATCTACAATTTTTTTCAGCTTCTTATATTCCTTGCCCAGGCGAGAGTATTCATCCTGCTTGCTGATGATCCCGGGGTCAGTAAGCTTACGGGCGATTTCCTCCCAGCGTTTTTTTATTTCTTCCAATTTCTGCAGCATGCAATGGGTTTAATAACTAGGGTCCCGGACAGGCAAATTTAGGTAAATTACCGCTCGGGGGGTTCAATCGAGATAGTATAACGGTAGATGGTTTTCCCTGATTTGGCAGTAAGTCGGTTGCTGCGAAGCAGTATGCTTGCTCCGGACATGGATACGGGCAGGGCCTGCTCGGTACGCTGAAAGGTAAGCAGGTTCATAACAAACAAAGAATCGTTCCGGGTCCAGAATATCTGATTGCCGGAACTGGTAACTGCTTCGGCTCCCGGCAGGGGAATGGTTTTTAGATACCGGGCGTAACGGTCGAATATCATCAAACCCGATGTGCTATCCCACACATAGACCTGCCCGGATTCCTGCCACATCTGAACTGGTTCCGGATTCAGCCCAAGGGTTGTCAGGTCCAGGCTCTCTGATAAGATGTTGGCTTGCCGGTCTATATTGATAAGCCTGGCCAGGCTCCTGTCATAAACCCAAATCGTTTTATCATCGGCCCGGGCAATAGCTGAAGCATCTGTTATCCCGGAACTTTCCAGGTTTATGGTGCCGATGGGCGACATCAGGTTGTCCAAAACCACCACCCGGTTAAAATCGCGATAAAAAATCATCACTTCCAGGGGATTGGAAGCATCAACTGACATAGGTATTCCCAGCGTGTTGGTGCTGTAGGTCCACAACTCCTGGCTTTCCGGATTCAACTTTGCAATGGTAGTTTGGTCTTGTCGCAGGTACAGATTACCCAGCCGGTCGGTTTCCATCAGGACTCCCCGGATGTTAACGGTTTGGCTTGCTTCCAGTTCAACCTGCGCCAGGCAAACCGATGGCAAAGCCCAAAGACTAATGATTAAAAGTGTGTATTTCCATTTGCTCACCGTCAAAAACCCCATAGGTATTGTGCGTGATCCAATCGCCCAGATTAATCAAACGGCTACCGTTGGGAAGTTCGGCATTTATGGGAATATGCCGGTGCCCGAACACAAAATAGTCAATTTGGTGTGATTTCAGCACTTCCAGGCAGTAATGGTATAAACGTTCCTTCTCCGGGCCCCGGAATGATTCCGCGATTTGCTCCTCTGATTCCCGGCTGCTGCCAGACCAGCGATGTGCCAGGGCAATGCCTATATCCGGGTGTAACCAGCGAAATCCCCAGCGGGCCAGGCGGTTTCTGAAAAGTTTTTTCAGCATTTTATACCCAGTATCCCCCGGGCCAAGCCCATCCCCGTGGGCAATGTAAAACTGCCGGGTGCCGATTTGATGCATCACGGGATCATGATATACTTTCATGCCGAGTTCCCTGCTGAAATAATCCCGCAGCCACATATCGTGATTTCCGCTGAAGAAATGAACCGGGATACCGGCATCAGTGATTTCGGCCAGTTTGCCCAGCAAGCGCGTAAAGCCTTTGGGAATGGCCCGTTTGTATTCAAACCAGAAGTCGAACACATCGCCCAGGAGGTAAATAACTGTAGCATCGGCCATAATCTGGTCCAGCCAGCGGACAATGCGTTTTTCACGCATTCTGCTCTCTTCCGGACCCAAAAGTCCCAGGTGAAAATCAGAAGCAAAATATGCACGGATCTTTTCCGCCACAGGCAGCACAATTACTGGTCGATTAAAAATACATAAAGTTCCTTCGGACCGTGCGCGCCCAATACCAACGTTTTTTCAATGTCGGCTGTCCGGCTCGGGCCGCTTTCCAGGGTGATCATGGAGGGAAGGTTATCCCCGTATTTCTGCCGTATGTGCTGCAAGGCATTTTCAATGTCGAATACGATTTGGTCCGGATAAGCAACCACTATATGCACCGGGGGAAAAACGGGTAAAGTCCTTCCGCTTTCCTGCCGGGAGCTCATGAGAATGCTGCCGGTCCGGGCTACCAGTGCTTCGCAGGAAGTTACACTGGCATCCGCTTTGTCCAGGCTTTTGCCTATCCGGCTTTTCCGGAAATCATGTTTGATAAAAATATCCTGCAAACGGGGCTCCCAGCAAAACAGGTGCTTCCAGCCTTTGGTATCGGCTAATTTCTCCAGGTTCCGGATAAATTCCTGCTGCGATTTGCAATACACAAATCCCCCGTTCAGTGCCGAAAAGGAACGGGCAAACAGAATTTCCAATGGCTCTTCCGGTTTGGGATATATATCGCGGAGCGAGGCTTCAGAATCTTTGAATGGAAGCCCGGTAGATTTTATCAGGGAATTCCTGATACGGCCCAGAATTTCGCTTTTCGATGAATTTTCAGGCATGTATTATTCATCCTTTGGTTCTTCCGGATTACTTTCCTTTTCAGTTACCTCTGGGATTTCACCTTCCATACCATTCCCGATGATCGTTTTATCGCCTGGAGGTGTTTCAGAAGTTTCTGTATTTTCCGGTGGTTGTTCTTCATTTTCAGAATCATCCTCTTCCGTATGATATGGCGAAGGGCCGATCAGTTGCACCAGGTCGTCCCGCAGCAGTACTTCTTTTTCCAATAGCTTCTGTGCCAGCACTTCCAGTTCTTTTCTTTTTTCGGCCAATAAACCCAGCGCCCGCTGATATTGCTCTTCCACCAGTTTTTTCACTTCTTCATCGATCAGGTGAGCCGTTTCATCGGAATAAGGTTTATTGAAGCTATACTCATTCTGCATATCATAGAAAGAAATGTTGCCGATCTTTTCGTTCATACCATAGATGGTTACCATAGCATAAGCCATTTTGGTAACCTGTTCCAGGTCGTTTTGAGCTCCGGTAGAAATTTTGCCGAATACGATTTGTTCAGCCGCCCGGCCCCCCAAGGATTTGCAGATACGGTCTTTCAACTGTTCGGTAGTCATCAGGTATTGCTCTTTGGGCAGGTACTGGGCATATCCGAGTGCGGCTACGCCCCTGGGCACAATGGTGACTTTCAGCAGCGGGTCTGCTTCCGGTAAGTACCATCCGCACACTGCGTGACCGGCTTCATGATATGCGATAATCTTTTTCTCCTCGGGGCTGATCAGTTTATTCTTCCGCTCCAGACCGCCAATGCTCCGGTCGATTGCATCCTGGAAGTCATCTATCTCGATATGTTTTTTGCCATTCCTGGCAGCGATCAGGGCTGCCTCGTTGCAGACATTGGCAATATCGGCTCCCACAAACCCCGGGGTCAATTCGGCCAGCCGTTTGGCGGAAACTTTTGTATCGATTTTTAAAGGTTTCATATGTACCTTGAAAATCTGTTCCCGGGCAACCAGGTCGGGCTTGTCGATGGCAATGGTACGGTCGAACCGTCCCGGCCGCAGCAGAGCCTGGTCGAGAATATCCGGACGGTTGGTAGCGGCAATGATAATCACTCCTTTTTCACTGCTGAACCCGTCCATTTCAACCAAAAGCTGATTCAGCGTATTTTCTCTTTCATCGTTTCCCTGGATCAATTGTTTGCCCCTGGCCCGGCCTATGGCATCGATTTCATCAATAAATATGATACATGGCGCCTTTTCACGGGCCTGCTTGAACAAGTCGCGTACCCGGGAAGCGCCTACCCCAACAAACATTTCGACAAAATCAGATCCGGAGATGGAAAAAAACGGAACCTGGGCTTCCCCGGCCATAGCCTTGGCAATCAGGGTTTTTCCGGTTCCTGGAGGACCCACCAACAGTACGCCCTTCGGAATTTTACCACCAAGGGACGTGTATTTGGAAGGGTTTTTCAAAAAGTCAACCACTTCCATAACTTCTTCCTTGGCTTCCTCCAGTCCGGCTACATCGTCAAAGGTGACATTTACCTGGGTGTTTTTATCATACAGGCTGGCTTTCGATTTGCCGATATTGAAAATCTGCCCTCCGGCTCCACCCATTCCCGAGGACACCCTTCGCATGATGAACAACCAGATGGCTACGATAATTAATATCGGAAATACCCAGCTTAGTATCTGGCCGGTCCAGTCGGTTCGCGTCACGGCATAAATTTCCAGCTTATCTTCCTCAGGCCAGTCTTTCTGAAACTCATTCATTTCCTTCTTGAACTCTCCGGGGTCCAGAATCTGGAATTCATAATGCGGCCCGGGATTTATCCCTCCGCCAAACCGCCTGCTCCTGACATCTTTGTATTTATCCTGCTTTAACGCGTCTTCTTTGATATAGACTTCCACATACTTGCCATTGACCACTTCCACTTTTTCTACCTCGTGAGCGGCAAGCATTTGCTTAAATTTTTTCTCGGAAATTTCTTCTGTGGAATTAAAACTCAGGAACTGAAGCCCGAGTAATCCCAGCAGGATGATGCCGTATATCCAGTAAAAACTGAACCGGTTTTTGCTCCTGGGTTTTTGATCGTTTGGATCATTTATATTATCGGCCATGTAAGCGTTTTTTTAGTGTTGTGATTGATCTGCGGCCTGTCAGGCTTCACTGTATTTCTGCAATGGCGCATCCGACCATAAAAGCTCCAGCTGATACACTTGCCGAATATGGGTTTGAAATACATGAACAACAATGTCAACATAATCGATCAAAACCCATTCCATGTTGCCCAACCCTTCAATGTGCCAGGCCGGTTCATTGAGTTGTTCTTTGACTTTTTTTGCGATATGCTCGGATATGGCCTTCACCTGAACGGGATTGGAAGCATCGCAGATAATAAAATAGTCTGTTACCGCTTCGGGAATAGCCGAAAGATTCAGGCAAACAATGGATTCTCCTTTTTTATCTCTGATACAATCAATAATAGTTTCTTTTAAAATTTCCAGCGCTGACGGTGAAGTATTTCTGGTCGTGGCTTTTTGATTCAAGATGCTTCTGTGTATTTTCGTTTAGTTACTGTAAATCAATAACAAAAATACAAATAGTTTTGTTTGCTTCCGCTTCCTGGTTCACCGATTGGATTTATTTGGCAAGGACGGGTTCCACCAATGATGTAGCCAGGGCGTGGATTAATGAAAAGAAAATAAAATTACCGGCTGTCATTTTTACCACTGAGCAGGAGTCAGGAAGAGGCCATTATGGCAGTAAATGGGAATCGGAGCCCGGGAAAAACCTGTTGTTCAGCCTGGTATTTTTCCCCCGCTTTGTCGCTGCCAGCCAGGTTTTCAGCCTGAGCATGGTTGTGAGCCTGGGGGTGCGCAACTACCTGGCCGGATATACGGGCTTGCCGGTCCGGGTCAAATGGCCCAATGATATCCTGATTGAAAACAAAAAAGTTAGCGGCATTTTAATTGAGAATATTCTTACCGGTTCTTATTTGGAAACCTGCATTGCCGGTGTTGGCATCAATGTCAATCAAAAAACATTTTCGGCCGCAGCTCCGCGGGCAGCCAGTTTGTGCCGGTTTACCGACAGGGATTCGGATCCCCTGGAGCATTTACCACCAGTGGTTCAGTCTATTGAAGATCAGCTTATTGCACTGCGTGAAGGAAAGTATTCAGCCCTTCGTGAAGAATGGTTCAGGCATCTCTTTGGCCGCGGAGAGGAGCTTACCTTCAGGCGGGGGGAAGAAATTTTTAAGGGAATCATCCGGGGCGTAAGCCCTTCCGGATTGCTGGAAGTGGAAATGGCCGGAAAAATTCGTGCCTTCCGGTTTAAGGAAATCGAATACCTGTATTAAAATACGTTGGAAACAACTTCCCGGATGGTCTTTACACTACCCAAAGTGTAATAATGGATGACCGGGACTCCGGCTGCCATAAGCTCTTTGGACTGCTGGATGCACCATTCAATACCTACCTGCCTGACCTCTTTATCCGATTTGCATTTTTCCACTGCTTCTGATAATTCGTCCGGTATGTTAACATAAAAAGTACGGGGAAGTGTGGTAAGCTGGCTGCGTTTGGTCAGCGGTTTCAATCCCGGAATGATCGGAACCTGGATACCCAGCGCCCGGCATTGTTTTACAAAGTCGAAATATTTTTCGTTGTCAAAAAACATTTGGGTGACCACATAGCTGGCCCCGGCATCGATTTTTGCTTTCAGGAACTTAAGGTCGCTTTTCATATTGGGCGCCTCGAAATGCTTTTCCGGATAGCCGGCCACGCCAATGCAAAAATTCGAATTCACCCCGTCACGGGTTTCCTCATGCAAGTATTTTCCCTGGTTCATGTTTACAATCTGCCGGACGAGGTCAATGGCATAAGTATGCCCGCCCGGTTCAGGTACAAAGGTTTCATCCGGTTTGCGCACATCGCCCCGGATAGCCAGCACATTGTCAATCCCGAGGAAACTCAGGTCTATCAGGGCATTTTCGGTTTCTTCCCGGGTAAATCCGCCACAAATCAGGTGCGGCACCGCGTCAACCTGGTAGCGGTTCATGATGGCCGCACATATGCCAACGGTCCCCGGCCGTTTCCGTATGGCAATTTTTTCATAATAACCGCCATCCCGTTGCTTGTAAATGAATTCTTCCCGGTGATAGGTTACGTCAATAAAGGGGGGGCTGAATTCCATTAAAGGGTCCAGGATGTCGTATACCGCCTGGATACCGATTCCTTTGAGCGGAGGAAGAATCTCAAAAGAAACCAAGGTTTTGCCAGCTTTTTCAATGTGTTCGGTTACTTTCACAATATGGCCTCATTTACTGCCATATCAAGGCAAAGGTTACAAAATGTTTCTTTGTTCCCTGATACGTTTGACGGGCTGGGGTTCAGCCGGATTTTTCTTGGAAAAACTTTGCAATAGTAATCAATCCTGCTGAAACCAGACAATTATCAGAAAGGAGCCGAAATCCGGAATGAGCAGGAATTTTTTTGAATTCCCGGTGAATTCGAAGTAGCTTTACTGCCTGATTATTGCTTTTTTCCGGCAATAACTTATCACGAAAGGTGGAGGGAATGGGCCCGGTGAAGCCTTGGCAACCTGTCCGGGAAGCCGGACAAAGGTGCCACATCCTACCCCGCTCCGGGCGGGGAAAGATAAGGGAAAAAGCATTGCCGGATTGAAATACATCCCCGCTGTTTTTTACCTCACCGGCCCGCTTCTTACCGCCAGCAAACAGTAATATGAACGACAAACTATCCAACAAGGAAGCATTATTGCGGAATATCCTGGCAGAGCGGATATTGGTTATGGATGGTGCCATGGGAACCATGATTCAGCGCCATGTCCTGGAGGAGAAGGATTTCAGGGGCAAGCGGTTTGCGGATCACCCGCAACCGCTCAAGGGGAATAATGATTTGCTGAGCCTCACCCGGCCGGATATTATCAGCGGCATCCATCGCGCTTACCTGGGAGCCGGTGCGGATATCATCGAAACCAATACCTTTTCCGGTACACGGATTGCCCAGGCCGATTATGGCCTGGAAGGCATAGTGTATGAATTAAACAAAGAATCTGCCCGGCTTGCCCGCGAGGCCGCGGATGAGTTTACCCGGAAGAACCCTGATAAACCTCGTTTTGTGGCCGGTAGCATGGGGCCTACCAACAAAACCGCTTCCATGTCGCCTGATGTCAATAACCCGGGCTACCGGGCCGTTACCTTTGACGACTTGTACCTGGCCTATCGTGAGCAGGTACAGGGTCTGCTGGATGGCGGGGTGGATATACTGTTGGTAGAAACCGTCTTTGACACGTTGAACGCCAAGGCGGCTTTGTTTGCCATTGAAACGGAATTTGAAGCCCGGGGCAAGCGCTGGCCGGTAATGGTTTCAGGCACCATCACGGACAACAGCGGGCGGACCCTTTCCGGGCAAACGGTGGAAGCCTTCCTGGTGTCCGTCTCGCATGTACCCTTGTTAAGCATTGGTTTTAATTGTGCCCTCGGGGCAAAACAGCTAACTCCCCACCTGGCTGAGCTGGCTGAAAAAACGCATTTCCCGGTGAGCGCCTATCCCAACGCGGGGTTGCCCAACGAACTGGGCGAATATGATGAGACCGCTGAAATAACAGCTTCCTATGTGCGGGAATGGCTTGAAAACGGCTGGGTGAACATCATTGGCGGTTGCTGCGGCACCACCCCCGACCATATCCGGACATTGAGCAAGCTCGCCTCGGAGTATCCGCCCCGGAAACCTCCCGAACCGGTTCCCTACCCGGCATTCAGCGGCCTGGAGGCCCTCATGCTGTTTGAGGGGTCAAACTTTGTCAATGTGGGAGAAAGAACCAATGTGTCGGGTTCCGCCCGGTTCCGGAAGTTGATCCGGGAAGAAAATTATGAGGAAGCCCTTTCCGTGGCCCGCCAGCAAGTCGAAAACGGAGCCCAGATCCTCGATGTTAATATGGATGAAGGCCTGATTGACTCAGTGGCAGCCATGACCCGTTTTCTGAACCTGCTGGCCGCGGAACCGGACATAGCCCGGGTCCCGATCATGATCGACAGCAGCAAATGGGAAGTGCTGGAAGCAGGGCTGAAATGCCTGCAGGGAAAGGGAATCGTCAACAGCATTTCCCTGAAAGAAGGCGAAGAGTCCTTCCTGGAAAAAGCCCGGCTTATCCGCAAATATGGCGCGGCTGTCATCGTCATGGCCTTTGACGAAGAAGGGCAGGCCGCTTCTTTTGAACGGAAAATCGAAATCTGCCAGCGCGCCTGGCGCCTGCTGCGCGATAAGGCCGGTTTTCCTCCGCAGGACATCATCTTCGATCCCAACATCCTGGCCATTGCCACCGGCATGGAAGAGCATAATGATTACGCGGTGAACTACCTGTGGGCGGTGCGCTGGATTAAGGAAAACCTGCCCGGTTGTCTGGTCAGCGGGGGCGTTTCCAACCTTTCGTTTGCCTTCCGCGGAAACAATGCCATCCGGGAAGCCATACATTCCGTGTTTTTATACCATGCCGTGAAAGCCGGTATGGACATGGGCATTGTCAACGCGGGGATGATTACTATTTACGGGGATATACAGACTGATCTGCTGGAGCTGGTGGAAGATGTAATCTTCAACCGGAGGCCGGACGCTACGGAACGCTTGCTGGCCTATGCCGCCACGGTTACCGATACGCAGCGCGAAAAACGCAAACAGAAAGAATGGCGTGAATGGTCCGTGGAAAAAAGGCTGGCCTACAGCCTGGTCAAGGGAATCGACAAATACATTGAACAAGACGCAGAAGAAGCCCGGCAGCAGTATCCTGATCCGCTGGATATTATTGAAGGCCCGCTGATGGAAGGAATGAATGAAGTGGGTGATCTCTTCGGATCCGGCAAGATGTTTCTGCCCCAGGTAGTGAAAAGCGCCCGCGTAATGAAAAAAGCCGTGGCCTACCTGACTCCGTACATAGAGGCCAGGCAGAAGGGGCAGGCCCGTAAGGCGGGCAAGGTTGTCCTGGCTACCGTGAAGGGAGATGTGCACGACATCGGGAAAAATATCGTCTCGGTGGTTCTTGCCTGCAACAACTATGAAGTCATCGACCTGGGCGTGATGGTGCCGGCCGATGTGATCTTAAAAGCCGTTCGTGAAGAGAAAGCCGATTTGCTGGGATTGAGCGGGTTGATAACGCCCTCCCTCGATGAAATGGTTCACGTGGCTTCGGAAATGCAGCGCAACGGGTTTACCATTCCTTTACTGATCGGGGGGGCTACTACCTCCAGAACCCACACGGTCGTAAAGATTATGCCGGTCTACAAGGGAAACCTTACGGTGCATGTACCGGATGCCTCCAGGGCCGTGCAAGTGGTCGGCAACCTGCTGGGTAACGAGTCCTTCAAGTACCGGGAGCGCATTGCCGGGGAATATGCTTCACTGCGCGAAAAATATTTATCCGGCCGCGGCCGTCAGGCATACGTATCCCTGGAACAGGCCCGGGCAAACCGTATTCCGTTCGATCCGGAAGAGGCGGATATTTGCCCACCCGCCCACCCGGGCATCCATACCTTCTCAAAGGTTACCGTGGAAGAGCTCATTCCTTACATAGACTGGTCCCCTTTCTTCCGGCTTTGGGAGCTGAAAGGAAAATACCCGGACATCCTGGAAAATGCGCGATATGGGAAAGAGGCCAGGCGTTTGCTGGATGACGCCAATGCCATGCTGGAGGTAATCCGTAAGGAAAAATGGCTGGGGCTGAAAGGTGTAACAGCTGTATGGCCCGCTCAAAGTGATGGCGATGATATCCTGGTGTATGATTTGTCCGGCCGGGAGGTGCGGGCACGGTTACCCATGATGCGCCAGCAGATCCGGAAAAAAGGTTCTGCCCCGAATTATTGCCTGGCGGATTATATCGCCCCGGTCACTTCGGGCAGGATGGATTATTTCGGTGCCTTTGCTGTTACGGCCGGACTGGGCATAGAAAAAGCGCTGCAACGTTTTGCGGATGCCATGGATGACTATCAGGCTATCATGCTGAAAGCCCTTGCCGACCGGCTGGCGGAAGCCTTCGCGGAGTATTTGCATGAAAAAATCAGAAAATCGGTCTGGGGATACGTCCCGGACGAAAACCTGGATATTTGCGGGTTGATTGCGGAGCACTACCGCGGCATCCGGCCGGCTCCCGGCTATCCGGCATGCCCGGACCATCGCCTGAAATTTATTCTGTTCAGCCTCATGGATGTACCTGGAAAAACAGGAATTCAACTGACCGAAAACCTGGCTATGCAGCCGGCCGCATCGGTTTGCGGGATGTATTTCGCGCACCCGCAGGCAAAATATTTTGGTGTGGGAAAAATTCTGGAAGACCAGCTCAAAGACCTGGCTGCCAGATACGAAACCAGTGAGGAAGAAACCAGAAAATGGCTAAAGCCTTACTTGCTCGGATAATCCTTATCCGTTCTGCCGCAGGATATTCAGCAATACTCTTTTTTGGGTTTTGGAAAGGTCAGGATTGTTGAGCAGGGATTGAATGCGAAGCTGGGTTGACAGTTCCCGAAGTGTTTGTACCGAGTTAATCTTTACTGAAGTCTTTACTCCCCTGGGGCGCAAGTAAGCAACTCTCATCTTGGTGGTATTTTAGCAGTAAGATAAATGAGAAAGCTTATCAGGTGGGGGGAAGACCGATAAGACATGTGTAAAAATAACCCCTTTTGCATGGTTTGTCAAGGGTCGCTTCATTGTTTTCAAAGTCTGTTACACAGGCTTATCCGGTCTTGTTGCATCTTTTTGAATAATTGACCTCAGTGCGCCTTCCAGTGTTTCGTATTGAAAACGGAAGGTGCTGTAGCGGATTTTGGAATTATCCGGGCAGGTATTGTCCAGCAGGAGCCCGGCCCGTCCGCCCAGGGCTAATTTCAGCAGGAAAGGGGGAATGTGCAATATCCTTTTTTTCCCGGAGACAAGTTGCCGGATGGTTCTGGCCAGCTGGTAGTAATTTACAGTTTGCGGAGCGATGGCATTGACCGGGCCTGACAAGGGGTTGCCAGTAATTTCAAACGCGAACAGATTGGCCAGATCCTCGAGGTGTATCCAGGGAAAGCACTGCCTACCGCTGCCCGGCACCGGCACCAGGCCTACTGAAAGTGGCCGGAGCAATTTGGGCAACGCGCCTCCTTTGCCGCTAAGGACTATGCCGATGCGGTTGATTACCAGTCGCTGGGCGATGGGTTCAAATTCCCGGGTGGCTGCTTCCCAGGCCACGCAAAGCTCTGCCAGGAATCCGCTGCCCGGATGGGTGGTTTCCGGTACGGGTTCCTTTCCGGTGGACCCGTAATAACCTATTGCCGAGGTAGCGACCACTGCCTGGTAGTGACATCCGGCTTTCTTACTGGCCTCTGCCAAAAACCGGTTGGCATGCACCCGGCTGGCCATCAATTCATATTTTCTCCTGCGGCTCCAGGGCTTATCGGCTATGCCTGCCCCGCTGAGCAGGATCATTGCGTCTGCTCCTTCGAATACTTCCGTATCAATTACCTGCTGTAAGGGATTCCAATGATACCGGGCGGGCCTGAACCGGAAATCCCGCTTGCCCCTCGTCAGGATGCGCACTTCCATGCCCTGCCGCTGTAATGTACCGGCCACTGCCTGACCTATCAATCCGGTTCCTCCGGCCAGGATAACCCTTTGTACCCCGTCTTCCATAATAAGGTGGAGAAATGTCCTGATTTGTCCTTTGCCTAAAATAGTATATTTGCTTATAACCGTCCAGCTATCTAAACCTTGTGCTCAAAACCGGGACCATGAAAACAAAAATCAGTACAGTTTGGACTATAATCCTGATCTCAGGATTTGCCTTTTTTATCTCCTGCAACCGGAATCCGAACCTTCCTGATGATGCGGTCAGAATCTGGACCCTGGATGATCCGCAGGGGCTAAACCCTTACAATACCAATGATGCTACAGCGTCCCTGATCAAAGAAAAAATTTTTCAAAAACTTTTGAGCATTGACCATGACACCTATGAACTGGTGCCGGTGCTTGCCCGTCAGCGACCTGTGATTGAAGTGTTGGGAGATTCAGCTATGCGCATGACTTTCGAATTGCGGCCGGAAGCCCGCTGGGATAATGGGGAACCCATCACGGCAAAAGATGTTGTCTTCAGCTTTAAAGTCCTGATGTGCCCCCACGTAAACGACCAGCCCCTGAAACCTTATCTTGAATTTGTGGAATCCTTTACGTTGTATGAGGACAATCCCCTGAAATTCACTATCAACTGCAACAAGGTATATATGCGGGCGGAATATTCGGCCGGCTATGAAGTGTGGATCCTGCCCAAATATGTGTACGATCCCTGGGGTCTGCTCGACAGTTTCAGTTACCAAGCCATCCGGAATGATGAATCGCTGGCCGAAAATGCGAAGGTCCTTGCATTTGCCGATTCCTTTAATTCGGAAAAATTCAACCGGGAAACGGAGGGAATTATCGGTTCGGGGCCATACCGGTTTGCCGGATGGGAAACCGGACAACGGATACGCCTGGAAAGGAAATCCTCCTGGTGGGGCGACCGGGTCAGCGAGGAAGGCAATGAATATTTCGAAGCTGTTCCAAAGAAGATCACCTATGAGATCATTAATGACCAGACGGCAGCCATTACGGCTTTGAAAGGGCAGCAGATTGACGTAATGCGCTCCATCAAGGCCAAAGCCTATAAAAATGATGTCAAGGGCAGTAAAAAGGTCAACCGGAATTACAATTTATACGAAGCGCCTTTCTTTGCCTTTTCCTACCTGGGCCTGAACCTGCACAATCCAAAATTAAAGGACCGGAAAACCCGTAAGGCGCTGGCTTACCTGGTCGATTATGACCGGATGATGCGTGACGTGGTCAGCGGATACGGAGAACGGGTAGTCGGCCCGGTGCATCCCCTGCTGGAAGAATTTTACAACGACACTATACGCCTCTATGACTTTAACCCGGAAAAAGCCAGGGTGCTGCTCCGCGAAGCGGGTTGGGAAGACACGGACGGGGACAATGTGCTCGACAAGGAAATAGACGGGGAGCGGACCCCGTTTACGCTAACCTTCCTGTACAATACCGGGAATTCTGAGCGAGAAAAAATCGGGCTGATCCTGCAGGAAGCTTTCAACCAGGCCGGCATTGACCTGCGTCTGCAGAATTACGACTGGAGCATCTTGCTGGAAAAATTGCGCAATCATGAATTTGAAATATACTATGGCGTTTGGGGAGGCGAGCCGGCCCCGGAAGATTATAAGCAGATTTATTACACCACTTCGGCCAATGGCGGCAGCAATTATACCTTTTTCGGAAACGCGGAAACCGATGCCCTGATCGACCGGATCAATGCCACGGTGGATGAAAGCCAGCGGGCGGATCTGGTCAAGCAATTCCAGGTAATACTCCATAACGAGGTATCCTATATTTTCCTCTGGGCGCCCATGAACCGGATTGCCATTCACAAACGCTTTGAAAACACGCATATTTCCGGTTTCCGGCCGGGTTACTGGGTACCGGGATTTACCATGGCCAGGGAACCGGTACAGGAATAATCCCGGAATTTTATCAGCACGGCAAAGCAGCATGTTCAGGTATATCGCCAAACGTTTGCTCATCTTTATCCCGACTTTCCTGGTCATAACCCTGGTTACCTTTTACATCAGCGTTCATACCCCGGGCGATCCCGTAGAAAACATGCTGACTTACCGTTCAGCCGCGGGCGAAAGCTTGTTAACCGGCAGGATGGCCACCGAAAAGGCTTATCGCGAGAAGCGGCATCAACTGGGATTGGACTTACCGGTTTTTTATTTCAGCATCAGCACCCGGGCCATGCCCGACACGCTGTACCGGGTTCCGCGCAAGGAAACCCGACAAACCCTTAAAAAGCTCGTTTACCGGTATGGCAACTGGCAGGAGATATCTGGCTATTATCATGCTTTGCGCGCACTGGAAAAAACCGTTTGGGCTGCTGCTATTGATTCAGCGAATGCGCCAGCCCTGATTACCATTCGTGAAGCGGTAACGGCCTGGATGAAAGCAACCCGTGAAAACGGTATTCGCCTCTGTCATGATACTATTACGGCTGTTTGCCGGGAATTGGCTTCCCTGCGGCCGGTAGCAGAAGCAGCCGCCCATGCCCTCCGGGCCTTCCAAACGGTGCAGCAACAGGCCACCCCCTGGAAAAATTACATTCCTGCCATCCATTTTTACGGTACGGCCAACCAGTATCACCGTTGGCTGTTTGGAGACGGAAAACATTCCAAAGGATTCCTCCGGGGCGATTTCGGGATCAGCTACAAAACCCAGCGCCCGGTTTCCAGCGAAATCCGGGATGCCGTGAAATGGACCCTGATGCTGAGCCTGCTGGCGATTTTGATCACTTACCTGATTGCCGTGCCGCTCGGTATTTATACAGCCGTCCATAAAGGCACCTGGATCGACCAGGCAGTAAACACTTTCCTGTTTATGTTGTATTCTTTGCCTTCTTTCTGGGTAGGCATTATGCTGATCGTATTTTTCGGAGGCGGTGATTTTTTCAACTGGTTTCCTCCTTACGGGGTGGGCGAAATCACCCCGGGGATGAGCTGGCTGGACATTATCGGCATCCGGCTTCAGCATATGGTAATGCCCCTGGTGTGCCTTACCTATCCCACCTTTGCCTTTTTGAGCCGCCAGGCCAGGGGAGGAATCCTCGATGTGCTGTCGCAGGATTATATCCGCACGGCCCGCGCCAAAGGCTTAAGCGAGGGAAAAGTCATCTGGAAGCATGGGTTCCGGAACGCCCTGCTGCCGGTGAT
This sequence comes from uncultured Chitinophagales bacterium, assembly GCA_964422925.1. GTDB lineage: Bacteria > Bacteroidota > Bacteroidia > Chitinophagales > S012-47 > CAYRDC01. The sequence goes on along the minus strand of CAYRDC010000001.1, from coordinate 11,951 downwards.
CACGCTCTTTGCCAATGTCTTTCCCTATGCCATCACCGGTTCTTTTATTGTGGAAACCGTGTTTTCCATCCCGGGCATGGGCCAGCTTACCCTGGATGCCCTGGCTGACCGGAATTACCCGGTGGTGTACACCATAGTTACTCTGGCGGCTGCCATGACCATGATCGGGTATCTCGTGGCGGATATCCTGTATGCCCTGGCTGACCCCAGGATTAGCTATCAAAGAAAAAAGAACTGACCGCGTACCGGAAAAATGAAAAACCGGAAAAGACATATAACCTACGGGCGGATCGTAAAGCAGCGGTTCAGGCGCAACAAACGGGCCGTATGGTCCATGTACCTTCTGTACGTGCTGCTGGCCGTGTATGTGCTGGCTGATTTCCTGGCCAACGACAAACCACTTGTGGCGCGGTACAATGGCCGGTTGGTTTTTCCGGTGATGAAAAATTACCTCGTTGACTGGGGATTTTCCAGGTGGCCTGAGGATTTGCGTGGTAAAAACTGGAAAGACCTGGATTATGATTTCGTGGTTTGGCCCCTGGTTCCCTATGGCCCGCGCGAGCAGGATCGGAATAACGTGGATTGCAGTCCCGGAGGAACTCAGCAGGTGCTTTCCTGGCGCTGGCGCCATTTGCTTGGCACCAATGAAGTGGGAGTGGATTTATTGTCAGCTATGATCCATGCCACACGGGTTGACCTGTCTATAGGGGTGGTGGCAATGGCCGTTGCCACTTTTCTCGGCTTATTGATGGGCGCTTTGGCCGGTTTTTTCGGGGACGACCGATTGCGGGTTTCAAGGATCCGGCTTTGGCTGAACCTGTTGTTCCTGTTCCTGGCTTGGTTTTATGCTTTTAAGGTCCGGACTTTTGCCATTCAGGAGGCTGCCGCCCGTTCACTGGGCGATATGGTCTTGCAGCTATTGCTGAGCCTGGCCATTTTCCTGGGCATCATGCTGCTTGCCAACCTGCTGGCCAGGCCGCTGGAAAGAATTCCTTACCTGGCCCGTAAAGTCCGCCTGCCGCTGGATATTTTGGTTTCCCGGCTGATTGAAGTGGTGGTGTCGATTCCGGTGATTTTTTTGATTATCATGGTGCTGGCGATTGTGGCAAAAGGTTCTGTTTTCTGGGTGATGGTGGTTATAGGACTTACCCGCTGGACAGGTATTGCGCGGTTTGTCCGGGCCGAATTGCTCAGGATCCGGAAAACCGAGTATATCGAAGCGGCTCAGTCGCTGGGTTTCAGCAATAAGCGTATTTTGTTGCGCCATGCCCTGCCCAATGCCCTGGGGCCGGTGCTGATTTCCATAGCCTTCGGGATTGCTTCGGCTATCCTGATCGAAGCTTTTTTAAGCTTTATCGGGCTGGGCACTTCCCCGGATGTACCCACGTGGGGGCGTCTGCTGCATGAAGGAAGCCGAAACCCGAGCCAGTGGTGGCTGGCGCTTTTTCCGGGTTTGGCCATCTTTTTTACCGTTACTATTTTTAATCTGATCGGGGAAGGCCTGACGGATGCGCTGGACCCAAAACAACTGAACGATTAAAAATTTAGCCGGGTTTTTGCTATTGGCTGTATAACCAGTTGTGAAAAGTAAAATAATCATAGCGTTTCTACTGCTTGCTGCGGGTTTAAACCTTAGGGCGCAAAGCATTGTAACCGGCCAGGCGCACCGCTTTTCCATCCGGAGCGATAAACTGGAAGTGCTCGGACAATACCGGGGCCTTCTGTATATCCACGAATACGATAAAGCCGACCATTTTATCTCCACCCTCAACGACCGGTTGGGTGTAGTCTGGAAAAAACGTATGCCCTATAATTACAGGGGACAAGACCCCTTGAAAGTCGTTTTGCAGCAGGGAAATATCTGTTTTTTTTATGCCGGGCGCAGAAAATCTTCACGAATTATTTATATGGCCCGCTTCGACACGTTAATGAAAATGGATACCATCATTTTTATCGACAGCATAAGAAAAAACTTTGGCGAGGGTTTTCCGAAAATTCATTTCCTGCGATCCGATAACCACCAGTTTACCGTGCTCTATTACCTGAAGGAGCGTTTCAATGAACCCGATGAATTGATCTATACCCGCCTGAATAATGATTTTGAAGTCATGGTCCACGATACGCTCCGCTTGCCCACGGCACAGAAAAAGCGTTACTTCTATGATTTGATTTTATCCGATGACGGGCGCATGTTTGTGGTCGTGAACCGATATTATGACAACACCCTGACCAACAGCGATCAGTTTACTATCCTTACATCAGAACGTAATTTTTCGGTTTCTCCCGGGCTGACTATACTTCAGAAAGAGCGTGTTCTGAACAATGCCCTGTTCCGGTTTGATAATCGCAACAACCAGTTGGTGATGGTTGCCTTTTATACTACGGATCCGCGAAAAGGCAAAACAGCCGAAGGGGTTTATTTCTGGCGTTATCATTTTGCGGACAGTACGGCAGAAGAAAGCTTTATCCCTTTTACACCGGATTTTATCGCAAAAATTGTCGGTACCAGCAACCAGCGCGTGACCGACCGCCTGTATTATTTCATGATTGACAAAGTCATTGTGCGTCAGGATGGCGGGGTGGTGTTCGTGGCGGAAAGCTACCATAAAACGGTGCGGCCCCGGAATAACGGCTTGTTTTTTTATCCCTATGGGACAAACGATGTAGGCGAAGTGTCCACTACCTATTATTTTGAAGACATCCTGGTGATGTCCATACATCCGGACGGCACGGAGCACTGGCGGAATATACTGGCCAAGCAGCAAATTTCCAGCGGGGACAACGGGCGCCATTCCTCCTATATGGTGGCCAACCTCGGGAGCCACCTCGCTTTTATTTTCAACGATGAATTGAAGTACCGTACCAATGTGATTGAATATCTCGTGAATGTTAACGGAAATGTGGAACGCCACCTACTGATGAATTCCAAGAAGAGGGATGTTTATTTGATGCCCATATTCGGGGATCAGGTGTCCGGCAGGGATGTGATCATTCCCAGTTATAAGCGTGGCAAACTCCGGTTTGTAAAATTGAGCTATTAAGGATATGCTTCGCCTGTTTTCATCCATGCGCCCCGGGTCGGTCTTCGGCTTTGTGCTTTTTTTACTTTTTCTGTCAGCACGGATTTTTTTTATTCCCGCTGAATCTGCGATGGGAACCAATAGCCCGGCTGAGGAATGGCTGTTTGACCATTGGGCCACCGCCACAGGTTTGAAAGTGCTGATGTTCGTGCTGGTGTTGTGGATATCCTGGCAGGCCATTAAGGTTTCCAACCGGTACCGCATGAATGGGGAATATATGGTAATGCCCGGTGTGGCCTTCGTGCTGCTGGTATCTTTCAGTTTTACTTACCTGGCCTGGACGCCTGGGATGATTGCTGCCGCATTGCTGGCTTTCTACCCCGGGTTATTGTTCCGGATAAAAACTCAGGAGCGGGCCGATTCCATGCTTTTTTACCTGGGGCTGCTGGCCGGGCTGGCATCGGTTGTTTACCTGCCATTGGCCTCTTTCCTCCTGCTTGCCTGGGCGAATATGCTGTTTTTCCGCGCTTTCAGTGTTCGCGAATACCTGCTGACCCTGGCCGGGCTTGCGGTGCCGTATCTGTTGCTGGCCACAGCTTTGTTTTGGTTTGATAAACTGGAACCGGTGCTGGCCGGCTATGGTGCGTGGAATATTTCACTGCTTTCCTGGCCGCAAAACAACCTTCCGCTTGAAGTCACGGCCATTGTCCTGACCCTGCTTTTTGTTTCGGGAGCGCTGCATTATGTCACCACTTTTAGGCATAAACTGCTGGATACCCGGGGCCATTATGCCAGTTTGCTGTGGATAATCCTTTTTGCCCTGGCCCTGATGTACCTGGATACCGAACGGGCTGCCTGGCTGTCGTGGCTTGCGGCTGTACCGGCTTCTTTTTTCCTGGCCGATTTTTGGGCGAATTCGCGGAAAAAGAAACTGGCAGGCATAGTGTTCTGGCTGACTGTGACGGCCGCATTGTTCTGCCAATACCATACTTTTGTGTTCAATAATTAATTCGTATGAAATTCGGTGTTGTCATCTTTCCGGGTTCCAATTGCGACCGGGATATGATCCATGTGCTGAAATATGTTTTCCGGCAGGAAGTGCATGCTTTGTGGCACAAGGAGGAAATCCTGCCCGGTTTCGGCCCGGGCGATTGCATTGTGCTGCCCGGTGGGTTCAGCTATGGCGATTATCTGCGGGCCGGGGCTATTGCCCGCTTTTCACCCATAATGCAGGCTGTTCAGAAATTTGCCCGCGAGGGAGGGTTTGTGCTGGGCATTTGCAACGGGTTTCAGGTTTTGTGTGAAAGCGGATTGCTACCGGGAGCCTTATTACGGAATGCCAGCCAGCGGTTTATCTGCCGCAATGTTTTCCTTCGAACCGAAAACGCGGATACTCCGCTCACCGCAAACCTTTCGCCCGGCCAGGTGCTCAGTATACCTATCGCCCATGCCGAAGGGCGCTATCATGCGGCCCCGGACACCCTTCGGAAAATGAATGAAAACAATCAGGTGCTTTTCCGTTACTGCCACGCGGACGGAAAGGTGGACGATACAGCCAACCCCAACGGCTCGATGGAAAATATTGCCGGTATCTGCAATGAGCACCGCAACGTTTTCGGCATGATGCCTCACCCTGAACGGGCTTCTGAGGAAATTCTCGGCAATACAGACGGCCGGTGGCTTTTCGAATCACTCCTGCAGGCCGTATATTCCTGATTGAACCCGGCCGCAATGTGATTTGTTATGCTTGCACAAAAGAAACCCCCCAGGATGCTATTTGATTAATTTTGCTGTTAAAATCATATTTATGAGAAGACAGATCTTGCCCCTGCTGTTTGTTTTACTGGGTTTTGGCAATACCTACGGGCAAATTCTGGAACCGGTACACTGGGAATTTTCGGCTTCCGAAAGCGGAGAAAACGAATATACCCTGATCTTCAAAGCTACCATTGATGAGGGTTGGAAAATTTACGGGCTGGACATTGCCCCAGGCGGGCCCATTCCCACCTCCATCCATTTTGAAGACAGTGCCTCCATTCAGTTTGTCGACAGCCTGCAGGTGCTCGGGCACATGGAAGGCCCCACCTATGAACCGTTGTTCGAAATGAACCTGACCTGGTGGAAACATAAAGCCATTTTCCGGCAGAAAGTGAAAGTGCCCGAATCCGGCCAGGTGATCCGGGGTTTCGTGGAATTCATGACCTGTGACGACAAGCAGTGCCTTCCGCCTACGGAAGTACCTTTCGAGTTTGCGCTCGGCACCACCGATCAGGGCTCCGCGGTCCCGGCAGGCGGTGAGCAGGGCGAAAACGGTGAAGCCGGCCAACCAGTGGAGGAAATCAAACCGGCTCAGAAACGCGGCCTCTGGGGCTACCTGGCTGGCGGCTTCGGGGCGGGGCTCATTGCCCTGCTGACGCCCTGCGTCTTTCCCATGATTCCGCTCACGGTCAGTTTTTTTACCAAAAGAAGCGCCACCAGGCGACAGGGCATTTTCAACGCGCTGCTCTATGCCCTGTCCATCATTGTCATATTCATCGGGCTGGGCTTCCTGATTACGGGGGTTTACGGCCCCTCGGCCCTGAACGCACTGGCCAGCAACGTGTTTTTCAACATGCTGTTTTTCCTGCTGTTTTTTGTCTTCGCCCTGTCGTTTTTCGGTGTGTTTGAAATCACCCTGCCCAGCAAGTGGATAAACAAGTCGGATGCCATCAGCGAAAAAGGCGGGCTGATCGGCATTTTTTTTATGGCCTTCACCCTTGTGCTGGTTTCCTTTTCGTGCACGGTGCCCATTGTGGGCAGCATGCTGGTGATCATTGCCGAGAAAGGTGAATTCTGGGGTCCCCTGCTGGGCATGCTGGGGTTCAGCCTGGCCCTGGCCATTCCCTTTGCCCTGTTTGCCGCCTTCCCGGGATGGCTGCAAAGCGTTCCCAAATCAGGCGGATGGCTGAATACCATCAAGGTGTCGCTCGGCTTCATCGAGCTGGCCCTGGCTTTTAAGTTTTTGTCCATCATCGACCTTGCCTACCACTGGAATGTGCTTTCGCGCGACATTTTCATTGCCATCTGGATTGTGATTGCCGTGCTCTGGGGTTTTTACCTGCTGGGCAAGCTGCGCTTCGCCCACGATGAGGTGATGGACCATGTCACCGTTCCGCGCCTGTTCTTTGCCATGCTGGCTTTTTCCATTGCCATTTACATGGTGCCGGGCCTCTGGGGCGCCCCGGTGCGGCTGCTGAGCGGCATTGCCCCACCGCAGCATTACCAGGAATTCAACCTGAACACCCTGCAGTACAAAATGCAGCGGATTGAATCGGAGCTCAGCCGCCTGCAGGGCAGCGGATTTTCCGGAGGCACTGCGGCCGATGCCAGCGCGGAAGAAATCCGCAACAGCAAACCGGTAACCGTGGTCGACAACATGGAATGCCCGCATGAACTCAACTGCTTTTTTGACTACGGTCAGGGCCTGGCCTATGCCAAAGCGGTGAACAAGCCGGTGCTGCTCGACTTTACGGGCTGGACCTGCGTGAACTGCCGGAAAATGGAAGAATACGTCTGGTCCGACCAGCGGGTGTGGGATATCCTGAACAATGATTACGTGCTTATTTCGCTCTACGTGGACGACAAAACCCCCCTGCCGGATGACTTCGGGCCGTCACCCTACACGGGCCATGAGGTAAGCACCGTGGGCAAGCTGTGGAGCGACCTGCAGACCACCCGGTTCCAGACCAATTCGCAGCCCTATTACGTGCTGGCAGGCCATGACGGCAATCCGCTGCTGGAACCCCGCGGGTTCACTCCGGACGTGGAAGATTACATTGCCTACCTGAATTCCGGCCTGGAAGCTTTTGCCGGGCATTGACCTCAGGCCAGCCTGCGCACGGTGGAAATGCCGGTCAGCTCCAGGGTGCGCATGTTCATGCCGCTGACCAGGTTCACCCCCGGCTTTTTACCGGCTTCAAAACTGCCCAGCTCCCGCTGGAAACCTAGCATTTCCGCTCCGTTCAGGGTGGCCCAGCGCAGCAGGGTTTCAAACGTCAGGTACGGAGCGTTTTTCTGAATGACTTTCATCTCTTCCAAAACAGACAGCTGGTGGTTGCTGGCCAGGCTGTCGGTGCCGATGACGCACGTTGCCCCTGCTTCAAGAAACAGCCTGTAATCCGGTAGGCGGTTCTCAATGTAAAGGTTCGCATTCGGGCAAAAGCACCAGTAAACCCTGTCGCTGAAAGCCAGGGTTTTTGCAATATCTTCTGCCTTGGTGAAAGTGTTGTGTACGAACAGGAGGGTGTTACCCTCCCCGAGGTGCGGCAGCACCGACTGCAGGGAGCTTTTTCCCGTGGGGCGGAACCATTCGAAATCGAGCCCCCAGCCGCGGAACAAATCCACCCACGCACCTGCTTTTTCCATAAACAGGCGGTTTTCATCGGCCTGTTCCTGGAGGTGAATGCTCAGGATGCGGCCGTCTGCTGCCGTGAAGGAATCGCACCACCGGAACAGTTCCATGCTGCAGGAATAGGGCGCGTGCGGGGTGATGCTGGCCGTATGCCCGTTTTTCTTCGGGGCGGCTTCGTACACTTCCTGCCCGGTGGCCTTTGCCTGTCCGGTGCCGGCCGGGCCCAGGTCGAATACTTCCACGAAGGTGTGAAACCGCAGGGCGCTTTGCTGCTTGACGGCAAAGGAGCGGGTGTCGTTCGAAATATCGCCCACGGCCACGATGCCGTTTTCGGCCATTTCGCGTTCAGCCACCTTAATGGCTGCCTGCTGCTCGTCTTCGCTGAACCGGTCGCGGATGGCCACCACCTGCCTGACAAATGCCAGCAGGCCGGTTTTTTCCGGTATCTGCCCTTTCATGAACGATAGTTCCAGGTGGCAGTGGCTGTTGATGAAGCCGGGAACCAGCACCCCGTTGTGGATTTCCAGCTCCGCGGGGTCGTAAGCTTCCCGGAGGCCGGTTTCCACGATAACACCTTCCTCGTTCACCACCACCACGCCCTGCTTTACGGGCGGGCCTGACACGGGGAAAAGGATGTCGGCCGTAATGTATCGTGCCATGTTGCCAAATTAGGAAAACCGAGCCAATGCCGGGCCCTGCGGAAAGCCATATCTTTGCCTGCAGTGGACAAGCCTTTGCCTGACATACGGCTTCTGGACGAAGGGCAGCTGAGCCGGCTGGTTCAGGATGCCGGGCAGCCGGCCTTCCGTACCGGGCAGCTCATTTCCTGGCAGCGCGACAAGCGGGCCCTGTCTTTTGACGAAATGACCAACCTGCCGCTGGCCTTCCGGGAATGGCTGTCGGCACGCTACGGGTTTTACCCGCTGGCCTTTGACATGGAACAGCAGAGCGCGGACGGCACGTTGAAAATGCGTTTCCGCCTGCATGACGGGCTGAAGGTGGAGGGCGTCCTCATCCCGGCCGGGGAACGGGTCACGGCCTGCATTTCCTCCCAGGCAGGCTGCAGCCTCGACTGCCTGTTTTGCGCCACGGGCCGCATGGGCCTGCTGCGCCACCTCGAAACAGCCGAAATCTTCGACCAGGTATGGCTGCTGCGTGAACATTCACTCCGTTATTTCGGCAGGCCGCTTTCCAATATCGTTTTCATGGGCATGGGCGAACCCCTGCTCAACTACCAGCGCGTGCGCGATGCCATTGAATGGATTCACCGGCCGGAAGGCCTCAATGTCAGTTACAGGCGCATTACGGTTTCCACTTCCGGCATTGTCAAGGCCATTCGCAGGCTGGCGGAAGACCGGGTGAAGTTCCACCTGGCCCTGTCGCTGCATGCCACCACCGATGCCGTGCGCGACCGGATGATGTCCATCAACCGGACCAACCCCATCGGGGAAGTGATGGAAGCACTGCGGGCCTTTTACCTGGCCACGCGCAGCCGGGTCACGTTCGAATACCTGCTGTTTGAGGGAATCAACGACACGGAAGACGATGCGGAGCGCCTGGCATCCCTGGCCCGGTCGGTCCCTGCGCGGGTGAACCTCATCGAATACAACCCCGTGGAAGGCGTACCCTATGCCAAACCCGCCCCGGAGCGCATGGAATGGTTTGCCCGCCAGCTTGAAACCAGCGGGGTGACCGTTACCCTGCGCCACAGCCGCGGCAAAGACATCGATGCCGCCTGCGGGCAGCTGGCCAACAAAGATTAATGCGGCTGAAGCCAAAGGCCATAAAGTCAAAGCCCCATACCGGAAGCAATGTCCCCTGTTCACAGGACGCCCTGGCGTTCCGCTGGCGCCTGTCCGTCTTCAACTCCCCCGCGTCATTCTGAGGCACGCCTTGGCGTGCCGAAGGATCTCTGCATGCAGGGCCGTTTTCCGGACTTAAGTGCCTGCCCAGGTTACTGGTCTAAGTTTAGCGCAGCGTAACTTAGACCTTCTGATGACCGGAAGTTTGCAACTTCCAATAACCATGAACAGGCTGGCCATGAATGATGAATGACGAATTCCGAATGTCGAATGTTGAAGAAAGAAGGCAAAGGGGAAAGTTCTCTCTTTTCCCTGGAATATGTTAAATTTGAATAATGAAGCGAAGCTTGAAAACAATAGCCGATAACCCGGCAGCCGATAAACTGACCGCCCAGAATATCCTGCTATTCCGTAACGATACGCTCAGCTACCGCATAGATCCTAAAGCAAGACCGCCTGCCGGTTTGTATTTCTACTCATTAAGTGAAAATGGTATTATCACCCAATCACTGAAAATGATAGTGCAGTGAAAAGGATATTACTAATTTCAGTGTACTTATTTTTCTTCTGCACTCAAAATATTTCATCCCAAAATACCTTCAATAGTTGGGTGGATAATAATCGATGGGCACAATTATTATCTTCTATGCAAATAAACATTAAAGGTTATCTTTGCTTTGGCCAAAGTTCAACTCCATATATAGGAAATATTTTTATAGTTCAGTTTGATACTTCAGGTAATGAATTGTGGAAAAAAGAATTTAACATATCTGGTTATTACAGAAGTGGAATTCTTGATTCAAAGAAAATAAATTCCACAAGTTATTTGTTAGCAGGCGGAGCGAAAGATTCAACCGGAAACGTTGACAATCTTTTAATTAAAATCAATGCTAATGGAGACACTTTGTGGTCAAAAATCAATAAAGACACAAATACCTTTCAAACATACGTAAAAATAATTAAACTTAATGATAATAGCACTTTTGTAATTGGTGGTAATATTGACTACTACAATGACAATAATTACCAACTTATTGCTTTACAAAAGGTTGATTCGGAAGGGAATATTATTTGGCAAAAAAAATATGATTTTAATCCATATTTTAGTAGCTGTGCAGACTTAATTATTTTACCGGACAGAGGATTTTTAATCTGCGGTTATCGCTGGAATGTAGCTGCTGAGAAGCGGGATGTTTTGCTGATACGTACAGACAGCCTTGGAAACCTGATTTGGCAAAGAACCTACCACAAGAAATATGAAGATTTTGGACAAAATGTTATTATTTCGAAAGAAGGAGGGTTTTTAATTTCCGGGATACAACAAATTTATAAAGGTTTTTCATATTATACAGACCGGTATGCTGCCTGGCTTATAAAAACAGACACGCTAGGAAATGTGGAATGGGATAGCATTTATCCTTCTGATACGGGTTCAACATTGTTTTGGAAGGGTATTATTCAGCTTAAAGATTCATCTTATGTTATAAATGGGGGTCATGATCCTGATTTAGTTCATGGTGATTTGCCCTTGCTTACAAAAATAGATCGTTTTGGAAACATCATCTGGCAACACACCTATACGCGCGACAGCACAAAGCATCATTATTTTTATGATTTGCAGCCTACTTCAGATAATGGTTTTATAGCTTGCGGCAGCACCTGGAACGATTCGACCTGGCAGGATGGATGGATTGTAAAACTGGATAGTATGGGTTGTCCTTATGGGTCGGATTGCGGAACCACAGGGCTGGTCGTATTACCGGCTCCTAAAAAGGAGCATAGTTTATCCATCTACCCCAACCCAAGCACCGGGCGAATAACCATTAGCTTACCGTCCGGGACATTTGGTATGGCCGCCAGCCTGCGGGTGTATGATGTCATGGGCCGGGCAGTGCTGAGTGAAGAATATACCAACCTGAATGTCTCCTCGCTTACCCTTAACCTCGCGGGCAATCCGGGCGGGTTGTACCTCATAGAGCTGCAAACCCAAAAACACACCTGGTACGGGAAAGTGATGTTGGTAGCCGGTATTCAGTAGCCGAAAATAAAGAAATGTCCCCCTTTGGCGGGCTTGTCCGCCCTGCATGGACGTTCATGTATCCCTGTTCTTTCTTTTGGCTTGACCCAAAAGAAAGAACCAAAGAAAAGGTCAAGGCCTGCCTTCGCTAAAGCTGTGGCAGACAGGCTGGCTAAAAAATTACTGAAACAGCCGTTGCTTCCGCTAAAAAATATAAACTCGGTCCGCCTTGTGGCGGACCTCAGACAGTATATTTTTTTAACGCTCCAGCTCCGTCTGTTTCCGGTCGTAATTTTTTAGCAGGCCGTTATTTTTTGTTTGCGGATATCCGGCCTTTTATGCGCCCGGATGCAGAGATGTTGAACTGAACACTTAATTGCATAATATGGTTTCTGGACGTCCCGGAGGATGTCTGTAGAAATGTCCCCCGCTGGCGGGGGGAGGGGTGGTATGAGCAGTGGAGGGGGTGGACAAAAAAGCCACATCGCCTTCCGTGGCTTCAGCGAAGGGAAACACACCTTCTGCATGCACGGCCATTTTCAGGGCTTAAGTTGCAAACTTAAGCTAGTGATATTTTGTGCCGGCCGGGCGCGCGTTCGCGCGCCCGGCCTCCTGTCCAAAATATCTGGTTTAAGTTTAGCAAAGCGTAACTTAAACCTTAGAATGTCCGGAAGTTTGCAACTTCCGCCAACAAGCCAACAGCAGCTGACCGAACTCCGGAA